>JAZKAR010000039.1:0-2032 GCA_040389065.1 Pseudomonadota bacterium | reverse complement strand
CTTACCAAACAACTGATGCTTTGCCGGGACGGGGAAGTCCCTTTTATTCGTTATACCCATTAAAACAGATTTTGAAAGAAAATTGAAACATGAGCGATACATTTGTAAACAAAAGAAAGCCAACTGCATCAGAGTATCTTAATGCTTCCCTAGAAGAAATTATTGAGCGTGCAAATAAAAGTACCTCAGAAAGTGAAATTCCTTTTGTTACAGCCTTGTTATCAGCAAAAGCTTATAGAGATCAAAAGAGTATATCAACCAAAATGTTTTGGACTAGTATTGCAACTGCGTTCATAGCATTATTTTCTTTAATGAATAACTATTTAGACTCAAAAAGCAAAGCAGAAACAGAAAAAGAAATAGCTTTTGTAAGAACGGAGTTATCTAGCCTTCAATCAAAATCTTTTAATATATCTACTCAACTTCAGTCTGCAATACATAAAATTTCTGTTTTAGAAAAAGAACGTGAAGCATTCCTAAAAAATCCACAATCAATTCATGAATTATCCCAAAAAGCAAAACCATATCCTGGTAATCAATCAAATAAAAAATAGGCTGTTTTATCTTATGGTTTAATCTCGCTAAATTAACTAGAGTACGTATAACAAGTCATTCAACCGGACATTTTACCCGCTGCGCGGGTAAAATTCCCTCCGCGGCGCTCCGGTGCCGGTTAATTCGAACGTTAGACCTCCTGTCCATACATATAATAAACACTTGCAATTCTGTAATCTATAGTTCACAATTTCATCATGATAGAAATCCGCGAAACTCTCATTTTTTCTAAATGGCTTGAATCTCTAAGAGATGCTCAAGCACGTACACGAGTGCAAGCACGCATCTTGCGCTTGAGACACGGTAACCCTGGCGATGTAAAACCAGTTGGCGAAGGTGTTTCTGAAATGCGCATCGATCATGGTCCAGGTTACCGAGTATATTTTGTTCAACAAGGCATGCAGTTAATCATTTTACTTGCAGGTGGCGATAAAAGTACTCAAGCCAAAGACATAAAAACTGCACTAAAACTAGCAAGTAATTTGTAGGAGCTACTCAAATGTCAAAAACTCTAACTCAACCTTATGATGCCGCTGCTTATCTTAAAACTGAAGAAGAATGCGCGCTCTATCTTCAAGCTGCTATCGATGAATCAGAAGGTGATCCTATGATTATTGTTTCAGCCCTTGGAGATATCGCACGTGCAAGAGGCATGATGCAACTTGCGCGTGAAACCGGTCTTACGCGTGAAGGGTTATACAAAGCGCTTTCACCAGAAGGCAATCCTAGCTTTTCCACAATTATCAAAGTATGCAAAGCATTAGGGTTAAAGCTTCATGCTGAACCTGCTCATGCGTAAGATACTAGTCTAACCATTCCTTCAAGCGGACATTTTGCAGCGGTGCTGCAAAATTCCCTACGCTGCGCTTCGGTGCCGCTTAAGTCAAACGTTGTACACCGCCCCACAAAATCTATTTGCTTTAATCAATGAAACTCAATCTCTTCTAACAACCCCAACCATTAATTAACATCAAATATTTTCTTAATTGTTTGTTTTTTTAACTTTATAATCCAACTATCCAAGTTTACTTAACCTTTATAAATAGTCACACTTTCGTGGTTCGCTCTATTCAATATAGACTGATCATTCACACCGTGAAACTCAATATTTTTTAGCCTCCCAAACATCGTATTCACGTTAAGTATTGCGGCTCAGTTTTTCATACATTTTTTGCGTAAATGAACAGTGTTGCAATGACCTTGATCAGCCTCATTAGCATTTGATCAAAACCTTATATCGTGGCTCGCTTAATTTAAGCATTCCTGCTTTATTAAAATCTCCAACTTTAACCATTTAAGGTTTAAAATCCATCATCGACTATTTAAACATCTGGGTATGTTTACCTCAACCATTTCACACGCTCAAACACATGCAACTCCACCGTATTCGTACAACAAGTTATTCAAGCGGACATTTTGCATCGGCGCTGCAAAATTCCCTACGCGTGCGCTTCGGTGCCGCTTAATGCCAACGTTA
>JAZKAR010000038.1:0-6967 GCA_040389065.1 Pseudomonadota bacterium | reverse complement strand
ATAAAAATGTTGGGACTGCTAAAGGTATCTCTCTCGCCTCTGCCTCTTTAAGCGGCGTTGATGCTAGTAACTACTCGATTACTGCTCCCACATCGATTACCGCTAACATTACCGCCAAAACCCTTACCGTAGCCGGAGCTTCTGCCTCTAACAAAGTTTATGATGGTACTACCAATGCAGCCATTTTAGGCGGATCGCTTGTGGGAGTAATCGGCTCCGAAGCGGTTAACTTTGACCTTGGATCAGCTACCTTTAGCGATAAAAATGTTGGTAATGCTAAAGTTATTCATTTAGCTTCGGCCTCTTTAAACGGCACCGATGCTAGCAATTACCTACTAACTGCCCCCTCTAGCTTTAATGCTGATATCACACCTAAAACCCTTATCGTTGCTGGGGCTTTAGCATCTAACAAAGTGTATGATGGCACTACGATAGCCTCGATTTCTGGTGGCTCCCTAATTGGCATCGTAGGCACTGAAACGGTTAACTTCACGCTAGGGTCTGCCTATTTTGCTAATAAGAATGTTGGCAATACTAAAGCTATTACGATTGCATCAGCTTCTTTAAATGGCCCTGATTCCAGTAACTACTCTGTTACAGCACCTACCTCCATTACCGCCAACATCTCTGCGAAAGCGTTAACCATTACTAGCGTGTCGGTCTCCAATAAAGTTTATGATGGTACAACTGCTGCCTCTGTTTCTGGCGGTTCATTAGTAGGAATAATTGGATCTGAAACAGTTAACTTGAGCCTTGGTTCGGCTACTTTCACTGATAAAAACGTTGGTACGAGCAAAGGTATCTCCCTTGCCTCTACTTCTTTAAGCGGCGTTGATTCCACTAACTATTCTGTTACCGCTCCTGGCTCTCTCACTGCTAACATTACCGCTAAAACTCTCACTATCGCTGGCGCTTCAGGCTCTAATAAAGTTTATGATGGTACAACTACTGCCTCCATTTCCGGTGGCTCACTTGTGGGAGTGATCGGCTCCGAAGCGGTTAGCTTTGATCTTGGATCAGCTACCTTTAACGATAAAAACGTTGGTAATGCTAAAGTTATTCATTTGGCTTCGGCCTCTTTAAACGGCACTGATGCTAGCAATTACCTACTAACTGCCCCCTCTAGCTTTAGTGCTGACATTATACCTAAAGCCCTTAACATTACTGGGGCTTTAGCCTCTAACAAAGTGTATGATGGCACTACAGCAGCCCTGGTTTCCGGTGGCTCTTTGGTTGGCATCGTAGGTGCTGAAGCGGTTAGTTTTACTCTCGGCTCTGCTAGCTTTGTTAACAAAAATGTTGGTTTTGCTAAAGGCATTACGATTGCATCTGCCTCGTTAACCGGAGCTGACGCTAGCAATTACTTCTTGATTGCTCCGAACTCTTTAACCGCTAACATTACTGCTAAATCGCTTACTATTGCAGGGGCTTCAGCCTCTAATAAAGTTTATGACGGTACAACCATAGCTTCTGTTTCAGGAGGATCTCTCATTGGAGTAATCGGCTCCGAAAGCGTTAGTTTGAGCTTGGGCTCTGCTGCCTTTGCCGATAAAAATGTAGGAAACTCAAAAGCTATTTCTGTTTTTTCCTCTACGTTGAATGGCATTGATGCCAGCAATTACTCATTCATTGCCCCTACTTTTCTTACTGCCGACATTACCCCTAAAGCCTTAACCATTGCAGGTGCTTCTGCTTCGAATAAAGTCTATGATGGCAATACTAATGCTTTCGTTTCCGGTGGGTCATTGGTTGGTATCATTAACTCAGAAGCTGTTAATTTTAGCCTGAGTTCTGCTACATTTTCTAATAAAAATGTGGGTACCGCTAAAGGAATTACGATCGCATCAGCTTCCTTAAGTGGCCTTGATGCTAGCAACTACTTTATTACTGTACCCTCTAATCTCACTGCTGATATTACGGCTAAAGCTCTTACCGTCGCAGGTGCCTCCGCTACCAACAAGATTTATGATGGCACAAATAGCGCGTCTGTTTCTGGTGGCTCGCTCATCGGCATTATAGGCAGTGAAGATGTTAACGTTTCTTTAGGCGCAGCAACTTTTGCAGATAAAAATATCGGCATCGCTAAAGGTGTTACTTTAGTCTCTGCTTCTTTAAGCGGGGCTGATGCTAGCAATTACTCTATTTCTACTATCAGTAATATCAATGCAGACATTACTGCTAAAGCACTTATGATTGCAGGTGCGACTGCCTCTAATAAATTTTATGATGGCAATACCACTGCATCTGTTGCTGGCGGCTCATTACTTGGCGTTATAGAAAATGATATTGTTAATCTCAGTTTAGGAGGCGGTACATTTTCTGATAAAAATGTAGGAAATAATAAAGCGGTTACACTAACAGGCTTACAATTACTTGGTAAAGATGCGCTTAACTACTCGGTTATAACACCTAACTATTTAACAGCAGATATCAAAGCTTCTACTACCCTTTTATCCTCTCCTGTTTCAGCAGCATTAACTATTTCTACGAATACCTCTGCATCAACCACAAAAAACTATAATGAACAACCATTTCTTAATAAGCAAACATCCTCAAGCCCATTAACGATTAAAATTAGCAATATGGAAGATATAATCAATAACTCAAGCAGCAGCAATCAAACATTCACAAACAGTAACTTAGTTAATGTTAATACAATCAATACAACTAAAGTAGATAATACGGAGTTGAATAATTTGCTACCCAATAATAGCGACAAAGCAGATGAAGGATCTCGCTCTAACTCAAAACCTAAAGATAAGCCTTTAGCCCAAAAAAATAAAATAGATAATGGCTGTGAACCATCAAACGGAAGTGATCAAAACTGTATTCAACCGCAACGGTTTTCTATTAAACGGTAATTTAGAATGTATTTTAGATACAGATTACACAGCTGAATGTTGAAAGTGCCTTTTGGGCTTTTAAGGATGCCTTGCAGGCATTAGATTTTTCGTTAATATAATAAAAAATTTGACCTGATAGCTATAGCCATTGCTTTAAGCATTTAATAAAAAACACTAAATCCTATAGCTTAAACATAACTACCAGATCAACATAGGTATCTATATCATTAACTATAAAGACATATCAATTAAACGTTGCCAGTTTAATTGTGACTGTAAATGAAAATACGTAAATGCCAGCCACCCTTTAGTTTGCCACTCTTTAAGAACAGTTTCAGGCAAGGTATTGAATTTAGCTTCATCTATGATAAAAAATCCATCTAACCTAGGCTTTTCTCCATTTCTTAACTCAATTTGTGCATTTTGCTCTATTAACAAGTTTTCTTTTTTTAACGCACCTATGTAATCTTGCGTCATTTGCAAACCTTGTTGCATATCACCTAAAAAACCTAGCATTTCTGTTACAAATGGAGCTGGCTTTTCTTCAACAAATAAAGGCTCTCCATTATCATGCGCTTTATCTTCTTTAAAATGCTCCGCTGATTCATCTATGCATAACGAAAAGCGCTTATTTACTTCATCTTCATGAAGAATAAAAGGATAGCGGCGCAGATGAGCAGGTATATAACACCCTGCTTTCCAATGACCATCTGCATCAACAAATAAATTTTGATCAGGACGAATGCCTAAAACAGCCAATGGAATACCATCACCGGCTGAAAAAACAATAGGGACATCGCGAGCAGCAATAGAAAACTCATTAACAATTAATGGAACAGCGATTTCTAAACGAGCGAATTCAAACCCTGCCTCTCTGTTAAGCTTTATATCTTTATGAAGCTCCCTGTCTAAAAGTTTAGCGCGCCCAAAACGCTCTGCAATCGCTACGCCTTTTGCTGCCTGTACCTTGGAAAGGTTTTTCTCTTTAGAATAAGTTTTTGAGAGTCTATCCATTGCTGTATCCTTATTTATAGTGAAAAGGCATCTTTAAATATCTTAAACTTAGTATAAAAAATCATTAAAAATAAAGCATTGAAATACTATCAAAAATCCAGACTAAATTTTCAATTATTATTTTAACTTAAGGTATTTAAAGATACTTTATAAAACTCAATTATTTAATTTATCTTTTTTAACTTTCAACAAGCACTAAAAACATTTTAATCGCAACTATTATCTCCTTTTTTATGATGCATTTATATTACTAGAAATTACATAACATTAGTCAATCATAATTGAATCGGTGTTGCAAGAATTTAAATACAACAACATTACTCTACGAGTATTTATTTTCAACAGCATAAGGATGCAAAGCAGCTTTAAGCCGTTCTACCACACTATCCCAATCGCCAGGTGTGGTTTGTCTAAATAAACGAGCAGTGGGATACCATGGGCAATCTTCCCTATCCATTAACCACCGCCAGTCTGACATAAAAGGCAATAAAATCCATACAGGTTTCGCTAAGGCTCCGGCCAGATGCGCAACAGAGGTATCGACAGTAATTACGATATCCAATAGCTCAATAACAGCCGCCGTATCTGAAAAATCTAATAAATCTTCTTTTAAATCGTAAATTCCACAATCTAAACACAATTGAACAGCATGATCTGATGTATGTTTTTGTAAGCTGTAAAACTCTAATGATAGCTCTGTTAGCGGTAATAATTTTTCTAAGGCTATCGATCGATTATGATCATTTCTATGGGTGGGGTTTCCTGCCCATACCAAACCAATACGTACTTTATCTGTTTTCTCACCTAGTTGCTTCTGCCATTTTTCTAAATACGTTGAATCGGCATGCAAATAAGGAACCTGAGCAGGAATAGTTTTAAGTGTGGTCTGACACGCATAAGGCAAGCTCATTAAAGGAACGTAAAAATCTACATCAGGGTAGGCATCAACAGATTTTGTAATAATCTCAATACCCTCATCCAAGCTTTGCATTAGATGTTTGATTGGTACAAGTGTTTCTAAAATAACGTTTGCATCATGCGTCTGCTTCAAAATATTTGCGTAACGGCTAAATTGTAATGCATCTCCCATTCCTTGCTCATGGCATATAAGAATTTTTTTCCCTTTAAGAGATTTTTTACCATCCCAACGCGGCAAATTATCAAATGAAGAAAGCGAGAGCTTTTCTCTAAATGCTTTTATTTTAAGCCGATTTTCATAGCCTTCCCATCCGCTTTTCAAAAACCCTAACGCTAACTCGCCAATGCTCTTATTGTAGCGATGATCAATACGCTCAGGTTCACGCATAATTGCTCTGTCATAGTAGGCTAAAGCCTCACCAAAACGTCGCATTGCCCATAATACTGTTGCCTTATTATCTAGAGCTTCAATGTAGTGCGGATTACATACAGAAGCAATATCAAAGCTCTGTAAAGCCTCGTCATAACGATGCAAGGCAAATAGCGTATTACCTCGATTACGAAAAATAACTGCTTTCACCTGACTAAGCTTGGGTATTTCTTGATTCGAGCTAAGATGCGCATTTTCTTGTACGTGTTGTTTAATTAACTCCACATCTACAGACTCTGACTCTAGCCCTAAGGCCATATTAAAATAATCTAACGCTTTATCAAACCGCGCCATAATATGTAAGGTATAACCTTTATTATTTAAGGCTTCTATATAATCAGGCTTAATAGCTAATGCCTGATCATAGCAATACAATGATTCATCATAATGATGAATATCGCGCAAAATATTTCCTCGATTATTCCATGCCTCAAAATAATCTTTTTTTATCATTAACGCTTTGTCAAAACTTGCTAGCGCCTCTGGAAATCGATCTAACTCTTGCTGGGCAATTCCTCTATTATTAAGAGCCTCTGCATAATCTTTTCTTAAATAAAGCGCTTGATTATAACTTTCAACTGCCTCATTTAATTTACCCATGTCTTGCAATACACCGCCTCTGTCATTCCAAAGCTCAGGAAATTGCTTAATTTGAAGGGCCTTATCAAAGCATTCAAGCGCTGCCTCCTGAAGACCCTTTTCATTTAATACTGTACCTTGATTATAAAGCGCTTCAGAGTAATTAGGATTTAATGCCAACGAACGCTGATAACAATACAACGACTCATCCAATCGCTTAAATAATTGAAGCACTACCCCAAGATTATTAAAGGCTTCAGGATAATTTGATTTTAATTGCAACGCCTGCTCATAGTCTCTTAGCGCTGCTTCAAGCAGCCCCTTTTGGTACCGCACGGTTCCTCGATTATTATAAGCCTCAGCAAAAGAAGGGTTTAATGTAATCGCTGTGTTATAGCTTGATTCTGCCTCATTCAAATGACCATTCATTTGTAAAGAAATAGCTTGCTGATAATGTTGTATCGCACGCTCCATAGCAGAAAAAAGCACATTTTCTGGCAAGTCTAACAACGGTATAGTTTTCGTATTTGATGGCATGACCCTTGCCTTTCTCTCAGGTGCCGATTCAAGAAACATATAACTTATACACGACAGCTTTAATAACGCTTGGTATCGCAAACAATACGCTTGGCAAAATACCATTACTAAAAGAATGTATGTATAAGCTCTACATTACTGGAGACGCTTCATTTTAAAGATAACGTTATTTATATAAAAATAATATTCTAACTTCTATACCTTTTAAATTTGATCGCAGCTTATCTTCTTACTCAACGTACTTTCCTTTACTGCTCTTTAATCGCTTTCATCGATAAAGAAATTAATCACACTTTAAAAACGTTGTATTTAAGTTACTTTTTTTATTTGTTCTCCATGCTCACAAACACATAGCGAAAACCCTATCACACATCATAATTCATCACCTTTTTCCTAATAAATCTTATATTAAGGTATTGTTTTTCAGCTTAAAAATGGTTTGTACTTTGCGCCGCATTCGACCATAACTTAAATAGCATCTTTCTTTTATATAAATTTTTAACCATTAAAACAGAGGTTTTTATTTAACTTTTCCGATAGTTAATAACCAATATCACTTTGATACGACACACCTCACGCAATGAGATATAAACGTATGAAAACGCAGGATAAAACAACGGGCGCATTCTTGCTCAAGCTTGAAAAA
>JAZKAR010000037.1:0-29384 GCA_040389065.1 Pseudomonadota bacterium | reverse complement strand
ATGTAATGCATTGGATGATTGAGTAAATATGCGGGGATACCTCAGGGTCTGTCCCTGATTATCCTATCTGTATCCTATCTGTGATAAATAAGATCCATCTTTTAGTCGTGTAGTGGCAGTAAATACGCGATTTTTAGGAATGCGCCAAATAAGTGTGCTCCTGTCGATTGAGCATGTTGCCACAAAGGGAAGCCTGAAAATCCTCTGTCAGCCAGACATAACATGCCCGGCTTTAAATGCTTAAGTGTGTGCCGAGCTAAGCTATTCTCAGAGTTTTTATATCCACCTAGTGTTACTCCAAAAAGAGCATGAGTTCCTCCCTCAAGCAATGCAGTAAAACGTAATTGCGGATAACCGGTTTTTCCTTGTTGAGTACCTGGAACACCAAAAGCCTCACGGTTTATAGCTTGATCAGCTACTTCAAGTGTACTTCCATCTAGCGAAACGATTCGCCAATTTCGCCAGAAAGTAGCTTCGTCAGCGGGAGAGGCAAGTGGTTGAAGTACTTCCTGAGCAATGGTGTGCATAACTGCTGAACCCAATCGAGTGCGAGCCTGGCTGATTCCTGATTTGCCAACTTCTCGACGAATGGTACTACGGCCTAGATACTCCATTCCTTCGGTAACAATGCGCAGAACCTCTTCAGTGTTCACACCAGGATAGAGTGCCAATGCCATGACATAATATGCAACAGCATAAGCAGGTAAGTCACGGTGACGTTGATTATGTTTGCTATGTGCCTCAAGGGCTTGGTCTACGAGGTTTGGAGAAATCAATCGAGCTAACAATCCTACACTTAGGTAATCTGCTATTCGTATGCGGCTATCCAAGGTTGCTGCTTTACCTGCCATGTCTTATGCTCCCACTTAACATATGGCTTCATTTTAGAATGCCTTTCATTAAATGAAGAGAAGGTCTATCCCCGTTTTTGTTTATTATCTGGTTCGCACCATAAAATGAGTATAGGCCCTTATAAAGTATGATAAATACATCAAAAAAAGCAGATCCTGCACTTGTCGAGCAAACTCAAGAGCGCATCAGTAGTGATTTGCCTGGCCGGTTACCCCCTCTTACAGGAAATATTCAATATACTTCAGTAATCGAACAGATTTACTATGGTCGGCATAGGCTGGTTTTTCGTATCGGAACATATCTTGCGCTAATTCGAATGATGGGCATCGCACATTTAGTCAGTGCCTTGTATGGGCATATGAAACTGGTGACTGAAACGCATGCCCGCTTAACGCGTACCCGTCAGACAATCGTAGATCTAATTCGTAATGGCTTTGATAGCCCTGAGGGATGCAAAGCGGTGCAACGCTTACGCGATGCTCACAATAATCTTGATGCCACCGCCGAAGATTATTGTTATGTGCTGGCGACCTTTTTTCTAGAGCCTTTTCGTTGGAATAATCAATATGGAAAAAAGCAGCTAACGCAAGAGGAAATAAATGAGGTACTAGCGTTTTGGCGGCAGGTAGGGCAGGCAATGAATATTCCCAACCTTCCATCAACGTTGTTGGAGTGGGAGCAATTACAGCAATACTATGAAGCGCGCTATTTAAAATTTTCGGTAGAAGGGCATCGCTTGGCTTCAATGTGCTTACGTGATGTCGTAAAGCTTTCACTTCCGTATGGAACGCAAAGCATCTTTCGTCAAATGATGATCACCACAATTGATCCTACTATCCGTGAATCGCTTGGCATTCATGAATTGAGTTGGTACATAAGGGTGCCCGTTCGAATGCTTCTGCGCATCATATAATTCTGTAACCAATAGGGTCATGTAACCAATAGGGTCAGACTCGATTGATCTGGTAAGAGAGCGATTTTCGACCTTTTCTTTTGGATAGGAAGGGCAATGGTTAAGATTTTTTCAATTTTATAATCAATCGAGTCTGACCCTATTGATTTGTGGACCCTATTGATTTGTGTGACCCTATTGATTTGTGTGACCCTATTGATTTGTGGCGCAGCTGCTATGGTTAATGTTAGCAATAGTAATATACAACCACAGTTATTTGGTTTTGATATCAATACGACTAATAGCTTAGGATGTTTTTCTAGTTGTTAGAAAAACTGTTAAGCGTTAAGCCTGAACTTTTAAAAGGTATTTACAGGGACAGTAATACACTATTGCCCCTGTAAAAAATACCTTAATATAACCTCTGCCAAATCCTATGGGCGCATAAATAGGGGACAGACCCTGAGGTATCCCCGCTAGTCCTGTGACAGCTTTTAATAAAGCTTCCCTACGTTTTACGTGTAATTCATGAAGACAATTTTTTAATAAATACACTACTATTTCCTGTGTAGGCATGGCAGACGCTTTCTTAGCTTGGTCGTTAACAAAGTTAGTCTAAATAACCGTGCCTACCTTTAACAGACTTTATCTTAATCCCTTAAACAATTTATACTATTAAAATAAATACGGGGATACCTCAGATTCTGACCCTTTTGATTTTGTTAAAAATAAACGCGATATGGCTCTGATTCGCCATGATCAATTTACTAAATATGATAAAAGCACTAATATTATTATAAAATGTTATTTGGTAACTAGGGATCTGATCTTAAAAAATACTGATATTTTTTATTCGATCATTTAATGGTTATATTTTTTTGAAGTAATCGAGCATATTTAAGTGCAAGTTTTTGGAAATAAAAAACTTACCCTTCATCATTGATATTTCAAGGTCTGGCCTTGATTTACTCGATTCTGTTAAAAATAAATTTTAAGAGTATATTATGAATAGTTATTTTATATTTTTCTTTATTATAGTATTTTTTGGTGCTACTTCATCAATATCATTTGCAGATAATATATATTATATTGGTGAAAAAAATTGCCGTATTGTAAATCCAAATCCTATAGCAAATGAAAGAATAACCTGGACAGGAAAATGTGAAAATGGATTTGCTAATGGAATAGGGGTTTTGCAATGGTATCAAGAAAATAAACCTAAAAATAAGTTCGAGGGTTCTATAAAAAATGGTGAATATGAAGGTTATGGAGTTTTTAGTTTAATAAGTGGGGATAAGTTTAGAGGTATATTTAGTCATGGTAAATTTAATGGGTATGGTATATATACAAAATTAGATGGTACTAAATATGAAGGAAATTTTGTAAATGCAAAATTGAATGGCTTTGGAAAAATATTGTACACTAAAAAAATTTATAACAAAGATGAGTTTTATAAGTATCATAAATACACGAGCTATGAAGGTTATTGGATTAATAACAAATTTGAGGGTCAAGGCATTTTGCATTATGCTGATGGTGCTAAATATGAAGGAAATTTTAAGAACGAAAATTTTGATGGCGCAGGAATTTATACTAGTAATGATGGTACTCAATATATTGGTAAATATATAAATGGAAAAGAAGATGGCGATTTCTATATAAAGTATAAAGATGGTACAATCGCTAAAACTACTTTTATTAATGGTAAAATGATGAATTTCCCCCAGGATATTAAAAAATAAAAATAGAAGATTAATGGGAGCGAGACCACCATTATTTGATACATTCGCTTTAACAAATTTAGCAAATCCTACACAACTTGCGCCTTGTTTTACTGAATATCCCCATGCATATTATCCAAAGGGGTAATAATCGTCAGCCATGCTTTTTTGCTGAGGAAGACTATTCTACCTATCTAAATTGGTTAACAGAATATGCTCAACAAGCACAGTAAAATCGTGGTCTATCCCTGACTTATCCATCAGAAAAATTGCTTTTGGAGTTTTGGCTTAGATAGAACACATTAATTACGGCAGTAACCTTCCCCAGCACGGACAATTAGGCAATTTATCTTTTCAGATAGCCACTTCATTCCTGTTTCTTTTCCAGTAGTTGAACGAATTGATTCTTTTACGCCATCGCGCATAAAGATAATCTGATTATCGCCAGATTTGCCTTGAAAGCTTCTTGGGCCATCGAGATTATTGATAATGATTTCATATGTGCCTTGTTGACCAGATATTTGCAAATAAGTTCCTTCAGGCCCATTCCATTTACCTATCCATTTGTCTGTTAAGAACTCAGCAGAAGAATGTCTAAGTGCAAGTTTGGGTGAAGCAGGAGTGGATAGTTTATCATCACAACCAGCGCACAGCAGTAAGGGCCATGCTATGGTTGCAAAAGTGTAAAAAGAATAGCGCATCATTTAGCTCCTAGAGTTGAATCCGGGAAAATATGGGACAGACCACGATTATCTGCTTTTCATTAACCACTTTCGAAAGCTCCTGATGGAAGAGTTCTTTATTGGACGGCGTTTGGGATTTTGTTTGCATTTTGCCTGCTGAATTTGCAAGAAACAGACCTAATTTTATCAAATTCTGTGAGATTTAACTCGTACTAATGCTACCCTTTCCTTTGTCTTATGGTCTTGTGGATTTATTCAGGGCAGACTAGTTAATTAATGGGGTTTGTAGAGAAAATTTTGTCTAGAAGGAAAGTATAATCTTCAAATAATAAGTATTCTTTATAATAAAGATTATGTAACATTTTTAATTTAATATCATTATTATTAAGCAATTTCTAATAGAGATTTAAAGCAAGTTTTTTTTGAAGGCTTTCTATTTTACTTTTAATATTACACATTAGCTCATCATAATGATGGCTATTCATATTTGATGGGTATTTACTATGTATAATCAATCGAGTTTGACCCTATTGATTTGCGCTATTGATTTGCGCATTTTTTATTTACAGAGTAAGTTCAAAAACCATTAATTTATATTATTAAAATTAATGACTTAATTCTTAAGTTAGTGCTATTGGAGTCTGACCCCTTTGATTCACTTATTGAAACCAATAGGGTCAGACTCGATGGGTTTTTTTAATATAGCTAAAAATCAAAAGGGTCATCTAAATCAATCGATTTTGACCCTATTGATGTGTTAATCGTTGCACTTGGTATTTGAAATCGCCTCTTTTTTAAATAAGATTTTTGATAGTTACTGCGTCCCCGTTGCAGTCAACGTTGAGGTGTTGCTACTTTCATCTGAACTCGCTCCTAATGCCGCCGCCGCACCAACACCCACTGCAACAGCACTAATCGCCGCTAAACTTCCCACAGAAGCAGAAGCTACACCAGCGCCTCCAGCTCCAGCAGTTGCTCCGCTGGCTCCAGTCGCTGCATTTCCTCCAGCCAGCCCTGCTGTACCACCAATACTTAAGCCTGGCAATGAACCAAATACGCCAGCAGGAAGTTGTGAGAAAGAAACGAGCTGTGAGGCATTAGCACCTAAGGTTGCTGAATATTGGCCAGCATCGACGAGCAGGGAAGTTCCAGAATGGTTCAAGGCGATGCCTCCGTTATTCACTCCGGTATACAAATTCATTTTTTGTAAAGCAGCCATCCAGTCGGAGCCACGCAGGCCAATGGTTGCTGTCGGCGTTTTAAACTTTACTGCATTATGATTATGTTGCCCGATCAGGCCCGTAACCGCACGTAATGCGCCTTTTATCAATGAAAACACGGCGGTATTGTTATCTTTTTTCGCCTTATCAAAAGTATAGCTATCAACTTTGAATTCTGTTTTTTCAGATAGGGCAATGACCTGTTTATCATCAAATGTTAAGGTGACATTACCTTTGCCGTCTGTTGTAACTAAAGTATCTCCAGCCGAAATGGAATCGCCTACTTTGAGAGCTTGTGAACGACCTTGCTTCTTAATCTCCAAGCCATCTATTTTCGTGATAGCACCCACAGAAGCGGCATTTACAATAGAAGCTAGAAAAAGATTAAATGATAAAACCGAAACCTTAACGATACTGTTTTTCACAATAAGCACCTTTCTTGGTACGCGAATCAAAGGGGGCAGAATCTGAGGTATCCCTGAATTGTTAATAATATGCTTGTGTTATTGGATTGTAATAAAAGCTGTTAAAGGTATGAATGGGATACCTCGCGTGCTTATTTAGACTTATTTTCTTGACGACTATATCAAGAAAGCGTCTGCCACGCATACACAAGGAATAGTAACGTATTTATTTGAAAATTGCCTTCATGGATTAGTACAAATCAAAGGTGTAAGCATCGATTGGTTTAAGCCGCAAAAAAAGTGAGAATCAACCTATCCTTTGCACTGATGTACTACTGCCTTGAGTAAGTGATTTAAAATCAGAAGTATATAAAACCAATCGATGTTGCCCCTCTTTGATTTGCCGTACAGTGTTAGGAGCGAAAAATACTTGATCGAAAGGCCTAATCCTATCTCTACTCTTTCTTAGTATAAATGCGAGTCTGCCTCAGACCTCAACTGCTTTGAATGACTTTTGATTAGCTTGAGCAAGCTGCAAGCTGGTAATAATTTGAGCGGGGTTAAATAGGTTTTCTTCTAGAGCATGCGCCAAAACATGGGCAGCTACGTTATTGTTTAATAAATTGTCTTCCACCCATTGCTGCCAGGTACCCGGCAGGGGTTCTGCCGAAGATTCTAAGGTTTCATATTCGAGCAATCGGCTAAGCCAATCTTTACTTGGCGGATTGTGCTGTAATGCTTTTTCGGCCATCTCTTTCGCTACAACATAATTTCCCAGGCGAAAGTTGGCTCGGCATAGCATCTCCCACGGGCCATAGCTATAGGCTTCTATTTCTGGTTCGCCATCGGTCGGCAGCTCAATGTTACTAGCAGTATAAAGCAGTGGCAGCGCGCCATGCGGGTCGTTCTTCTTGTTCAGCATGTGTTTGCCCAGCTTGTAGTAAGCTTCGGCACGCTTCGGATCTTCAACGATTGCTTTGGCTAAAGCTTCTATGGCGCGCTCTGGCTCGTCAAAATCCATGTAAAAAGAGTACATCTTGCTATAAATTTCATATTTATAGGGCGAATATTGAGCAATCGAAAAAAAATGAGCAATGACTTTTTCGCCTTCCTCTTTGTAAAGATTATGCATGCACTCTACGGCATAGATAAAAAGTGTGCGCTGGTCGCTTTGCTCTTCTCTATAGTGCTTACGCAGAATATTAATGTTACGGTTCTTCTTTGCGATGTGGCGATCAGGTGGCGGTTCGTGATTGATAGCGATATCTTCGAAAAACTCCACTTTTGTCTGGTCAAGGCCAACAATGCCTTCGTGGATGGCTCCCTGCCACTCCATTTTTTTGCCAAATAGATCGCATCGTATTATGCGTTCACGCCATTGAACTACGGGCGGATAAACATAGCGTAAATACACCGCCTCTAAATCGTTATTTAGCGTCTGCTGTTTCAAATTTAGCAGGCGTTGCTGGTTTTCAGGTGTGATGAAATCATCGCCGTCTAACCAAATAATCCAATCTTTGGTGCAGCATGAGAAAGAAAAGTTGCGTGCAGCAGAAAAATCATCAATCCACGTAAAGTGAAAAACCGTTGCACCCATGGCTTCGGCTTTGGTCACAGTATCATCTGTTGAACCCGTGTCCACCACGATCATTTCATCGCAAATCGCCTGTACGCTTGAAAGTAGGCGCTCGATTGTATCGCTCTCATTTTTTACAATCATGGCAAGGGATAAGGTGGGCATGTATTTATCGAAATAAAGTGAAACGTGCATGCCTATGAATAACGCATCCTATTCATAGGCATCAGAAAATGATAGAACAAGAGCGCTAAGTACCGTTAGCCTATTAGGGCGCGTATTCCCATCAAGTTTAAAAATTATCCGGGATTATAATCGCCTAAACTATTTGCCATTGTCCAACTAGTGATCGACTCAACGACATGGCTATCTCCAAAATGATGCCCGCTATCATGATGACCATTCGAAAATAAGCTGTCTCCCATGCGAGTTGTAAGCCCTATATGAGAGATATCATGAAAAGAATCGTGAAACGAACCAGCAAGACCTGATAACCCTGAAAATAAAGCCATATTGATCCTCCTTATATCTCATAAGAAGTATATTTTACTCTAAAAGCAAACATAACTTTATACGCATTCATACCAGGCTTTTTAAAAAGTAAAGCTACCTAAGCAAAGGATAACCTACGATCATGCTAAAGTATTTAAATAGTATCGTAAATCCAGCTGTATAAGGAATTGCCATCGCAAAGACTAATCTTGGCTTGCAATATGATAAAGATATAAAAATACAACAAGATAATAATGAAGCATTAAAGTGGTATATTAAAGCTGCTGAGCAAAGATACGACGCTGCGAAAAATAAAATTGAAAATAAATATTAATAGGTGGAGATTAAGTCTTGCGATTATATATATGTAGCATTTAATTGAATATATTAATCAACATTCGGATGTCATACAGCGTTATGAGCGAAGTACTTGATTGAAAGGCCTGGTTGTATTGTCATTGTGGCATAAATATTCTTTAATTGAATAATTGTTACATCAAGTCTGAGCAGTATATCTAAGGCGTGCTTTGAATTATTTTTGCAAAACGCTCAGCGGCTTCTTTAGCGCCAAGGTTTCCTTTTTGAATAAATTCCCCAATAAAATTAAAAATAGCATTGCGTCTAGCTAATGAAGGTATAATATCAAAACGCTCAATCACCTGATTTTTCTTCATCGCTGCCATAAAGTGTGTGTGTGCTTGTTGAGTGCACTCATCAAATAGTTTCATATTCACATCTAATCTAACAGGCGTTGAACCTTTTGCTAAATTAAATGTCTCCTGAACCTCTTTTGATATAGCAATTCGCGCTAAATCTTCTTGAGAGCGCCTTTGTTTTTGTGGTGCTTTTATAATGGAAAACATATCAGAAGAGTATAAAAAACTACCAAAAGTTTCTGGGTACTCAAAACAAAAATAATCTTTTCCTGATTCAAGGTGCGCATTATTAAATTCACCTTTTACCCAGTCTCCCATCACCTGCATGGCAGCTTTATCATGAATGAGCATAGCTGTTGCTAAATTCCAATCGCGCCCAACAAAGTCTGAATCAAAAAAATTTCTAAGTTTTAATGTGCGTTCAAAAACAGTAACCATTTGTGGGCTTTTAAGTGTTTCAGCATCAAAGTCAATTAATGCTTTTTGATAAAGTGAAACGCCGCCAACTGATAAAAGAACTGCATCAAAAAAAATAATATCCTGCCAAGGTTGCCCACCATGAGCAAAAGGAATATAACCTGCGCGCTTAATTTTTTCTGAAACTTCAATTAATTCATTAAAGGTTTTAGGTGGTTTAAGGTGCAGTTTATCAAATATTTTTTTATTAGCCCAAATCCAGTTTGAACGTTGAATATTAAGAGGTACAGCTAACCAATGTCCTTGATATCGAACACTGTTTTGAATAGGTTTGGGAATAATGGTTTCCCAATGATCTTTTTTGGCAATATTA
This sequence comes from Pseudomonadota bacterium, assembly GCA_040389065.1. Lineage (GTDB taxonomy): Bacteria > Pseudomonadota > Gammaproteobacteria > Burkholderiales > Casimicrobiaceae > JAZKAR01. Next base: position 20,098 of record JAZKAR010000037.1, on the reverse strand, counting down.
TCTAAATTATCTAAAAATCCTTCGCGATAAAATTGCTTAATATATTGGGTTTGCACAATATCGGGTGGTGTGTGTGCCTCAACTCTGGCTCGTAAAACGCGCTTTTGTTCAGAACCATTGCCTTCTCTAATCGTACTATCTCTCCAGATATATCCTTCTTGTGCCATTTTATCTTTAATGACTTTTAGTGCCTTAGCTTCTCCTCCTGTTGTCCACCAGTGCAGTGCTTCGATAGTGGGTTGTGGTGTCGGTTCTGCCGAACTGAGTTGACTCAATGCCATCCCTAAAGTATATAAAATCAGATATGTTTTGAAATATGGCATATTTTCTCCTCTTTACTGCCAAATTCTGAATTTTATTTATCTTTCTTTTAACCCTATGCATCTGGCTGATAAGAGAGAAGCTTTGAGTAGTATTTCAACGAATGTTGATGCAAGTGGTATTGCTGCTTTTGCTGGTTTTATCTTTAATAGATGGTAGCAAAAACAGGAAATTACTTAATGCTATTTACTTAACGACAAATGGAGTTCAATCGTAATATCTGTTTCAGGGGGTATCGACGTTTGTAGGCAAGGTACTGTTTGTGGATTTGTGAGTAATTGAGGGAGTCAGGGGTATACCACAAGTGTTGAATATCATAATTTTATGAATTTTTTGCTAGAGCTAAAGTTATGCCGCACCCGATGAAGGAGTTTTTTCTTAAATTAAAAATAACTAATGATTTCTTAGGTGCGTATAAGTAAATATTAATAAAGCTATGTTGATACGGCCTCAAATGGGCAGTTATTCGTGCGTGCGGTACAACCTATTTACGGTAGCGCAGCAACGATCTGAATTTCAACACGATAATCAAGTTTAGCTAAACGAGCTTCAAGAGTGGTACGGGCAGGAGCATGGCCTTGTGGTACCCATCTATCCCATATTAGATTCATGGCAGCGAAGTCATTCATGGTACGCAAATAAATAGTTGCAGAAAGAATATGTGTTTTATCGCTACCGGCTTGTGCCAGAAGTTGATCAATACGAGCAAGCACTTGGCTTGTTTGGTCTTCCATGCCTTGCTGAGCATTCTGAGCCACTTGTCCGGTAAGATAAATGGTTTGATTGTGAATGACTATTTCCGATAAGCGACGACCGGTATCAAAACGCTGAATCATAATTTATCCTTGTAAAAGAAACGAGGTTAACAGCGAGGCAAAATTTCCTAGCAATTGATCATACCGTAATTTGCTTATAACTTTTTAGTTTAATGAGTAATTAATCTTTTTTTGATCAAATATATAAATGAATGTCGCTGGGGTTGTAATCAAATTTACTTAGTTGGTTCTGAGTAGAGCGTATTGAATAAATAGTACACAATGCGATACCTTAGGCGCCGCCTGCGATTTTCTCTACGCTTGTGCTAGTGTCATCAATTCAGGGCAAATCAATTCGTTACTTAACCTACATTTATTATCTAGTTCACACGATAAAATGAGCATATGTCCTTATAAAACTTTAAAATAAATTAGATATTATGGATAAACAACAAAGCGAACTTTACGCACGTATTCAAGCGTTTTTTTTTGATAATTTAAATGCGCAGTTGCCTTTTAGCCATCGGCTAGCCCAAGAAAATAATTGGTCTCAGGCTTATGCAAACGCAGTAATAGAAGAATATAAAAAATTTGTGTTCTTGGCCATCGTAGCGAATCATCCCGTTACCCCTTCTGATCAAATTGATCAAGCTTGGCATTTACATCTTACTTATACCGATTCTTATTGGAATGATTTTTGTCCTAATATATTAGGTAAACCTTTACATCATGGCCCGACACAAGGCGGCGTAGAGGAATATCAAAAATTTAAAAAACTATATCAATGTACGTTGAATAGCTATCATCATTTTTTCGGAATAGAACCTCCCAAAGATATTTGGCCAGAAATGCATAGACGATTTAATAAAAAAAATCACTATATGCGTCTTAATAAAAAAAATCATTGGGTTATTAAAAAGCCTGATTGGAATCTATTAATACCTTCTATAAATCAAAAATTTATTTTCGTATGCACTATTTTTGTTGTGTTATCTAGCGGATGGAGTTTTGCTGCAATTCCAAATCCTTTTGAATTTAAAGGATCAGAATTTTTAGTATTTTATTTCTTTTTTGCTATCGTCGGCTTAGGGCTAGCATACGTTTTAAAATCTCGTTTTTTTAACACAAAAATATTTTCAAATGTTAATTATTTTTCAATATTAGATGTGTATGAGCTAGCTTTTTTGGTAGCAGGAAAAAAACGCTTGATTTATACAGGTCTTCTCAATCTATTTCTAAAAGGGTATTTAGAAATTCAATTTAGTAGCAATGTATGGAAAGTTAAAAAAAACATTAGTGATATTCAGCACCCGGTTGAGAAAGCAATAGCGCAAAATATTATTAATTCCCAAGGTCATATTCCCACTACATTTGCACAACCTATTTCATTTGAACTTATCAACATCCAATCATCTCTTCAACAGCATGGGTTATTATTAAAAGATTTTTTTTCTAAGGAAAATTTTTTTCCGCTATTCATTTTAATGCTTGTTTTATGTATTGGTTTTATTAAAGTGATAAAAGGCATTATGCATCATAAACCTGTGTTTTATTTAATTGTGATGATGATGTCTTTAGTTATTATTACAATAATAATGTTCAAGCCGCGTAAAAATGATAACTCTTATAAAATGAGTCCTTATGGAAAACATGTTTTATATACGTTGAAGAAAAATGCTGGTCATCTAAAAATTAAACCCTCATCTTCTCAACTTCCCCTGGCATTCGCTTTGTTTGGTGCTCCAGTTATCGCCAATATAGATATGATGGATCAATTATATTTAATTTTTATTACTCATCAGCCTTCTGCTGCGAGCAAAGCAGGATACAGCGGTAGTGGCTGCTCAGGAGGAGATGGCGGTGGCGGGGGAGATGGATGCGGCGGGTGTGGAGGATGCAGCTAAGATGATTCATGCTTTCGCTTGTAGGATGCTTGGTATTGATTGAGCTCTATTTTGTGTTTTTTTAAATGTTATAAGTGTATGATACTATAGCCTTGTTATGGTTATTGATGCGATTAAGAAATAAAAATGAATAATTCAGGGTTGGCTATAAAAGTAATATTGTTAAGTATGGTAGTGGCGAATGTATCTTATGCAGACTCTATATATCGCTGGAAGGATGGTAATGGTGGGGTGCATTACACAGATTATCTTCCTAAAAAAACTAATTTTTCGCACTTAACTGCGTTAAGTTATCGAAACTCTTATTTGTATAAAGACCCTTCTGCAAAAACTAACTCTACAAGTTCATCCATAGAACTAAAAACTAAACGTGTAAAACATAAGCTTGCAAAATACGCTAGGGGAAAAAACAAGCAATTTGATTGTATTTGCTAATGTAGGCTGTAAGCGCCTGTATTAAAATATTTTTAACACATGCGCTTATTAGATATTGAATCTCTAAACAGTTAGCGTTTTAGTGAATGTATTTTAGATAGCAATCAAGAAGTGAGTTGCTTGCTCATGTAAACTGCCAATTGAGCGTCGAAAGCACGTTTGTAGGCAGGGCGAGATTCGCCATTAGCCACATAGGCGGCCAAGTTCGGATAGTCGTCAAGAATTCCTGATGATTTCAACCTAAGCAGCACCGATATCATCATTAGGTCACCCGCACTGAACTCACCGTCGAGCCAGTTGGCATTGCCAAGGCGAGCAGAAAGTTGTTTTAACCGATTTCGTATACGTTCTTCAATTAAAGGTAGACGTTCTTTATTCCAAGGCTTGTCACCTTCTAGCAGGCGGGCAGTTACGAGTTCAAGAATCGCCGGCTCTACTGTATTTAGTGCAGCAAATATCCATGTAATTGCGCGCGCCCGCTCATTAGCACCTTCAGGTAAAAGGCCTGCATGGCGCTCAGCAATATGGAATACGATCGCTCCTGATTCAAACAGAGTGAGATCACCTTCCTCATAAGTCGGAATCTGCCCGAAAGGATGAAGCGCTAAATGTGCGGGTTCTTTCATGTTATGAAACGAAACGAGGCGAACCTCGTAAGGCTGCTCCACTTCTTCAAGTGCCCAGCGAACACGCATGTCGCGCGCTAATCCTTTTCCACCATCGGGTGATCGTTCAAAGGCAGTAATGGTAATGGTCATTGTAAGATTTTTCCTTAGCAAAAGTTATCGACGGTAGGGCTGGTAACACATTAATATCTACCATGGCGTTCCCAATAGCCTTCACGTAAGTGCCAATGTGAGCCGCCGTTTTGTTCCCAACGATGAGGTATCCATCGATAACCTGGCCGTGGTGCGCTCCAATGGCCTGGTACCCAATCATGACGCCGTCCGTTCCATCCCCAATAACCTGATATCCATACGTAATCCGGATACGGTGCTGTTCTTACAATTTCCTCCCTGACTGGAGGGGGAGCAATCATGATGGAGTCGCTTTCAACATAGCGAGGTGCATGGTTATGCGGTACAACCACGCAGCCACTTAAAAACAATATTCCGCATGATGCAAGCGAAGCTTTAAATAATAGTTTCATATCAATCTCAATAAGTATTGTGATAAATATAAAAACTTATTGAGCATGTATTAGGTTGACCTGTTTGTACTGCTTATCACTCACTTATTCTTAGTGAGTGATCTATATTTCGCTGTTAAACTGCTTTTAAGTACAGGAAATGCATTAATGCCGAACATAGGAACCAAACGTTACTTAATTTTCTAATAGTTCTTTTAAACGTTGCTGCGTTTGTGTAAGACGTTTATCCCATAATTCTTTCCAACGTTCATCAGGTAGTCGACCATGCTTTAACAGTTGAATAGGGTCAGCTTGTGCCACCAAATGCTTCTTATCCCAGCCGACAGCTGTTGGTCGGCGATAATTTTCAAGCTCGATCGCTGTTTTTTCAACTGCTTGTTTTATTTTTTCAGGATAGCGCTCAAGCAACCAAGTTAATAAAGCCCAAGAAAACTCAGCGTGTGATCGTTCTTCACTGGCAATTTGCAGTAATACGGTACGGGTGGCTGGTTCTTCACAAATTAGCGCACAGGCTTCAGCAACATCGGCATTAAAATCTTCTAATTGGCAGCCATCAGAAAGACTTTCAGTGGCTAGTGTGTGTAGCGGATCAGCTTTTGTATCTAATCCACCTATTAATAAATCTGGCATAGGTTCAACGGTATGAGAACGGCCTGCATAGCCAGCAGCTATAGCAAAGCACAAGCGAGTATGTTCAATTTCTTCTAAGGCAGCCCTGTGCGCCCATTCCATTAGTTCTGCAGGCGCACCTATTGCAGCGAGCATCCAAGAAATACGCGAGAAGGCAGGTACTGAAGCATGCTCTTTTTGGGCATCATGCAGCCATAATGCTTCAAGTGCCTGGCGTGTTGGCTCATCTAAGTTTGTAGGATCAGGGCGAGGGCCTCGAGTCCAGTCGGTGCCTTCTCGTAAATCTGGGTGTATTTGGCGCCCGCGAATGCGTAAAGGACGCCCCCATCCTGCTCCCATCGCTAAAAATACCATACAAAATAGTTCTACTAACCCGTGTACCATGGCAAATAGGGAAATTAATCTTACGTTAGGAGTAAATATTCCAATTACACCAGCAACGATTTGAATAAGCAGTAAGATAATTAACGGATAAAAGATTATTCCTAACCATTGACGAGAAGATTCAAAAAAAAAGCCACCAGCAATACCCACAATCAGTAAAAGAAAATTGAGAATCATGATGTTTTTAATAAATTTTTTCATTTTTTGCTTTCATGATTTAATGTGTTGAATAATTATAAAAAAATTTATTTAAATATTGTATAGCCTTATAAATTATCGGATTTTATGTAAACAATATTAAAGATGTAATATCTTTTAGTTCTCGCCCCGCCTTACCAAATAACCTTAAGTAAATATGGTGCGTTGCCCATGTAACTATTTATTAAAACGTACTATTGCTGAAGTTAAATTAGATGTTCAATGTATTGTCCTATTGACGCTAATCAATGTCAGTGCACTTGTTAATGCTAAGTGAGAGAGGAGTTGAGTTTTATATTTCCTTATGAATTTTACTTATAAATTTAAGTCATGAATGGGGTTGGGATATGATATTATTATATTTTAAACTAACAACTTACCATTTTTTAATTTTTTAAAGGTGATGTCGCCAGAGGGAAGATTACTCTCTTAGAGCGCTTAAACAATTGCTATGAAGAAGTACACACTTTTTGCCTTATTTTATTTTTTGTTTACTGCTGTAAGTTTTGCTAAAGCTGCTGAATCGCAATCACAAAGTATTCCCTTAACGACTCCCCCAGTCACTTCGACTATACGTGCCAATGAAGACCCTAAGGTACGTTTAGAACTAGGTTTCAAAGCTGCTCAGGCTGCGCTCAAAAAAGGCCCTATAGCGATAACCCTTGCTGATCAAGCTACATTAAAGCTGCCAGAAAATTTTGGATTTATTCCAAAACCAGCTGCCAGTCAACTTATGGAGGCATTAGGAAATCGTGTTACAGAAAGTTTACAAGGTTTAATCGTATCGCTTGATGATAAAAAAGCTGATTTTATGATGATCGTCAGTTATGTGAATACTGGTTATATAAAAGACGATGAGGCAAAGAGTTGGAATCCAGACGATATTTTAGAAAGTATTCGTACTGGTAATGAAGAGATGAATACAGAGCGTAAAGCAAAGGGTATTACAGAAATAGAAATTATAGATTGGGTAGAAAAGCCTCACTATGATAATGCAACGCATCAATTAGTTTGGTCGCTTGCTTCTCAGGATAAGGGAGTCGGTGCTGATATAAATTACAAAGGCATTAACTATAATACATTGACCCTAGGAAGAGAGGGTTATGTAAGCATGAATCTTGTGACCGAGCAGAAAAGCATAGAGGGCTTGAAACCCATAGCAAAATCGCTTTTGTTAGCATTAACTTTTAATGAGGGTAAGCGTTACTCAGATTTTTCAGCTTCTACAGATCGAGTTGCAGAGTATGGCCTTGCAGCGCTGATTACAGGTGTTGCTGCAAAAAAACTTGGTTTATTTGCAGTGATTGCAGCTTTTTTAGCCAAATTCGCCAAAGTGGCTTTTATTGCTGCGATGGGAGGATTTAGTGTTATTAAAAAAATGTTTAACAGAAATAAGACACAAAATATCGCTTCTGAAGAAAATGTTCAAGACAACCTTGGTGTAACTCTACAGAAGCAGCCCGATGCTTCCAAAGGTTCTATTGAACCATGAAAGGGCTTGCACTATTACTTGCAACAGGTAAATTCAGCAAGCTGTTGTTAACAGCGGGTACGATGCTGCTATCTATTTTGGCTTATAGCTTAGTTTATGGCTGGTATTATGCGCTTGGCCTGGTGGCACTGATTTTTATCCATGAAATGGGGCACTATATTGCAGCACGTCAACGTGGAATAGAGGTTGGTGCTCCTACATTTATTCCTTTTGTTGGTGCCTGGATTGAATTAAAAGATAAGCCGCAGAATGCAGAAACAGATGCATTTATTGGTTTAGGTGGCCCATTATTAGGTACCCTTGCTGCAATAGGATGTTATTTTATTGGCCGGCATACTGCACAGCCTATTTGGTTAGCGCTGTCCTATGCTGGGTTTTTCCTAAATCTTTTTAATCTGATTCCTCTTCCTCCATTTGATGGAGGAAGAATTACTTCAGTGATTAGCTCGCGAATTTGGTTGCTAGGTATACCTATTTTGATAGGGGCATTTTTTTATCGGCCTAATCCGTTGCTTATTTTTATGGCTATTCTGGCAGCCCCACAAATTATTCAAAGTTTTCAGAAAAATCCTGCATCTTTAGAACAGCCTAGTGATTCAGCTATTAGTCTTGAGCATAAAGTTGAATACACCTTTTATTATCTTAGCCTTGTAGTGTTTTTAGCTATTATGACTGGTAATGTATATGAAATGCTTGAAAAGTCTCCTTTTTAGCACTTAAGTTGAATAGCACCGAACTGACGAAATGATTGTTTATAGAATTACCTATGAATTATCTATAAACGGCTGAAGTGCTACGTTTAGTTACGTATGTATACATACTTAATAACCATAGATTTCAGCCTTAACGTTTTCCGCCAGCCTGAAACACACGCTTACAAAAATTATTGCAGCTTCAACTGCGGCACGCCGCCTCAATAGCAGCAATGTCGATTTTTTTCATTTTCATCATTGCATTGAACGCTCGTTTAGCAATAGCAGGATCAGCGTTGGTTACCGCTTTGGTCAAAGCAATCGGCGTAATCTGCCATGACAAACCCCATTTATCTTTGCACCAACCACATTGGCTCTCTGCACCGCCGTTATCTACAATTGCGTTCCAGTAACGATCGGTTTCGGCTTGGTCAGCGGTTGCAACCTGAAATGAGAATGCTTCGTTATGTTTGAATGCAGACCCGCCATTAAGGCCAAGGCAGGGAATTCCCATCACTGTAAACTCTACTGTTAACACATTCCCTTGCTTTCCTGATGGAAAGTCGCCAGGGGCAAAGTGCACCGCACCAACGGATGAATCAGGAAAGGTCTTGGCATAAAATTGAGCTGCTTCTTCAGCATCGCCATTATACCAAAGGCAAATTGTGTTCTTTGCTTGTTTATTCATGTCATTTCTCCATTGTAATGAGCTACTACTTGAAGCAGCAGTAAGACAATGCGCTTGCCAGTGTCTTAGGGTATTGTGGCGTAGCCTATATTTTCGCGTCAATAGACATCACAAAATCTATACTAGTTGAGCAGGGAAAAATAAGAGACAAAAGACCTTATTTGACTATAATGCCTCAGCAAGTAGTTGTTAAAGCAAAAGTAATGTCGTACTGTTCTCGCCTTGTATGGCCAAAATTTAGTTTAATAGTGTGACTATATCCTGCTTAACATTCCCTAATACTTATTTTTTCGGAGATTATTTTGTCGAGGTCGCAGCGCTTGTTACAGCTGATTGAGCTTTTGCGCAGCTATCGCTTTCCTGTGCCCGGAGCGCGACTTGCTGAGGCGCTTAACATTAGCCTTCGTACACTTTATCGCGATATTGCTACCTTACAAGAACAAGGGGCAAGCATACAGGGGGAGGCCGGGCTTGGGTATGTGTTGCGACCGGGATACATGCTTCCACCGCTAATGTTCACAGAGGAAGAAATTGAGGCACTTGTATTGGGATCACGCTGGGTTGCCGATCGCGCCGATGAAAGACTGCGCGAAGGTGCTAAAAGTGCGCTAAGCAAGATTGCATCTGTACTTCCCCTTGATTTGCGTGATGCCCTTGATGCTAATTCCTTGCTGATAGGGCCGGCTTCACAGAAGACAATTGAAACAACTGATTTATCTCAGGTTCGCAAAGCTATTCGATCTCAACGTAAGGTAACGATTTGCTATAGCGATTTGAAAGGGGTTGAATCCACACGCACCATCTGGCCATTTGCATTAGGGTATTTCGACCATGTCTGTATTTTGGCGGCATGGTGTGAATGGCGGCAAGATTTTCGGCACTTTCGTACAGATAAGATTCTTAGCTTGGTGATTGAGCAACAACGCTATCCACGCCATAGGCAAGCTCTTCTTAAAGAGTGGCGAGAGGTTAAAGGCATCCCTTCGCAGTAATTAAGTATGTCATAAACGCTACTGACAAAAACTGACAGCATGGAGAGGTATTCTATGCGCTCTTGGTAGAGAACAATCTCTTTCAGGGTTTTCTTAATACTATGGAGAAACGTCATGCCTGATCCTAATTACACAATTTTATATGTGAAAAGTATACAAAATAGCACCGATTTTTATACGAAACTATTGAAAAAAGCACCGCTTCAAGCATCTCCTACATTTTCTTTATTCGCGCTTGATTCTGGGCTGATGCTTGGGTTATGGTCAAATCAGGCGGTTACGCCTGCAACAACGGCAATAGCTGGCAGTGGAGAAATTGCATTTTCTGTGACGAATAAGCAGATTGTGAGTGAAATGTTCGCAGAGTGGGTACAGCAAGGGCTTACTATTGCACAAGAGCCAACGGATATGGATTTTGGCCATACTTTTTTAGCGCTTGATTCTGATGGCCATCGGCTTCGCGTATTTGCTCCCATCGCGCCTTGATTATTTAAATGATCAAAATAATCGGGGGCAGATTGTCTCCGATTTAAGCCTATACCTTACTAATTTCTGAATGAGATTTTAATACTTCGCTATCATCTGATAAGGGCTATTGAATAATTAAATGTTGCAGTACTGCTAACTTGAACGGATCAATTGCTAAAATAAAGGCAATTGTTTTCTGATTTTTCCTGAAAAATGTAGTTATCAATTCTGGTTTTGTTATTGTTATTTTAAATTTAATGTAAAAATTTGAAAAATATAATATTTTTATAAAAAATGTTTTGCAAACTATTTTTTAATATGTTGTAATAGCGCCTGCTATTTTTAAGATTTATATAAATAAAATTAATTGTTTATATGTCTATCAGTACTCTACTATTTCAAAGCTACTATGAAAAATAAATCACGTTTATTGCCTATCGCGCATCGTTTCAGTTCACTGTTTTCAATGTTGGTTGGATTTAATGTGTTGGTAACGCCGCTTGCTGTATTTGCCCATTCTCCACAAGCGTTGAAATCAATCGTTAATGGTCGATCAGTATTTAAAGCCTGCCAACCAGCAATGGTAGAAGCACAATTATTGCAGCGCGAAAAGGCGCTTTTGGGGTCTGCACATGCGGCTGAACATGCACACATGCGTACACACCGTTGTGAAGTTGAGCGTGGCATACGAAAAGAGCTTTTTACATCAGTTGTGAAACCAGCTGCTGTAACGCTTGCTGAAGATAATGCGGTTAAACAAGATGCGTTAAAGAAAATTTCTAATACGAGTACTGTTAGCACTTTCAGCACTTCAACTAATACGACTACAGCAGCAGCTACCAGTAGTATGCTAGTGACCGCAGCGGCAGTTGCGCCTGATCTAACGACTCAAGGCCGCTGGAGCTCGCCTTTCATTATTCCTGTAGTGGGGGTAACAGCCGTACTTTTGCATACCGGTAATGTCATGTTCTGGTCTTATGACCCTGTTGATTACCATAATCCAGCGAATTCAAATAATGGAGTTGGGTATATTTGGAACCCTACCACCCGAACTGGTCGCAATATTCCACCACCTGAAAATATTTGGTGCGGCGGGCAAACTATATTAGGCGATGGTCGGGTCTATATAGCGGGCGGGAATTTAAGATACCCAGATGCAAATGCACCAACAGGGTTAGATGGCTGGGAGGGTACGCTAACAAATTATACGTTTAATCCAATTACTGAAACATGGGCACGTCAGCCAGATATGCGTCGCGGGCGCTGGTACCCAACCGTAACTCAGCTTGCCGATAATCGGGCTGTTATTACCAGCGGTATTGATGAAACAGGAACTAGTGCACTTAATAATGATGTAGAAGTATTTACACCTAATGCCAATATCGATGGTATTGGTTTAATGAAGGTAGTTTCTCTTCATAATTCGTCTGGCGTATATCCGCTACAGTTTTTATTACCCTCGGGTAAAATGTTAGAAGCGGGGCCAAGCGCTGATAGTAGCTTTCAATTAGATACAACTCTCTGGAATTGGAGTAGTTTACCTCGCCTGAAGAATGATCATTATAATTTAGGCAATGGCATTTCTTATACTGATGCTACTGTAACGCCTGCTAAGCAATTAATTATGGTAGCGGGTGGTTATTCAGAGACAGCAGGCAAAGCTGTAGCAGGTAATGAATGGCTTGATGGTAATAACCCCACAGCAGGGTGGCGTGCATATCCCAATTGGATTGCACCTCGGCATAACAGTAATACAGTGCTTTTACCTGATGGCACAATGTTAACAGTAGGCGGTAATAGTGGATTATATGGCTATGATAATCCGCTCTTGCAGGCCGAGCTGTATTCAAAACCAGCGGGAGATACCACAGGTGTATGGAAAACGGTAGCGCCTCATTCGATTCAGGCAGCTTATCATTCCACCGCTATTTTATTACCTGACGCAACAGTATTACTTTCGCAAGATGATATGGATAGCTCAGCCGCTGCCGCTTTTGAGCACAAGGTACAGGTATATTCACCACCTTATTTGTTTAAAGGCGCTCAACCTACTATTACAAGTGTTCCTACAACGCTTAAGTATAATCAATCGTTTAAAATTGCTACTAATCGTAATGTAACAAAAGCTGTATTAATAGCACCAGGCGCTACAACACATGGAAACGATATGCATCAGCGTTTAATTAAGTTAAAAGTACAAGCTGGTACAAATAGCTTAACCGCTAACGTTCCTAATTCAAGCGCTTTAGTTCCTCCTGGTTACTATATGTTATTTGTGATTGATAGTGTGGGGATTCCTTCAGTTGCTAAATTTGTACACGTTGGCTAATCATTATAAAACAGCCTCATTTTTTACAATTTGAGGCACTATAATGTGTTGCTGCCCCTTTATTACTTTCTCTTAGCGTAAACGTAAGTTTGCTAATCAGGAGATTTAAGGGGCATACTTTATGAGACTATCTTTTAAACATACGTTAAAGCCATATTAATTTGTTGAATAGAATTATGGCTGTTTACATCTCAATAAGCCTTTAAATATCTGAATTTTGCTTAGTGCCGCACGGCAGTTACTTCGATTTCAACCAGCCAGCCAGGGTTAACTAATCCTGCTACTTTTACTAAAGAACGAGCAGGTAGATTAGGCTGTTTGGCAGTGCCAAAAAATTGTTTATACCCTTCCATAAAGCCTGCAAAATCCATTTCACCCTTCAATTCAGCATCGCCTACTAAAAACACCTGCATTTTGACGACATCTTTCATATCTAAACCCAAGCGTTTTAGATCATTTTGAATCTTAGTTAAGGTACTTACGGTTTGCGTGCGTGTATTTCCAAAAGCTGCCGGGGTATTTGCAGAAACGGCAGAAGTGGCTTTATCGGCTGCCGCTATTGGTACGGGGCCACCGCCGCTAACAAATACAAGGGTTTTATTGGCAGGTACTTCTACCGCTAAAGCAATAGGAAAATCAGAGTTCGGTATTTTATGCCTGATCACTTCTTCAGCTGATACCCCCTGAGTTGCTATTATTCCGGCTAAAAGACACATGATTGAAAATTGTTTCATCATTTTATTTCCATATCAACTAGATTAAATATTTAGAAAGACAGTTACCGGCTATTTTTGACATCTTCAGGTTTTACCTGATCAGGATAATGGTTTCCCATATGCGTTCTTATATAGCCAACTACTGCTGCGATCTGATCATCGTTCATTGATTTAGCAAAGCTGGGCATACCGTTACGCCCATGCAATATAATATAAATTGGATAAGCTGCGCCTGCCAGTTTTGGGTTATTGGCAAGGGCAGGGTACATGCCCGCTCCAGTCGATGCGCCTTCGCCTTTACTCATATGGCAGCCTTGGCATGTGGCTTTGTAAAGACTTTCTCCATCTTTGTAAATAAAGGTTTTTCCTGAAGAAAAATGAGGTAATTCAGCACTCAGTGCAGGCAAAGAAAATAAACTTATTCCTACAAGGATCATATTTTGCAGTAAACATATTACTGAACGATTTGCTATGTTTAGCCTATCCATTTTAAAGAGTATCCTATCAAGCTTTTGATTTAATCAATGCATGCATGCGTTGAATAGCATCTAATGAAGACAATACGGCTCCTTCTTGCCACGCGGGTAAATAGGAAGCATGCTCGCCTGCCAAAGCAATCCGCCCATCGATTTGGCAAAGATTTTTATAATGTTGTTGCCTTGTTTCTTCAGTCCATATTCCTGAACAGCCGTTTGAAAAGGGCACTCTATGCCAACCTACCGAAATGCCTGTTTCAAACTCTTTTTGGTACTGTGGATGAATGCTTGCCCCTTGTTCTAGCGCTGCTTGAAGGCGTTCTTTCGGACTCATTGCCGTAAATTCGTAAGCGTTCAAATCTCCAAAAATATAGGCTCCTAGCAATACTCCTTTGCCAGGTTGCCCATACCCATGCGCAGGGTAAGAAATTCGATTAATGGGTAAATCAGTATAGGTAATACCGCCATAAATATGATCATCTTGCTCCCAAAAGCGACGCTTAAACTGTAAGCCTATTTTGAAAGCAGATTCATAAGGCACAGCCTGAATTGCATTTTGCATATCTGAACCTACATTCATTTCTATCTGAGATAAAATTGAAAGAGGGATGGTGCATAAACACCAATCTGCCTTTGCCTGATGCGTTGCGGTTGTGCCTTGTGCATTTGTATACGTTACTGTAACCCCATGTTCATCTTGCTCAATTTTAGTTACTTTTGCATTGAACTGAACAAGGTCAGCTACTTCACGATAAATAGCTTGAGCAATTTGATCCATTCCTCCCACGGGCTGAAAAATGGTAGAGTGAAACTCTTGCTCATCGCCAATAGAAAGATATTTACTTAAGCCCGATTGTAATAATTCTTGTAATTTTAGCGGAGTCGAAGGCACTGCTAGAGGCATTAATCCCCCTCCGGCAGAAACCTCATAGCCACGCCTATCACTTGTTAATGCGCTTGCTTGATAGTTAGACTGTTTATCGAGTGCTCCCCATTTTCTTAAAGAGTCGAGCAACTTCTCTTGATCATCAGCGGTTAATGGCTGGTCAAGCTGATGTTTGTTAACGGCTTTACTTAACATTTCAGCCGTGTAGCCGTGGTAATCAGCATGAACATGGCGGTAACGCTGCGGTTTACCACCGTAAGCATTACGTGAGTGCAAATACGCATTGTAATTAATTTGAATAAATGGCTCTAGCGGTACATTGAAGCGCTTAGCGTAATCAAGTATGCCATGATGGTCATAAGGAATACGCCAAGGGCCAGGATTAAAATATTGTCCTTTATCAAACTCGCAGCGTTGTTTTGCTCCACCCAGCTCAACATATTCATCCCCGCCGCGAATTGTCCAGGCACGGCCTCCAGCGCGGTGGTTGTATTCTAAAACTTTTACTTTATACCCGGCCTTACGTAACTCATAAGCAGCCACTAAACCAGCAATACCAGCGCCTAATATAAGAATATTAGTATTGCTAGGCGCGCCTTGTAACTGAGCAGCGCCTTTATATGATGAGGGGGAAGCAAAACCAAGCGTACTCATCATCGGATACATGGCTGCACTACCTGCCACTTTGCAGACCATAGATAAAAGCTCACGCCTAGTCATCGTAAGCGGTATGTTTTTTTTATTACTCATATCATCCCCGAGTTTATTTTTATCGCAGCCATTTTTTTTGTATATTCCCTGAAAGCGATAATGGCCTCTACTGTGAATAAATCCTATCACAAGATACGCTGGCTTTATTCAGGAGTTTAAGTAGAACAAAAGTAGGACAAACATTAAGGTAAGCGTAAGCGTATGATTTAAAATTGATTAAATATGGTATTCATTTGCTTTTAGCGTATCGAAACCTTTACAGAGGTTTTCATGGTTTGGTAAACGACCAAACTTGTAACTACGATAAGCATTCCGCCATATTGGTGTGGTTTTAAAATTTCATGAATAAACCATGCTGAAAACAAGGCAGTAAAAATGGGTTCAAGCTTAGAATATAAACTCCAGGTAAATGAACCAAGAAGCGATATACCGTAAAACATCATGAACGTGGCAAGTGCTGTTGCTATACATCCTAGTGCTACCCAGGCATAGCTAGTGATGGAGTTTGGCAAATGAGGAGCCTTGAACACTAATACGAGCAAAGTGATAATAGCCGCTACAAGAAAATTTTCTGCCCCTACCACCGCAGGGTTACGCTCGAGGGTTTGTTTTCCATATACATACATACGCACCACAATAGCGCAGGCTGCTGCGAAAGCAATACCAATACCCCATAAATTTTCTATTGGCTGCTTATGCCAAATATCAAGCACAAGGCTTAATCCAAGCAGTGCGGCAATGATAGTGATTAACGTCATTGCATCTAATTTAACTTCCCCCTTCCAAACGAGAAAAAAAAGTAGCATTAAGCTATGTGTCATAAGAACCATAATGACCAGCGTAGCAGGCATAAAAATTAATGCTGTCATAACACCACACGATGAAAATGCTTGCATCACTCCGCCCACCACAGCTTGTTGGCAATCTTCTCGCGTCTGAAACATAGGTTTATTCATAACGATACAATAACCTAACAGACCAAGAGCACGCGCCCAAATACTTACAATCATCATAAATATAGCATTACCGCCATCAGCATAAACAGCGCGAACAGCGCATGGAACAATGCCAAAAAGCACCGCTGCAGTAATCGCGAGAAAAAGGCCTAACTGATAAGGGGAAAGGGAACTTACTAAATACTTTTTGGAAACCATTGTCGTGGATAATCCTAAAATGACGTTAAATAAAAACAATGCAGACAACAATACTACCGATTTAACCTAACAAACATAGTTATTTCTTTGCAAAATAATTTAAAAAAAACATACTTTCATGGCGAGTAGTCTAATGTTATTTTTATGTTTAAAAGAAAGGCTATTGCGCCTTACTATGGAATCTTAGCGAAAAATTTGTTAAACATTTTGTAAGTGCCAACGTGGTTTCAGACAAATATGGATAAAAGCAGTAGCCAAAATTCCTAACGTGTACTTTGCGGCATTAGGGAAAAAGATGAAATATATATTGTTAATCATGATAGTAATAGTTGTATTGTTATTTATTCATAGTTCAATTGTAGCTACAGAACTTTTAGTCATTGTAAAAAATAATTTAGCTATTAATATGCCAGAAAAAATAATGTGTGATTATTACTCCTATCAAATCAACAAAGGTTCATTCACATGTTTTGATAGTGCTGTATATAATGATTATATTAAATATATAATGATTGAAATTCCAATTATACTACTGCTTATTACAATATTTGATTTTATTTCTAATGAAAATATTCAAAAAGAGTTTCGTAGGTATCATTATAAAGATACCCTATACATTTTTATTGGCTTAAATTTTTTTATTGCATCATGTTTAAGGGGTATAGTATTTTTAACTGGTCATGCTTCATTCATATATTTGCTTTATACAATTATTTTATTATTGATGTCGTTAGCACTTTATTTTTTTTCTAATAAAAAAGAATTTTTAAAAGATTTTAAAAGAATTAAAAATATAAAATTTTTAATGTTATGTATGCTTTTAGTTTGCTTTGCATATTTTACTCATACATCAGGAAAAAAATATTTGAGGTATACAGATTTATTTTTTCCAATTATTTATTTTATATTTACCATAAAGTATTTTTTTTCGTCTAATATTAAAGACAGTTTTAAAATAAGTAGTATTGAAAACTTATCAAAAGAAGAATTATTTGATAAAAAAAGTAAATTAATAAAGCCAAATGGAAAAAATGTAATTGTATTAATAATAGTAGCATTGTTAGCATATTATCTAGTTTTTTTTAAAAATATAAAAATTGGGAATATTTCAGAAGGTTTTTTAATACTTGTGACAATAATTTTTTCAATTTTATCAATATTGTATTTATTAAAGTATATTTTTTTATTAATTCGATATTATATAATATTAAGATCTATTAAGAGTCGACTGAATCGTTAGCGAATACAGAGAAAATTTAATTTTGCTTGATGTTTTTGCTTTGTAAATTTTTAATTATGTATTTAAAATAATATTGGAGCAGAAATAATTTATATATGAATGCGAGTATTAATGAATGCTTAAGATAAAAAAATGACTATTTACAGAGCAGCCTGAATAGCTAATGCAAATTGAACTACTTTAAAAGCTACACACATACCAACAACGATAATTATATGCATTTTAAATCTCCTAGAGGGTGGTGCTTGAAAACAAGCTTTTCTTAATCTTTATAGAAATGATAGTAGCAAGAAAAATAAACGAAGTCAAACGAAATTATACGAAATTTAAACGATATTTATTAAGATATTGATTGTAATTGTTTATGTTTGAATTTTTTTTGACAATAACGTTAAATTATTTAGAATTTATCAATATTGAGTGATTCGTATCTGCTAAGTTAAACGAATTTAACACCGAATTTTATGACTTAAAGTTATTAAAATAAATAAAAAAGTGTTAAAGCCTACTTGTTATTTATGTGGCTTTCCCTAATTGTTAAAACTTAGTAAGTTAGTTCATTATTTAATTGATAGTTAATAATTAACTGTATTTTTTTAGGTGTTTGTTTTTATTGATTATTTTTAATAAATATTGCAAAATTTTCATGGCGCTTTAGTTTCCATTTTTCAATATTCTATTTATTTACAAGTTTATGTTTCTTTTTGTTTATGGGTATAGTATTTGACTATATGAATAAAAAATTAGCTTATTACTTTTTTTCTATTTTTTGCTGTTCATGCTATTTTTTGCAACCTCTTTATTTGCCTGCATTACTTGTGACAGTGAAAGGGCAAAGTTAGTGTGGGGTATCGTATGGGGCGAAAGCTTTTGGTTGCATAGTATTTTAACAGTCGTACCCTTTATCATTTTCTTAGTTATTTCTGCACTAATTTATTATAAATGGCCTTCTTAAAACGCACTAAAAAATAATTGTTAATAAAATCAATATTTAAAGGAGTGTTTGTGAATATGGGCCCATTAATAGCATCGGGAACACTAATAGGAATTGGAATGGGTGGATTTGTAGATGGCATCATTTTTCATCAAATTTTTCAACTCCATAATATGTTCTCAGCAAAACTTCCACCTGATACCCTTGTTAATATTGAAGTTAATATGTTTTGGGATGGTATATTTCATGTATTTACTTGGCTCATGACGGCTATAGGTATTTTTTTACTTTGGCAAGTTGGCAAAAAGCGAAATGCACCATGGTCTGGTAGGGCATTTTGTGGAGCGCTTGTAATGGGATGGAGTTTATTTAATCTAATTGAAGGCATTATTGATCATCATATAATTAATATACACCATGTGATAGAGCGTCTTGGCGTCTCTATTTATGATTATGTATTTTTAGCCTCAGGTGTGATTTTTATCTTTATAGGTCAAATTCTTATTCGCAAAGCTTCTAACCATACAAGCGATAAGCTTTCGATGCATTGATTAAATGAGGATACGTTTTGCATTAATTTTATTTGATAAAATTCGAAAGGGTCTATCTTGAAAATCGCACAAGTTGCTCCACTTTTAGAAAGTGTTCCACCCAAGTATTATGGCGGCACTGAACGCGTAGTGTCTTATCTTACTGAAGAACTTGTTAAACAGGGCCATGAAGTCACTCTTTTTGCTAGCGGTGATTCAATTACCCAAGCAAGGCTTGTTCCTATTTGTCCAACTGCTTTAAGATCAGATTATAAAGGTTGTTTAGATCAGTTAGCCTATTATTTTTTAATGTTAGAAAAGGTATTTCAACAGGTAGCTGAATTTGATATTGTTCATTTTCATATTGATCATTTTCACTTTCCCTTAGCGCGGCGGCACTATTTTCATCACTTAACAACGTTACACGGAAGACAAGATCTTTCTTCTTTGTTACCTTTTTATGAAGAGTTTAGCGAAATTCCGCTAGTATCTATTTCTAATGCTCAGCGTAAACCATTACCTTCTGCCAATTGGGCAGGAACGGTTTATAACGGTATTCCGAAAGAAGCGTATACCTTTCATAAAAAACAAGGTGAATACCTTGCATTTGTTGGGCGAATTTCTGCTCATAAACGCCCTGATCGAGCGATTGAAATTGCGAAAAGAGTAGGCATGCCCCTTAAGATTGCCGCAAAGCTTGATGATTATGAAAGCGATTATTTTAAGAGTAAAGTTGAACCTTTTTTAGATGATTCATCCATCGAGTTTGTAGGGGAAATTGGAGAGGATGAAAAAGATGCATTTTTTGGAAATGCTTATGCCACTATTTTTCCTATCGATTGGCCAGAACCTTTTGGATTAGTCATGATTGAATCGATGGCTTGCGGCACACCTGTTATTGCTTTTCAAAATGGTGCTGTACCAGAAGTAATGGAAGATAAAAAAACTGGTTTTATTGTTAATATAGCCGAGCAACTATAAATTAACATAATCGAAGTGCTCAGAAAAAAGTT
>JAZKAR010000036.1:0-14980 GCA_040389065.1 Pseudomonadota bacterium | reverse complement strand
CTGGCGCCGCATCAATTTCATCATATTTCTTGGCCAAACCACCAAACTTACGTGCTAATACTGTAGTAATAGCTGCCGTTAAAGTTGTTTTACCATGATCAACGTGCCCAATTGTTCCTACATTAACGTGGGGCTTAGTCCGCTCAAATTTTTCTTTAGCCATTTTAAAAATCCTAAATATTAAGAATTAACTGGAACGTTTGCTAATAACTGTTTCTGCTACGTTCTTAGGAGCTTCCGCGTAGTGCTTGAATTCCATTGAATAAGTTGCTCTTCCCTGGCTCAAAGAACGTAATTGAGTGGAATATCCAAACATTTCTGCTAAAGGTACTTCTGCTTTAATCATACGTCCAGAAACACTCTCATCCATGCCTTGAACAACGCCACGCCTTGAACTTAAATCGCCCATAACATTGCCAGTAAACTCTTCTGGGGTTTCAACTTCAACAGCCATGATTGGTTCTAATAGAACTGGACTAGCTTTACGCATTCCATCTTTAAATGCAATCGAAGCAGCCATTCTAAAAGCATTTTCGTTTGAATCCACATCATGATATGAACCATCAAACAAAGTTACCTTTACATCAACAACTGGAAAACCCGCTAGCACTCCAGCTGGAAGAGTTTCTAATAACCCTTTCTGTACAGCGGGAATATATTCACGAGGAACTGCACCGCCTTTAATGGCATCAACAAACTCAAAACCTTTACCCGTTTCAGCAGGCTCCATCTTTAACCATACATGACCGTATTGTCCACGACCACCAGATTGTTTAATGAATTTCCCTTCAATCTCTACAGATTTGCGGATGGCTTCACGGTACGCTACTTGAGGCGCTCCTACGTTAGCCTCAACACTAAACTCTCTTTTCATGCGATCAACAATAATTTCCAGATGTAGCTCACCCATCCCTGAAATAATTGTTTGACCAGACTCTTCATCGGTTTTCACTCTGAAAGAAGGGTCTTCTTGAGCCAATCTGTTAAGCGCCAAGCCCATTTTTTCTTGATCAACTTTTGTTTTAGGCTCAACTGCCACGTGAATTACAGGCTCAGGAAACTCCATGCGCTCTAACGTAATAATTTTATTAGGATCGCAAAGAGTATCACCTGTTGTTACATCTTTTAATCCAACAGCAGCAGCAATATCACCCGCACGAACCTCTTTTAACTCTTCTCGTTGGTTAGCATGCATCTGCAATATTCTACCAATACGTTCTTTTTTTCCTTTAACAGCATTATAGATGCTATCACCAGACTTTAAAACGCCTGAATACACTCTAAAAAATGTTAGCTGCCCTACAAATGGATCAGTCATAATTTTAAAAGCTAGAGCAGAAAAAGGCTCATCATCATCGGGCTTTCTCTCAGCATCGGTTTCATTTTCTAATAAACCGTGGACTGGAGGAATATCAATAGGTGCAGGTAGATAATCTACTACTGCATCCAGCATTGCTTGAACGCCCTTGTTTTTAAAGGCTGAACCACATAGCATCGGAATAATTTCGCTTGCGATGGTTCTTATTCGGATAGCACTTTTGATTTCAGCTTCAGTTAATGATTCGCCGCCCAGATATTTATTGAGCAAATCTTCAGAGGCTTCAGCAGCAGTCTCTACCATCTTTTCACGCCACTCTTCAGCTTTTGCTTGTAACTCAGAAGGAATCTCTTTTAATTCAAACTTCATTCCTTGTGATGACTCATCCCAATAAATAGCTTTCATTGTTACTAAGTCAATAACTCCAGCAAAATTTTCTTCTGCGCCAATAGGGATTTGCAGCAAGACAGGATTAGCTTTTAGTCTATCTTTTAATTGCTGGTAAACTTTAAAAAAGTCAGCACCTTGCCTATCCATTTTATTAACAAATGCTAAGCGTGGTACTTTATATTTATTGGCCTGGCGCCAAACGGTTTCTGACTGAGGTTGTACGCCACCTACAGCACAGTAAACCATACACGCTCCATCAAGCACTCGCATAGAGCGCTCAACTTCAATAGTAAAATCAACGTGCCCCGGCGTATCGATGATATTTATACGGTGTTCAGGTAACGTACCATCCATTCCTTTCCAAAAGCAGGTTGTTGCAGCTGAGGTAATAGTAATACCTCTTTCTTGTTCCTGCTCCATCCAATCCATGGTAGCCGCACCATCATGTACCTCACCAATTTTGTGGGATACGCCTGTATAAAATAAAATTCTTTCAGTTGTAGTCGTCTTGCCGGCATCAATGTGTGCGGAAATGCCGATGTTTCGATAACGCTGTATAGGAGTCTTGCGTGACACGTTAATATAACCCTATCAAATTAAAAACGGAAATGCGAGAAAGCTTTGTTAGCTTCTGCCATACGATGGACTTCATCTCGCTTCTTGATTGCCCCACCTCTATTTTCAGCGGCTTCCAATAACTCAGCAGCCAAACGCTGACTCATTGATTTTTCACCACGTTTTTTTGCAGCTTCTCTTAACCAACGCATAGCTAAAGCCATACGACGTGATGGTCTTACTTCGACTGGCACTTGAAAATTTGCTCCACCAACACGACGGCTTTTTACTTCAACAGCAGGCTTAGTATTCTCTAATGCTTGTGTAAATACATCTACTGGATTTTTACTATTTTTCGTTTCAATTTGTGTAAAAGCATCGTAAACGATACGCTCTGCTACAGATTTTTTTCCACGAGTCATAATAACGTTTACAAATTTAGAAACATCCTGAACACCATACTTTGGATCAGGCATTACTTCTCGTTTTGGTATTTCTCTACGTCTTGACACAAAAAAACTCCTTCAAATTATTTTGGACGCTTCGCACCGTATTTAGAACGGGCTTGCTTACGATCTTTAACACCACTTGTGTCTAAACTACCACGCACGATATGGTAACGCACCCCTGGCAAATCCTTAACACGACCACCGCGGATTAAGACAACCGAGTGTTCCTGTAAATTATGACCTTCACCGCCGATATAACTAATGACTTCAAAACCATTCGTTAAACGAACTTTAGCAACCTTCCTAAGGGCTGAATTAGGTTTTTTAGGTGTAGTGGTATATACACGAGTACATACGCCCCTACGTTGCGGACAACGCTCTAACGCTGGCACCTTACTTTTTTCGATCGATGGCTCACGCCCTTTACGAACTAATTGATTTATGGTTGGCATACTACCCCTCTAAACTGCGAACTAAGTCGCTCATCCTAGTAATGAAAGCGGGTTTTGTCAACCCGCAATTGAAAATCTTTTATTTCTATGGTGTTTAACCTACTCTGCCAAAGCTTCTCTTTCTGCCGATTTTACAGCTTTTATTACTTTCGGCATACCTTCATCAGCATTAGATAATTTAGCATTTGCTGTTGGCATTCTGTCTGTTTCCCTACGAACTTTCAAACGCTCACTGTGATGCTCAAATCCAGTACCAGCGGGAATTAAGCGCCCAACAATTACGTTTTCTTTCAAGCCGCGTAAGTTATCTCGTTTACCCATAATTGCTGCTTCAGTAAGAACTCGTGTGGTTTCTTGAAAAGATGCAGCTGATATAAAGGAATCCGTAGATAAAGATGCTTTTGTTATACCTAACAAAACGGGCTCAAATGTTGCTGGATCTTGATCTAAAGCATTTACTCGATCGTTTTCATCAAATAATTCGGCCCGCTCAACTTGCTCGCCAGCAATAAAATATGTTTGACCTGCGTCAACAATATTTACCCTTCTCAGCATTTGTCTGACAATAACCTCAATATGTTTATCGTTAATTTTAACACCCTGCAATCGATAAACGTCTTGAACTTCATCAGTCACATATCTAGCTAATGCTTCAACCCCTAATAATCTAAGTATATCGTGAGGATCAATCGGCCCATCAACAATAACTTCGCCTTTATTGACGATTTGACCATCATGCGCAGTAACATGTTTATCTTTAGGAATGAGATACTCGTTAGATTTACCCTCTAAATCAGTAATAATCAAACGTTGCTTACCTTTGGTATCTTTCCCAAAAGATACTGTACCAGTAACTTCTGCCAAAACACCTGCATCTTTAGGCGAGCGTGCCTCAAATAATTCAGCTACTCGTGGCAACCCCCCTGTAATATCACGTGTTTTAGAAGTTTCTTGTGGGATACGAGCAAGAATTTCACCTACCGTTACATCTTGATTGTCTTTTACTGTAATGATAGAGCCAATTTGGAAAGTAATATTAATAGGCAGTTCAGTTCCTACCATTTTAATTTCATCTCCACGCTCATCAAGTAGTTTAACTTGAGGCCGCATTCCTTTAGCTTGACTTCCACTTCGCTGTTTTGGATCAATTACGACCAAAGTTGATAAGCCTGTTACATCATCAATTTGTTTTGCAACTGTAACACCTTCCTCAACATTCTCAAAGCGAACTCTACCGGCATATTCTGTAATAATAGGTCGAGCTGTCGCATCCCAAATTGCAAGCACTGCTCCTGCTTTAATAGGATTACCATCTATTATCTTTAAAGTAGCACCATAAGGTATTTTATGACGCTCTCTTTCTCGACCAGCATCATCATTAATAATGACTTCACCATTACGCGAAATTACAATATGTTCACCACGTACACTTGAAACATATCTTAACGCCACAGAAAACTTAACGATACCAGCTGCTTCTACCTGACTGGCAGAAGCTGCTCTAGAAGCTGCACCACCGATATGGAAAGTTCTCATGGTTAATTGAGTACCAGGCTCACCAATTGATTGCGCTGCCACCACCCCTATTGCCTCGCCTACACGTACCTGTTCTCCACGCCCTAAATCTCTTCCATAGCATTTAGCACATAAACCATAACGTGAATCGCATGTCAACGGTGTTCTAACTTTTACTTCATCAATTGATAGCGCCTCTATTTGATCAACGGTATCTTCATCGAGCAATATTCCTGACTCAAAAACAGTTTCATCAGTATCAGCATGAACAACATCGGCTGCTAAAACTCTTCCAAGAATACGCTCTCTTAGCGGTTCGATTACTTCACCACCTTGCACAAGAGCTTTTATAACAATACCGCGTTTAGTGGTACAGTCTTCTTCATTAATAACTAAATCTTGTGTCACATCTACAAGCCGTCTAGTTAAATAACCTGAATTCGCTGTCTTTAATGCAGTATCTGCCAAGCCTTTTCTTGCCCCATGGGTAGAAATAAAGTATTGGAGAACGTTTAAGCCTTCACGGAAGTTAGCGGTAATGGGTGTTTCAATAATTGAGCCATCTGGTTTTGCCATCAAGCCTCGCATACCAGCAAGCTGTCTAATCTGCGCGGGTGATCCTCTAGCACCTGAATCAGCCATCATGTAGATAGAATTGAATGATTCTTGCCTTACTTCATTTCCATGCCTATCTATAACAGGTTCTGTACCCAAGCCTGCCATCATTGCTTTTGCAAGACTATCTCCAGCTCTTCCCCATATATCAATTACCTTATTATAGCGCTCACCCTGCGTTACAAGCCCTGAGGTATATTGTCTTTCAATTTCTTTTACTTCTTGTTCTGCACTATCAATCAATTTTACTTTTTCTTGCGGTACCAGCATATCGTCTACAGCAAATGATATACCTGCTTTTGTAGAAAATCTAAAGCCAGCTTGCATCAAGCGATCTGCAAATAAAACAGCTTCTTCTAAACCGCATAATCTAAAGCTCATATTAATAAGACGAGAAATATCTTTCTTTTTAAGAGGCTTATTAATTGAAGAAAATGGTAATCCATGAGGCAGAATTTCTGACAAGATTGCACGACCTACCGTTGTTTCATAACGGGTGATACGCACATCATTGTATTGGCCTTTGCTACCAAAATGCTCTTTAATACGCACAAGTATTTTAGCATGCAAATCTGCTTCTCTTGTTTCAAATGCCCGTAAAGCTTCAGCTGCATCCGAAAGAATCATGCCCTCACCTTTAGCATTGATTCTTTCACGCGTAGCGTAATACAACCCTAATACAATATCTTGTGAAGGAACGATACAAGGATCACCATTGGAAGGCAATAGTACGTTTCTAGAAGCCAACATTAAGGTACGTGCCTCGTGCTGGGCTTCTTTTGATAAGGGAACATGTACAGCCATTTGATCGCCATCAAAATCGGCATTAAATGCTGTACAAACTAAAGGGTGTAATTGAATTGCTTTGCCTTCAATTAGTATAGGTTCAAAAGCTTGAATACCTAATCTATGAAGTGTAGGAGCTCTATTTAGCAAAACAGGATGATGGGTAATCACCTCATCTAAAATATCCCATACTACAGGCTCTTCTTGCTCAACCATTTTTTTGGCTGCTTTAATCGTTGTAGCAAGGCCCATTCCCTCTAACCGATTAAAAATAAATGGCTTAAATAATTCTAAAGCCATTTTTTTTGGCAAACCACATTGATGCAATCTAAGTGTTGGACCGACCACAATTACCGAACGACCTGAGTAATCAACGCGCTTACCTAACAAATTCTGGCGGAAGCGCCCGCCCTTACCTTTAATCATATCGGCAAGTGATTTTAATGGGCGTTTATTTGCACCTGTCATCGCTTTGCCGCGTCGACCATTATCTAATAATGAGTCAACTGCCTCTTGAAGCATACGCTTTTCATTACGTACAATAATTTCAGGCGCACGCAATTCAATAAGGCGGCTTAAGCGATTATTTCGATTGATAACCCGTCTGTATAAATCATTAAGATCAGACGTAGCAAAACGCCCTCCATCTAAGGGTACAAGAGGACGTAAATCTGGTGGAAGCACAGGGAGCACTTGCAAAATCATCCATTCAGGCTTCATTCCTGAACGCTCAAAAGCCTCAAGAACCTTTAGACGCTTTGCAATTTTTTTAATTTTAGTTTCAGATGAAGTTGATGCTAACTCTTGACGCAAGCGCTCTGTTTCAGAAGGAATATCTAAAGCTTTGAGAAGCTCCAACACTGCTTCAGCACCCATTGCAGCTGAAAATTCGGGGCCGAATTCATCACGTTTTGTAGCATATTCCTCTTCTGTCAATAATTGCGCGTAAGCCAAAGGAGTTAGGCCAGGATGCGTAACTACATATGCTTCAAAATATAATACACGCTCTATATCACGTAGAGGCATATCTAAAATTAATCCCATACGTGATGGTAATGATTTTAGGAACCATATGTGGGCAACAGGACTCGCTAGCTCAATATGTCCCATCCGCTCACGACGCACCTTAGTAAGTGTAACCTCTACCCCACATTTTTCACAAATGACACCACGATGTTTTAATCGCTTATATTTACCGCATAAACATTCGTAATCTTTAATCGGACCAAAAATCTTCGCGCAAAAAAGACCATCACGCTCCGGTTTAAAAGTTCGATAATTAATAGTTTCGGGCTTTTTAACTTCACCATAAGACCAAGAACGAATTTTTTCAGGAGATGCTAAACCAATACGTATAGCATCAAATTCTTCATCTTGATTAACCTGCTTAAACAAATCGAGCAGTGCTTTCATGCCTGACCTCTATTAAAACAACCGTTGAAACGCATTAAATAACTATAATATTGCTTCTGTAGCATAAATCTAATGACGCTCTAAATCCATATCAATTGCAAGGGAACGTACTTCTTTAACAAGAACATTAAATGACTCAGGAATTCCCGCTTCAATCGTATGCTCACCTTTAACTATATTTTCATATACACGTGTACGTCCGTTAACATCATCAGATTTTACTGTTAACATTTCTCTTAAAATGTGAGCGGCTCCGTATGCCTCCAATGCCCAAACTTCCATCTCCCCAAAACGCTGACCACCGAATTGTGCTTTACCACCAAGAGGTTGTTGCGTCACCAAGCTATACGGACCAGTTGATCTTGCATGCATTTTATCATCAACTAAGTGATGGAGTTTCAATACGTGCATATAACCTACTGTAACTTTTCGATCAAAAGCTTCTCCACTGCGACCATCATATAATGTGATTTGTCCAGTTTTAGGCAGATCAGCTAACTCAAGCATACCTTTAATTTCAAGCTCTGAAGCGCCATCAAAAACTGGAGTAGCAAACGGCACACCATTTGTTAAATGTTGAGCAAGCTCCAATACATCTTTGTCTTCAATAGATGAAAGATTTTCAGGCTTCCCTGAGTTATTATAAACCTGCTCCAAAAAGCCTCTCACTTCAGTGGCATTTTTTTCAGCTTTTAACATCAAATCAATTTTCTTGCCTAAGCCCTTTGCAGCCCAACCCAAATGCACTTCTAAAATTTGTCCTACGTTCATACGTGAAGGCACACCTAATGGATTTAAAACAATATCTACTTGGGTGCCATCTGCCATATAAGGCATATCTTCAATAGGAACAATTCTAGAAACCACCCCTTTATTGCCATGACGACCAGCCATTTTATCACCAGGCTGTAAACGTCGTTTTATAGCAATATGTACTTTTACCATTTTTAGTACACCAGGTGGTAGCTCATCACCTTGAGTAATTTTTTTCTTTTTCAACTCAAAAGATTCTTCAACTTGATGGCGTAGCTGCGTTAAGCTTTCTTTTACGCTTTCAAGCTGTCTAGCAATATCGTCATCGGCCACGCGCACTTCGAACCATTCAAATCTTGATAGGGATGACAAATATTCTTCGGTGAGGAGAGTACCTTTAGCAAGCTTTCTTGGACCACCATTTGCTACTTTATTTACCAAAGCTCTTTTTAAACGTTCGAAACTATCGTTTTCAACGATACGCAGTTGATCGTTCAAATCTTTTCTAAACTCTTTTAACTCTCTATCAATAATTTCCTGTGCTCTTGCATCTCTTTGGATACCTTCACGAGTAAAGACTTGAACATCAATAACAGTACCTGACATTCCTGTAGGAACTCTCAAACTAGTATCTTTTACATCAGAAGCTTTTTCACCAAAAATTGCTCTTAAAAGTTTCTCCTCAGGTGTAAGTTGAGTTTCACCCTTCGGCGTTACCTTTCCTACCAAGACATCACCCGCCTCGACTTCCGCACCAATATATACAATGCCGGAGTCATCAAGTCTATTTAATTGAGAGTCACCTAATGTAGAAATATCACGGGTAATTTCTTCTGAACCTAATTTCGTATCACGGGCAACAATCGACAGTTCTTCGATATGAATAGATGTATAACGATCTTCCGCCACCACTTTTTCTGAAATCAAAATAGAATCTTCGTAGTTAAAACCATTCCATGGCATAAATGCCACAAACATGTTTTGACCTAACGCTAATTCCCCCATATCAGTGGAAGCACCATCTGCAATAACATCACCGCGTTGAATATAATCGCCCACCTTTACTAGAGGCCGTTGATTTATATTCGTATTTTGGTTAGAGCGCCTATATTTTATCAAGCTATATATATCAACGCCCACTTCGCCAGGAATGGTTTCTTCATCATTAACTCTGACTACAATACGTGTACTATCAACATAGTCGACTCGTCCGCCTCTTTTTGCTTGTACAGTAGTACCAGAATCAACGGCAGCAACGCGCTCTACTCCTGTGCCAACTAAGGGCTTTTCTGCTCTTAGACATGGAACAGCTTGGCGTTGCATATTAGAGCCCATTAACGCTCTATTTGCATCATCATGCTCAAGAAATGGAATTAACGAAGCGGCTACTGAAACAATTTGAGTTGGCGCAACATCGATGTATTGCACATTCTCAGGAGAAGACAATGTAAATTCATTTTTAAAACGACAGGAAGCTAATTCATCCTGCAAGTTACCACTGTCATCTACCTTTGCATTTGCTTGCGCAATAACAAAATTGCCTTCTTCAATAGCTGATAAATATTCTACGTTATCTGTTAAACGAGCATCAGTTACTTTTCTATAAGCTGTTTCTAGAAAACCATATTCGTTGGTACGAGCATATAAAGCCAATGAATTAATTAAGCCAATATTTGGGCCTTCAGGAGTTTCAATTGGGCAAACTCTACCGTAATGGGTTGGATGGACATCTCGAACTTCAAATCCGGCTCGTTCGCGAGTAAGACCTCCTGGGCCTAAAGCTGAAACACGTCTTTTATGTGTGATTTCAGATAGAGGGTTGGTTTGATCCATAAACTGGGATAATTGGCTCGAACTAAAGAACTCTTTAATTGCAGCCGAAATTGGTTTTGCATTAATTAAATCGTGAGGCATCAAGTTTTCTGATTCAGCTTGACCCAAGCGTTCTTTTACTGCTCGCTCCAATCGTACTAATCCACTGCGAAATTGATTCTCAACAAGCTCGCCTACTGAACGCACTCTACGGTTTCCTAGATGATCGATATCATCTATTTCACCGCGTCCATTTCGTAAATCCACAAGAATTTTAATTACACCGATAATATCAGCAACACTAAGTGTGCCTGATCCTGTTAGCTCTTCACGACTTAAGCGTCTGTTAAACTTCATTCGCCCTACTGCAGATAAATCATATCTATCTTCAGAGAAAAATAAACCATTAAATAACTGCTCAACAGCATCCTCTGTGGGTGGTTCACCAGGACGCATCATGCGATAAATAGCGGTGCGAGCTGCTGCTTGATCAACGATATCATCTATTCTAAGCGTTTGGGAGATATAGGCTCCCTGATCTAAATCATTTGTATATAAAGTTTTTAATTCATTTACACCTGATTCTTTTAATCTTTCCCACAGTCCATCAGTTAACTCTTGGTTAGCTAATGCTAGCACCTCTCCTGTTGTGGTATCTATTACGTCTTTAGCTAGCGAACGACCAATTAAATAGTCTTCAGGCACAACTATGTATTGCAAACCTGAGGCTAAAATATCGCGAATATGTTTAGCTGAAATGCGCTTATCTTTTTGGACTAATACTTTACCATCTGTTGCAACAATATCAAACTTAGCTAAATCCCCTTTTAATCTTTCAGGGAATAATAACATTTCAACATTTTCGCCAGCTTTGCGAAAGGTATCAAAATTAAAAAATTCTTCTAATATTTGTTCAGAATTATAACCTAACGCTTTAAGCAACGTAGTGCCTAACATTTTTCTGCGTCTATCAATTCTAAAATAAAGAATATCTTTAGGATCAAACTCAAAATCTAGCCAAGATCCTCTGTATGGTATTATTCTGGCAGCAAATAAAAGCTTGCCTGATGAATGGGTTTTACCTCTATCATGTTCAAAAAACACACCTGGCGAACGATGAAGCTGTGAGACGATAACACGCTCAGTACCATTAATTACAAATGATCCATTATCTGTCATGAGTGGAATTTCACCCATATACACATCTTGTTCTTTGACTTCTTTTACTGTAGGTTTGCTTACAGTTTTATCAAGCAATACCAATCTAACTTTAGCTCTTAGAGGAGCTGAATAAGTTGTACCGCGCTGCTGACACTCAACCACGTCAAACACAGGCGTATTCATGTAGTATTCAACGAACTCTAACCGAGCATTTCCTGAATGGCTTTCGATGGGAAATACAGACTTAAAAGCAGCTTGCAATCCTTCATTTTTACGAACTTGTGGCAACACATCTGCCTGCAAGAATCCCCTATAAGAATCCAACTGCATAGCCAAAAGATATGGAACCCCTAATATACTTGGACGCTTAGCAAAACTTTTGCGAATCCGTTTTTTTTCGGTAAACGAGTAGCTCATACAATCCCCACCAAAGAGCGCACTATAATAAATCAATAATATGAGGAAAATAAGAAAGAAAAGGGCTGGCGATCAAAGACCACCAGCCCTTTTCATCATTAAAGAATTATTTGATTTCGCACTTTGCACCAGCTTCTTCAAGCTTTTTCTTAGCTGCTTCAGCATCAGCTTTAGGCATCGCTTCTTTTACAGCTTTAGGTGCGCCATCAACTAAGTCTTTAGCTTCTTTCAAACCAAGACCTGTTAATTCACGAACAACTTTAATAACGTTTACTTTATTAGCACCTGCTTCAAGTAAAACCAAGTTAAATTCAGTTTTTTCTTCTACCGCTGCAGCTGCAGCAGCAGGAGCAGCTGCAGCCGCTGCAGGAGCAGCTGCAGAAACACCAAACTTTTCTTCTAAATCTTTAATAAGTGTTGAAAGTTCAAGTACAGTTAAATTTGATACTAAATCTACGATTTGAGCGGATGCACTCATTTAAAATCTCCTAAATATATTTACTATTTTTCTTCACGAATGTCTTTAAGCGCAGCTAGAACTCTCACAAAACCAGTAGGCACCTCATTAAGGGTACGAACAAATTGAGCAATTGGTGCCTGCAATGTGCCAAGTACTTGAGCAAGAAGCACTTCTCTGGAAGGTAGTTGAGCTAGAGCACCAATTGCTTTTGCATCCATTACTTGTCCAGGCATCGCGCCTGCTTTAATAATTAATTTATCATTTGTTTTTGCAAACTCATGAACAATCTTTGCTGCAGCTACTGGATCCTGAGATATACCATATATCAAAGGACCACTCATTTGATCTGCCAAAGCCTCAAACGGTGTATTTTGAACAGCCCGACGCACCAAAGTATTACGTACTACTCTAAAATATACACCCGCTTCACGCGCTTTAGCACGAAGCTGTGTCATAGCACTAACCGTAACACCGCGATATTCTGCGAGCACCACCGCCTGAGCCTGAGACAGCTGCTGCGATAACTCGGCAACAATTTGCTGTTTACTATCAATATTTAGACTCAAGGCATAACTCCTTTTTGCCAACTAACCAGGTGAAAATGAACTCGTTGGCTTTCGAGTTCCACCATCTGCGTAGGATAAAAACTATTTTAAGACCTACGTCTCCTACGGTCTTTGACGGTGCAAGATAGAAACCCTACCTTACGCCTTCAAATTTTTCAAACAATTTATTATTTAATAACTTAGCTTGCAGCAAGAACTGATGAAGTTTCAAGACGAATGCCTGCACCCATCGTTGATGATAAACTTACTTTACGAACGTATACACCCTTGCTTGCTGCTGGTTTTGCTTTAATCAAAGCATCAATCATAGCTTTTAAGTTTAATTTTAATGCATCTGCATTAAACGAAGCGCGTCCAATGGTACAGTGAATGATACCACCTTTATCAGCACGGTATTGCACTTGCCCTGCTTTAGCATTTTTAACTGCTGTAGCAACATCAGGAGTTACCGTTCCTACCTTAGGATTTGGCATTAAACCACGAGGACCTAATACTTGCCCTAATTGCCCAACGATACGCATAGCATCAGGAGTAGCAATTACAACATCAAAATCTAAAAAACCACCTTTGATTTTTTCTGCCAAATCTTCAAAGCCGACTATGTCTGCCCCTGCCTCCAAAGCTATTTTTGCTTTTTCAGCTTGAGCAAAAACCGCTACGCGTGAGCTTTTTCCTGTACCTGCGGGCAGTACCACGGCACCTCTAACAGCCTGATCAGACTTTCTAGGATCAATACCTAGATTAACTGATAAGTCTATTGACTCATCAAACTTTGCACTAGCTAATTCTTTAACAAGCGCCAAAGCTTCATCTAATACATATTGCTTTGAACGATCTACTTTTGCGCGAATGGCTTGCTGACGTTTACTGATTTTAGCCATCTTAACGCTCCCCTTCTATAATTAAGCCCATGCTTTTAGCACTACCAGCTATAGTACGAGCAGCAGCTTCAACACTTGATGCAGTTAAATCTGTTTGCTTTGTTTTTGCAATTTCTTCACACTGCGCCCAAGTTAATTTTCCTACTTTATCAAGATGAGCTTTGGAACTACCTTTAGTAATACCAGCTGCTTTTTTAATCAAGTAGCTAGCAGGAGGTGTTTTCATCTTAAATGTAAAGCTTTTATCCGCATACGCAGTAATAATCACTGGAATTGGCATTCCTGGTTCAAGACCTTGAGTTTGGGCATTAAATGCTTTACAAAACTCCATAATATTTAAGCCGCGCTGCCCCAAAGCTGGACCAATGGGTGGGCTAGGATTTGCTTTACCTGCAGCAACTTGTAACTTTATATAACCAACTATCTTTTTCGCCATTATAGCTCCTCTATGGGTACAAACGGGCCGTCAAACCCTCCCCCTGTTTCAATTTACAACTTATCTACTTGACCAAACTCTAAATCAATAGGCGTAGCGCGACCAAATATGGTAACAGAAACCCTTAATCTACTTTTCTCGTAATTAACTTCTTCAACCATGCCCTGGAAGTCTGTAAATGGCTCTTGCTTAATACGAACAACTTCACCCACTTCAAAAAGTACTTTAGGTCTGGGATTATCAACACCACGCTGAATGCGATCAAGAATTTCTTTAACTTCGAAATCAGGAATTGGCGAAGGCTTTATGCCATCTCCACCAACAAAGCCGCTTACTTTAGGAGTACTTTTGACTAAATGCCAGGTTTGCTCGTTCATATCCATTTCAATAAGAATATATCCTGGATAAAAGCGTCTTTCACTTAATGTTTTTTGACCATTTTTTATTTCTATAACTTCTTCAGTTGGAATCAAAATTTGACCAAAGCTTTCACTCATCTCCGAGCGCCGTATCCGCTCTTTAAGTGCTTTACCTACACTCTTTTCCAAACCGGAATAAGCATGAATTACATACCAACGCATTGTCATTTAAGTGCCTTAGCTTACCTTTGAAACAAAGAAAAGAAGTAGTGAATAATTTTAAAAATAGCAAAATCGGTTGCTGTAAAAAACAGCGACAAAATAGCAATCACTACCGCCAAAAACAAAACTTGACGAGTCACTTCGTCTCTTTGAGGCCATTCAATCTTATAAATTTCGCCCCAAGCTTTTTTTGAGAAAGTTAAAAATTGCTTTGGCAAGCTTTCGCTTGAATCGACGGGAGATGACAAGTTTTCACCTAAAATGAAGTGGCAGGTCAGGAGGGTTTCGAACCCCCAACCTTCGGTTTTGGAGACCGACGCTCTACCAGTTGAGCTACTGACCTACCGTAACCTATACAGGATTACTTAAGAATTTTTGCAACTACACCGGCACCAACTGTTCGTCCACCCTCACGGATAG
>JAZKAR010000035.1:0-52113 GCA_040389065.1 Pseudomonadota bacterium | reverse complement strand
ATATGAGCAAAATAAATGGTGGATGCCGACCTGGAGCAGGTCGAAAAGCAGCTTTCCAAGGTGAACAGACTAAACCTGTTCGGGTTCCTGAGAGTCAGCTTAAGGTCGTATTGAGCTTTTTAGAAGCATACCGACAACGCAATGGTTCTTGTCTAACGACAGATGAACGATTCGCCTATGAAGTTGAAATTAGCCGCCTGAAAAATGGTCTGGCTGATGGTGTTGATTTTTTGCAAACTTCTTTTCGGCCTATACCTTTTATTAATCATAAGATTAATGCACTAAAAACAGTTTTAGAAGAGCCGAGACCAACTTGTTTGAAGAGAAATGTTTTAGATCAGCTTCAGGTAAGCAGTTACTACAGTCCGGCAGGATTGCCTTGGGAGTTGTCTAGTTTTTTCAAGGATAAGAAAATTGGTTTTCAATCTAAACCGCTTATTCCACTTCCAGCGACTAGTAAGGGTACAGACATACATCAATATCAACTTTCGCTACAGGAAGTTGATAATCTAATCGAGTTTTTATTAAATGCACACCATGATTTATAAATGTTTAATAACTATTTTTCATGTTTTTAATAGGGATAGACCAAACAGATGTGTTACCAGCAGCCATCTCTTATGGAAAATTAAAAAAGTTAACACTATCATTTATTAATAAGATAAGAATAAAATTAAGTTGCCAATTTATTAATCTATACATTGTCTAAACACTGTTGCACTTCAATGTTGAAACTACGCTTACATTTCGTATAAACTTAGACCCATAGATGAGCCAATTGCGTACCAGATGTTTTGCCACTTTACTTTTACTAAGTCCGTACCTAGATAACTAGTTTCATGATTATTTCTGCGCACGAGCTTGCCATTACCAATATACTGAAATTCATAGGAACCAAGTTTTTCAGTTGTCATTACATTCGGTAATACCGACAAGAGTGGCTGAACATATACTGGGTCGTCTGCTAGCACTAAGAACTCATCAAACAAGTGGGCAAAACTCACCATATGTTCGCCAAGTTCAAGGCTGTACCATTCTTCAGAAATGGTATTTATTTTTATCTCACCCTTTTCGTATTCATGTGTTTTTGCATCAAGATACTCTATTACAAAACCATCTTCAGGTGGATGAAAAATGAACGCTGTAATAAATGATTTTTCATGCACCCATTCAATCGCAGATTCAATGACTTTTTCTAGAGGCTGTGATTTGAGTTCTTTATCAGGGTACAGTTCTTTATAGAACGTCAATAATTTGACTGTTTCTTGATAGATGAAGCGGTAATCAATATACATGACTCTGTATTTTACAGGCTCGCGTTGCATGCGCTCTTTGTATATTGTTCTAACTTCCTCTACACAAGTTTTTGGAGATCTATTGATTTCTCTTCCAGTGAACCGAATAACATTATAGCCAGCTCTAGTTAAGTATCTTTGTCTTATAGCATCTTTTTCGAGCTGTTCTGGAATAGCGTGGTAGGCATGCCCATCAAGCTCAATAATTAGCCGAGCATCTCGGAGGATAAAATCCACCCTATAACGACCATGTTTTTCTTTATCTCCAAACCACTGTTCGCTCTCGATAGCATCTGCTAAGTCACCTAGCTCCTTAGAAAACGCTGCTTCGATGTGAGATGGTTCTCGATCTCTATACCAGCTAGGGGCATTCTTAGGTTGACCAGCATACTTCATTGATACTCCTGTTTGATTGTGAGCCTAACGAGGCTGTAGAAAAACCCCTTTTTACGATTTTTGCATCATTAAAAATCAAAAGGTTACGATGCCGAAAAATGATTTTTTTAGACTTATTCTACAGCGTGAACGTTCTAATTAACCGGCACCGGAGCGCAGTGGAGGGAATTTTACCCGCGGCGCGGGTAAAATGTCCGGTTGAATGATTGGTTAGCTATTTTATAGTTTAACGTAATCGGAAATGATTTTTTTATTTGTTTCTACCGTAAACCAGTCACGATGTTGAGGTGGAATTTCCATACAAGACATTGGACGATATTTTACTATCTTTTTATTATTTTTCCCATAATATAAATTGGCCCATACAAGAGCTTTTCGAGCAGGATCTTGGTTAGGAAGTTCTAAAATTTTTTCTAGTTCGCCTCCTATTAATTTAAATTTATTTGGGTTATCTTTATGAGATTTATTATTAATATAATTGATCATAGATTTTTTCATTTTGGGGATTTCATTTTTATGACCCAAAACTCTATCGGGAATATATTGACAATATTTTCTTATATTCCAGACTAATTCATCTAATTTATGCAAGCCATCAGGCGTACTATAAGAAATTTCTGTCATATATCTATTAAATCCACCAAGCTCTGTTAAGTAAAGTATAAATTCTTCAGACCAATTAGGTAGTTTATAGTTCAAGTCACTTATTTTATTAACTTCATTATTAAGTAATATGAGATTATGACCAAACTCTTTTTTTTTACCTTGATCATCAAAAAAACGTGCACTTTTCCCATTATATAAGAGGATTGATTTAAGGTATTTTTCTACAGCTTGCTGTCCTGACCATAAAAATTGTTGACGTAATCGCATTTTATAATTCATTCTTGCTGCTATATAGTCATAGTCAGCTTGCTTGCGAAAAACTTCACTTGCAAAGCTATTAAGTATTACCTGTAGTGTCATGATTTTCCTGTAGCTAACGTTAAATATGTACCTAAAATTAAAAACGTATAACTCATCTAAAAGGTAGCTAATAAGTTGAGGTAGTGGTGTAAGTGATTAAAAATTAAAATAATTTTATTGGAATGTCTAGTTTATACAGATTAATAGTATCCCTCTTCAATAATCTTATACACCTTAAATAGAAATCTTTTTACTAGCGACAATAACTATACATATTCTTCAAGGGTAAGAATAAGTAACTGGCGTTATACCCATTCTCAATGTTGGAGATTTTTAGCAGTAAAAAGTTGCTACGAAATGCCTTTAATCTTGCTAACGAAGGTCTTGGAAGCATTTATTTGCTAAAGAATTTTATTGAATAAAATGTTTCACAAGTTATCTGTGAAACTAATCCACAGATCCCCTCACGCAAAGGTACAGATGCGCATCAATATAAGCTTTCTGTTGAAGAGGTTGATAAGTTAATCGAATTCTTATTGGAAGCACGTCAGCATTTATAGTGCGTGTACCCATTACTCTTCATTTCAGTTAATTTACAGTTTTTCTGCCAATGCGATAAGGGTGGCAAGCGCTTCTTCATAAGTTGGTTTTTGGCCGTAAACCATTGCAGCCACAAAGCGCTGATATCGGTCTTTAAAAACTGGATCGGCTTGGAGTGCTGCGATTGCCTTACGTGTTTCTCCAATAATATTTTCTTGATATTCAGGGTACTGATTTTTAAAAACAACAGCATCTTCCTCTGCGACGACATGGGCAAGGTTGGTTACTGTTGCATGGTCGATATGCTCTCGTATGACATGTAAATCATAGATATGGCGTACCAACGTTGGATCAACATCACGGTTGACGCCTGCTAGCTCTGCTGCTGTGCGTCGGGTAATGGAAACAATTTTTTCTGCCGCCGTTTCATTTACACTAACGCAGGAAACTGTGGGAACTTCTGCTTCAGATTGGAATGCATCAGCTACAAAAGACGCTACAGGAAGCGTAGTGGTGGGACAACGCAGTGTTGCATAGGTCAATTCAATTTGAAGAGTCGCACGTAGTTCCTGCTTTTGCGGAGCTTGGTATTCGTAGGGAATATGGTAGATATTGTAATGATGCTCATTGCGTGACCGGAGATGGTTTGGATCGTTGGCATCGAAAATGAATCCTGCTTTTTGAAGAGCTTCTGTAACACTTTCCCGTAATGTTCCAAGCTGCTTACGTAATGCAGAACGACTGGTTGTGAGTGAGGATGGAACAATTTTAAAGTCCACATCTTCTGACATGCGCTCAATTAGCTTGTGCGCTCGTGCAAGAGCTGTGCCGCCGCCAAAGACGAGAGTAAAAGGAGTGGCATCAAGTGTTGCCAATGCCTTTATTGCTTGTACGACATGAAAGTCTTTAGCGACTACATCGGTATTAGGCAAACCAAAGAAGTCAGCAACGGCGATGAGTGTGCGTGTTTCGGGAAGCAAATTATTCAAACAAAAGCTCCATATTTTTGTAGCGGAGCTTGCGAGAGCACCGGCTTTTTAGATGTACCATCGCGGTCATAGGAACCTGGGTTGATTGCCCTGAGTTATATGCTTTCTCTGCGGAAGCTGGTTCCCACACTACCCTGAGTTTGTCGAGAATACGTCGCGCTATCGTACTGAAACCATCACCAGCCAGCATCGGTTGTTGGGTTAAAGGAGAAATTTCTGCTTTGGCATAGGAGCCATAGCCGATGCGAATAAGTTTTCCTGCGGTAACGGTATTGCGGAGTGCTCGCAATACTTGGCGTTCTCCGCCCAAGTCACGGAAATCACGCGTCAGAAATACCGTATCCTCGCTTTCCGCGATTCTGTTTTCTATTTTTTCTTGTAATGAATTACGCCGAGCCATGATATGTCCTTTATCTCCTAATAGAAGGATATGCAAAAACATGACACTTATCAAGTGGGTTATCAATAATAGCAAAAACATGACACTTATAATACATCGTCTTATACATCAATAGATAAAAAGCTAATTGGATATTTGTGGATATAAATAGATATGATTGGACAATAAATTGGCTAGTGAATAAAAATACATTCTTTGATGAGCACATCAGGAAATTTGGATTAATCGCATAAATTGATGAGTCTAAGGGGAAGCTGACGATCATTATAGGATTTAAGCTACGCTTGAATTTGATGAGTCTTGATAGGTGATTGTGGACGCAATTCTTTCTATCATTTCTAAAAGCTCAAAAAAGTTGTTTCGCTACTAAAGCTTGAGATAGATGATCACTTATCTTGGATTGTTAATTTTTTATGATCATGGCAGACGAAATTGGTATGGTAAGTCCTAGATGTGCATATTGGCTATGCATGGTTCTATAGAGTACTCCAAACCTCTAAATTAAGACTATTAATGCCTAAAAATGAGCTGAATTTGTGTATATAACAACGCGCACTTTCACGCGTGAAAGTACTTCTGCTTATTTTTAAAAAATAATAAATTTTTTAGATATAATAAATTTTAACCGAATTAGACTTGCTAACTTTCACGCGTGAAAGGTCGTTTTCATGGATGCTAAATTGATCGCCGTCTTTAACCAAAAAGGGGGATGCGCGAAAACAATGACTACTATGCAGCTTGGAGGAGCTTTAGGGTTGCGTGGTATCCGTACATTGGTTGTAGATATGGATCGGCAAGGAACAAGTTCGCTTTGGTCCGCTCAGGCTGATTCAGAAAGTCCTTTTCCTGCTACCGTTATCTCTCTAGCGCCTATGAAAGAGAAGATGATAGGTGAGATCCTGAAGCTAAAGAATGAATACGATGTAATTCTTATCGATTGTCCTCCTGCCATTGAATCTTCTATTCCTTGGTCAGCTCTATTAAGTGCAGATATTGCGCTTATTCCTGTGATCCCAGTTATGGATAATGTTTGGGCTTCTAAAGAAGCTAAAGAATTAGCGAAGAATGCTAAGAGACAGAATCCTGATTTACAGACATTTTATGTAGCTTCGATGATGCGCAGAGGGAATCTCTTTAAAGCATGTATGGATCTTCTGGAAAATGACGAAGATGTGGAAATGCTCAAATCAAGTCTGTCGCTAAGAAATGCATTTCCTGAATCTCAGCTCTACGGGGGAACAGTGCATTTGTTTTCTAAAAACTCTCCTGCAACCGAAGAAGTTGAAGCGCTTGCTGATGAAGTATTAGAAAAACTTGGTATGGAGGTTGCTTGATAATGTCTAAAAAAAATTTTCCTGATATTGCTGCTAAAGTGAAGCAAGCCAATACCCAAGATCAAGGCGGGCTTACAGAGCGATTAAAGCGAGCTGAGGGGGTTGTTGGTCGTCAACCTAATGGGTTAGCGTCTGCACAGGAAAACGATTCAACTTTCACGCGTGAAAGTGTGCCACAGACACAAGGAAAGGTTTATTTAGCAGAGGTGTCTATCGATCTCGTTGATCCCAATCCTTTCAATGCGCGTCGCATTTATATTCCCGAACGTATTAAAGATCTAGCTGCAAGTATTGCTGCTTCTGGTCAATTAATGCCAGGTATTGCGACCCTTAGAGGGGAGCGGTATATTGTTGCAGCAGGTCATTATCGTATGAAAGCTATCAAGTTAGCCGGACTATCAACGATCAAGTTAATGGTTCATGCAGACCTTACAGACCAAGAGCTTTATCAAATATCATTTAAAGAAAATGATGAGCGAACACAACAAACGCCTCTAGATAATGCGCTATCGTGGAAAGATCTTATCGATAAAAATCTTTATCCTACCGAGTCTGCCATTGCAGA
The DNA here is from genome assembly GCA_040389065.1 of Pseudomonadota bacterium. Classification (GTDB taxonomy): domain Bacteria; phylum Pseudomonadota; class Gammaproteobacteria; order Burkholderiales; family Casimicrobiaceae; genus JAZKAR01. The sequence continues at coordinate 45,688 of JAZKAR010000035.1, read as the reverse complement.
AGTTACAGGGTTGTCATTAGCTAACGTTAATAAAACACTTTCGATACTGCGGCTAAGTGAGCCTATTTTAGATTTGGTACGCCAGTGTCCTCAAAACTACGCGTTATCAGCACTCTACGAGCTTGTCCTTTTAGAGCAAGCAGCAGGTTTAGCGCCTACGCTTATGATGGCGGAACGTATTGGAGCTGGAGAAGCTGGAAGAAAAGAAGTTAATGAGCTTCGTAGTCGTTATGAGACACCTAAAGATCGAAAACGCAAAGAGAGTAGCCGTCAATATAAAATTCAGATCGATGGCGAGCAAAAAGGGTTCATTAAAGAATGGGATTCAGGAAAAGTTTCTTTTGAGATTTTACTAACTGATCCTAAAGAGCGTGAAATATTAGTAGATTTACTGAAGAACCGCTTCAATTCTGAGATTAGATAGATATCGTAACCGAAATTGCAGGCAAACATGATGACACAGGCCAAGAGGCGTAGAATTTTGAAAAATGTTGGATAAAACGGAGCTGCGCTATGTCGAGGTCTACTCCAGAACCTACTTCAGTTGAAGAGTCTTTGCTTGAGCAATTACTTGCATTACCTATTAGTAATACTGAGGATGGGGTAGAAACAGAACAGTTAGAGCTGTTTGTTGTTTCTGATAAAAGTAGTGATTGGCCTGTTAAAGATGATATTTCGTCGATGGAATTTCCCATCTTTTCTTTATCTAAAAAGCCTGATACGCGCATTCGAGAGTTTTCTCGTGGAGAGAAAAGTCTAAAAGTGATTCCTTCAGTGGTAGGAGCTGCGACGGTTTTTGATAAAGATGTTCTTATATATGCAATTTCCCAAATTATCCGTGCTAAGGAACAAGGAAAACCTATATCGCGCCGTATTCGGATAGAGACCTTTGATTTTCTAAAGGGAACACGACGAAGCACGGGTGGAGCCGCATATGAGCGTGTGATAGAAATGTGTCGACGTCTTAAGGGAACTACAATAGAGACGAATATCAAAACAACCGAGAAAGAAAGAACTTCAGGGTTTAGTTTGATCGATGATTATGATATTAGCCGTTATACCAAGAATGGTAAGGGAGCCTTAGAAGTAGATTTGACCATATCGGAATGGCTCTATCGTGCAGTATTGGACTATGGCATTCTGACGCTAAACAATGATTATTTCATCTTGACGCAATCTATAGAGCGCCGTTTGTACGAGTTAGCTCGTAAACATTGTGGAGATCAGGCAATGTGGAAATGCAGAATTGATTTGCTTCAAGAAAAATGCGGAAGTACACAAATTTCTAAATCTTTTGCTAATGATCTTCGTAAAATAGCTAAGGAAAATAATCTTCCAGACTATAGGTTGCTAATAGACGACTCTATCAAACCCACGCAAGTTGTTTTCATCAGTCGAGATATGAAAAAGGTTTTATTTGAGATGAGTCGTGCAAATTTAGTAGGATGGCTTACAAAATTGTTACAAAAACACTTACCAGAAGCAGAAAAGGAGGCGTGACAGTCATTAGTTTTCTTAGTAACTCGTCTATCGCCAACCTTTTTTCTTCAAAATACTTACTTTTGAGACCTGGACTCGTCTATTAGCAACCATCGTTTCGTCTATTAGCAACCGGAAATGGTTGTGGAAAAGTGTTCTAAATGCTTATTTTTAGTAAATTTAAAATGAAAAGATGCAAAATTGATTATTTAGAGATAAATCGAATTTATCGGAAATTTGACTCGTCTATCAGCAACTTAAAGTCATTTTCTGTGGATAACTTAAGTCATTTCGTCTATCAGCAACTTTTATTCGTCTATCAGCAACCTTTTTATCGTCTATCAGCAACCGCCATTTCGTCTATCAGCAACCAAAACACCCTTGGACGCCTTAATTTATATGGCTTTCAAAAACCTTAACACGCGCGCGCGTATTAACTATATTTTTAACGTGTTTAACCGTTTTAGGTTTAACTTAGATTGTGGATAAGTAAAATGAAGGTATCTATCGACCCCCCCGTAAACGGGGGGCAAACCAGCGCTTCGCGCTTGATAAACCTCCAAAAAACATTAACTACTATATCGACGCCCCCAAAGGGGGCCACACCGCCGCAAAAGCGGCTTTAAGACCCCCTTACTTCGCGGGGGCATGCTGCCCCCCCATCCTCCAGCCCTTTGGGCTTCCGCGAAGTCGCCCCCCCTGTGGAAACCACAGGTTTTCCCCATGCTTCGCATGGCACCCCTTTCCTAAAAAGTGAATAGCTAAAATACTTTTTTCACTAAAACTGATTACGCACAAAATCAGGTTATATAAAATAGCTCTCGCAAAAACATGACACTTATTTTATATAAATCAGAAAATGGTTATTTTAGTGCTATTACCTTATTAAAATAAAATAAAGATAACCTAACTTTCTACAATTGTATTGCACCTAGACTTTAACCCTGTCATAATGATGACTATGATACCCATTTTAAAAACTTCCCTTGGAGAACTCTATCAGGCAGATTGCCTTACAGTTCTTAAAACGCTCGATCCAGAAAGCGTAGATCTCGCTTTTGCAGATCCGCCTTTCAATTTAGGTAAAAAGTACAGCTCAAAAATTAATGATGCAAAAACGGATCAAGAATATTTGGAATGGTGTGAGCAATGGCTTGACGGCATGATTCGTGTGCTCAAGCCTGGTGGTGCACTATTTTTATGGAATTTGCCAAAATGGAATTTGCTATTAGGTGGATATCTTAGTAAAAAGTTAACTTTTCGCAACTGGATTTCTGTAGATATTAAGTATTCGTTACCGATTCCTAGCCGACTTTATCCCTCACATTATTCGTTACTCTACTTCATAAAAGGTAGCAAACCAGCAATTTTTCATCCTGATAGGTTACCAATTCAATGCTGTCGTCATTGTGGAGGGGAAGTACGTGACTATGGGGGATATAAGGATAAGATGAATCCAAGTGGGGTTAGTCTTTCTGACGTATGGACAGATATTCCACCAGTGCGACATGCAAAATATAAAAAGCGTGACGGTAATGCATTAGCTTTAAAGCTAATGGATCGTATTGTCAGCATGGCTACTGAACCAGGCTCTATAGTACTGGATCCTTTTGGCGGATCCGGTACTACATATGTTGCAGCTGAATTAACTGGTCGACGCTGGATTGGTTGTGAGTTGGATTGCTCAGCAATCATGGAAAGGTTTAATGCATTAGAAGGGGATAGGGAGCATCTCGTTGAGATCCAGGCCAATAAGAATACACTCTTTACTACAGCTGATCTAAAACAACGGCAAAAAGCAGGTAAACCACTTTCTAAAAATTATAGACTCACAAAAAATGCCCTAGAATGCCTATGTGAGAATATAGATTCAGATCATCTAGCAGCTTCTAGCGTTTCTTAGCTTTACCTTCTTTAGCTCGTCCATCACTGCCAACGGGAAGATATGGGTGGTTCGCATCATCAGTTAGCTCATCATGCTCAACTATGCTAATAGCAAGTAAACCGCGCGAAACGCTAACTCCTAAATCTTTCCACATAGGCAAATAACCTGATAATTCTCCGATATTACCAATCCTATCGGTCAAATGTTCATACAGGCTGCGACTTGGTAAAATTAAAATTCCTGCGTGAATTTTGCCAGATACTAGTGCGATCGCCAACTTATTCATGCTGCGATGAGAAGAAGATATATTGCCAGTTTCCCATTCAATAGCTACATGTAAACCATTAGTTGTAGTAGTGATTAAATCAAAATTTCCAAAATCAGAAGTAACTGGTTCATTATGTTGTTCTAAGCCAGGATATAGAGTTACTTGTGTTGGAACGCGGTTTTTGCCAAGGTCGAAACCTACTTCCGGACGCCATTTTTCGACGTTAACAATATGATCTAAAAACCGACGCTTTAAAAAAACTACTCCGTTTCGTTCCCATTGACTATCAGGACGCTTAAATTTTTTGCGTAGTGTGAGCGTTCCCGATCTTTCAGGAAAATCTATGCTTTGAATAGAGCGAACATAACTATCATGGATTTGTTGCCAATCTATAGAAGATGCAATATTACCGCGATCAAAAAGTAGCAAAGTTCGTAGCCACTTCATTTTTGCTGCTCCGGTAAATTTTGAGTTAAGTACGCTACATCACATTCAAGAGCAATACATATAGCACAAAGCATTGTAAATGTTAGGTTACGTTCCCCACGTTCTACTCCTCCAATATAAGAACGATCAATTTCAGCTTTAGCGGCGAGTTCCTCTTGCGTCAAGCCAATGGCTTTACGTTTCTCTCTAATTCTATTGCCTAAGTTTTGGAGGTCTAATGTATGCATAGCGCTAAGCATGCCATTTTTGTGGACTATAAATCCACGGACTATAGTACCCATTTCGTTAATTAGGAGTAGCGAAATTATAGTTTAAACACTATGCTTTATTTTTTATGCGAAAATTCCAATTTTTATGCTTTAAATTACTTTAACTGGGATGTGAATGAAAGTTTTATTTAACCTGAAAGGTTTAATGTGAAGTCCCTAGTATTTTTTAATAATAAAGGTGGCGTCGGAAAAACTACGCTAACCTGTAATGTTGTATCTTACTTAAATATTAATTGTAATAAGCGTGTTTTATTGGTTGATGCTGATCCTCAATGTAATGCTACTCAGGCTATACTGCCAGATGAACTCATAGAAGAAATTTATTTATCATCAACATCTTCATATAAAACTTTATATAGTTACCTAAAACCTTTTGAGCGTGGGGAACCAACAATAATTGGACCTATCGTTCCAATATCAAGAAATGACAATAAATTTCAAACAGATATAATACCAGGACATCCTAATATGTCTTTAATTGAAGATAAATTAAGTCGTGCTTGGGGGGATTTACAAGGTGCAAATTCTGTAGGCGGTTATAGAATTACAAACTGGTTATCTCAAATATTTTCTTCTTTAACACACGATCAATACGACTTAATTATATTTGATGTAGGTCCTTCGCTAGGTGCATTAAATAGAACAGTTTTATTGAGCTGTGATTATGTTATCACTCCATTTGGATCAGATATTTTTAGTTTATTAGGTATTAAAAATATTTCTTCTTGGATTAGATCTTGGAATGACGATTATTTACAAGCTATCTCTTATCTAATAAAAAAATATCCAGAAGCAACAAGTGAATTTCCTGGTATCGTAGAAACAGATAAAAAATTTAAATTTGCTGGCTTTTCTGTGCAGCAATATGTCATGAGAAAGTTTAAAAGTGGAGCACGTCCTGTAAAAGCATATGATGAAATCATGAAAGATATACCTAATGTATATCAAGAAAGTCTGAAAGAATTATTAATTCAGGGGGCAACATTAGAGGATTTATCATTAGGGCATATTCCATTTTTGTATAGTATAGTTCCACTAGGACAATCTAAACATACACCAATTCATCAGCTTATTGAAACCAAAGCAGCGACTGGATCTCAAGTAGGACAAATTGATGAATATAAAAAATTAATGGAACAATTTTGTGGAAAACTTCTTAAAAATATAGGCTTAAAATGATTGATTGGCCTTCATCACTGATAAATGAAATTGTTAAAGGACGTTGCGTTTTTTTTATTGGTTCAGGAGTATCTGCTAACTCAAAAGATGCAAATAGTGATTCACCACCAACTTGGGGAACTTTTCTTAGTATGGCTAGTGCTCTAGTGAGTGATAAAAACAAGAAAGTGCAGATAGAAAAATTAATTGAGGAAAAGAAGTTTTTAGTTGCATTACAAGCAATAAATGATAATTGTGATCAAGCAGATTACTATTCATTTTTAAATAACTCTTTTAATAAAAATTACCAGCCAAGTGAGTTACATCATTATATTTATAAGTTAGACGCTAGAATTGTAATTACGACAAATTTTGATAAAATATATCAGAGTTTATGCTACTCATATCCTGGTAGCGGACCTGCTTTTAAAGTGATAGATTATACTTCATATGATTTAGCAGATGAAATAAGATCTGATACACGTTTGATAATTAATGCTCATGGATCAATCAATAATATATCAAATATGATTTTTACTAAATCAGAATACCATAAAGCTAAGAGAAACCATCCCTATTTTTATGAGGTACTTAAAGCAATATTTTTAACTAATACTATATTATTTATTGGCTGTGGGTTGGAAGACCCAGATATTATGCTCTTATTAGAAGATGTGAAAATTTATGGCAACTCTAATAAACATCATTATGCCTTAACTCTTAAAGGTGATAAAAATGAGTTTCTAATTAATGATTGGATTAAGACTTATAATATTCGGACTCTTGAATATGAGCCAAATCATGGGGCATTAGTAACAGAAATTAAAAATCTTTTAGAACTTGTTGATGAAGAGAGAGCTGCTTTAGTAACTACTATATAATCTATTAAAAATATTTTTATTTAAAGCATACGATAAAAGAGAATAATTTTAGCTATTATTAACTCCAAATCGTAGTTTAGTAAATTTTTTAATTTTATATTTAAAAACAGTATGATAAGTTTCACAAAATTATTTTTCTTTAGCTAAAAATGAAGCACTTAAAATGATTTGTCAGCAAAATTAGAGCTATCTGAAGTTGAACTGTTGCGTCCGTGGTTATCACGACTTTTGGATTGGGGTTTGGTAAAGCAGAGTGGTCAAACTCAAGCAACACGCTATTTTGTTGAACCGGAGTTACTTAGAACACTTCAGTTTCCTGTTGCTACAACGCTCAAACGCATAGAACCTCATCGTCTACAGGCGTTAGTGTTAGAAGATTTACATCGTTATCCCGAATCATCTATTAGTGAAATTAATCGTAGAGTTGGCGAAGAAATTCAGTATAAGCAATTGAAAAGAGCGATAGATGCTTTAATTGAAACTAAAAAAGTTGTGTCTATAGGTGACAAGCGTGGCCGTCGCTATTCTTTGCTTGAAGCAGATATCGGACAAAAAGGATGATATCTCGGTGAATCTGGTGATAAGTGTCCGATAACTTCAATGCTTTTGGGTGTAATGGCAAGGGGAATATTCCTTGCTAAACCAGTGTTCATAGGCTATTCACGGCTTATTGCAGATATCGGACAAAGTAGGTGATATCTCAGGTAAGTGGGCGATAAGTGTCCGATAACTTTAACCTGGAATGAGATAGATCAATAAGCACTTTTGTATATATTTATACATGTATACAAAAATATTTGTATACATGTATTATTTTAAGTGCGGAGCAATAGGGTATGAAAAAAACAAAAATAATAATTTATTGTTTAATCTTAAAGGCTCTCAAAGTTAGTTCATTTGAAATGAGTTGTTATGGATTTTTGCTGTTTGCCAGCGCTCCATAATAAAAATGACAAGAGTGTGTGAAGCATTTACAGCTAAACGTGCTTCCGCTGGTTGAATTTTAGGAGGGGTTATTCCTCTACCATGTGCTGAGCCAGTATGGGTACGATATGCACCGATACCATCAACAATTGAGGCTAGACCCTGAATAATTCTTTTTTGATCATCTTCTATTGTGGAGTCAATATTTAAACCAAGATGCTGCTGGATTGTGCGCCAAAGTGGTACTACAGTTTGTTTTGTGGGCATTTCAAGGTTAAAAGTTTCGATGTAAGTTTTGCATAAAGCTTCAATAATTGAACATGCTGCTGTAATTGCAGCATAAGGATCATTATTTATTTGTGCAATTGTGCGATTAAATTCGGCCTCAATTGAAGCAAAATCACCATTGCGTAGAAAATCGGCAAGTGTTTTGGTAGCCGGACTTGCGCCTGCTAAAGTGATATAACCGTTTGTTTGATAACTTAGCTGATTTTTAGCTAGGCTTTCACGAATACGGGCTTGGCCTTCAGCTAAGTTTTGATTCCAATCAGTTATTTCTTGATCCATATATTTTTGGATTACTAGCCCCAATACTGCACGCGCATCTATGCTGGGATCGTCATTACAGCGTTGCAACCATTTGCTGCATTTTGCTTCACAATTTCCTTCAGGTACTTCGCCAGGTGCGCCGCTTGCCATAAATAAAGAGTTTAATGTTGAATGGCTGTAGTAGTGTGCAGCTAAAATTGGTGATACTGTTCCAATAACTGAATTAGGTACTTTATTTGTCATAATAAATCTTTTAAGTGCGTAACTATGGTTTATTCAAAGGGTTAAGTTTTATTTGCGATGCGCAAACTCTTTGTAAAAAGGTAGGTTGTTATGATAATGAATCAAAGGCTATTGAACATAACTGACACCAGGAGATTTTTAGAGATTGAGTATTATAAAACGCTAAGCTCCTCATTCTTCTAAAAGTTCTAATTAGTAGAGCATTGTCCTAAAATGGTTCCTTTTGTGCATAGGAAAATCAAAAATGGCTCGTTGGACACAAACTTATCAAGATCAAGAGCACATAGTTGCTATTAGCGAGGTAATGCCAATAGGTGGGGTTGTGGAAGTTTTTCTTTTAGATGGAACGAGAATTGAAGGCGTTATGCGTCGTGCAAACCTTGGAAATAATGCTGGTAAGGGCGGTTGGAGTTATCACGGCGAATGTGAGATTGAAGATAAAAATAAGCAGCGATGGGTAATTGATTACCTAGATGTAAGATCAGCAAATAAATTTTGGAATGATGCTATAGCTGATGAATATAAAAAGCTAGGTTTAATCACTGATACACGATAAGAGATAGTTTTAAGGGTAAAATTACTACTTAGCAGCTACAAATAACTTAGGGCAAAATAAATAAACTAATTTGTCCTAAGTTATAAATATTTCCTTAATCGGATGACATAATTTGATTTTTGTGTATAGCCCAAATCCGTTTTAATTGGCTTATGCTACAACCGGCTAGCTCAGCAGTTTCATGGATAGTATTGCCAGCTTTGCGAAGTACAACAATAGGTTGGAGTGTAATAGAGTCTTTATATTTAACCATGATTTTTTGCAACGCCTTGCTGTTGGCGCTCACGACGTGTTTCATAGTCATCGTAAGCCATCTGAAGAGCAAGCTTTAGTAGTAATTATTGGATAGATTCTAAAATGATGTCAGGTTTCTACAAATTATCTGTTTTTTCTCCGGGCTGCTTTCTGCTCTTTGTTTTTCTTTTTTTTACGCTTTCTTAATTTAGACAAGTCACTTTCTTCTTTTTCTGAAAAATGCTCAAAGCTCTCAAAGCTCTCAAAGCTTTTAACTTCTGCATTTTTTAAGAATCCCATTTCTTCTCTTAGCCATTTTGCGTGCTTATACTCCTCATTTGTCCAATTGTCAGTATGCACATAGATAAGTTCTTCACTTGCTCCAGTATTGTTCACGGCATCAGAGGCAATACCAACAATAGTCGTGAATTCAGGGCACGCATCTTTGCATGCCATACAGTAAGAAGAAAGAAATTTTTTTCGTTGTTCTCTGTATTCAGCGTAATCTTTTTGTTCAGATGTGAACTGCATGACTAACCAGACATAGGCCATCTCTGAGTTGGTTGGTGAATTTAAGATTCTTACGCGTGGCCAGATTTCATCAATGTCGAATGGTTTTCGACTTACTTCCATAAAGGCTTTCGATAAAATCGAACGAGCCATTCGACTTTCAGATGCCATATATTTTAATACTGTAATCTCTTCATCGTAATTTTTCCCATTGGTTTCGTGCCATCTACCTGTAAAAGCAGCACTGCCCATAACTTCAATACATCTATCCCAGAAATATGAAATTTTGGTTATTTCTTTTAATAGCTTATATTCTTTCGTATTTTTGTGTCCGTCATAAAATCCGGGCTGAACAGCGATAGCTGCGCTCATTTCCCCTTCAGGCACTAAAAATCGGGGCGAATCAATATACTCGTTTTTTTCACGACTCGAAAGGTAATATCCTAGAAGCTCATCTTCGCCGGGAGCCACTAGAAGCATGTTGGCATTAATTAACTCTTCTTTTTTAGTTAAGTAATGCGTAAAGTCTTTTAAGGTGTCTAATTCGGCGAATATTCTATCAATACTCACTTCATCGAAAAAATGAACATACCCCTTTTTATTATCTGCGGTACCAATAATGAATGGGTGATCGAAATGTTTAACGCCCGTGATGTCAGGCTTAATAAGAAGTGTTCCACTTGAATCTTGATAATAGCTTTTTGCATGTTCCGTAATGCCACGAGCAACAGCTATCCTGTGTACCTTGATAACTTCTTTATTAGGAATAGCAATCGGGAATGGTTCAGTACACTCTTTATCAAGAAATATTCTATCAGGCATCTCTCTAATCCATTTTTCAGCCTTATATGTAGAGTATGCAGACTTTAAAAAGGCACGCTCAACCCATCGCCTCCAACTAACTTTTATATCATTTTGGGGTCGATATTCTACTCTCCCTTTATCAGAAAAAATTAAAACATGATTACCAAATACGACTAATAAATCACATAGCTCTTCGCCTTGCCCTTTCTTTTCACCCTTATCCGTAGTTTTCAATCCTTCATCCGTGTATACGTTTGCGAAAGACCATAAAGGTAAAAATGCTTTATCACCCAACTTAGCAAGCATTTTTTCCGATGATGTAAAAGTTTCTGATTTTTTTATATTTCTCATTTTGAAATCAATCTTTTGAAATTTCAGCGATTGTATTAAACAGTCTACTTTTCCTAACTAACATTTTTTAGTTAACTAGTGCAGCTCCTTAACAGAGTTTATAAGAAGACTTTTTCATAAGAGATGTTTTGTATTTTTATATATCGCCCAAATCCGTTTAACTTGGCTTATGCTACAGCCAGCTAATTCGGCAGTTTTATGAATAGTATTGCCAGCTCTGCGAAGTGCAATAATGCGTTGGTGTATAATAGAGTCTTCTTTTCTTCCTTTATACTTACCAGATTTTTTCGCAAGCTGTACGCCTTGTTGTTGGCGCTCACGACGTGTTTCGTAGTCATCACGAGCCATCTGAAGAGCAAGCTTGAGCAGTAATTCTTGGATAGACTCCAAAACGATCTTAGCGATGCCATCAACCCCAGCGGTGATTTCAGACAGATCAACTAAGCCTGGTACTGCTAATCGTGCTCCTTTTAAGCGAATTGAACTGACGAGTTTTTCGGCTTCAGGTAAAGGGAGGCGGCTGATACGATCAATTTTTTCAGCAATTACAACATCGTCTGGTTGCAGATCAGAAATCATACGAAGCAATTCTGGCCGATCACTACGAGCGCCAGAAGCTTTTTCACGATAAACACCAGCGATGTAATAACCAGCCGCACGAGTGCTAGTCTCAATTTCAGCTTGGCGAGTTAAATCCTGTTCTTCGGTACTGACGCGGAGGTAAATACGAGCGATTTTCATAAATATTAGCCAATTTAAGTATACTCTAATTGACCAATCATAAAGCATGTGGCTAAAAATTACAAAGGCAATGTAAATTGGCTAGCTTTTATTTGGCTATGTATATTGGCTATTTGTTACAAATTTTAGATAATTTATTCTAAAAATAAGGTTTTGTTATTTTCCTATGAATTTTTTAATCTAAGCTTTTCTTTGTGGAAAGCAATTAATTAAATCAAAATCACGTTATAGATCTCTTTAAGGTAGATGCGGCTCTAAGTCTAAGTATGTCTTTGGAGTCTCCCGGCTTAACCCTTTTAGATATGTTTTAACAAGCCTGTTATTTGGCTCATCAAAACTTAGACTTCCTATCAGTACTGAATCGGCTACTTCGGGATTTTCATTTCGCATATGTAGATAGCTTTTTCGAGTCCAAGAATGAACTGCTTTCGCAAGCGCATACGAGTCTCTACCATAATTTTCTTTATTCTGGCCTGTCTTTAAACCAAGTACGTTCAAACAGAAACCAAGAATTCTTGATCCTTTGAAATTAGGTAAACAGGTAAGTTGTGCAATTTCATCATAAAGAAGACGGCGAACCTTAAATCTGATAATTTTCAATGCAGGTTTATCACTGCCACAGTTATCAAAAAAAGTGCTCCAAACAATGTTATGGTGGATCGTCCAACAATTTTCTATTGGCGATTTCACAGTCGAAGCAGAGAAGCATATGTCATATATCAAAAGGGCGAGATGATCATAAATATTTTTTGGGAAAGTTCCTTCGCGTATCCGACGAAAAGGTTTTGGTGGAGATGTTTGCGTGTCAATTAAATCAATGGCACTTCTTACAAATTCAACAGCTACCCTAAGGCGTTCATAGATATCAGTGCCGTAGGCTTCAGGTATGTTATTGAGTTTATATAAATCGCGATAGGCACTTTTAATGTCATCAAATGCACGATTTAGTACAAAAGAATTTTGTGAACCTCTGCCTTGATTGAGAAAGTCTTGTAGCGTAATAAGCGTTGCACGACAATATGCCTTCCATTGTTTACAATCCCATACCCATTGCTCTTCATAGTCAATATCTAATGGTGAAGCAATATAGTGCCCAAGTGTTTCCACAAGCTTATAATTTCCATATATTGCTGTACTGACTGGTTTTAGATAACCTAATAATCCAGTGTTATAGCCTTCAGATTCTTCATAAAGGAATGATCCTTTTTGTGCGATAGCTTCGCTAGAAATATTCCGTGCAAATTGTCCTATAGGTATGTCAAATTTATTTGTACTCGACATTTCATCAAAAAAAGCTTGTGCAGTTACTGGGGACGCTTCAACGATATATCTACAGAATTTTCGGTTTGCAATGAGTAGCAAAATATCATGCGCATAATCTTGTACGCCGATCTTCGATCTTGCTTTTTCTTGCCTTTCCTCTGCACTATCAAACGGGGGTGGCAAACGCCTTGAATACTTTACTAAAGGTTTGACAGATCTTACTATCTCATTTGCAATGACTCTCATCTCATCGTCATTTCCGCGAAGGATAAATCTATAGAGTTCTTGTGCAAAACGGTATGCATTGCGTCGACCAAAAATGGGTGGGCAAATAAATGCGTAATACATCCATGTAAGGAATGTGCCAAGAAAGAGCAGACTAAAAATTCCCTGCCAAATAGCATATGTGATAAACACAGTTTTTGGAACCCACCATCCTTCGGCAATCCAGATTTCTGTGAGTAATGTCTGTAAGCCGATTACTGTGATCAATCCAAAGGTTGTGGTATATATTGAGCCAGGAGTAACGGCAATTCGAAACTTATATCTAACATCAGTAACTGTATAAATCACTGCCAATAACGCTACAGCGGCGAGAAATTCAGAGAAGCCGAATATCTTGTTTGTGGAACTCGTATTGATAGGGACAAAGCAAAGCAACTCATAGCAAATTTCAGTTGTCATGCTTTCTTCCTTATTAAAGGTAGTAGCATAAAGTACTGCGCACTATTTCGAAAGCAATGATTGATTAAAAAACAAAATGGCGAAAGAGAATTTATCGCTAAATCACTGATTAGTAGAAAAGTTCAGGAAAGAAGAGCAGATAATAGGGCGTTTTGCTGGGCGCGGCATAATTCATAAACAAAATAAAGAGCTTTTAAAATCTCTTTTAGAGTTTTCTAAGAACAGTCAGTAATATTTAATAAATCGTGACATCGAAGCCTAATGCTCTAAGAGCCTTGCTTGTTCTACCATTTCTTGGAGGAAGAATAGGCTCAATATCTGGTAGTGCCCAACCTACTAATTCAGCTATAGAATTAATTCCATAGTGAGGAAAAGTATATTGAGAATTATGTGAGGCTGTATAAAGTCTTTCCCATAAATCTAGATGTTTACCGCCATATAAAACATAATTTAATAACTCTAGGATAGACATTCCTTTAGCATTTTTTTTATTAAATAGCCAATTAGCAAATAAAGGAATTCGTTCGTTTCTGGAAAGATGTTCTAGTTCAGGTTTTCCGAGAGTTGAAAGTCTTATTTTAATAAGATGATCAAGTGTTGCATGAGTGCTTGCACATATTTGAGTAAATTGATCTGCTGTAACATTTAATATTTTGTCTTGAGCAAGATAATTTCTAATAAGGGGAGCGCTAATATCAAAGGTTTCATTCTCATTTGAAGGAGCATCCTCAGTATTCTCCCACCACTTTAAAGCATGTGTAACAGCTCCTTGAGGATCATTTGAATTCCTTGCAAAACATTTTTCAACAGGTTCTAATCTTGCTACTTTATTATAGTAATAGGCATGTAAGAATTGATCTATTTGCCAACTGATAGAAATATTTTCTTTGATCCACTTTGGTTTGTGCTCTTCTAAGCGTTTACCAATACTGCGAAGCTCTGTTAAAGTTTCATGCCACTCGCGCCTAAAACTTTCTTTTCTTCGGTCATCCATTTTTTCTTTATCATAAGATGTTAATCCATTCCAAATTGGTATGTTACGTTTACCAGATAACTCCTTTTTTAATTTATCAAAAGTACGATTTTGTAATTCAAAACTTTCCATTTCCTTTATAATTTCTTCATTTAAAGGATAAGATTGTTCAATATTCATTAATTCATAAAAAAATTGATCAAGCTCAATATTAAGATTATCTCTGTGTAAATCAGATTCAGTTAAAAAAAGTCCTGATTCTATATTGCTTATCCATGCTCTTTCAGTAAGATTTGCAGAACCGATATATGCTCCATAGCCTTTCCACCATATAATTTTGCTATGCAATTGATCAGGAATTAGTTTACAAAAAATATTATCCTTGTGATGGCGTAATAATCTTTTTAATAATGGAACAGAAACAGGGACTGTGTGATCATATCGCATCCATATGTCAAGTCTATAATGATTTGATAAGCAATTTCCAATGAAATCATACTCTTCAGTATTAGAGTTTTCGCCATATGCAATAGCTGCTAGGACTCCATCGACCTCATCATCTACAGAAGGAAGAATGCTTTGCATAAAATTTTTATTTACAGCATTTGCAATGAGTTTCATATATTAAAATTTTTAATCTTTACTGAAATTAATAAGAAATGACCATCAAACGACAATAGCATTTGGTTAAAAACTGTATAAAATGTTTTGTTGGTAGTATATTTTCATATACGCTCATATTTAGAGATCAAATTTCTATTATTAGCAACATCTAAATAATAATGATGCTATAAAATCATATGTAGTTGGATAATATCATTATATTTCCTAAATGCTTATGCAATATAAAAAACATAAATAAATTCTCATATCAAAGGTACTATTGTTATTTTTATTTCCTACGTTCCAAATAAGAAAAAGATGAAATTGTAAATCTTAATAACTAGTTTTTCTACCATTTAATAATTATATTATTTTGTTAGAAGTTAATACCCATATAGGCTTATAAAGGTTGAACTGATAGCGCAGCCAAGCTGCGTATAAACCCACTCCTTACGCGATGCTTCAGGAGTGGGTTTTCTTTTTGAACATCCCGCTACTCCATCAATCCGTCATCTACCGTTTGCCATTTCGTCGAATACTGCCCGACTCGGTCTTTATTACAAGGGCTTTCGGCGGCATATCCTCAGTCGTTCCTCCCTCCGGTATTCCACGTCCCTTGTAATAAAGCCCCTATGAGTCGGGCGTCATATCGCCGGGCAAACGGCAGATGACGGAAAAGATTTACTGGAGCAGCAGGATTTTCAAAAAGAAAAAGAAGATTCTAAAAAAGGGCTCCAGCGAATCAAGAAAAGATTTTTTAACCCCTCTTTTTTTAAAAGCATGGAGACAACATGGAAACTAATCAGCAACAAATAAACCTAATTATTTCAGAAGAAAGTAAGGATTCAAAGCCTTTAAACGCTTATGAGGAAAGGCTAGAAAGAAAACGTGACAGATACACAAGCCTAGCAGCAAAAGCGAGACAACAAAGTGATTCTGTTTATAAACAAGCTCGGTCTATGTCGTCGTGTATTCCGTTTGGGCAGCCTATTCTAGTAGGCCATCATTCAGAGCGCAGAGATAGAAATTTTAGAAGCCGCATTCATAACACCTACGGCAAATCGTTTGCGCTCAGTGATAAAGCAAGTTATTACGAGGGAAAAGCCGCTTCTGTGGGTTCTGGCGGCATATCTAGCGATGATCCCGAAGCCATTCAAAAACTAAAAGCCGAGCTTTCTGATTGTGAAGCCCTTCAAGATCGAATGAAAAAAGTGAATGCCTGTATTAGAAAAAATAATCGGGAAGGCTTAAAGGCGTTGGGTTATTCAGAACAGGGAATAGAAAGCTTATTTAAACCTGATTTTTGCGGTCGTATTGGCTTTGCAGCCTATCAACTCAGCAACAACAACGCGAACATGAGGCGCATTAAATTACGTATTCAGGATTTAGAAAAACGTGCCAAGAGGGAGGACAAAGAAGAGGAAGGGAACGGCTATACCTATCGAGAAGATACCGCAGAAAACCGCGTAATGTTCATTTTTGACGGAAAACCAGATGAGGCGACCAGAGGCGTATTAAGGAAGCACACCTTTAAATGGAGTCCTAGCCGTGGCGCATGGGTTCGCCAGCTTAACAATGCTGGCTTATATGCAGCGCAGCAGATTAGAAAAATACTCGACCAAAACGCCTAATAAACCCCCTCTTATATTTTGAAAGATAACCCAATGAGAAATGCAGCTAAAAAACCACCCCTTGATAGGGCAATGATTGAGCAGCAAGCCCTAGAAAATGCAGTAAAAGGGCAGAGCTTCGCCAACTATGAGCAGATATTTGAGGAGTTTGAGAAAAAGGGTATTCCTATGGATCAAATTCTACCGCGTGAAAATGTTTTTACATTTAACGCTTGGAAAGCATTAGGGCGAGTAGTGAAAAAAGGGGAGCACGGGGTACAGATTATCACCGTCATTCCATGCGTCAAAAAGGATAAGGAAACTGGAGAAGAAATACCTGTAAACAAAGCAAAAAAGACGAATGTTTTTCATATTAGCCAAACCAAGCTTTTAGAAGAAAACACCCACCACATCAACCAATAAAAAAGCATCATTTTTTAAATTAAGGAAATTAAACCATGCAAACGACACCTCAAAACATTAAAGCTAAAAAATCTGCACATACGCTTAAAATCAATGATGTTTTATATAGTAGCTGGGGCTATGAGCAAACCAATGTCGATTTTTTTCAGGTTGTTAGGACTACCGCCCAATCTGTTTGGGTGAAAGAGTTAAAACAGCAAAAAGTAGCAACCGCCGATATGAGCGGAACGACGACGCCTTTAATCAACGAGTTTAAGGAAAACGCGAAAGAGCGCATGCACCGCGTGAAACATGGTGACTCGATCAGGATTGAATCTTATACCTCTGCATCACTTTGGGACGGTAAGCCGGTTTGTTATAGCAGTTACGCTTGAGGGGTTTAATGTATGGCAGTTCTCATTCCATGAGAGCTGCTAGATTTTAAGCCGCTTCTTGGGTGGGCTAACGCCCCCCGACAGCTCAGACCCGTTGCTACGCAACCCCGCCCGTCATCCCCCCAATAGAGCGGCATTGCCGCTGATGAAAAGGGTATTTTGATTTCAATATCTTGTGATAAGATATTGAAATAATATGTTTTTGTGTGTTGGTATGCGTAAAATTTTATTTGTATTACTTGCCGCTCTACCTTTGACATCATTTAGTCAAAATGTAGTGACTAACCTTGTTCGGCTTCCTGTTTTTTGTGATGTGGCTGGCCGCTACCAAGGAACATATACAGAGGGTACGTGGATAGCGGATATTGATGCCTATACAGGCATAGTCAGTGTTTCCGTACAATCGTCTAAACAACTGACCATGAGCCAGGGAAATATAGTTCGTGACAAAGACAACGTTTTTTTGTCTGTAGTATTGCCGGATTACTCGGCATGGCGTGGAACATTTACCTTGTCTGAAACGCCAACAGTAGCTGGAAAGTGGCTTAGCTTTTATAAAGATGGAACATTTAAGGCAGCTAGGGAGAGTTACCCAACGGCGACTTGTAAACGTTTTGTTGAGCAACAGTCACATTGATATTCAAAGTTTTTTATAAGTTACTCATAGTTTCTCGTCAATTTTATAAAGTACCGTAGCGCAGAAAAGAAAGACACTGAGTTAAGATTTCGGATTCCAGCCACCTACAATAATTAACATACCGAGCAACGCAATGGCTCCTCCTGCCCAGTCCATTGTAGATAGTTTTATTCCATCTACAACTCTAAGCCAGACTAAAGCAGTCGCTACATAGACACAGCCATAGGCTGCATAAACTCGACCACTGGCTGCCGGGTGTAATGTTAATAACCATACAAATAATGCCAGACTAAGCGCCGCTGGAACCAGTAACCATATAGAACCCTCTTTCTTTAACCACAAGTAAGGCAGAAAGCATCCTAAAATTTCAGCTATGGCAGTTAGAACGAATAGCAAAATAGTTTTTAATAGCATTTAAGCACTCGATGTTAAATATTTTTCTGATTAACGCGCTTCGAGAGTTCTTCTGCACTTTCCTTACGCTCGCTGTACCGATCAACAAGGTATGGCGAAACATCACGCGTCAACAGCGTAAACTTCATCAATTCTTCCATGACATCTACCACGCGATCATAATATGAAGAAGGCTTCATTCTGCCTTCTTCATCAAATTCTAAAAACGCTTTGGGAACTGAGGATTGATTAGGGATGGTAATCATACGCATCCACCGTCCTAAAATTCGCATTTGGTTTACAGCATTGAAGGACTGGGAGCCTCCCGATACTTCCATGACGGCCAGTGTTTTACCCTGTGTAGGTCTTACAGCGCCGATTGATAAGGGTATCCAGTCAATCTGTGCTTTCATAATGCCTGTCATGGCTCCATGACGTTCAGGAGAACACCACACCATACCTTCTGCCCACTCTGCCAAGCTTCTCAGCTCCTGTACTTTAGGATGTGTTTCAGGTGCTCCGTCAGGTAGCGGTAAGTCATTTGGATGAAAAATGCGTACTTCACCCCCTAATGCTTCCAATAGTCGAGCCGCTTCCATCGTCAACAACCGGCTATAAGAACGCTCTCTTATAGAACCATATAAGAGTAAAAATCGCGGTGCGTGTGAGGATGTAGATACATTGGAAAAATGCGATGGAGTAGGTGTTTTGAATAAATCAGGCTGTATATTGGGTAAATCAGTTAATGTTTGAGACACAATATTCTTCCTTATAATTTTTTTAAACTCAATTGAGCTGGTACGCGAATAGTCATAAAAAGGATTGCAGCTAGTATTGCCATGATGATTAAGACAATTAAGGTTCCCACATAGCCACCTGTGAGGGAGTAAAGCACTGAAGCTATAAAAGATCCCGCTGCAATAGCCAACATCACGGGGGTGCTCATAGCGCCACTGATAGCACCATACGCTTCTTGTCCATACATTTCAGCAGGTAATGTACCGCGCACAATGGTGACTACGCCGTTACTCATTCCATAAGCCATAGCAAATAAAATATAGATAACTGTCCAACCAGCAGGAGCAAATAATAAACATAACGCGATAGGTAACAACCACAAAGCAATAAGCCCAACCTGTCGAGAGCTGGCATTTTTACCTAAGGTTGTTTCAATAATGCGGCCTATGACTTGCATAGGGCCGATGATTGCGCCAATGGTTGTCGCTTGAGCTGCGGATAGACCGCGTGCCTGAAGTATTGAAATCAGATGCAAGGACATGGCAGAAAATACTAAGGCATTAAACGTAAAAGCCGACGCAGCCAGATAAAAAGCGGGATCACGCAATGCTAAGGATAATGTTTGTGAGCCGTGACTTGGATGTAAAGGTTTTGATTTTGTCTGGTTGAGTGAAGGTAAAAAAGCATGAATAGGCAAGCACAATACTAGATTCGCGATAGCATAAACTTCCCACGTTTCACGCCAGCCATATCTTACTAATAGTGCCTGAGTCAGTGGCCAAGATACTGTACTGGCTAAGCCGCCAAAGAGTGTAAGCAACGTAATTGATTTGCGATAACTGGAACCAAATACCTGAGTAATGACTGCAAAAGCAGGCTGATATAAAGTAGCACTCATGGCGACGCCAATACCTGCCCATACTAAATAAAGTTCGGTTATGTTCTGAACATGAGAAAGTAGAAGTAACATCATCCCGCTTAAGAGACTTCCAACGCCCATCAGCATTCGACCTCCGAATCGGTCAATAATGCTTCCGGCGAGCATGGATAGACATCCAGAGATCAGCAAAGCTAATGAGTACGCGCCTACTACCGTAGTTTTAGAGGTGTGTAAGGCAATTTGCATCGGCTGCATGAGTACGCTGTAGGCGTAAAACATGGAACCCCAACTAATAATTTGTGTAAGTCCAAGAGCAGGTACTAGCCATTTGTTTTTAGATTGATCTTCATTAGTGTGGGGCTTCATACCACCCACGACTACGATTAACGATATGAACAACCAGAAGCATAACGGGTACTTCAATCAGCACACCAACAACCGTAGCCAGGGCGGCACCTGAATTAAAACCAAACAAACTAATCGCAGCAGCTACAGCCAGCTCAAAAAAGTTAGAGGCTCCAATGAGGGCAGAAGGGCAGGCGATAGAGTGTTTTTCTCCAACTTTATGATTCAACCAATACGCTAAGGCTGAGTTAAAAAATACTTGTATAAGAATGGGAACCGCCAGCATGGCTATTATTAAAGGCTGCTTAATAATGGCTTCGCCCTGAAAAGCAAATAGTAAAACCAGTGTGAGGAGCAATGCAGAAATTGACCACGGACTGATTTTAGCCATAACGGCATCAAACGCCGCTTGCCCTTTTTTGAGTAAAAGTTTTCTCCAGCATTGCGCCAGAATGACGGGGATAACGATGTACAGTGCCACCGAGATTAAAAGTGTTGCCCATGGGATAGTGATCGAAGAAATTCCTAGTAAAAGAGCAACGATGGGAGCGAAAGCGAAAATCATAATGGCATCGTTCAATGCCACCTGAGAGAGGGTGAAATAAGGATCACCATTTGTCAGTTTGCTCCATACAAAGACCATAGCTGTACACGGTGCAGCAGCTAATAAAATAAGCCCTGCGGTGTAGCTGTCGAGCTGGTCTGGCGGTAAATAAGGTGCAAAGATATGACGGATAAACAGCCATCCTAAAAACGCCATTGAAAAGGGTTTTACTGCCCAATTGACGAAGAGGGTAACGCCAATACCTTTCCAGTGTGATTTCACCTGATGCAGTGCGCCAAAATCAATTTTGACCAACATAGGAATAATCATGACCCAGATAAGTAAGCCAACTGGAAGATTGACTTGGGCAATTTCCATGTGTCCGATGGACTGAAAAATACCTGGCAGTGTTTGACCAAGAGCGATCCCTATGACGATGCATAAGGCTACCCATACCGTCAGATAGCGCTCAAAAAGATTCATGGGCGTTTTAGCCTGTTGAATGCTCATTTTTCTTCACTGACGCTGGATTGACCTATTTTATGCAGCTCATGCTTGATGGCGTTTTGGTCAAGCATAGCCAGCGGAAGATTCACGAACTGGCGCACCCGATGATGAATTTGATGAAAAATCGTATCAAAGGCTTTTCGCTTTTCCTCATTACTTCCTTCTACAGCAGCAGGATCTTCAAAACCCCAGTGCGCCGAAATGGGATGCCCTGGCCATATTGGGCATGTTTCACCTGCGGCGTTGTCGCAGACGGTGATAATAAAATCCATCTTGGGTGCTTCAGGTTGAGCAAATTCATCCCAACTTTTACTACGTACATCTTCGGTTGAATAACCGATAACTTGGATTTTCTCAAGAGCAAAAGGATTGACCTTGCCTGTGGGATGACTTCCTGCGCTGTAGGCACGGAACTTCCCTGCACCTAATGTATTAATGAGGGCTTCAGCCATAATGCTTCGAGCAGAATTACCGGTGCAAAGGATAAGAATGTTATAAATAGGTTCAGTCATGATGTGTTTCTTCAGGAGGTGTAATTGAGCACGCTGGGGAATTAATAGGTAGGCATGGCTTACCGTTGCAGCAATTTTCTGTCAGGAAGCTAATGAGATCATTCATGGCAGCATAATTTGCGCTGTAAATAATCGAGCGGCTTTTTTGCTGTGAGCTGATGAGTCCAGCATAACTCAGCTCTTTTAAATGAAAAGAGAGTGAAGACGCTGGAATGCCCAGGTGTTCAGCGATTTTGCCAGCAGGCATACCTTCTGGCCCCATTTGTACCAGCAAACGAAAGACATTCAGGCGTGATTCCTGGGCAAGAGCAGCTAGAGCTGTTACTACAGTTTTATTTTCCATATTTCTATTATTATGGAAATATAGGTTTAGTGCAAGCTATTTTCGTCTGCCTGTTTTTAATGCATCAATAACATTGCTAGTAAATTGAATAGCTAACTAAGTTTTGATGAATGTTTTACCCAAGTTATCCACAGTATCTGGGGGCAAGTTATTTTTAGTTTCTTAGTGGGCTATTAACAAGTATGTTGTACTCAATAATGGATGGAAAATATTTTCCCGCTTTTAAGGCTGGAAGACATTTGCGCGATTATCTGAAAAACAGTACTTCTGTTTATGCGCAATAGGGAATAAAACGCGTTATTGATTCGTTTTATAGGAATAATTCAAACATGATTTGAACTATTCCTATTTTTATAATCATCTTGTTTAAACGCGTTTTAACAAACGCATTCCATTAAAGACTACAATTAAACTCGCTCCCATATCAGCAAATACTGCCATCCATAAGGTAGCTTGGCCTGATAAGGCAAGAACCAGAAAGACAGCTTTAATGCCTAGAGCTATAGTAATGTTCTGGACAAGGATAGAGCGGGTTTTCGTACTTAGTCGAATGAAGTGAATAATTTTTCTTAGATCATCATCCATGAGAGCAACATCCGCAGTTTCCAGTGCCGTATCTGTACCTGCTGCCCCCATCGCAAAACCGATATTAGCTTTCGCCAAAGCCGGAGCATCGTTAATACCATCACCTACCATACCGGCATACCTATACTTGGCAATCAGTTCAGTCATGATATTCAGCTTATCATCGGGCAGCAGATTGCCACGTGCATCCTGGATACCTACCTGGGTAGCAATTGCTTGCGCAGTATGTGGGTTGTCACCCGTTAACATAACTACATCAATACCCAATTGCTTCATTTGAGCAATGGCCTCGATACTGGTTTCACGAACGGTATCCGCAACACATAAAATCAATAGCGGCGCTTCAACAGAACATAAAACAACTACCGTTTTACCTTCTTTCTCAAAGGCTTCTAGTTTGCTCTCTAATTCAGGCCCGCAAATACCCATTTCATGAACAAGTCGGTGATTGCCAAGAAAAAAAGTTTTTTCTTCAATTACACCTTTGACACCTCGGCCCATCAATGCTTCAAAGTCTTTCACTTCAAGTAGAGTATCTGAAGTATTTTGTTCTTTCCAAAACGTGGCTATTGCGGTCGAAACAGGATGATCGGAGCGATCAGATAAACTAGCAGCATAGCGTAGCAAGGCAATTTCATCGCCATCGCTGACCAATGATTTATCTGTCACTTTGGGCTTGCCCAGAGTAATTGTTCCCGTTTTATCAAGAGCTAATACCTTAAGTAATCGCCCTTGCTCCAGATAAGCGCCTCCCTTAATTAGAATTCCACTTTTAGCCGCCGAAGCCAATCCGCTAACTACCGTCACAGGTGTGGAAATCACTAAAGCACATGGGCAGGCAATCACTAGCAGTACCAAAGCTTTATAAAGCCAAGGCTGAAAAGCCGCTCCCATTAATAAAGGAGGAACAAGCGCAATCAGTAAAGCTATGGCTACAACGGCTGGAATGTAATATTGCGCAAATCGATCTACGAAACGTTGAGTAGGCGCACGATCACCTTGTGCTTGTTGTACGCTTTTAATAATACGTGACAACATGGAGTGACTTTGTAATGCGGTGACACGGTAGTCAAATGCGCCCTGTTCATTGATTGTGCCTGCGAAAACCGGGTCACCTGCTTTTTTCTCAACCGGCATGCTTTCGCCAGTAATCGGTGCCTGATTAATCGTAGTCTGCCCTGTCGTAATAAGACCATCTAAAGGGACACGCTCTCCAGGTTTTATACGAACAATCGCGTTAAGTGCTACCTCTTTAGCGGGTACTTCATGCCATTCACCACTATCGGTTTGAACGGTAGCGATTTCAGGAGACATGGCCATTAATCCCTGAATCGCATTACGTGCTCGATCCAGTGATAATGCCTCGATCATTTCGGCCAATGCAAACAGAAAAATAACCATAGCAGCTTCTGGCCATTGCCCGATAAAGACGGCTCCAATCACAGCGATTGACATCAAAAAATTCATATTTAATGAAAAATTTCGTAAGGCAATCCACCCTTTTTTAAGGGTGTCCTTCCCTCCTGTCAAAATAGCAATGAGGGCAAGCACAATCACAGGCCAGCTATTATCTGTTCCTGTCTTCCACGCCACAGCTTCGGCGCTAAGTGCTGTAATCCCCGAAATAGCCATCAATATCCATTGGCTTTTTGAAATGCGATAGTGCTCTGCATCGCTATGTTCATCTGTTACGCTATTGCTCAGATTTAAGGAGTCCGATTTTGTTTTAGGCTCAAGATCCAATGCGTTTAAAGTTGCAATCATCGGCTCAATGGAAGGAAGCTGATGCTGTACAGTCAACTCTCGCTGCATCAGGTTGAACTGCATACCCACAATACCCTGCATGTTTTGAAAACGATCACGAATTAATTTTTCTTCGGTAGGGCAATCCATTTTTTGGATCAAAAAAACCGCTTCTTCATGACTTGAATTAGGAACCGTACTGGTGGTTACTGACTGTACAGGAGCGGTATCACACGCTTTTTTATCACAGCAACTCATAAAAATCTCCTCAAAACGTTTAAATTTGATAAGCATTCATATAACTAAAACGTTGAGTTCAAATAAGGTCGTTTTTGTTTTTTCTATTTTTTCGATGCGTTAATTGATAAAGCAGCGGTAAAACCAATAGGGTTAGCGTGGTGGACGAGATAATGCCGCCAATGACTACGGTTGCTAAAGGACGCTGTACTTCAGCACCTGTGCCTGTTGCAATAGCCATTGGGATGAAACCCAGTGAAGCCACCAGAGCAGTCATAAGAACAGGGCGTAACCGCGTCAGAGCGCCTTCGTGAATGGCGTCATTCAGTGATTTTCCTTCTTCTCTTAACTGTCGAATAAAAGCAATCATTACAAGCCCGTTTAATACCGCTACTCCTGATAAGGCAATAAATCCAATCGCTGCTGAAATCGATAAAGGAATATCGCGCAACCAGAGCGCTACAATGCCGCCAGTTAATGCAAAAGGAATACCTGTAAAAACCAGTAATCCGTCTTTTACGTTATTGAACATAGCGAATAGGAGCGTAAACACGAGCAGCAAGGCAACGGGAATAACAATTTTTAACCGCTGGCTGGCGGATTGTAGGTTTTCAAACTGACCGCCCCAGGTAAGCCAATAACCGGCGGGTGGATTAATCTGTTGGTCAATGGCTTTTTGTGCTTCGTCGACGAATGATCCTATGTCACGGCCTCTGACATTTGCCGTAACAACGACGCGACGTTTTCCGTTTTCACGGCTAATCTGATTGGGGCCTGGGTTGAGATCCAGTCTGGCTACCTCGGATAAAGGAATCATCGCGGGGCGTGTGTCATCTTTAACTCGTGGTAAGGGAACAGGCAAGCGGCGAAGGGTATCTAAATCGCTTCGTAAGTGCTCAGGTAGTCTCACTACAATCTCAAAGCGACGGTCACCTTCAAATAATGTACCCGCTTCGCGCCCTCCAAGTCCGGTGCTAATGATGTCTTGAATATCCGCAACATTCAGTCCGTAACGGGTTGCTTTTTCACGATCAATATCGACCGTTAACATAGGAAGGCCGGTAGTCTGCTCAACCTTTACTTCATCAGCGCCTGAGATGTTTTTTAATACCGTAGCAATACGATTGGCCGTTGCATTCAGCGTATCCATATCGTCCCCGAATACCTTGATACCAATATCGCTTCGCACACCTGAAATCAACTCGTTAAAGCGTAGCTGAATCGGTTGAGAAAACTCATAACTATTGCCAGGTAATTTGGCTAAAACGTCTTGAATAGCAACAATGAGTTCATCACGTGTTTTTTGAGGCGCTGGCCATTGATCATGCGGCTTCAGCATAATGTAACCATCTGAGGCATTAGGCGGCATTGGATCGGAAGCGATTTCTGCGGTGCCGGTACGTGCAAAAACCCGGTCAATTTCAGGAAATCTTTGCTTCAGTGCAACCTCTATCTGCTGCTGCATGACCACTGATTGAGACAAACTGGTTCCAGGAATGCGAATGGCCTGAAGAGCAAGATCCCCTTCATTAAGACTTGGCACAAATTCTGTACCCATACGGCTTGCGATTAAGCCCGATAAAACCATCATGGCACCAGCTACTGCCAGAACTACAGGCTTATTTGCTAAGACGCTGTGAAGTAAAGGCGCATAGCCACGTTTAGCCCAATGCATTAGTGCATTTTCTTTTTCAGAAACATGATTTCCAATGAAAAGCGCTACGGCAGCAGGAATAAAGGTGATGGAAAGAATCATCGCCCCAATTAATGCCGCAACGACGGTAAAGGCCATTGGATGAAACATTTTTCCCTCAACCCCTGTTAAGGAAAAAATAGGCAGGTACACAATCATGATGATCATCTGCCCAAATAATAAGGGGCGTCTAGCTTCTTGCGAAGCAGTAAAAACTTCCTCTAAACGTTCTTTCACTGTTAAAGGGCGACGGTGGTGCGCCTGCATATGCGCTAAACGACGAATACAGTTTTCAACGATCACCACGGCTCCATCAATGATGATTCCGAAATCCAAAGCGCCTAAGCTCATCAGATTAGCACTGACTTTATTCGCTACCATGCCTAAGAAAGTAAACAACATCGCTAAAGGAATCACCGCTGCTGTAATCAACGCTGCTCTAAAATTGCCCAAAAAAAGGAATAACACAGCTACCACTAAGATAGCCCCTTCGAGCAAATTCTTTTTGACGGTATTGATCGCTTTATCTACTAATATTGTGCGGTCATAGACAGGAATTGCCACAATACCGGCAGGTAACGTTTTATTGATTTCCACCATTTTTTTAGCCACTGCCTGAGAAACGGTACGGCTATTCTGCCCAATCAGCATAAATACAGTGCCTAACACCACCTCACGACCATTTTCTGTCGCTGCGCCGGTACGCAATTCTTTCCCGATATCGACTTCAGCCACATCATTAATGCGTACAGGAATGCCATCCAGGCTTTTAAGAAGAATATTGCGAATATCGTCTAAGGAGCGAATTTGACCCGGTACACGAATCAGGTATTGTTCGCCTTTTTTTTCTATATATCCGGCGCCTACATTGGCATTGTTACGATCTACCGCAGTAATCACATCATTAAGCGTTAAACCATAGGCACGAAGCTTTTCAGGAAAAGGCGCAATCAGATACTCTTTCTCATAGCCGCCAATCGTATTGATTTCAGCAACGCCTGGTACATTACGTAATTGAGGCTTAATGATCCAATCCTGAATTTCACGCAAATCAGTGGGTGTGTAAGGCTTTCCATCTGATTTTTTGGCACCGTCTTTAGCTTCGACTGTCCATAAAAAGATTTCGCCTAATCCTGTAGAAATAGGCCCCATCGCAGGAGCTATGCCTGTAGGTAGTTGATCTTTTGCGCTTTGAATACGTTCATTGACCAGTTGACGGGCAAAATAAATATCTGTGCCGTCTTTAAAAATTACTGTGATCTGAGAAAGCCCATAACGAGATAATGAACGTGTTTGCTCCAAGCTTGGCAAGCCTGCCATTGCTGTCTCTATAGGAAAGGTAATGCGTTGTTCCGTTTCTAACGGCGAATAACCTGAAGCAGAAGTATTAATCTGAACCTGAACATTTGTGATGTCAGGAACGGCATCAATCGCCAGGTGCTGATAACTGAAAACGCCAAAACCGGCTATGCCGAGTACGGCGAGCAACACGAGCCATCGTTGATCAATGGCAAATCGAATAAGTCGTTCAAACATGAGGATGTCCTTTTAATGATCGTGTTCAGCACTGCCTTTACCCAACTCTGCTTTGAGCACAAAGCTGTTGGTAGCGGCATAAGGCATACCTGCTTGAAGACCTTCTACAATCTCTGTATAGGTGCCGTCTGATCGACCTGTCTTGACTGGCTGAGCGACAAAACCCTCTTTTGTTTGAACGAATACATTTGTTTTTCCTTCATTTGATTGAAGGGCTTCATTGACAACGGCAACGGGTACAGTAGTTTCTCCAGAAATCACTCCCACCGTAATATAAAGACCCGGACGCCATACTTTTTTAGGATTCGCAAGCGTAATACGTGACATTGCTGTACGTGTCTGATCGCCTACAAGTGAGCCTACATAGATAATTTTTCCAGGTACTTCTACATTCATTGAAGTCGCTTTAACCATGACAGACTGGCCTACTTGCACCCGATCTAGATCTTTTGCAGGCACAGCGATTTCAGCCCATACCGTAGACAGATCAGACAAAGTAAAAACCTGCGTGTCTTCCTTAACGGACTCTCCTAATGTCAGATGTTTTTCAATCACCAAACCATCAAAGGGAGCACGTAATTCATAGCGATTCAGCGCACCTTTAGTGGGAAGTGCAGCACCTAATGCCAGCAGTTTTTCTCGTGCATTGCGCACATTAATTTCTGCTTCGTGTAAAGCTTGTTTAGCCTGTAAATAATCCTGTTCAGCCGATATCTTTTCTTCCCAAAGTTTTTTTTCTCGACTATAGGTTGATTGCGCTAATCCCAGACGTTGTTGAGCACTCAAAAGCCCACTTCGATATTCAGAAAGTGCCGTGCTCGCTAATACCGCTAAAACTTGTCCTTTCTTAACGTACTGGCCTAAATCAGCAGATACTGATTCCACCACTCCACTTAATCGTGGAACAACGTGGGCAGTACGATCCTCGTTCAGCTTAATTTCGCCTGGGAGTTGAAGGATATTTTTAAGTTGCACTGATCCTGCTTGTTTAATTTCAATGCCACTGGCTATACGCTGAGCTTCGTTAAGAACGACTTTATCCTCTTCATGATGTTCTTCTTTCTTTTTCTCTGCGGATGGTGAAGAGGTTTCTGAATGTTCGGACGCTTTCTCAACTTTTTCTACCGTCTTCTTTGCTTCTTCCTTATTTTCGCTATGGGGCTTTTCTGAACGAAGAATAAAACTACCTAGGATGACCGTAATCACGGCAATGAGGATAATCCAAAAAGATTGTTTTTTATTCATGGGATAACTCCTTAGGCTGAGTAATGGGAGTTGTACCCAGAACGCGATAGATATCTGCCTCTGCACGATGAATGTCAGCTAAAGCGTTGACATATTGAAGCTGTGATTGAAACAGCGTGCGCTGTGCATCGAGCACATCCAGAACATTAAATTTACCCAGCTCATAACCTGTCCGTGCTGCCGTGTATGCTGATTGAGCGCTTGGAAGAATATCTTGCTGTAATGATTCCATTTGCTGGCGTGATGTCGTGAAGCGCCCATAGGCAGCAGTTAATTCATTGCTAAGACGGAGCTGAACTGCTACATGCTCATCTTTTGCTTTTTCTGTGCGACTTACTGCTTCCTGAATATTTCCTTGATTAGTGTTTAAAACAGGAATAGGAATGGACACACCTAAAACAGCTTGATTGAGTCCTAATTGCTCATCACGTTTAGCACCTAGAGTGACCGTCACATTAGGAACGCGGCGACTGTTTTCTACTTTGATTAATGCTTGTTGCCGCTCTATTTCCAGCTTGGCACGTTGTAATACAGGGGAGGCTGCTATTTGATTGCTAAGGTTAGCAAAATCAGGCAGTACAAAAGTATAGTCAAGCTGTCCTTCCGCTTTTTCAAATTGTGGATGCGCATTCCCCCAGAAGGTTGTCAATTGCTGGCGTGCTGTAGCTAGTGCGTTTTGTGCTTGGTTTAACTCTAATTTAGCGCTGGCTTCAGCAATCGTTGATTTGGTTTCTTCTACAGGTGAAGCACGTCCGGCTTTGACACGTTTAGCTGCTGTTTGGGTAGCACTGTGTGCCAGTTCCAACGAGGATTGCACTAAGCGTAATCGTTCCTGAGATACGAGAACACTATAGAAAGCCGCCATCACTTCGGCACTGATTTGTGCCCGTTTAGTTTTAAGCTCTACCGCAGCAATATCATAGGCACGCTCTGCGACTTCTGTCCTTGCAGTACGTTTACCTCCCAGCTCGACTTCCTGGTTAATTTGAACGGTAGTCGTGCGTGTAGCCTGACGGGTATCTTCCATCAATGCAGATACCGCAGGGTTAGGTAGTGCTTTGGCCTGAAGAATACTACCTGTTTGTGCATTTAGTTCATGTTGAGCTGCCGACACTTCAGGATTAGCATTCAGCGCTAATTGTAGAGCGGTATTTAAGTTAAGCGGGCCAGAAGGTTCCAGGGATATAGGCTGGCGTATACTTCCATTGCCCCGAACGGGCAAGGATGTTATTGCATCATTCTGGGCAAATGCTGAATGAAAACCAAGCGCAGCTAGCCCAAAAGATAAATATAATCTTCGCATCGAAATCTCCAGATAAAACAATAGGAAGGAGTTCGGCGAGACGAAATAAGACTAAGGGAAGTATATTAAGATAAGCGTGCAGATAGCGCTAAACGTCTCGCCGTATTACGATGCGAAACGCCAGTCAGGGCGGTCAAGGCTTTGGGAGATATAGGAAGTATAGTGAAGCGGCGAGTCATCAAGACCCAACTGCTTAATAGCTTTCATAAGAGGTGGAGCTGAAAAAGAAGATAAATCGATTAACGCATGCGAAACATGGCAAAAGCTGCAATCGAGATGAACGCCTTTATTTTTTTTGTAAGGATGATCTTTGTCACCATCATCTGCTTGGTGAACATGGAAATGATGCCCAAAATGCTGCGCAGCTACAGTAGCTTCTTCATGCTGGCAATACTCAGACGCCGCTGACCATGAAAAATGGAACGGTAAAATAGCCATCAGGAAAATGAAGAAGAGTTTGCGCATAGTTTTTTTATTCTAGTCTTTATTTTTTCTATTTACAATATAAAGGAATAGTGGTTCTTCTGCTTCTTTATTAATATACGCTGGAAAACTTTCAGTGTTTTAATTGAATAGTATCTATTCCGCGTATTATAAAATGCTTAAACACATAGATTATTGATGCCGTTAAATTATTAAATGGTTTTTGAGAGCATCTATTATTTGTTTAAAATACACGTTACACTTTCAAATAGAACATGTTTTACTTTTTATAAAGTAATCCCTATGCGACTCTTCCGGCTGTTTATGATCCTGCTTTTAAGTTTTGCGCTTCCATTGTATGGATATGCAGGATTCGGCTTGGGGATCGAACAGTGTCCTATGCACACTTCGTCTGAAGACATGACTGAAGTCATGATGGATTGTTGTGACTGCTGTGAAGCGTTGCAAACCACTTCAAAAACAGGCAAAGCCTTTAAGTGTGGCCAAGCATGTAACACAAGCAGCGTATATCAGATGCCTGCTCTTAAAGCTTCATTAACTCAGAAACCCATGATAGCGTCTCCTATCGCTGTTAACGACTCACCCCCTCGTGCCTCTTACGATGCTGCCGGTGTCTGGCGGCCTCCCTGTCAATACGTCCTGTCCTGATATCTACCTAAGTTTCCGCTATGTCTTAATGCATAGAGGATAGCACTGGCGCATGCCCTTTTTAATAGCGGGATTGCGCAGGATAATACGGGGGTGTATTCCATGATTTTATTACGCTTTTATCAAGCAATCCCGGTTATGCTGGGAATACTTTTCATTACATTCGCTCATGCTTCTTACGCTGAACCTTTGAGCCTTATTCAGGCATTACAATTGGCTGAACATCATGCGCCTTCGATGGCAGCTTTTAACGCTCGTATTCATGCCGCTCGTCATACTGCTATTCCCGCAGGAGAGCTACCCGATCCCAAGCTTGTCATAGGCATTGATAATCTTCCGGTAAACGGCGCTGATCGTTTTAGTCTCACTCGGGATTTTATGACGATGCAGAAGGTAGGCATCATGCAGGAAATGCCTAATGAAGATAAACGTCATGCTCGTATCGATAGTGCTCAAGCAGCAATAGAACGGGCTGAAGCAGAACAGGCTACAGAGCTTTTGCACGTACATCGCGAAACAGCCTTAGCCTGGATTGCCGTTCAAACCATTGAACGTAAACTAGTGATTTTTGAATCTTTTTTTCATGAAAATCGTCTTTTGGCTAGTGCGATCCGTGCTCAGATAGCGAGTGGAAAAGGTGACATCAGCGAAGCGGTAGTTCCTAAACAGGAAGCAGCGATGCTGGAAGAGCGTAAAGATGAATTAAATCGTGATTTGGCTCAGGCACGTTCCAAACTACGACAATGGGTTGGTAATCAGGGGGATGAACCTTTAGCAGGCTCTGTCCCTGACTGGCTAATTAAACGCGAATTGGTCATTCATCGCATTCATCATCATCCTGAACTAGCTGCTTTTATTCCTGCGACTAAACAGGCTGAAGCCGAAGTGCGCGAAGCACAATCCATGAAAACCCCCGATTGGTCATGGGAGGTGGGTTATGCCAAACGCGGTCAGCTTTATAGCGATATGGTCATGCTTCAGTTTACTATTGATTTACCTTTGTTTAGCAGTACTCGCCAAAATCCAAAAGTTGCCGCAAAACAGGATGAGGTCACCCGCATTGAGGCGGAGCGTGAAGCCATGTTACGCGAGCATACCCAGATGCTGGAATCTGATCTGGCAGAATATGAACGCCTTGAACGTTCGTTACAAAGAAGCACGCAGGTTTTTCTTAAGCTTGCTCAGGAAAAAGTTAATCTGGCATTAGCCAGTTATCGCTCAGGCAAAGGTAGTTTAAGCTCTTTAATTGCTGCCCGACGCGAACTGATTGAAGCCAGTATAAAACCCGTTGAGCTGGAAGGCCAACGAGCAATGCTGGCCGCTAAACTGCATTTTTCCTATGGGGAGAATCAGTCATGAACAAGCCACTAAAACTTAGCATGATAGCGTTTGCCTTGGTGGGTATTGGTGTGGGTGGCGGTTACTGGGTAGCTTACCGGCATGTGATGTCTACAACCAAACCTGTTTTTTCTCCTGCTTCTATATCTGAAACCCTATCTCAAAGCACTTCTCGCAAAGTACTCTATTGGTATGATCCTATGGTGCCTAACCAGCATTTTGATAAACCTGGTAAATCGCCTTTTATGGACATGGAACTAGTGCCTCAATACGCAGAAGAGAGCACTGAAGGCCCATCCGTTAAGGTTGCTGCTGCGGTAACACAAAATTTAGGCATGCGTTTAGCAACGGTTAGCCGTGAACAGCTTTCCAGTAGCGTACAAGCTTTAGGTAGCGTGGCATTTAATGAACGGGATATTGCCATTGTACAGGCACGTACTCCGGGTTTTGTGGAACATGTATATGCCAAAGCACCGGGTGATTTTGTTAAAGCAGGTTCGCCTTTAGTCGATGTCTTAGTTCCTGAATGGGCAGGGCTTCAGGAAGAGTTTTTAGCTCTTCAGCGCAGTGGAGAGCCTTCTCTGATTCAGGCTGCACGCTATAGATTGCGTTTAGCAGGTATGTCAGAAGGATTAATTGCCACCATCGCAAGAACGCATAAAGCACACGCGGTTATGACCGTTACAGTGCCTATTTCTGGAATCATTCAGCAACTCGATATTCGCGCAGGAATGACGGTAACAACAGGGCAAACGTTTGCCCGCATCAATGGTATTGCTTCGGTATGGCTGGATGTTGCTATTCCTGAAATTCAGGCTGGGCTGATTCGAGTCGGCCAAAAAGCAGACGCCCAATTAACCGCTTTTCCTGGAAAGGTTATTCATGGACGTGTAACGGCCATTCTTCCTGAAATAAATGCAGATACTCGTACCTTAAAAATCAGAATCGAACTACCTAACAAAGATGGATCACTAAGACCTGGATTAAGTGCCCAAGTACAGTTTAAAGAAACGGGTGTGCATTCTGCTTTAGTTATTCCAACAGAAGCAGTGATTCGTACAGGACAACGCACTATCGTCATGTTGGCACAGGAGAAAGGACGCTATCAGCCAGTAGAGATCGAAACCGGGCAAGAAGTGGACACGAAAACTACGGTACTACGTGGTTTGGAAGAAGGACAGAATGTGGTTGTTTCAGGACAATTTTTAATTGATTCTGAAGCCAGTCTGAAAGGGATAGGGATTAAGCCTTTACCTCAGAAAGGGAATCAACCATGATAGCTTTTCTTATCCGTTGGTCAGTCGCTAATCGTTTTCTGGTCATGCTTGCTACCTTGTTGATTATAGTATTGGGCATCTGGTCAGTAAAAAAAACACCTATTGATGCGCTTCCCGATCTTTCTGATGTACAGGTGATTATTCGTACCTCTTATCCTGGTCAGGCACCTCAAATTGTAGAGAATCAGGTAACTTATCCCTTGGCCACTACTATGCTATCTGTACCTGGTGCTAAAACAGTGCGAGGATTTTCCTTTTTTGCTGATAGTTTTGTTTATGTGCTGTTTGATGATGAAACAGATTTGTATTGGGCACGTTCACGGGTTTTAGAGTACTTGAATCAAGTCCAAGGCCGGTTACCTTCTTCAGCTAAACCCACACTGGGGCCAGACGCTACAGGCGTGGGATGGATTTATCAATATGCACTGATAGATCGCTCAGGTAAACATGACCTTTCGCAATTAAGAGCCTTACAGGACTGGTTCCTTAAATTTGAGTTGAAGAGTGTACCGAATGTAGCAGAAGTAGCCACACTGGGCGGTATGGTCAAACAATATCAGGTAGTGATTGATCCTGTAAAACTGGCAGGTTTTGGTATTACGCATAAAGAGGTGATTAAAGCACTTCGTATGGCAAATCAGGAAACAGGCGGCGCAGTACTGGAATTAGCTGAAACCGAATTTATGGTACGGGCTTCCGGCTATCTTAAAACCGTGGCTGATTTTAAAGCAGTACCGCTTCGGCTCAGTACAGTTGGTATTCCTGTTACGTTAGGCGATGTAGCCACTATTCAGCTTGGGCCAGAAATGCGTCGAGGCATTGCTGAACTGAATGGCGAAGGTGAAACGGTAAGTGGTGTCATTATTCTGCGTAGCGGTAAGAATGCTCGTGAAACCATTGCGGCGGTTAAAACCAAGTTGGCGGAACTGAAAAAAAGTCTGCCGCAAGGTGTAGAGATTATAACGACGTATGACAGAAGTCAGCTCATTGATCGCGCGATTGATAACCTTAGCACTAAGCTGATAGAAGAATTTATTGTTGTCGCCTTAGTGTGCACGCTTTTTCTTTGGCATCTGCGCTCTTCACTAGTTGCCATTGTTTCATTACCGATTGGAATATTAGCGGCGTTTATCGTGATGCATCACCAAGGTATGAATGCCAATATTATGTCATTAGGTGGTATCGCTATTGCGATAGGTGCAATGGTTGATGCCGCTATCGTTATGATTGAAAATGCTCATAAAAAGATTGAGGTATGGCAACACACGTATCCAAATAGTACCTTGAAAGGACAGGAACATTGGAATGTCATCACAGAAGCGGCTGTAGAGGTGGGACCCGCTCTTTTTTTTAGTTTGATGATCAT
The DNA here is from genome assembly GCA_040389065.1 of Pseudomonadota bacterium. GTDB lineage: Bacteria > Pseudomonadota > Gammaproteobacteria > Burkholderiales > Casimicrobiaceae > JAZKAR01. The sequence continues at coordinate 10,145 of JAZKAR010000035.1, read as the reverse complement.
TACGCTTTCATTTATTCCTGTTTTTACCTTAGAAGCCCAGGAAGGCCGGATGTTTGGCCCATTAGCATTTACAAAAACTTATGCAATGGCTGCTGCTGCCATTCTTTCGGTTACCTTAATTCCTGTGCTGATGGGGTACTGGATTCGTGGTCGTATTCCTGATGAAACTAAAAATCCTCTGAATCGATGGTTAATTCAGTTATATCAGCCTTTATTAGAAAGCGTATTACGTTATCCCAAAGTAACTTTGGCTGTTGCCTTGGTCATTTTTTTAACAAGCTTATGGCCTATTTCCAAGCTAGGAGGAGAGTTTCTGCCTCCTCTGGATGAGGGCGATTTACTGTATATGCCCTCCGCTTTGCCAGGCTTATCTGCTCAAAAGGCATCTGAGTTACTGCAACAAACTGACCGGATGATTAAAACAGTTCCTGAAGTGGATTCTGTCTTAGGCAAGGCAGGGCGAGCAGAAACAGCTACTGACCCTGCGCCCTTAGAAATGTTTGAAACCACTATTCGTTTTAAGCCACGTGAAGCATGGCGTTCAGGTATGACCCCTGAAAAACTAGTAGAAGAACTGGATCGGGCTGTTAAGGTTCCAGGATTAACCAATATTTGGATTCCACCGATCCGAAATCGTATTGATATGCTGGCCACAGGTATCAAAAGCCCTATCGGGGTAAAAGTAGCTGGAACCAGTCTGAAAAACATTGATCAAGTGACTCAGGCTATCGAAAAAGTAGCCAAAACGGTTCCCGGTGTCAGCTCAGCCCTGGCTGAACGTTTGACTGGAGGACGTTACGTGGATATTGATATCGACCGCCGTGCAGCAGCTAGATATGGTTTAAATATTGATGATGTACAGTCTGTGGTAGCAAGTGCTATTGGTGGCGATAATATTGGGGAAACTGTAGAAGGTCTGGCCCGTTTTCCGATCAATGTGCGCTATCCAAGAGAATGGCGGGACTCCCTCGGCGCTTTAGAAAAATTGCCTATTCTGACGCCTATGAAAAGTCAGATTACTCTTGGAATGGTAGCTAAATTGAGCATTAGCGATGGCCCTCCCATGCTCAAAAGCGAAAATGCCAGACCTTCGGGGTGGGTATATGTTGATGTACGAGGTCGCGATCTGGAGTCGACGGTATCGGATCTACGTCAGGCCATTGCTCACCAGATAAAGCTTGAACCTGGAATGAGCCTAAGTTATTCAGGGCAATTTGAATTTCTGGAGCGTGCAAATGCTCGTCTAAAGGTTGTAGTTCCCGCTACCCTGCTGATTATCTTTGTATTGCTTTATATGACCTTTAAGCGTTTTGATGAGGCCTTTTTGATTATGGCGACATTACCTTTTGCGCTTACCGGTGGAGTATGGTCTCTTTATGCAATGGGGTTTAATTTGTCTGTGGCCACTGGAGTAGGATTTATCGCTCTGGCTGGAGTGGCTGCTGAGTTTGGTGTGATCATGCTGATTTATCTTAAACATGCCTGGGAGGAGCGCTGTGATTCAGGGCAAAATGATGACAAAGGATTGCTGGAAGCGATACGAGAGGGAGCAGTGCTAAGGGTTCGGCCTAAGGTGATGACTGTAGCTGTCATTATTTCAGGACTTTTACCTATCTTATGGGGGAGCGGAACAGGAAGTGAAGTGATGAGCCGTATTGCTGTCCCAATGGTAGGAGGAATGATTACTGCTCCGCTACTTTCATTATTTGTACTTCCTGCTGTTTACAGCTTGATGAGAAAAACAGCTAAGCGAGACTAGCTTGCGAAATTTTAAGAACATGTATTTAACTTAAAATCTCTTATCACCGCTTAGGATTGACGTGAATAGGACAATTTAATTTGAATTATTCACGTTTTTTATGAAAAATTCTCAATCGTTTTTTTACAAATTTCTTCTGTTAAAGCCTGAACCTGCTTTACACGTTTTTGTAATTTCAGAAGCTCATCTTTTGTAATCGTATAGGTTTTTTTGTAACGAGCGTCAACATAGGCTTTACGAAGCAATTCAAATAATCTTTTTTCTTCTTCTGAGTCTTGAGGAAAGACTTTAGAAAAGCGTTGATCAATCGCTGAAGCTTTTCGATAGAGTTTTAGCAGATTATGGGTATTGGGTTTGTAATAGACGACAACTAATAATAAGGCACTAATAAGCCGCTCAGCGACTTGGTGAAGGTTAAAAGCAGCAACATTATAACTTTCGTCATTTATCGCATGATTATATTGTTTGAAATACTCTTTAGCACTATTAAACCAATACTCAAAATCATCAATAGCTAAATTTTTACGTTGCTTGAAATTGAGCTGTTGAGGTGATTCTAATTTCAATTTTCCAGAATCATAAAGAAGAATACCTTCTTTATAGATGTCAGCATAAAAATACTGACCTTCTTTGATACGCTGATTTAAAAATGTAATATCCTCTACAAGCAAACTAGCAGGCGTTTTTACTTTACTATCTAGATCGATTTCAATCGAGTGCATCTTTTCTATTTTATCAACTAGCTTTTCATTTTTGACTACGAGCATTAAATCAAGATCACTTTTATACTCGTGCATATTCATGCCATCCGGCTGAAAATCTTCTACCCAATCCCCACGAGCATAACTACCAAATAGAATGATCATATCGACTTTAACTGTGGAGTTAATAATCTCAACGGCACGTTGGATTTCTTGTTGCTTGTATTCTGGAAGATGATCTAGGGAAGTTTTCATAAATAGTAAGCTTTATCCAAAAAGCCCTTCTCCTTCTTTAATAATGGTATGAATAGGAGGCTGCTTTTTTTCTGGTATACAGTGTTGATCATCAAAAAGCGGTATCTGTCGAAACGGAAAAATTGCCTCATTCAGATCCCAATGACTTTCATAATATTTTAAGAGATAGGGTACGCCATTACGCTTAACAGAGCTTTCCCGCTTTTTTAAAACAGCAATGATAAATGCGATGGCTTCTTCTTGATTGTTCATAAAAAAAACAGAAGACTTTCCTCTAGCTCCAATTCTTCCATGAATGATTTCGACCATTAAACGATCAAATAGATCGTGCCACGCAGAAATATAATATGACCGCATTATATTTTGAGAAGGATGTCTGGCTTCAAGAAGAATTGAGCATTCGGTCATTTAAAACCTCACGTAGGCGTTTTCGATTTTTTAGCTTCTTCTCGCTCATCTAAAAGTTTATCGCCTCTCACTTTTAGTGTCGTTTTCAGATTCTCTCCATTATGCCCTTTGAATTGATCCAGTGCATATAACAAAACACCAGCCAGAAGTCCTTTGTCTTTTTCAAATTCCGTCAGCTGCACAATACCGCCCAGTTCAATCAATTCTCTCGTTCTAGCCTTACGGGTTTCTTCTTTTCGAGCGTTGACGATTTTATAAGCTTGCACTTTGGCAAGTTCAGCACGCTCATTGATTTTCTCAACCTTTAACAAAGCATCAAGCTGCTTGTTTTCATTCGCGGTACGCTTCTTCTCATTGTACAACTCAAGAATCAGTTTCTGCATATCAGAAGGTGCTTTCAGCCCCTTGATATACTCTACCCTTTTTTCAATCCACTCTGTTTTATCCATGATTTTACCTACTACTACAATCTGTTATTTTATAATCATATCATAGTCACAAAAAATATAAAGTGAGTGCATTCAAAAACTTAAATCAGCGGTTTCATTGAGAGCGATAGAGAACAATGCGCGCTTACTCGTTTCTCTTGCAGAGAAACAATGCATCGCTTAAACTATTAATAACATTACGTTATAACTAGTTTTAAAGAATCATGCAGCATGGCTATCTATCATCTTTCCGTTAAAAATGGCTCCCCAGGAATGGGGCGAGTCCATGCCGATTACATCGAGCGGGAAGGACGCTATAGCAGCAAAGAAGACCTTCAGTATTCAGAAAGCGGAAACATGCCCAAATGGGCAGAGCATGACGCTTCAGTTTTTTGGCATGCCGCTGATGTATACGAGCGTTCAAATGGACGCCCTTTTAGAGAATTAGAAATCGCCCTCCCCCGTGAATTAAACGAAAACCAGCGTATCGAGTTAGTTAGAGAATTTGTACAAAACACCCTAGGTGATCGTCACGCCTACACCTGGGCGATTCACGCTCCTGAAGCCAGCGACGGTTTAGAACAACCCCATGCTCACATCATGTTTACCGAACGCGTCAACGATGGTATCGAGCGAGATCCTGAACATTTCTTCAAACGCTGGAATGAAAAAAATCCTGAAAATGGTGGCGCAGGCAAAGATCGTTATTTGAACAGTAAGCAGTTTGTCCGTGATATTCGTGAAGAATGGGCAATGACTGCAAACCGTTTTTTAGAACGTGAGGGCATCGAAGCAAGAATTGATCATCGCAGCTATGTCGATCAAGGTATTCATTTAGAGCCACAGTTAAAAATGGGCATCTCAACCTATACCACGGAGCGCGGTATTCTCAAAGAAATTACCGCTGAAAACCGTGAGCGTGCTTTTAGAAACGGCGAACGGATTTTAGAAAACCCTGATATTGCATTTAAAGCATTAACCGCTACGCAATCGGTTTTTAACCGGCGCGATGTTGAACAATTTGTATTTAGAAATACAGACAATGCAGAACAATATCAGGCGGTCTATCAGACCCTGATGAATTCCCCTGAATTAGTAAAATTACAGGTTACAGAACGACAGGGAGATTTTTATACTTCACAGGAATTGAGAGCGATTGAAGAACGCTTAATCGAGCGTTCAGCACGTATGGGTGATAATTCTAAGCTCTCTTTAAATAAAGAAATTTCTAGTGAAGTTGAAGAGGATAAAAATTTTAATTCAGGGCAAAAAGAAGCTTATGAGCTAATGACCAGCGATCGGCAATTAGCCACGGTCAATGGCGCAGCTGGAACAGGTAAAAGTTACGTTTTAGGCGCTTCACGTGAAACCTTTGAGCGTGAGGGATTTAGAGTCATGGGTGCAGCCTTACAAGGTAAAACAGCCGATGATATGCAGCGTGATGCGGGTATCCAAAGCCAGACCATTCATAGCTTAATTAGTCAGTTAGAGAAGGAGCAAGTCGCCTTTGATAAAAAGACCGTTTTAGTGATTGATGAGGCGGGTATGGTCGGTTCCCGTCAGATGGAAAAACTGTTAGATCACGCTGAGCGTAGCGGGGCTACTGTACGCTTAGTGGGCGATGCCTGGCAGTTACATGCCGTTGATGCTGGCGATGCCTTCAGGCATGTCTCTAAGCAGACTGAAACCGCGCATTTAACCGAAATCATGCGTCAGAAACAAGACTGGCAGCGTGACGCCTCTACGGATCTTTCCAAGCATGACATCAGCCGAGGTATCGGGGCGTATCAAGAACGGGGCTATGTAAAAGAATTTGAAAATCAGGAAGAAGCCAGGGAAGCATTGTTAGCGCAATGGCAGAAAGACCGTGATACTACACCGGATCAATCCCAGATTATTTTAGCTCATACCAATATTGAGCGTACCGCTCTGAATAGTAGTGTGCGTGATATCAAGCGCGAAGCAGGCGAGTTAGGCAAAGACCATCAGATTAAAACAGAAAAAGGGTCGATTACCCTGGCTGAAGGCGACCGCATTATGTTCACCCAGAATGAATATGTGATGCAGGTTAAAAACGGCACGATGGGTCAGGTAGAAAAGATTGATGGCGATAAGCTGGGGGTAAGATTGGATGACGGGCGCAAACTGGACGTGAATACCAAGCACTATGGCCACTTCGATCATGGCTACGCCGTCACGATTCATAAAAGCCAGGGTGTCACGGTAGATAAAGCCTATTTGCTGGCCACCAAAAGCATGAATGCCGAACTCGCTTATGTAGGGATGACACGGCATAAAGAGGATTTACATATCACGTATAGCCGTGAGCAGTTTAAAGATGCTGATGAGCTTAAAAAGAGCCTTTCCAGAGCAGACAATAAGACCTTTAGCGCACAGTACGCCATTGATGAGCGGGTGCGCGAACGTGAAATCGGACAGCGTCAAACCTTAGCAGAAAAACTTCAAGATAAAGCACCGAATGAGCTCAGCTTTAAAGAGCGGGTTGCCGCCAGTGCTGAGCGTACCCGTGAGCTTTTCCAGCAAGCGCGTCAACAACAGAAAAATCCAGAAGATTATGAAAAAGCGAAAGAAAACGTAAAGGAAAAAGAACCAGAACTCCAGACTTCTCCAGATAGATTCCTAGAGCAGTTTATGCAGCGTATGACCGAGAGCGCAGAACGTACACGCGAGCAATTTAAGGAACAGCGCGAGTTTAAAGACCGCTATGAAACAAAGCAGGAAGCAGAAAAAAAGGATACATCTTTAACGCTTGCCGAAAAATTTCAGCTTCAGATGAAAGAAGCTGCCGAGCGTACCCGTGAAAAAATCCAAGAGCAGCGCCAGGAGAATGCCAAACTCCGTGAAGAAAAACGGATTAATGAGCATCCGTTGAGTAAAGAGCAGAAATTTTTGCTGGATGTGATGAAACAGGCGATGCAAAAGAAAGGTATCGATGAGAAGCAGCAGAATGCCGTAGTGTTTGAGGCCAAAACAAAATTTTATAATAACGAAAAGCCTATCAATGACTACGCCCAAAAACTTTACGATTATGCTAAACAGGTGCAGGAAAAAGAGCATCAGCGTGAGCATGAACGTACACGAACCCGAGATCGAGGAATGGAGCGATGAAGCCGTGAGAAAGCGACACAAGCGGGTCAACGTACCGCAATCAAAAAGTGCGATGCCCCTATTTTCTAAAAACAGGCTTCATCTGGTTGAGGTTGATGCGTTTATGAATCCATTAGAGGTTTTTATCGATCAGGTAAAGCGCGATGCGATTTGGGTGAATGAGGCTGGTGAAGCGGTGATGGATTTACCTCGCCAAGGAGTTGAGGATTTAGTGAAACAAGGGATTGCACCACCGGCAGCATTACCCAGTTTTGCGATTATGTTTGAGACGTATTTTCAAGTAGTGACGTATTGCCTGGATACTGAAGCGATGCAAAGAGCGCACGATCAAATCAGCTTATTTCGTAGCACGATCCTGAGCAAACTAGAGAGCGATACGCTCATTGAAAGCAAAGATATTATTTATGCAGAAGATTTATTGCGGAACATGAAAACTGTATTTATCTCTGTACCCAGAGAAAAGATTTTAAAAGTCATGAATGAAATTAAGCTGGCCATCTCTTCTTCAACCGATGAGTCCTTCAAAATGGAAGACCTCAGAGCGTGGTTATTGAAAGAGATAGCCTGAGTATTTGAAATCGTCTTAAAGTTGTCAGGAACTGTAAAAAACGTTATAAAACAATAATAAACTGTTTTTTATCAAGGTATTGTGACGGTGAACCAGGAAGAGTTAGGAAAAGAAATTGCAGAGCTGATGGGCTTCATGCATGGCGCTATGCAGGAATTCCAGACCTCAATGGATGAACTGATTGATATTCAAAAGAGGCAAGCACAGGACGTCAAAGAAGATGTATCTGGTGCGATGACCCTGCTACAGAATGTTGAGAAGCACAGCGTAAAGATGCTCGATGCTCAGACAAAATCTCTGGAATTCATCAATAAACGATGGGCAGATGGATTGCTTCAAAAGGCTGAGGAAGCCGGGCAGAAGCAAGCGCACTTATTTGGTCAGGCCATTGCCAAAGAAGTCGTAAAGGACGTCAAAAAAGATTTACAGGACGCTACGCATGCCCTGTCAGACAAAACAAAAGCCTTTGAAGCAGCAGCACGTTGGTACAGCTGGCAGCGGTTCGCTTTTGCGTTGACGTTAGTGATGACGTCGGCCTGTATTTTAGTGTGGGGATTCTATTTCTTCATTCCTAGCCAGGAAGAACTGCTAGCGTTACGTGCAGAAAAAAAAGAATTAGAAGCCACATTAGAAACCCTAGAAAAAAAGGGTGGACGCATGGAGATTTCTCAATGTGGTTCCAAAAGAAAATTATGTGTCAAAGTAGATAAATCTGTTCAATATAAGGATAATTTTATGGTTATTCATGGGGCCAAGTAAAGGGGACTAATGTTGACCTTTCTAGATGACCTTCCCAAGCCGATTTTGGCAGTATTAAGCCTGGTTGTTATCATGGCGTACCTGATGATTCCCGATGTTGTGAATTTTATTCATTACCGGATTACACCTAAAAAACGGATACGTGATTTAGGGTTGGGTTCCTGGTTAGGAAGACGAGCGGTTCAAGGCTTTATTGGTCTACTGATCATGTTGGTGGCCATAGAGTTGGCTAAACAGTTCGGCGTGAGTATTAAAAAAGGTGATGGGCGTGAGGGATGGATAGGATTATCAGGCTATTTTGTATTTTTATTGATCTGGGAATGGATTCAGAAACTTTATCGCTCCTTTAGATGGGGGCATCATACGGAAACATTGCGAGGAGCAGTGATTGCCGATGATGCAGAATGCAAACGTATGCGTAAAGCCATCAAACAAGCCTCTCCCGATACGATATTTTTTTCACATCTTCCTGTCAGTCTGGCAGCAGAAACCAAGCATTTCAAAATTATTGGCACAACAGGAACGGGTAAGTCTTCCGTCATTCGCTTAATGATCAAAAAAGCACTGTGGCGACAAGATCGAGCCATTATTGCAGATCCTGACGGTGGGTATCTTTCACGTTTTTACCAGCCTGAGCGTGGTGATATTATTCTGAATCCGTTTGATGCGAGAAGCCATAGCTGGGCATTAATGGATGAAATCCATTCGCCGCATGATGTCCGATTAATTGCCGAGAGTCTTATTCCTCAAGTGCATGCGGATGATGAATGGAAAAGCTATGCGCGGCTTTTTATTGCGTCGCTTTTAACCTATTGCAAGCAAGAGAAAAAAAACCTCAATGACTTTTTATACTTGGCGGTGGCGGCGCCACAAGACGAGTTGTATGACATTCTAAAAAAGACTCCGGCTGCACCGTATACCGATCCCGCGAATAGCCGGATGTTTGGCAGTGTACGCAGTATTGCCAGTACCCATTTAGCCTCATTGGAATACCTTCAATCAGGATCAACAGAATCCTTTTCAATTCGTGAATGGGTTAAAAACGGAAAAGGCTGCTTATTCTTACCTTATCGCTCCGATCAAATTGCTGCTTTGCGGGAGTTAATCAGCACATGGATGCAGTTGGCCATCTTTGAAACACTCAGGCTAGAGGAAAAAGATAATCGGCTATGGTTTTTTGTGGATGAGCTGGATGCGTTAGGTCAGATTGGTGGTATGAAAGATGCTTTAGCCAGAGTCAGAAAATACGGTGGGCGTATGGTGTTAGGTTTCCAGAGTATTTCCCAGGTTAGGGCAACGTATGGAAGTGAGGCCGATACGATTGTTGAGAACTGTGCGAATACGCTGATTTTACGATGTTCAGCGAGTGAAAATGGGGGAACCAGTCGATTTACTAGTGAGTTAATTGGCCAGCAGGAGAAAAGTTTTTTAACCTACTCGCTTGATAAAGAAGGAAATCGAAGTCAGCAACAGCAGATCACCACAGATTATGTAGTGTTGCCGTCTGAAATTGAACAATTTGCAGACAGGCAAGGGATTATGAAGCTGGCAGATCGAGCGCAATGGTTCAAGGTCAGCAATATTGATGTGGTGGCGTTACCGAAAGTGGCTGAGGCGTTTGAGGAAATAAAATTTGGGAAAAATATTCCTGTTGTTCTTGATAAATACTAATAAACAATAGGATGCATAATATATTATTGCTGCATGACTATCAATTCTCTCACCGCTGGTGCGAGTTTGATACCGTATGGTTTCAGCAATAACATGTTTATCGAGTGATGTTACAAATAATAGGAAGCATAACTATGCAGTACCTGCCTTAAGATTATATAAAGTCTGATAGAGGAACTAAAGCAACGCATCAGGTAGGCGCACCTCAAAGCGACTCTGGCCGTCAATGATAACTCAGCCAGAGTCGCAGCTAGAGTCACAGCCAGAGTGGTGATAAGAAGGTTTGTTCTAGGGGATATCTATCTCGAAATCTAAAATATATACGTTCATTTGTGAGAGCGTGGACTAACGAGCAAATTGTGCAATCCCCCCTTGCACAAATACCCTGCTATAATCAAACTGATTTCGCACAAAATCAGTTTGATTGAAAAATATGAGCAAAATAAATGGTGGATGCCGACCTGGAG
>JAZKAR010000034.1:0-50502 GCA_040389065.1 Pseudomonadota bacterium | reverse complement strand
CTGGCGCCGCATCAATTTCATCATATTTCTTGGCCAAACCACCAAACTTACGTGCCAATACTGTAGTAATAGCTGCCGTCAAGGTTGTTTTACCATGATCAACGTGCCCAATTGTTCCTACATTGACGTGAGGCTTAGTCCGCTCAAATTTTTCTTTGGCCATTTTCTCTATTCCTTAAACCAGCACAAGTATTATTTGTGGTGCCCATGACGCGGATCGAACGCGTGACCTCTCCCTTACCAAGGGAGTGCTCTGCCACTGAGCCACATGGGCAAAATTTGGAGCGGGTGAAGGGAATCGAACCCTCGTCGTAAGCTTGGAAGGCTTCTGCTCTACCATTGAGCTACACCCGCGCGATTTTTAAATTTTGGTGGAGAGGGCAGGATTCGAACCTGCGAAGTCGTAAGACGCCGGATTTACAGTCCGGACCCGTTGGCCGCTTGGGTAACCTCTCCATTTGGTGCCGAAGGAGGGACTCGAACCCTCACGCCATTTCTGGCACCGGATTTTGAGTCCGGCGCGTCTACCAGTTCCACCACTTCGGCTACAATCAAACAATGGCGCAGAGTATATCAAGCAACTCCATAACACGCAAGTCTTATTCATTAAGGGCTAAAAATGTTGTTTATTTTCCTGTACGATAGCGTTTAGTATTACAGCCTTCATAGCACCTTTTGCATTTTTTCAACACGTTTTAAGTTACGAGCATGTATACCCTATCTGATTTTGATTTTAACTTACCTTCTTCTTTAATCGCGCAGCATGCCAGAACTAAAGGCACCAGCAAACTGCTAGTTATTAACGATAGCGTTTTTGAAGACAATTTTGTTAGCAACTTAGCGTCTTTACTCAACAAAGGCGATCTTATCGTTATCAACGATACGCGTGTTTTACGTGCAAGACTTGCCGTACAAAGAATAACAGGAGGAATAGGCGAAGTATTGATCGAGCGCATTAGTAACGACTCAACTGCTATCGGTCAATTCAAGATGAGCAGGCGCCCCAAACAAGGTGAGCACTTATATATAAAAGGCACTAAAACACCGCTAGTTATTTTAGACATTCAAGACCGATGGATTACTATTCAAAGCCCTGAAATGCCTATCTTACAATTACTTGAACATTATGGTGCATTACCGTTACCTTTATACATACAACGCAAAGCTACAGATCATGACAATGATAGCTATCAAACGATCTTTGCAAAAAAGCTTGGTGCAGTCGCTGCTCCCACTGCCGGGCTACATTTTACGAATGAGTTGATTGAAGATTTAACACAACATGAAATACATACTGCAACAATTACGTTGCATGTTGGCTCCGGAACTTTTTTGCCTGTGAAACACGAAGACTTAGATCAACACACCATGCATAACGAATGGTTTGATATTCCAGAAAATACCGTTAACCTCATCAACGAGACTAAACGAAGAGGTAATAAAGTAGTTGCTATTGGAACTACCACATTGCGTGCCCTTGAAGCAGCAGCTTTATCGGGTGCTATTAAAGCGGGTTCAGCTGAAACCAATATATTTATACGACCTGGTTTTAATTTTAAAGTTATTGATCGATTATTTACCAACTTCCACCTTCCTCGCTCTACTCTTCTTATGCTCACATCAGCATTTGGCGGATTTGAAAATATGAGGAAAGCTTATGAGCACGCTATAGCGAATGAGTATCAATTTTTTAGTTACGGCGATGCGATGCTTATTGATAGGATTGATTTATTGAGCACCTAGAGGTTGCTATAGCATTTCAAATATAAGCGCACAGAACAAGGCCTAAGCAACTTGATTTCAGAAATTGTTAATGAAGAAAAATGAAGGAAAATCTCAGTAAAATTCATCAAAAAACAGGAGCTGATGCACAAATATTTTTTTGTTATGGTTTTTATAATTATTTAATAATGAGCACACGTTTAAAGTGTGGCGGAGAAAGAGGGATTCGAACCCTCGATAAGCGTTTTAGCGCCTATGCTCCCTTAGCAGGGGAGTGCCTTCGACCACTCGGCCATTTCTCCGCTATGCCTAGCAAAAACTTCCGCAAGTCTACCAACTTCGGACAAATTTGACTAGTATTTTTCTTACATATATTTTTTTTACCAATATAAACAAAGAGAAATTAATTTTTTGATGTCGGCATCACTAAAGATAGAGGAATATTTTTGATCCGCATCTGCAAAGAATCATAAACTTGATCCAATACACTATCCCAATCATACAAAGAAGGTTGAGTAAAGATTTTTATGCTTGGGTACCAAGGAGATCTTTCAACATCGCTTAACCAACGCCACTCACTTCCATAGCGATTTAAGACCCATCCTTCTCGCCCCATTGCTCCTACTAGATTAATAACAGAACTATCAATACTAATAACAAGATCTAAACTCTCTACTAAAGCAGCTGTGTCTTCAAAATCATTAATATCGAATGTCCAATCAATAATATTTTTACCTAACTCATTAAAATTTTTAGTTAAGAAAGCATCTTTTTGTAAACTTATCCAGCTAACCCCCTCTAAAGTAAGAAGTTTTGCAAATTTTTCTAATGGTATACTACGTAATGAATTTTTATAATTTAATTTTTGGCCACCACTCCAGACTAACCCTACTTTTAAGCCAGATAAATTGACAAGTTTTTGCTTCCAAATTATTTTCTTCTGTTCAGATGGTGAGATATAAGGCATAGGAACTGATAGTGTTTCAAGATTAATTTTTAATAGATAAGGAAGTTCTAATAAGCATACATAATAATCAAGCTCCTCTTGAATATTATTATTTTTTGAATATACCTCATCAATACAATTCATAGATTTAGCAAGAGAAACTAAGCTTGCTTCACACTGAAAAATTATTTTATTTGGTTTAAATGTTTTCTTAAAAATAGTTATAAATCTTAAAAATAAAATCGTATCACCTAGACCCCATTGCGTATAAATAAAAATATTTTTATTTTCTTCGACTCGTTTTTGCTCATAACAATCAATAAGTTTTTTGCAATTAACATTTATGCTAATAGTTAACTGACTAAAGCATTGCATTAGCTTAAAAAAACCAAGTTCAAAATTTTTAATTAAAAGATAGTAATGTGTAGCAACATTTTTATCCCAAACCAAATTGTTTTGTTGCTTCTCAACTTCTAGTAAAGCGTATTCTGCTTTTTGATAATCTTTAACTTCTTTATATAGATCACTTAACAATATATAAATATCAGGATATTTAAGATTTTTTTCTAACAATGATTCTCCATAACTTATTGCTTCTTTCAAACGTTTACAACAGAACCAATAAAGCATTTTTAAAATATGCCCTTGATTTAGTGCTGGTTTAAATTTTAGCCATTTATTTAGACAATAATTAACATTGCCATAATTGCCACTTTGAATATATGCATTACCTAGATTAATGAATGCCTCTACGTAATTTGGACAAAGAGCAGTAGCTTGTTGGTATAACTGAATAGCTTGAACTTCATCATGATTACTTAAAAAAAAATTTCCCTGATTTTTTAATTGCTCTGCTATTTTTTTTTGATTTACGTTATTATTTTTTATTAAGTCGCTTAAATCTTTTTTTATATTAGCAACCACATTTCCCCACTCGCTAAATGAACTTTGCGTATAAATTTTTACGCTAGGATACCATCGGGAAAATAGCTCATTTTTTAACCACCGCCATTCGCTACCGTAGCGATTAAGCAGCCAAACTGGAATCCCTAATGTGCCTGCCAAATGCACAACGGAGGTATCTACTGTTATTACAAGATCTAACAATTTAATAAGTAAAGCTGTATCATAAACGTTATTTAATTCGTCTGTCCAATCTATAATTGGAGTATCAATTTCTTTTAATTGATTTGCAGGCACTCCCTTTTGTAAACTAATCCAGCTTATTTCTTGTACATCAAAAAAAGAACTAACCTTTTTTAACGGGATACTTCTTAATGAATCCTGGCATAACTCTGGATTACCTCCCCAAGCTAATCCTACCTTCAATCCTGGCAATCCATTTAACCTATTCTCCCACTTATTTTGACTACTTTCATCAATAGCAACATCAGGCAACAAAGATATATCATAGGGTGATATATCAATCAAATGAGGCAATGCAAATGTAGCACAATGATAGTCAAAATCATTGTCATCTATTTTTTCTGAAGTAAGCTTAATTTCATCAATAACACTCATTTTTTCAGCAAACGCTTTTAAATTTTCATCACACAAAAAAATTAATTTTTTAGGACAATATTTTTCTTTAAATTTAGAAAAAAATCGAAGCATCATGAGAGTATCGCCTAAACCATATACCATACAAACTAAAATAACTTTATCTCTAAAAAAACCTAATGGTTTTTCTTTATAATGCATTAATCTTTTTAAAAACAATTTCTCTCTACTTGTACAAGTAAGATAGTTATGATGCTTACCGTATTTCAATTGCTTATCAATAGCACTATAAAACTCTGCAAATCCTTCATTATATTTTTTTTCCATCAAAAATATTTTAGATTCTTCAAAACTTATTTCTGGCTTATTTATATCAATTTTTTTAGCAATACTTATATATTTATTTGCCTCATCTAATTTAGATAGCTCAATATAAGCCATAATCAAATTCACATACGAATCAACATGATAACCATCTACCTCAATAGCAGCTTTATAATGTTCAATTGCTAGATTTATATCACCTTTTAAAAAATATTGATTACCAATTTTTTTTAAATTATCGGCTTTTTCATTTGTTGCCGATGTATTTGGCGATTTATGAAAAATTAATGACATACACCATTTCAATACATCTTTGAGAATGCTCAATTTTTTTACCTATATTTAGGTTAATCAATCAATTTTTTTAATTCTAAAACAATAAGACTTATTACAGTTTCCCAATCATGATATTTGTTTTGTCTAAATATTTTAATAGTAGGATACCAGGGAGATACTTGTCCTAAATTTAACCACCTCCAATCACTTGCAAAACGATTTAATAACCAACCATGTTGAGCTAATGCCCCAGTTAAATGTATGATTGACGTATCAACACTAATTACTAAATCTAAATTTTTTATTAATGCGCCTGTATCTGACATTGTATGGAAATCATTAGACCAATCTGTGATTGGCCAATCTAATAGCAATAATTCTTGAGCTGACTCACCTTTTTGCAAACTAAACCAATTTATTCCTTCTATCTTTATTAAAGGCTCTAAAATTTTAATAGGAATACTTCTGGCATTATTACTCATTAAATATTTATTACCAGCCCACGCTAAGCCTATTTTTAAACCCTTATATTCTTTAAGACGCTCTTGCCAGATATCTTGCTTTTCCTTCTCTATAAATATATAAGGAAAATCACTAGGTATTGTTTCAATTGTAGTTTTAAAAATACCTGGCAAACTCATTAAAGAACAATGATAATCAAACTCTAGATTATTAAAAATATTAATAGGTTTAATAATTACCTCATTGACACCTGGTAAGTCTTTTACAATTTCTTTAATAGAATCTTCACAAATAACTTTTAATTTAATATTTTTTTCTTTTTTTATTTTATCAATGTATCTCAGCATCATTAAACT
The DNA here is from genome assembly GCA_040389065.1 of Pseudomonadota bacterium. Classification (GTDB taxonomy): domain Bacteria; phylum Pseudomonadota; class Gammaproteobacteria; order Burkholderiales; family Casimicrobiaceae; genus JAZKAR01. Next base: position 44,916 of record JAZKAR010000034.1, on the reverse strand, counting down.
ATCGCCAGTTCCTTGCTCTGTCCAAAGCAATAAAATTTTATTATCTAAGCTTTCACCTTTCCAATATTTTTTTTCTGTAAACTCTTGCCTAAAAAAATTAGAGTCTACCATAATTTGAGCAGAGCCTTTGATACTTAACAACCCCTTTTCATAGTGTTTCCATCCCTTTTCATATTCTTGATTCAACAGCAATAACTGAGAATATTGCATAGAAATTTCAGTATCATTAGGATCTATTTCAAGAGCTTTTTCAAAACTTTTTTTTCCCTCTATTATATTTTTTTGCAATGAATATACAATTGCTAAATTTGCATAATCTTTACTTGTTTTTCCGACTATATTTTCAATTATTTTTATTTTTTCAATAGCTTGTTTATTATCATTTTTTTCTAAAAATGCAATTACCATATTGCAATGATTTTTAAAGTCGGAATCATCTATTATTAAAATTAAATTTAGTCGATTTAAGGCTTTATCTAATTGCTGAGCTTTAAGGTACATTGTTACAAGATAGGAAGAAGTCTCTAAATAATTTTTTTTATTCATCTCATCATTTGATAGCAGTTCACTAGCAATTTCACAGTTTTTAATAGCTTCTTTCTCATTCACTAATGCATCTTCTACATGAGCTAAATTATAATAAGTTTCCCAAATATTTTCATTAATTGCAATCGCTTCCTTTAGAAAAATTTTTGCATCTTCAAAAGCTCCTATCTCTTTATAAGCACAACCTAAATTTGTATACGCTATAGCATCTTCAGGATAAATATTTAGTGCTTTTTTATATACATCTATAGCACCTTGAAAATCTTTTTCAGCCAATAGTTTATTGCCATGATAAATTATTTTGTTAAACTTTTCTCTAGTTATTGTACTTTCTTGCGTTTCATCAGCATTCGATTTAAAAATTGACCTAAAAAAGTTTATCATTATGGAACCTTTTTATTTACTATATATCCTCAAAAAATTACAATTTATCAAAATCACCATATAGAGTTTATAATAATATGTAATTATAATCGCATTATAATCTTATTAGTAACTCACGCGTTAATTCATTTACCCAAGCTTCATCATAGCCCATATCTATCAGCTTCCATTTAAACGCATTCCCTAGTTTTGCTTTTTTATAGAAATTTATTGAAGATTTACGTTTAAATGATTCAATTCTATTATCTAAAATAATTAATGTATTTTTATAATCAGATTTTATCGTATTATTTTTTGTATTTAATGGAATTTTTTCTGCAATGAAAGTTGCTATAGCTTCACCAAATTGTATTGCATCTTTTGCGTTAAACCAATCAAACATTATTTTTCCTTAAAAAATAAAACCCTCTAAAAAAGAGGGTTCGTAATAATTAATTGCTAGCGCTTTCACTAGCTCCCTAGCATAAACTGGATGTAGTGCACCCTCCACTTTTTGCCCATGTTACAGCACCGTTACTTGCATTCGGTGTTAAAACATAAGTATCTGTAGCTGTTAACCCTTGGGTTGCTACTGGCGTAACTGTAATCGCTCCTGCTGCTGACACTGCCACAGAGGATACAAGCCCTACCGCTGCTGTAGGTGCTGCAGGAACTCCATTTGAACCATTTCCACAGGCTGATGGCGCTCCAGAAGTAACATTTAAATTTTGCATACAAACGTTCACTGCAGTTTTATAAGGTGAAGCTGCCGAAACAATTTCTGAAAATCTCGCTTTTCTTGTATATTGAGTATATTGAGGAATTGCAATTGCCGCTAAAATACCAATAATAGCCACAACAATCATCAATTCAATCAATGTAAAACCTTGTTGAATGTGACGCTGAATTTTCATGATGATCTCCTAAGATTAAGTAATTAGTTGATTCAATTTCTCAACTGATTTCGATATAAAATTAAACAAAAGCATTTAAATATCATTAAATAATTCTATTTATCATTTATCGTGTTTTAGATAACGTTTATTAAATCTTTTAACCTTTTTTAACAATAAAGATTACCAGCAGAACTTATCTTTAAAAAAAACCCTCTAAAAAGAGGGTTTTAAGAATCAATCTCTATTTTAAAATACTTATTAACACAAGCTAGAAGATGTACAACCTCCGCTTTTTGTCCAAGTTACAGCGCCGTTGCTAGCATTAGGTGTTAATACATAAGTATCGGTAGCTACTAAACCTTGTGTTGCTACCGGCGTAACTGTAATTGCTCCTGCCGCTGATACCACAACCGTTGATACAAGACCTACTGCTGCTGTAGGCGCTGCAGGTACTCCATTTGAACCATTTCCGCAAGCTGATGGTGCTCCTGAGGTAACATTCAAGTCTTGCATACATACTTCTACTGCAGTTTTAAAAGGCGACGCTGCTGAAACAATTTCCGAAAATCTAGCTTTTCTCGTATATTGCGTATATTGAGGAATTGCGATAGCCGCTAAAATACCGATAATAGCGACAACGATCATCAACTCAATTAATGTAAAACCTTGTTGGATATGGCGTTGGATTTTCATAATGTTCTCCTGGGTTAAGTCATACGCCGACTTGGTATCGGTCGCTTCATTATAAAGTGAAGCAAAAATCATACCAAAATCATGAAATTACTCTGACTATCACTTATCGTGCGTTATAGAGGTTTATTGAGCCAACCGACAAAAATACAGCCTGCAAAAAGTGACATTTCGTGTCAGTTTTTAATTCTAATGAGCACGGCCTACTCACAAATTTTGCGCGCATCTGGCCTTTATTGAGCAATCACATGTAGAATTATCGAGATTTTTATGGTTTGCCACTATTAACTAGTACGATAAAGCAATGTTGTGTAAGCCCTTATCAAGGCAACCCTGTTATGAATTAAAGGAGAACTCCTCTGGCTAGCGAACTAGAGTTATCAAACATCTTAAAGGAACAGGAAAAGCGCGCCTATAAGCATGCTTTTTTTGCAGTAAGAGATGAAGATACAGCTTTAGACATCGTGCAAGAAGCGATGCTCAAACTTGTTGATAAATACTCCGAAAGACCTTGCGAAGAGCTTCCCTTGCTTTTTCATCGGATATTACAAAATGCTATTCATGATCATTTTAGACGTACAAAGGTACGCTCTGCCTGGGTCATACTGCTATCTGCATTTCAAAAATCTGATGATGATGGTGATGAATCTGATCTTCTTGAAAATATGGAGATTGAAAGCAACAATAGTCTTGCCGCTAATCCTATAGATCAATTGATACAATCACAAACATTGGACATGATTGAATCAGCTGTTATGGATTTGCCTTTACGTCAACGACAAGCGTTCCTGTTGCGTTATTGGGAAGAAATGGATATTGCAGAAACTGCTGAAGTGATGGGATGCTCGCAGGGGAGTGTAAAAACGCACTGTTCCCGAGCTGTGCATGCATTAGCTATAGCTATTAAGAAAAAAGGAATTTAAGATGGGTCCCGATAACAATCCCCTAGCGCGGGGAATGTGTTCGCGCCTTGATGAAGGGACGAATACTTTACCCTTACCTGTAACCAATCGCTTAGAGGCGGCACGTGCTGAAGCTTTGTCTACCTTTAAAACTAAACAAGCCTCTCAAAATTCAAATCATTTTTATGGCATAGTAAAATGGTTTGATGCGCGGCTAGCATATAGTACACGGTGGGTTGCCCCAGCAATGATTGTAGCTGCTTTAGTTGGCTTCATGAGCTATCAGCAATTTCAATCTATGCAAGAACAAGATGATTTAGATGTTGATGTTGCTTTACTTAGCAGTGATTTACCTCTAGACGCTTATTTAGACAAAGGCTTTACAAATTGGGTACAAGAAAAAGGAACAAAGGGGGGAGATCGTTCATGCGGCAAGCATTGTTAAGCTTGGGCATTATACTTTTTGGTGTATCTGGGTTATATAGCTCTGCTACCGTTGCTGCTGATTCTAAATGGAATGAGCTTTCAGCATCTGAAAAAGCTATCTTATTGCCTATTTCTAAGGAATGGGATCAGCTAAATGAGCATCAACGCAAACGATGGATTAACCTTGCCCAAAAATACCCCACGCTCCCTGCTGATGCTCAACAACGTGTTAGAGAGCGTTTAGAACGTTGGGCAACTCTTTCTCCTGCTGAGAGAGAAGCTGCACGACAACGTTTCCAAAATTTAAGAAAAACGCTCCCAAATCAAAAAGCTGAACATTGGGAACATTATCAACAACTTCCAAAACCTTAATAAATAATTGGGCAATTTAATTTCACGTTGATACTATAAGCTTTGCAGTTATTACCTATGAACCATTACTTAAAAATACAAACAGCTTCAGTTGGTCAACGTCTTGGAATTATTATTTATGAGTCTATGCTTGCCATTGCGCTATGTGTATTTGTGACGTTGTTGACAGTTATTCCTATACAAAAACTTATTTCCAGCCCAAGTACACGTATCTATTTAACGCAAGCCATTAATCTATTCGCACTTTTTACCTATTTTACCTGGAGCTGGAGCCACGGACGACGCACCCTACCCATGAAAACGTGGAAAACTCATTTGGCTTCAATAAATGGATTGACGGTATCTACTAGCCAAGCTTTTATAAGATGCTTAATTATTCTTGCTCCATGGATGATGGCACTCTTAACTATTCATATTTTAGAATTAAAAAGCTCTGCGCCCCTATCGCCTATTACTCGTACTACTTGGGCTATTACAGCTTTAGTTTTTCCTTGGGCATGGGCCATTTTCCACCCTAAAAAATTGCCTTTACACGATGCGTGCAGCGGAACTCAATTATTACGAGATTTTTAGTGCTCAAAATGTTTTTAATTCCAATAAGTAAATAAAAAGCTAAAAACTTAATAGTGCTATCTACTACAATACTTGCCACTCGTTCATTCATATTGTAAGAGGCAACATGAGGCGTTCATTTAACACCCAGCTGTTAAGATGTATAGCACTACCATTCAGTACCTCCTTAACCGCTGTCACTTTTTCCGTTTTTTATATTGCATCAAGCGCTATAGCACAAACTCCAGAAATGATCGTTCCTGCTATGCAGGCTCCTTTAATGAATGAATCATCTGGTGGTGGCAGCAAAAATGCAAGCAGCGGAATGTTCAAATCAAGCTCAAGTACTCCCGCGCCTCTTATTAGCATAAAAAACTCTGAGTCTGGAGAGGAAACCGGAAAAAACAACCAAACTTCAGATAAAAAATCTAACTCAAATTCTGAAGATGCATCTTTTGATGAGTTAAAAGAAAACGTACGGAATAAAAAACAATTAGAAAAAAAAATTCCGAACGAATTTCAAAAATTTACCGAGCAATCTCTTGGGTACCAACTTCCTATTTTTGGTCAGACTCTTTTTGATGAACAAAACATTTCTTTTTCATCTTCACAAAGCATCGCTCCTCCATCAGATTACCTATTAGGAATAGGCGACGAAATTACTATTCGCGCTACCGGCAGCCTTGATATTGATTACCGCACTACGATAGATAAAAACGGCGCTATTAGCCTTCCTCGTATTGGTACATTTAATATTGCAGGGTTGAATCATGCTGAAGCTCAACACACCATTCAGCGCCAGATTGCCCGCTTTTATAAAGACTTTACTCTCTATGTGAGCTTAGGAAAATTAAGGTCGATTCGCGTTTACCTAGTAGGCCATGTACAGCGACCAGGTGCTTATACGGTTTCATCGCTTTCTACATTAGTGAATACTCTTTTACAAGGCGGAGGCCCCTCTTCAGTTGGGTCGCTAAGGCATATACAAGTTAAGCGTGCGGGTAAGCTTATTACTGATTTTGATTTATATGATCTGCTGCTTAAAGGCGATAAAAGCAAAGATATTCGGCTCATGGCAGAAGATGTTATTTATGTTGCCCCTATTGGGCAGCTTATTGCCCTAACAGGAAGCGTTCACCAACCTGCCATCTATGAAGTAAGAGAGCAGGAAACGCTAGCCAATGTTTTAAATTTTGCAGGAGGAATAAGCGCTGTTGCATCAACTGATTCCGTTTCAATTGAACGCATCATTAATAGAAATCAACGCACTGTTAAACGCTTCCCGCTTACTCAAAAAAATTTAATGCAACCGGTTAAAGAAGGTGACTTAATTACCGTTTCCAATATTTCTCGAAAATTTGATCGTGTTGTTTCTGTTCGTGGGCATGTTGCCTCCCCTGCGCGCTTACCTTGGCGTGCTAATATGAGAATTACTGATGTTATTCCCTCTAAAGAGGCACTGATTACTCCTGACTATTATGAGGCAATGGAAAAATATTTAATTCCCCTCATGGTTCCAAAAGACGATAGTAAAAAAAATCCCAAAGGAAGAGAAGAAGCATTTAATTCACGAGATGAAAAATTAAATACGATAGAAATGATTCCCTCAAAAACAGAAATTAAACCTTTATTACAAGAGCCTAACCTTGAATATGCTGTGATTGAGAGGCTCAAAGATGATCTTTCGCATGAAATTATTCCTTTTAACTTAGGTAAAGCGCTTGCTGGCGATGAGCAGAATAACTTATGGCTTAAACCCAATGATGTTATTACTGTTTTCTCTAAAAATGATATTAATGTACCGCGCGCGCAGCGTACAGGTTTAGTTCGATTAGATGGAGAATTTAAGGCTAGCGGTATTTATCGCATTAAACAGGGTGAATCACTTAAACAATTAATTGAACGTATAGGAGGCATTACCCCTGATGCGCAATTGTATGCGCTAGAAGTTGAACGAGAGTCGGTAAAACAAAAACAAATTTCTCGTTATGATGAATGGTTAAGCCGCATGGAACGTGATCTGATGCGCAAGGAATCGAGCCAAAATGCGCTATCAGCGGAGGATGCAACAGTAAAAAAAGCTGAACTTGAAACCCGGAAACAACTATTTCAACGTTTGCGTGGTATTAAACCTTCAGGCCGCATTGTATTAAACTTTAAAAACAACTACTCGCCTACCCTTAGCGATTTACCTGATTTAATTCTTGAAGAAGGTGATAAGATTTCTCTCCCTGCTCGCGCATCTACTGTTTCTGTTATTGGTGCAGTAGTTAACGATGGTAATTTTTTATATCGTGAAGGTAAATCTGCCAAAGATTATCTTGAAGATAGCGGAGGCACCACTGATTATGCCGATAGCAGCAATTTATACATTATTCGTGCAGATGGTTCAATTACTGGGTCTTCACAACGTTCGTTTTTTGGATTATTTAGTAACTCAGCATTTTTAGTACAGCCTGGTGACACCATTGTTTTACCTGAAAAAACAGGGGGTCAAAGTTTCTTAAGCATGCTTAAAGATTTTTCAACGGTATTTTATCAACTTGGGCTTGGAGCTGCTGCTATCCAGGTTTTAAGAAAGTAATCGCTTATGACAAATACGTTCAGCACTTATGCTGCTTGTAGTCATGAAGAATCTTTTATCGGTAAAGCAATAAAAAAAATTATTGCTTTACACCGTTGGTTAAAAATTGGTGTCATGGTTGTTGGCGATGGAGTTGCTTTACCTCTTTGTTTTATGATTGCCTTGTTGCTTCGTCGGGGAAGTTGGGATTTAGCACTAGACTACGGCTTTATGCCTCATATCGCCATGACAATTATCACCATTCTTGCTTTTGCACATGCTGGTTTATATCGAGCAGTGATTCGTTATATTGATATAAAGTTACTGGCTTCAGCTGGCATTGCATTAGCAGTCGTCGTTTTCGCAGCGTTTTGCGGTTCGTTTATGCTTAATTATGAGAAGCTGCCGCATACTGCTGTAATGATTTACTGGTTTATCGCCTTTAGTTATGTGGTTAGCTCGCGCTTAACCATACGCGCTTTATTGCGCAGTAAAATCACTCCTTCAACAGGCCCCAAAAAAACTTGTGTCGCTATTTATGGCGCGGGAGAAGCAGGCGCTAAATTAGCTGCGGCGATGAGAAATAGCGATGAATACCGAGCGCTATGTTTTTTTGACGACAAACATACACTCGCTAATACGAATGTAGCTGGTTTACGTGTATACCATACCAACCTACTCTCTCAACACGTACATAAACTTAAGATTCATTTAATCATTTTAGCTATTCCTTCTGCTACCCCCGAACGCCGTAAAGAAGTGATTCAGACCGTACATAACGCAGGAATTCACATTAAAATTTTACAAAACCTAGTGGAGCTGGCTGACGAAGGAATTTCAACCAAATCACTGCGTGAAGTAAAACTTGAAGATTTATTAGGGCGTAACCCTGTACCTCCGCAACGAAATTTATTTGCCAAATGTGTGCAAGAAAAAAATGTGCTAGTAACCGGGGCAGGCGGCTCAATTGGAAGTGAATTATGTCGGCAAATTTTATCTTTATCGCCCCATACGCTCCATTTAATTGACCACTCTGAGTATGCTCTTTATACCATTAAGCAAGAGTTACGTTTGAATTTTCCTACCCTTGCGATTCATGCTCATTTAGGCTCAGTATGCGATGCTAAATTTGTTGAGCGGGTGATGTCGCAAGCTTCTATTCATACAATTTATCATGCTGCCGCGTATAAACATGTACCACTTGTTGAAGCTAATATGGCTGAAGGTATTTATAACAATGTCATTGGTTCAAAAGTTATTGCTGAGGCGGCTGAAAAATTTCGTGTACAAACCTGCTTACTAATTTCTACCGATAAAGCTGTTCGGCCTACTAATATCATGGGGGCAAGCAAACGGATTGCGGAATTAATTTTTCAAGCAGCAGCTATTCATCCATCTTCCCAAACCACATTTTGCATGGTTCGCTTTGGTAATGTTTTAGGTTCATCAGGCTCTGTTGTTCCTCTTTTTCGAAAGCAAATCGCCGCTGGTGGCCCTATTACTATTACGCACCCTGAAGTTGTACGTTACTTCATGTTAATTCCTGAAGCAGTTCAATTAGTGATTCAGGCAGGTGCTATGGCTCAAAAGGGAGGCGAGGTATTTGTTTTAGACATGGGTCAACCCGTTAAGATTATTGATCTTGCTCGCACAATGATTGATATGTCGGGGTTAGAGGAAAAAAGCGAGCTTAATCCAGAAGGTGATATTGAAATTCGGTGTATAGGATTACGCCCTGGAGAAAAACTATATGAAGAACTACTGATTGGACATTCAGCCTCACCTAGTACACACCCACGTATTTTATATGCTACTGAATACTCTTTCCCGCCCTTGATCTTAACTGACCTGCTTGCAAATCTAATGGAAGCCTGCCGTACTCAAAATACGTCTATTATTAGAAACGCCATACAAGATATCGTGCATGAGTATGTGCCTCCCAAAGAAGTGGCTACTCGCTCTGAGAATCAAACTTCTGATACTAATAAAACTGCTGCTACTTTACCTAAGGCTAACGTTCAAGAAAAAAGACATCAGGAAATATCAGCTTTTGCAAAAGCAAGCGCTATATCTTAAGACTTAGCTTAATCTAGTAGCCAGGATACGAAAAAATTTTGCATCCCATGCCTTGATAGAGCCCAACTGCGTAACTTCTATCTTTATTACTATTGGAGCTGTAGTAGATTAGTTAATGAGAAACTCCATCTTTTCGTAGCACCTTTATAAACGTTAAACATAAAATTTTTATATCAAATAATAATGATTGATGCCTTAAATAATAAGCATCTAGCTTTACCTTTTCAGGAATTGGTAACTCGTCACGCCCATTAATTTGTGCCCACCCCGTCAACCCTGGAACCAATATATGCACACCCTGCTCTGTTCTTAATTGTGCTAGATCATTCTGATTAAATAACGCTGGGCGAGGGCCTACAAAACGCATATCGCCACGAAAAATGCTCCACAGTTGAGGCAGCTCATCTAAACTCGATCGACGAAGAAAAGAGCCTATAGGTGTTAAATATCGGGCGGGATCTCCTAACAAATGCGTAGCAACGGCTGGTGTATCGATTCGCATGGTCCGAAATTTCGGCATTTTAAATATTTTATTATGTGAGCCGATGCGATTAGACCAATAAATAATAGGGCCTTTTGACGTGGCACGCACCATGACAGCAACAATTAACATTGGAATACATAAGATTACCAGTACCGCACTTGCTAAAAACAAATCAAAGACACGCTGCATATTTACATACCACTTTACGATTTAAGCAAATTTTTTACCATTAGAAGTTTAAAGAAACTGTTTTGCTGTTGCTCTTAAACCTTCTTCAACTGAATAAACAGGCGACCAATCTAATTCACGCTTTGCTTTACTAATATCGATCTGTAAAGAGCCACATAAGCGCTGAATAACAGCGTGCTTGCCTACGATACATGCCACCCCTTTCAAGAGGCTTTGCGGCATAGAGATAAGGCGTGATGGTACACCTAATACCTTAGCGCACCCTCTCAACAACTCACTTGTTGAAACATCACAATCATCTGAAATAAGAAATATCTGATTCACCGCATTAGGATGATGAATGCAGCGAATGATAAATTCAATTAAATTTGTGATACCTACCAAACTTCTTTTGTTATATATAGCCCCAAAAGGTAAAGGAACTCCTTTTTTTACCCAGCGCATCATACTTTCAAAATTTGCCTTTACCCCTGGCCCATAAACTAACGGAGGGCGAATAATCACAACCTCTAACCCTGTTTGGGCGGCTAATGCCAGTAAACCTTGCTCTGCCTCATATTTAGAAAGACCATAAGCATCCTGCGGAGACGGCATATCTGCTTCAGAGAATTTTTTTCCGGAGGTGGTTTCTTCGCCATTTACTTTCACTGAACTTAAGAAAATAAATCTCTTTACCCCTGCAATTGCAGCCTGACGGGCTAAATGAAGCGTTCCCTCAACATTAACACGCCTAAACTCAGCCAAAGGATCAGCGCATTGATCATTCAGCATATGCACACGTGCAGCAGTATGAATAATGACATCTACATCTACTAACGCCTTCTGCCAATTAGTCTCAGCATTCAGATCAGTAATTTGAATACCCTCCACAGTCTTTGGTAATGCCTCTCGCTTTCGCGCTACTGCTTTTACTGTAAATTCTGGTTGCTGTGTTAAACGCTCAACTAGAGTGCTTCCTACAAATCCAGTAGCACCGGTTACCAATATTCTACTCATGACATATAACCTTTTAAGCTTATCAATTATTTCCAGCTTTAAATTCTAAGGCATTCGGATCTTTGACTCGGGTGTAATCATACAGATTCACTGAACGATTCAGCTTAGCACCGCCATCACGTGTTAGGGGTGTCCATAAAATAGTTCCTTTTGTGTCTGAATAACTCGTTAATAGCAAATCAAAGGGGAACGTTAGGTAAATACCTTTATTAAAGGAGCCCTCGCCAAATTGCTGAGCAGAAGCATTTGTTTTAGTCGCAAATACTCCCATCGTTACTCCATTTTTGAACGTTTTGCGAATATCTACCGTTACACCCTTATCACCCGCCAGATACTTACCTGCGCTAACGGTTGCCAAAATATCTTGCCAGCCGGTATCCCAATACGCGGTTACGTGCCCAGTGGTCGTTTTGTAATCTCGTAGATCAAAGTTTTGCTCAAATGCTCGTTGCTGAACCTTATTTGCATCAATACCAATGGCTAAACGGCTATTGTTAGGGCGCCATAAATACTCACCCCCTACCCCAGCAAACATGGTTTCAAGATACCCTCCGTAGGCACTTACAAATTGGCTATCGCTTAATTTTACTAGCTGAGTGGCCTGAAGACGAGGCATCGTATAGCGTGATGTTGTTAAGTATTCACGCAAGTAGGTACGTACTCTGGGCAGATTACTTGTGCCAGTTGTTCGGAATTTATCGTAATTATCAATCAGGCGAGCATCGACTACCCCTGAAACAAAAGCTCCTTTCCATAAATTAACCTTAGCGGTAGCCTCGGCGGCTATATTATAGAGCAAGAATCCATCAGGGCCGCCTAACGTGTGGGAATAACTTATTCCTAATCCGCCATCGAATCTTTTTGTAGGCTTGCTAGCAATCACTTGAGAGGAGGGAGTTGTTGATGATTCTTGAGCGATACTATCGGAATTGCTAGAGGCTTCAGACTCTAATGTAATGGCCTTTTTCTCTTCAGAGGGTCGCATTAGCCTTGTTTGCTGTTGCATCCATTCTTTACGATCAACCGCATGCTCTGCTGTTACGACACCGTAACTTTCGTAACGAATACGAAAGTGAGTAATATCTGTAGGGGCATCGCGGTGAAGCACGCCTATCATACGATCTAAGCGCTCATGATAATAGCCGCCATCTTTGGTAACGATAATTAGCCATGTCGTGTTTTGGTGACGAATTTCGCGAATACGCCAGTTAGTTTGGCTTTCTATATCGTCAATCGTATTACGGTAAGAGGGTTGAGCAGTAGCAGCAGTTGTAATATTTGTAGTAGCTAGAGCGCTTACTTGTGATGTTGCATCCTTAAACTCAGAGCTTCCGATTGGTTTTATTGCAACAGGAACTGGCTTTGGCATGCTTACTTTAGGAATAAAATGCTTATCCATTTGAGCATGCAAGCTAACACCTAGTAACGCTTTATTCCCTCGCTCAAGCCCTAAGCTAATATCAATGTTGGGTGAAAAGCGGTAAACAGCCCCGATATTTAATGGTGAAGAACGTTTTTGATTATTTGCAGAAGGCTCTTTTTGGTAGTCATTGCCATCAAGCTCTAACTTTAAAAGTAAAGAATCCCATGGTGTTTGATATTGAATACCGCCAAAAAATGCAGTAGACCCATGAAAATAGGAATCTGTACTTAACTTTCCGCCTTGACCATAGTTATTGCTACGGGTATTAAATCTAGAAGAAAATAAACTCAAGGGGTTTTTTATAGTATCTGCTTTACCTAAGTAACCCCAGCCTAACCCTAAGCTCAAATCAAAATTTCCCATGCGTTTGTTAGCAACAATATACTCACCTGAAAAATAGCCTGTGCCTGCTACATCTCTAAAACCTAGCGCTAATTCAGGTAAGTATGCAGATTCTTTGAGGATACGAAATTTTGCGTCAATACTTTTATCTTTATAGCTTTGAGGGCCATAAGATCGGTTACTAATATTTGTATAGCGGAAACCAAACTCCAGCCAATCAAGAGGCTGAAGAAAAATGTTATTTCGAGTATAAGGATAAGTATTTGAATAGGTATATGATAAGTGCCCAGCTTCCTCCATACGTGCGGTCGGCGTTTGTAGTAATCCAATTGTTCCCCAATCGCCTGCGGTCGGCTGTAAATCTCGCCCTTGCTGTTTTCGGCTTTCTGCCAACGCGTCAGCATTGGAAGGTAACTGTTTAGAGGATGCTGAACTTGCATTAAAGTGCTTTTCAGTTGCAAGGTTACCTGAAGGGCCTTGAGTAGCAATAAAATTGGCTAGCTCTTCTGAAACCTCTGAAGGAAAATTAAGTTGACGAGTAGGTGCCCAAATCCAAGCACCGGGAGAAAGTTGGTCTTGCTTAGAACGATTCCATAAAGCAATACCTACTTGGCGTACTTCACCATTGGCTTGAACAACCCAAGCCCAGTCAGCAGTTTTACCTTTTCCTGCATGTTGTAAGCACTGTTTTACATAGTACTCTGCTTCTACCCCATGCGCATGAGGCAAGGTACAGATTGATCCATCATCCTGCAACACTGAAACGGTCGTTGGCGTATCTGATACAATTATTTTATCGTTAGGCGTAAGAACAGGATCAAGCTTGGGATTAGCTTGCAACCAGCGAGGGTCTTGTTCAGGCAATACCACCCTTCCTGTAATAGGTAGAGCTTTGACCAAGCGTTGTAAGGCCTGAATTTGCTCAACCTTACCGTTATCGCTTAACGCCTCTAGCTGTTGTAGTAAATGTGCCTTTTGCTTTGTTTGGAATGGAATTTCAGCGGGAGAATTCCAAATAATGCCTAGAAAAAAAATATCAGTTTCTTTACGCAGTTGCCGGGCACTTATTTCTTCTAACAATGTGTCACTTAAACGCTTAAGGCTAACGCTACTTTCTTCTGATGATAAAGGGGGCGTTTGTGCATTGGCTGCTTGACTCATTAGCAAAGCACAGCCCAATGAAAATGTAGACACTCTCAAAAAATTAGTCATGCTAACCCTTATTTAGCAGCAGCCGTAGCAGGCCATGCTTGCCACGAAATACAATAATCAGCTTTTAAACACTGATATCCAAAAATTATTTTAGGTTTTGAAGCCATTTCCACTGCATAAAAAGCAGGTAGCTTTGCTTTCGACATAGTAGCAGTAGATGCTGACACAACTACCTCGGAAAACCAGCGAATAGGTGCAACATCTACATTATCTCCGGAAGCAACTAAACGAATATTAGGTTCTTTTAACAATTTAGGAGCAATATCAGGAGCTTGATTAAGCGGCGTTATAACAACGGTTTCACGAATACCAAACTCTGCGCCCGGTGCTTGCTGGCGTGTTCTTAAGTAACGTTGAGGCTGATTCAAGCTGGCAAAGTCCGGTACCTGATCAATATGCACATCTTGCCAATTGGTTTGAAGCCCTTTGCTTGCCACATACCGACCGTTTTGTAATTTAACCATCACAGGGTCTCCCCCGTACCAAACTTCAACAGGCCCTTCAGGATGAACATCAACAAACCCTAGTATTAATAATACTGGATGTTGATTCACCTCAAATCTCAAATAGCGATAATGTGAATCGAGCTTAGCTTCAGTCAACAGCTTTTCAGGATTTTTAAATGCTGCAACTGAAGTTTCATACGTAGATTGCCATACTGTTGAGCAACCTGTTGTTAGCGCAATTCCTGCGATAAAAACTAAGCACCTATTTAATTTAGATAGCATAGATTTCCATATAAATTTGCAATAAGCACTATATTTTGAAAAGCGCATAGCGCCTTAAAAATAATTCAATAAAAAAGGCTCTGTGATAGAGCCTTTTTCCATCAATAAAACGTTTAGTTTGTACTGGTAGCAGTAGTTGTATTGCTTGAAGAATCTGATGATGATGAGGCTGCAGCTACCGCACCTACAGCAACGACACCGGCACCAATAGCAGCTAATGTTCCTACGCTTAGGCCTGCAATACCTGCTACGCCAGCAGCACCCGCTCCTGCAGCACCTGCTGCGCCACCAGCTGCTGCTGCACCTGTTCCAGCACCACCAGCTGCTCCTGCGCCACTTGCTCCACCTGCTGCGCCGGTACTTCCAGTACCAGCTCCAGTACCAGAAGCACCGGTAGTTGTACTACCCGTTGTCTCAGTTTGTGCAAAAGAGGCGAGTGGACTCAATAAAAGTGAGGCCAGAGTCAACAGAGAAATTATCTTTTTCATAGCAGTCTCCTCAGACTAAAATATGATGAGTAACATTAATACTGCATAAAAACTTTAAAAACAAGCACTCTTGATGCTTTTTGTATTCACTATATAAATGTATGCTTAATATTAAAACACTTGCACACGTTGTCTGTTAACGGGTAAAAATAAAGATACTAAAGAATAAGCTCCATCTACCAGCTAAAGAATCGTTGAGATTATTATTTAATTACCTTTGCTATCTTACCAATGAAAGAATATCATCAGCCATCTTTTTCATGATATTAATTCTTGCAAACTTTGCTATAAACTCATTTCGCTGAGTTTTTTCCAGCACTAATGTTGAAAAACTTTTTTTTGCTTCATTTATATCGCAAGGACTAAACACAGCAGCATTTGTAACTTCAGCTCGTATAAACTCTGCTGCATAACCTGCAACACCCGCCCAAATGGGCTTACCCATCGCTGCATATTCAAATATTTTTGAAGGTAACACTTTTTTAAACGCTTCATAATCATTTAAATGCAAAAATAAAACATCTGCATGTTGATATGCTTGTATTAATTGTTCGCGGTTAACAGGCTTAAATACTTCCACATTATTTAATCCTTTTTCTAGAAGCGCTTTATCTAAAACAACTTTTCGCCCCCCATCTCCAATAAGCTTAAAATGAACACTTGACCCCATCTGTTGCGCCAGTAGCGGAATAATCATGTGTAATCCCTGCCCTTCGCCTATATTACCAGCATAGAGAATAGATATAGGCTGTTTATTGACAGGTTGCAGATCTAAATTTAACTCTGGATTTAAATTTAGATCTAATGATTCTCCGATGAATTCCTCATCAATTCCATTTGTAAAAAATGAGCATCGTTTAGAGGGGTAACGATGATCAAAATAAGGTTTAAACCCTTGCGATACTAAATTAATTTTATTTGCTTGATTAAATGTGCAATATTCAACAAGTGAAAATAATGGTTTCGCAAAATAAGTAATTTTACGTGATAAAACATCTTTCACGGTATCAACAAAAAGATCGCGAATATCTAAATATAATTTAGCATTATGTTGGTGTGCAATATAAGCAGATAATGAGGCTGTCATTAATCGCGAAGAGGTACCCACAACCAGATCATATTTAACATCTTTCGTAAGCTTTAAAACACTGCGCGCAAAATGCCAAAAAGCTTTTGATTGATCTACCATTCCACTTTTATGCTCGGGTAATTTAACGCGATGAATATGTACCCCATTTACAATTTCTGATTCTGGTGCTGCCTGGCTAAAGGTACTGTACCGATTAGGGAGCGTTGTTAGTACATCAAGCTGTGCTCCAGCAGGCAGTTTTTCTTGAAGTGCTTTCACTAAGGCGGTGGCACGAAAAGACCCCGCACATAAATCAGGTTGGTAATAAAAACTTAGGACTAAGATACGCATATCATTCCCAGAAAAATTTCGTTACCAACTGTGGATCGTGCATTCTAATCTCTATGCACTGTGCCTCCACTGAACGACCAAACTCAGGGTGCCAGGTTGACTCTATTATTCGCACCTCACCCCTCTCGGCCTCAAAATGTATTTCGCGCCCCTCATTTAAATATAGGGTTCCCTTGCCGCCCTCTTTACTTTCCATACATTTAACGTTAATAGCAGGATGGAGATAAAAACGTGCGACAGCGCTTTTCCATTTTCCTTGTAAACTATCGGTTACCACTAAACAACCTTCTGAAAGCTGCCATTGCCTGGTATGCGTTACTCTCCCTGGCAAGCGTTGGTAACCATCATGCAAGCCTAACACATATAGTTCTTTATCCTGCTCTTCAGCACGCAATAATGTGGGTCTTGCACGACGCGCTACCCGGAAAGCACCCCATACGTCACTTGAATTTTGTTTATCAACTTCTACGGTATTATGGGCACTTGTACTACGCTGCCTTAAGCGTTCAGCGCCAGTAACATATTCGGAGGTTCCTGAATTTACAAACACTCGCTGCTCGCCCAACGAGAACTCAAACGATAAGGTATCTGCATGGGCATGCCCCGGCAAATAATCAGGCCCTACCGGACCGACATCGCTTATTACCACCGCATGGCCATTTTCTAACCGAATGTATCCTGAATCAGCAAGCACCCTTACCCCTTGCTGACTAGATTCTTTTACTTGTATCGTTAAGCGTTTGGCATAGTCTTTAAGTTGCTCATAGATCGGTGCTATTTCAAATGCCGCATCATTAAAAAATGAAATTTTTCCATCAGGGTGCGACATTAGCCTGAGCCATTCAAGCATACGTAACGCTATGCCTTGCAAATACTCTATTGTTAACAATTGATTAAAAGCCTCGGGAAACAATTTTATTAAATGAATAACATCTAAAATATCTTCCAATAATGTACCTTGATACATAGGGCTGCGCTCAAAATGCCCGCCGTCTTCTAATATTTGCTCTACTATTTCTTCATTTAAAATTGAGCATCCTTGCTCTAACCAATGCTCTGCTTCTGGCCCCTCAAAAAAAATACCTGCGAACACAAGCGCTTTCGCATTTGCCCATAAATGATTTCCTAGTAAATGCACTTCAAGCCGTTTCGTTAACCAACGGGCTTGAATGGCTAAGCTATTGCATGCCTCGGATGCTAAACCCTGCCTGCCTTCAGCATTATTTCTAAAAGCCCATTTAATCCAATTTACGATTCGTAATGAGGTTGGGTAAGGCTCCCACGCAGTACCTTTACCAGCCGGGTTTTCTGTGATCCAACGCGCTATCAACGCTTGATGCCATTGAATGCGAGCATCAGCTCCATTTGCATTAAAATCATCAAAATAGTGCAGGTTATAGCGCCATAATTTTAAATGGGCTGCGTTATCCCAATCGTTAGCGCTTGATACTTTATGCTTCATGTTCAAAAAACAAAAGGTTTGCTCGTCAAGCATCGAGCGAGAACGCTCAAGCCATGATGTAACACTATGACTGCACTCCCTGACTCGAGGAGCAGGCCGCTCATTCACTGAAGGCTTATATACACGTTGCCATAGCCGCCCATAAATTTGAATAGGGCGCAAATAGCGCAGAGTATGAAAATATCGCGATAGCTTTATGAACATTTAATTGGCTGATTAGTTACTGCAGCCTCTTCTGAAAGCTGAATACTTACACGCGCTACTTCAAAAATTTCTGTAGGAGAAATAGGTGCTTTCCCTCCTGTTTTAATAGCATGAAGAAAGGCTGCTGCACACGCATTTTGCCCTTTATCTTGTCGCCATAAATTCATTTTGCTAAAGGCACCCCAGCCAAAACCTTCAAGCTTTCGGAAATTATCTAATTGCAAGACGCGCCCTGAAGCGAAAACTTCTATACGTTCTTTAGGAAAGGCTTTAGAACCATTTGCAAAATAATGAATAGTTCCTATTGAACCATCTGCAAATCTACATTCAATACTTACTGTATCAGCTGTTGTTGAATGCATCGACGCTCGAGAATGGGAAACGATTTCACTGCTTGCCAAAAACCGCATTAAGTCAATAAAGTGACATGCTTCGCCCACAATACGCCCACCGCCTATCTCTTTATCTTGCGTCCAATGTTCTGTGGGAATAGCCCCAGCATTTACCGTCATGATAAAAGATTTTGGCCCTTTCACCCCTTCTAACAGTTGCTTCATTTTTTGTATGTGAGGAGAAAAGCGACGATTAAAACCAACCATTAAAACAGGTGCCTTGTTTTGCTCGGTTAACTTAGTATAAGCTGCCTCAATATCTGCAAGTTCTGCTAAGGTTAAGCATAACGGTTTTTCTACAAATATATGTTTACCTGCTTCTAGCGCCTGCAAAACAAATCGAGCATGGCTATTATGGCGTGTAGTAATGACTAAAGCATTGATTGTATAATCTGAAAATAGCTTAGCAGTATCGGTTGTTGTTTCTTCAAAACCATATTTTTGCGCCGCGTGAACCCCGCTAATACCTGCACTAGACGCTACTGAAATTAAATGAGCGCCTGCTGCTTTGAAAGCAGGTATTAATACCGCTGTGGCATAATTTCCTGAGCCTACAAAACCCACACCAGATGCTTGCCCGGCGCGATTATTTTCTTTAGGCAATACTATTTTTAACGTCGCATCTCGTATGGCGGAATCTGATTTTTCTTGGCGGCTAGGATACTCAAGTAAAATACCCAGCGAAGGCTCACTACCGCCTACAATTGAATAGGCAATATCGGTTTGCTCTAAGGTAAAGCGATGAGAGATTAATGACTTTACATTCAGACGCCCATCCGCCAGCATATCTAAAACAGCTTCAAAATTCCGTTGCGTTGTCCACCGCACATACCCTACAGGGTAATCTTGGCCTTTTTCTTCATAATCAGGGTCGTAGCGGCCTGGCCCATACGAACATGATACCTGGAAGCTTAGTTCTTTTTTAAAGAAATCATCTCTTGATAACTCTAAGCCAGTTACTCCTACCAAGACAATTCGACCACGCTTACGGCACATTAATGCAGCTTGATGCATCGGTTCGCTGCTTTTCGTAGCTGCAGTTACAATCACCGCATCTACTCCGCGCCCACGCGAAAACCGTTCGGCAGCGTGTACGGGGTCTTCTCCTACACTCAAATTAACAACTTCAGCGCCAAACGACTTGGCTAATGCCAATTTAGCAGGATCAAAATCGATACCCATTACACGGCACCCATGCGCTCGCAGCAACTGCACAGTAATTTGCCCAATAAGCCCCAAGCCTGTTACTACTACCGCTTCACCTAAGGTAGGTTGTATTAAGCGAATGCCTTGTAATGCAATGGCTCCTAGCACGGTAAACGAGGCCTCTTCATCGCTAACAGTATCAGGAATTTTTACACATAAATTAACAGGTACACTTACAACCTCAGCATGTTTACCATTTGAAGCAATGCGATCGCCTATTGCAAAGCCTTCAACACCTTTACCAAGCTCAATGACCTCACCCACATTGCAATAACCTAATGGTAATGGCTGGGCTAATTTATTACGCACAGCATTTAATGTAGGCATTAAGCCATCGGTTTTAATTTTATTTAAAACCATTTTTACTTTGTCGGGCTGTTGGCGCGCCTTCTCGAGAGGATTAGCTTTTCCAAAATCGACAAGCATTCTTTCTGTACCTGCAGAAACTAAAGAGCGCGTGGTACGAATTAATAACTGACCCGATGAAGGCTGGGGGCAAGGCACATTTACAACTTCGGTAGAACCATTTTTAAGATTTTGTAGGATTTGTTTCATTCTCTAATTCGCCATTTGCCTTCATTCAAAATTTCATAACCCTTGGTAATTTCTTATAGAAGTTACGCAGATGAGTTCTATCAAGGCATGGGATGCCCCGCATGGCAATGCAGATAGTACATGGAGTACAACCAGTTGCCATAACGCGGGGCGTCCCACGCCAAGAGAACACAACTGCGTAATTTCTATTGCTAAGAAACATCTAAAAAAGCTTGGCACCATAACTCAATAGACATGATGGCAAGAATTATATAAGAGCCATCAATGTGGCCCAAACGATCTTTTTCAAGAAAACTGCGGACTCCAGCCACATCAAAAAGGCCTCTACGACGAATGACCTCATCGGATAGAAGTTCATCAACCAACTCACGTAATTCTTTTTTTAACCAGCTTCTTATGGGCACCCCGAAACCAGTTTTAGGACGATAAATTATATCTTTTGGTAAAAAAGGTTCCATGGCCTTTTTAAACAACCATTTTCCTTCTAAGCGACGTTGTTTATATTCAGAAGGCAATTGGGCAGCAAAAGCAACCAAATCATTATCTAAAAAAGGGACTCGAACCTCTACCCCTGCTGCCATTGCCATTTTATCGGTGTAATTAAGGTTATGGTCAGCCAAAAAATATTTGCTTTCTAAATACAACATTTTATCTAGCTCACACATACTTCTGGGCAGGCTTTGAACTCTTTCTAACAATGGATTTTCACCTAACCCATTTACTAATTCTGAGCGCATCCATGAACTTAGCAAAAAATTACGAGATAGAGGGTCGATCCAATTAAAATAAGAAACTAGGCGTTCTGGCCCTTCTACATCAGCATATGCAAATAATTTAGAAACACGGCGCGTGCTTGCCCGGGAGGTAGAAAAACCATGGGTAAATTGTTGAACGATTGATAGCGCTGATTTAGGCAACCAATTCCAATACTTTTCAAGATACAAAGCTTGGTGGCGTCGATAGCCTGAAAAAATATCATCTCCCCCGGAGCCTGATAATAAGACTTTAATTCCTTTTTCTCGCGCTAATTTTGAAATAAGCAAAACATTAATAGCTGAGGGGTCAGCCTGAGGCTCATCAAGCTGAAATATCATTTTACTAAATTCTTGTGCCATTTCTGGCCCTACCTCAATGGTATGCAAATTCACCCCAAGGTGCTTAGCTACACGCTGCGCGTAGGGAAGATCTTCTGCCATCCCTTCATTTATCCACGCATCGTCTTTGAATCCAATTGTGAAGCAATCTAATTGCCCTTCATGAGCATGTTTTTTGGCAAAAAAGGCAATAGCACTTGAATCGAGTCCACCCGAGAGAAAAGCACCTACAGGCACATCTGCAACCATTTGACGCCGCACAGACTCTGCCAGATGCTCGCACAATGCCTCTGCTGCTTTTTCAGGAGAAAGTGAAGTTTTTTCTTGGTTATAGGGCAGATCATAATATTGCCACTGTTTGGTAATTTTCCCTTTTTCAACAATAAGCGCATGACCCGGCAAAAGCTTTTTTACAGCAGATAACATCGTTCTAGGAGCAGGGCACCATAAGTAAGTAAGATAATTTAATACAGCCTGTGCATCTATGGCTCGTGAAATACTTTTTTCTTTTAATAAACTTTTCATCTCACTAGCAAAAATAAAACCTAACTCTGTTTGAGCATAATAAAATGGTTTAACACCAAACCCATCTCGTGCCAAAAACAAGCGTTTCTTTTCATTATCCCATAATGCAAATGCAAACATCCCATTCAGCTTCGTCAGCATTGACTCGCCTTCTGCGAGATAAAGATTCAGTAACACTTCTGTATCAGTAGAACTTGCAAAAGCCATACCACGTTGCTCGAGATCTGCTCGCAATTCTCGATAATTATAAATTTCACCATTAAAAACAATAGCTACTCTACCTGATACATCCCACATGGGTTGATGCCCAAGAGCTGAAAGATCAATAATCGAAAGACGACGATGGCACAAACCTACGCTCTCTTCTTGCAGCCAAAGCACGCCCTCATCGTCAGGCCCTCTATGTTCGATAGCTTGATGCATATCGATCAGTAAACTTGAACTAAAATTTCCTGAAAAACCTCCAATACCGCACATTTAAATCTGCTCCTTGTTAGCAAGGGCAATTAAAGCATCCCATGTGCGTTTAGCAGACATATCCCACTGAAAGTCTTGTGCTCTTTGCATTGCGCGCTTTCCCAGCTCTATACGCAGCTCCGGGTTATCTAGAACTTTTTGTAAAAGAGTCGATAATTGTTTTGGATTATACGGATCGAAATACTTTACTGCTTCTGCTCCAAACTCAGGCATAGGCTGATAGTCAGAACATAATACAGGTCGCCCTGCTGCCAAGGCTTCCAGCAGGATATTAGGGCAATTTTCACAAGAGGAAGCAAAAATATTTACTTTCGCATGCTGGTAATAACCGGGGAGTTGTGAATAAGGAACATTCCCAAAAAGCAGTACCTCTTCTTCTAAGCCTAACTCTATAATTGTTTGTCTAACCTTGTCTCCATAAGGAGGCTGGTCAGGCCCTACGAGTAATAATTTTTCTTTTGTTGGGCGGCTTGCCCGTAATTGTCTCCAGGCTTTTACTACTTCAACTTGAGATTTATATACGCTTAAAATAGATACATAAAGAACATATTCTTCTGGCAGTTTAGAATCATCAGGCCGTGGTTGAGCGCCTAAAAAATAGTTATTTAACCCATGAGGAACCACTAGAGATTGCCCACGGCGTTTACCTACCGTGAGATCAATAACAGATTTAGCAAACTTTGAGATAAAAATAACTAGGTCAGCCTCGCGAAAAGAAGCCCCTTGAATATGCTTTAACAACCATAATCGAGCGCGTGTTTTACCCCTCGCGTACCTTGTTCTTTCATCTGGCAAAAAAGGAAGCATATTTCGAAAAGCAACCGCTGTTCGACATTTGCCTACTTGGCGAGTTGCAAGAAATCCACCGGGTGAGTATAAAACATCTGCTTTTAATTTTTTTAATATCCTGGGCAAAATAAACGTATTCCAAAAAATACGCTGCATAATTCCTTTAGAAGCAAACTCTGACACACGAATTTCGATTTGATTATTCGTTGCAAACTCTTCTTTAAATTTTGCTGGCACAAATGCAATGACACGCGTATTTGGATAGGCTTTATAGTACATAAATAAATTTTTAAGGTATGTTTTGCCCCCGCCCTGCAATGCAGAAAGTGCCTCAATAATAATCGTTTTCAATGAACTCCAAACCTTTCTCGCCATAAGCGGTAGGCTAAGATAGCCCAGATAAGATTCTCGTGATTTCGTGTACCAGCAATGTGTTCATTTACTAAATGTTCAACTGCTGCGCCATGAACCAAAGGATCATCCTTCATGCGCGAGAGGCTTAAGTGGTCACGGACAAAATCTTTAAGAGGCCCACGGAACCAATCTCGAATAGGAACATTAAATCCATGCTTAGGACGATTAACAATACTCTCTGGAACGTATTTCTTTAAAATTTCTCTTAATAACCATTTTGATTGTGGCTGTGCAAATAATATTGCAGGAGGCAGTGATAACGCAAACTCCACCAGTTTTACATCAAGAAAAGGATGTCGCGTTTCTAGCGAAGCAGCCATTGACGCTCGATCACCCTTTACCAAAATATCATCAGGAAGATACAGGGTTAAGTCAGCTGCCATCGCCTGCTGTCGAACATCTGCCAGACTTCTTTTCGCCATGGCTGCTCTAAAAAATGCATCTGCCTCACCACCAGGAAATTTGCACAGTTTTTCCCAATCCACGGCTTTCGATGCGCTACGCATATAAGCAAAAACCGCTGGCATATCTGCACACCCCAACGCCGCAACCGCCATGGCAGACGTTGAATTTAATGAGTTTAGAAGAGGAGAAATACTTGCAGCCGTTTTGCGTAACCACGCTGGCAATTGAAATACACGCTCATATTTTTTAAGCCAAGCGTAATAATTATAACCACCAAAAAGCTCATCACCCCCATCACCGCAAAGCGCTACTGTTACTTGCTTGCGGGTAAGCTGAGAAACTAACATGGTAGGAAATGCGCTAACGTCTGCAAACGGCTCATCAAAATGCAAAGGAAAATCTTCAATAAAATCTGTTAAACCACTTGCTGTAGCTGTTAGAACATGATGACGAGTACCTAAATGCTGAGCAACTTGCTCAGCTACTTTAGATTCATCATGCTCGCTACTATCAAAGGCTATTGTGAAACTATCTACCGCGCTGCCTTTAGCAGCCATCATGTGTGCTGTCACCAAGGATGAATCTATGCCTCCTGATAATAAAACACCTACCGGTACATCACTTACCAATCGACTTCTGACAGCCTCACCTAATAAGCGATCAACTTCATTAACAGCGGCTTGAGGCGAAATAACATTTATTTGCTGATAAGGTTGAGGTGTCGTAAAAGTCTTAAAAGGATTCCACCATTGTGCTTGTTGAGCACTACCCGCCCTATCTAGCTTAAGATAGCTACCCGCTGGCAGCTTAATAATTCCTTCTACCGCACATTCAGAGGCAGGTACATATAACATACGCAAATATGTAGAGAGCGCTGGTAAATTTAATCGATTTTCAACAGGCGCAAGCTTAAGGAGAGGTGCTAACGTAGATGCAAACGCAATACGCTTATTACCGCGCGTATCAATATAAAGCGGTTTAACTCCAATTCGATCTCTTGCTAAAATTAATTGATGCTCTTGTTCATCCCAAAATGCTAACGCAAACATGCCGCTAAATTCATCAAACGCTTTTACACCCCATTTGATAAGCGCATAGAGCACCACTTCGGTATCTGATTCTGTTCGAAATATTGTACCTAAAGCTTCGAGTTTTTTTCTTATCACATGAAAATTATAAACTTCTCCGTTATAAACCAAATGAAAACGACCTGAGATATCAGAAAATGGCTGATTAGAACGCGGGTCAAGATCAAGAATGCTTAAGCGCCGATGTGCTAATCCTACAGAAGCAGAAGCATTCAACCATATCCCTTCTGCATCAGGCCCGCGCGCACTCATACAATCGCGCGCTGCTTTTAATAAAGTAGGAGATACTTTATTAATATTTTCCCATCTTACCTCTCCTACAAACCCACACATTAAGCAGCAACCTTTTGGGGTATAAGAGACTTATCTTTCATACAAGAAACAATTTCAGAAACAATTCTATCTTGGCTATGCCCATCGGTATAGGTAATAAATTCCTGCACAAAATTTATTAACCGCTCATCTTTTAGCAATAAACCGTTATTAACTTTTTTTAGTAAATCAGCTAAAGCCTCTGGTGATTCAGCAGGAGTCGCTGCGCCTGCTGTAACATAATAACCATACCTTTCAAGCCCTGGTGACCATGTAGGAACAATTAAAGGACACTCTAAAATAATAGGAAGCATAAGCGTGGTTGAAATATGCCCTAAAGTAGCAACACATCCTAATATAAGTTCTGCTAGATCTGTTTTAAGCACAACATGAGTATGTTCACTATTAGAAAACGCCTTAATCACACCTTCTGAATGACTGCCAGGATGCATTTTTATAATGAAATCAAATCCTGCTGCCTCTACCGTAGCACTGATTGTTTTAAGCTCATCGATTCTTGTTTGATCTGTCCACCCACCCATTCCTTGCTCTGGGAAAGCATCTTCCATATAAACAATAGCTTGACGTTCAGACTTAACCCCTAGCAATTCTATTCTTTTGCGGGCGCGTAGTTTAGCTTCAGGATCGCGTAGCAATCCATACGCTGCGTCTAAATTAGGGTTACCGACGACAACGACTCTATCTTTAGGGTAGCCAGTTTCTTTAAGCATTAAGTCTCGATAGACATTTGCATAAACTAAGGCACGGTCACAGTAAATGTCTTTATGAGGCCAAGGGCGCTCATGGGCGCTTCCTGGCCAGAAAGCCATTTGAATAAAAAACCCATATGTGCGTGGATCTAAAATTTCAAAAGGATTATTCTTTGCTACAGCAGAAAAATATCGAAAACTTAAGCCCGCATATTTACTTACTTTGCCTAGGCGTTTTGTCCATGTCCAATAGGCATTTTGATGCAAAACAAATTCGTCAAGATCACTTCCAATAGCTTTAATACCATGCATTAAATAAATAGTTCGTATTCCCAACATTCGGCATAGCCGATTCATTGTACGATCCATTATCAAGGTTGTATTTAACATGACTACAACTTGAGGCTTTAATACTTTTAATGCCTTTAAAATATTATTCTCATAAAGTGAAATATCTTCACATAAAATTCCATGAAGCTCTTCTTTTACAGATACGGTAGAATCACGCCATGATCCTAAATGAAGTAGCTGAGCTTTTACCTTTAATTGCTTTAAGCGCTCATGTAGCGAAATAAAATTATGAATACCTGTTGTCCAATAATCAAAGAATAAAACACTCATAATACAGTCCCTTTTTTCTTTAACAATATATTCTCTGCCAATGGTCGCGATTTTAATGATAGTCTTTCACTTACTAGATTAAAGAAAATAAAGTATGCAAATGCCACATAGGATAGTTTCGTAGTTTCATGAAAGAAACCAAATATGGAAAGAGATATTAACCAAGCAAAAAGTGGTGGGTATACACGAAAAGCTCTTGATAGAAAAATAAAAAAAATCACTAAATATGCAATTAATCCTAAAATTCCTGTTCTGATAAAAATATCCATATATTGACTATGAGCTGACCCTGCTCCGACGTTAAATAAACCTAACCCAGCCAGACCTGTTCCTAATAAAGGATTCTTTTCCAATACAAAACCAAAAGCTTTTTCCCAAATATTAAAACGCTCCCCTGCTGAAGATTCCTTATCAAGATTCCCTGTTAACGCCTCACCCACATTATTAATTGTAGCATTAAAAATTAAAGTGATTGCTTTTTGGATATCTTCATTTGCAAGACAAATAATTATTATACTTAACAAAAAAAAATAGGGTAATTTCCTCAAAATATTTTCTACTAATCTAGATTTTTTGAAAAATATTTTAGGATAAAAATAGCAAGAGGAAATAAAATAACCTAAAGCTCCTACTATTAGAGCCAAGTAAGCAGCCCTAGTGAAAGTTAAAAATATCACACCAAACAAAATTATGGCTGACACTACATATATATATGATTGTTTAACAAAGTTTATAGAAAGAAAAAAACCTAAAATTAATATACTTACATACCGCTGCGGCCAATCAGACACGTACTCTCTAAGCCCACCTTTAATGAAATAAACATCTGCTAAAGAAAAATCATGTGTACAAACTGCCCATATTACCCATAAACTATATAATAATGACGTTAAAATAACTGCGATTGAAATTGTTCTTATTGAAATGTTCAATTTAATAAACAAAATTAGCACTGGTAATAAAGCGACAATAAAACTAATAAATTGACGAGTTAAAAAACTTTCTGATCCTTGCGAGAAAATTAACATGCCAACTGGATAACTCAGAGCTAATACTGAGCAATAACCCATTCCTGTAATAGAAGAACGATATCCCCAAGGCGCAATAAAAAGAAGAATTGCAAATGTGTAATTAACTGAAACTCCATCGTCACCAATCACTATCGAGATAGGTGTAAGAAATAAAATTAGCGCTATGAGCCAAACATAAGGCGCACCTTTTTCATGGTAAGAATCATTTATTATGTTTATCATTTTTTATAGAGTAAAATAAATTCATTAAATAAAAATATTCCTGCCAATATCACCATAGATATGCTATAGCATACAAGAGAAATAATTACACTCGTCGAAAAATAACTTATGAGAAGCCCAGAAAAAACCATTCCTATCCCTATAATTACACCTTGCCAACTTATGTTGATTGCCCAATTTTGACGAGCCACAAATACAATCCCTAAAGCTCTTAATATCATCTGAAATAAAAATCCTAAATAAATCCCTATAGGCCCAAAAAATTTCATAAATCCCAGAAGGAAAGCTACTCCAATAAAACTAGTTAATAAAGTAATTTTAAGTAAATTTTGCCCCATGCCATTAGCTAAAAAAAAATTTTGGCAATGCCACCAAGGAGTCAAAAAAATATACCCAGAAAATAAAAAAGATAGCCCTATATTTAGAGATTGATATAGTAAAAGATTACCCCCGAAAAATTTTATTACTGATGGAAATGCAATGATCACTGCTCCACCCAACAATCCAAGCAAAACACTTAATATTTTATAAAAGCTTTTATTTTTATCTTCAACTTGTTGAAATGGTAACTGATGAATAATACGATAAAATCGAGGACACCAAACTTGATTCAAAGCGCCCGCAACTAATAACATGACAGAGCATAAAGATAATGCAAAAGTAAATTTTGCTACTTCTATAGATTGAAAGAAAAATTTTATTACATAGTTATTTCCATAACCGCTTAACCAACCCAAAAAAGCTATAACCATAAATGGAGCAGCTTTAGAAAGGATGTGAAAAACCTCTCTTAGACTAGCATTTTTGTACCAGAAACCTATACGATTCATCCAGAATATAAATAATGGGATCACTTCACCTAAAAGAGAACCCATAAAAAAAGCAGATAATGTTTTTCCAACAAAAAAAGCTGCTGCTCCACCGATTATCCCTCCTAAGGGAGGACAAAAACTAAATAACAAAGACCACGAGTGTTTTTCCTCAAATCGAACAAGTTGCGCTTGAAATGATGAGAGAGCTAAAAGGATACCGCCACCTATCACACTAACATATGTAAGTAAGCTAATATCTAGACTTTTAAAGCAAAGTATCCAAATAAATCCAAATAAAGCACCTGCTGTTGCCATCAAGAAAAAGGCAATTGTGGCAGCAGCTAGTAACTGTTGATGACGCTCATAACAACGTTTTTCTCCAAGCATCCCAGAAAATGCTTCGACAATTCCAGCTAACGTAAACGTCGCAAGCGCTTGCTGAAATGCATAAAGTAGACCGAAATTTCCAAAATCAGAAACTGACAGCGACTTACCAAGCCACATAAAAATTAAAAATCCAATTAGTCTTAAAAATGCAGCAGCACCTCCATAAAAACCAGCATAATAAATGAGAGATCTCACATTAATTCCAATAACAATAACCGCTAAAAATCATCATCACACTATCAAAATACTTATACTTAATTAATGTTTAATATTTTATGGTTTCTTAAATACATAAAAATATGCTGAAGGTCCAATTTTTTTATACCAGCAGTCACGCCAATAATGATCATTAAAAGAAGTTAACCATGAAAATAGTCGATCAACCCAATAAAAATTTTTTGTAGTTATTAATGAGCTCGCCCCTATTTTTTTTAAATAAACATTTAAAGGATTAAATAGAATAGGGATGGGTTTTTGCTCTATTTCAAAACCTGCATTTTTTGCAATAGAAATCATTAGGTCTCGACTGATTCCTCTTTCATTAGGTGTAGCTGATCGAGGATATCTCCAATCACCCATAGAAGAGCAAGGTTCTCTAACTAAAAATAATCCTCCTGGTTTCATTACTCGATACATTTCTTTAACTACATAACTAACATTTGGCACATGGTGTAAAACAGAAAAAGCACAAACCACATCTTGAGAATCATTATTTACTAAAATGTCACCTGAAGTTACTGCATCTATAACAAAAGATTTTGAATATTTTTGCTTCAGCTCTACTTTGAAATTACTAGAAGCTTCTATAAAATAAATTCTCCAATTTGAATTTTTTTTTGCAAAATTATCAATCTCAATCCCTGAACCTGGACCTAAAACTAATACTGACGGAGAAGTAAGAGCTTTATCCTTTATTAAAGGCACTCTTGAAAATCCAAGCAACTCATTGAGAGAACGAGCATACTCATACCAAGGATCTACCTCACTGTTCCCATTATTGTCATAATAAAAAGCCTCCTGTTCTTGAGCAAACCATTTACTCAGTTGTTCTCCAGTAAAATCATTACCTGCTAGAACTGCACCATTTTTAACTTCTGAAGTAAGGATAGAGGGAAGACTGGTATTTATAGCTTTTTGTTGACTAAAAAACATATATATTTTCCTATTTATAATTTAGCCTTACTAAATTTTATTGAGTTGACTATAGTACTTAGAACATAGATACTAATTTACTAAAGCGTCCTTAATTTAAGAGTGCCCAAGTTAAAGGAGTTCCTTTTTTTATATTAGTTGTAACTCTTTTATTCAAAACAACCTCTAAATATTTAGTGGGCAATCCAAAACCAGGTCTTATTGCCCTAACATTATCTGGCGTCAGTAAATCACCACTGTTAACATCTTTAACGATATATAACGATCGACGAAATTGAATAGATTTTTTTTCAGCTTCCAAGGGGCCATAATTTACTTGTCCCAAGGCCAGCCATGCGCGTTTAGTTTCTACTACTAACTGTGCCATTTCAGAAGGTTCCATAGAAAACGCGCTATCTACCCCGCCATCTGCTCGTTTAAGCGTAAAATGTTTTTCAATTACCGTAGCACCTAACACCACACTGGCAACTCCTACCCCTACCCCCATCGTATGATCTGAAAGCCCTACTTCACAATTAAATAATTCACGCATATGCGGAATAGTTAGAATATTGGTATTTTCAGGCGTAGCTGGATACGTGCTAGTACATTTTAAAAGAATTAAATCCTTACAGCCTGCCTCACGTGCTGTGCGTACAGTTTCGTCGATTTCAGCTACAGTTGCCATACCTGTAGAAATAATTAGGGGTTTGCCTGTTGCTGCCACGCGACGAATTAAGGGAAGATCAGTATTTTCAAACGAAGCTATCTTATAGCAAGGTACTTCTAGGCTTTCAAGAAAATCAACTGCTGTTGCATCAAACGGTGTGCTGAACGCAATCATGCCGAGTTCTTGAGCTTTGCTAAAAATAGCTTTATGCCATTCCCAAGGTGTATAGGCTTCACCATACAACTTATACAACGATGTGCCAGCCCACAGACTTTTAGGATCACTAATGTGAAATTCACGCTCGTCTAAATCGAGCGTCATCGTATCAGGTGTATAGGTTTGAATTTTTAAGGCATGCGCCCCTGTATTTGCGGCAGCTTCAACTATCTCTAATGCGCGCTCTAACGATTGGTTATGGTTACCCGACATTTCCGCGATGATAAAGGGAGGATGCTGGCGTCCAATTTTTTTGCCTGCTATGTTGATTTCCTTTTCACCCATCATTCTTCATCCTTTTCAATTCTCACAATATAGCGTTTTCCCAAATACTCAAAAAACGCCGGGTATCTTTCAGCATCAACCACACGAAGTAAATTAAATTGTTCTGCAATAGATTTATAAGGATCAATCTGGCTATCTTTCGGCGATCTTTTAGCCATGTAAGCGCCAGGATCACCCAATTGCTGATGTGGTGTTATTGAGCCAAATTTTTCTACTGCTTCTGTCATTAGGCGCAACTCAGCCTCAAATAATTTTTGATTAATTTCAGGAAGAAGCTCATGGCCCTCAAGATTAAAAATTGTTTTTAACCAGATGGCTCCACTATCTACAGGCTCAGATGCTTCTAATAAACTAACCGTAATTTGATTAGCACCACAAAGAATTGACCAAATATAAGGTGACCAGCCACGCCCCTTAGGTAAATCGCTGGCATGCAGCACCAACGTAGCTTGGTATTTTTTGCGCTCTGTCTCACGAATGATTTGGCTACAAGAAACTAGAAATAAAATATCGCCACCTGGCAGCTCTACCTTATCGTGAACCAATAAAACTGTATGCCCCTGCGATGACATACGTAATTGCAAATTTTGTAAATGCTTAACAACGGGATGCCCTGAATCGGTACAAAGAACAGAAATATTCACGCTTTAAACTCTCCAAGTACCTGGCACACTTTATTCGCACCTAGCCCATCGACAAGCGCAAAGGATATTTCAGATAATGCACTTAAGCGGTTAGGCTTCTCTATTAAACTGCAAACCGCGTGTTGTATCATCTCTGGGCTAACCTCATCTAACATTCCTAGATAGATGACTGCTCCAATAGAATCAAGTGCCTGCGCTATGGCTGTTTGATTATCTGCCAACGAAACTATGCAGCTAGGCAAACCAAGTGAGCAGCGCTCCCAACTCGCTGAGCCGCCCGCACCAATCGCCAAGTCTGCCGACGCCATAAGTTCAGCCATTTTATCTGTTTGAATATAGCAACCGAATCCTAGTTTTTTACATGTATCTTCAATTTCACTTTTATAAGGATGTTGCAAACCAATGACCACATTCACTTTTAAAAATTTTAGCGGCGCTAACGCTTCAAGTGCACGACTTGTAAAATTGGCAGCATCAATTCCACCCAAAAATACCAGCACATTTTCTATTTTTCCCAAACGTGGTTTTACATGCTTTCTAAATAGAGCAAAATCTTCTCTTAATAGAGCATAACTTGGCCCTAAAAGTAGTTGGCACTCTTGAGAAACTTTACTAGCATATCGAATATGCATATCTGCATAATAATTCTGATCTAGCAGCACATCGCATGCATGCATGCGATCAGCAATATCATCTATTACCAGAATTTTTTTCGCAGCTTGGCGCACATTTGTTTCCCAATGCGCATCTAACGCGTAATGATCCACAATCAACCAATCAGCCTGAACATCTGCTAACGCTGCAACGGTGTCTTTAACATCTTGCTCTTGGCTTGTTCCCAACCAATGCGAGTGTGGTAAATCGCCACATTCAGCCTGTTGGTAATGAATAACGTTACTAAAATCTGCATGAAGCAGAACCACCTCATGCCCTTTTTTTATCAAAGCACTTTGCAAATGTTCTGGAAGATGGCGACTAATAAACCGTATACTAGCCTCCTGTTTTTTCAAGACATTCGCCAAGGTTAGGCAGCGCATAAAGTGCCCAAGGCCAATCTGGCTCGATGCATCTACTCGGATTGCAACATTCATGGGCTTCATCGGTTATAGCTCAATTCAATCGTTTAAATCCGCCATGGCAAACTGGCCCTTTAAGCAAAGCTTTTATATCTCGCCCCTCTTCACATTCTTTGATTAATTCAAAAATAGGGTCTAAAGCTTCAAAAAAGTTCCCAACAATTTTTGGGCTGTGTTCTGTACACACATAAACACTAGTACCAGCCAAATAGCCTTTTGCTAGCATCTCCTGTGTAATAAGCGTTTTATAGGCTAGGGCGTTAGGGCTATTAAAGGAAAAACCTGTGAGTGCTGGCAAACCATTTGTGGTAATCACCAAGCTATATTTATCTGCTAAAGCTTTCCAGCGCGCTGTTATATCAATGCCAATTTTGGTGATTTCCTCCCATGACTTCACCCGCTCCATTACTTCAAGTGTTTTTAATGCAGCGGTTGGGCCAATACGTTCTGTCCAGAACGTACTACTAATAAAGGTGCTTTGTGCTGCCTCCATCACTTCACGTCTGCCAATGGTTGCAGTAATTGCGTAACCATTTCCCATCGCCTTACCAAACATTGCCATATCTGGTTCAACGCCATAAAGCTTATGAAGACCGCCAAATGTCTGGCGAAAGCCTGACGTACACTCATCAAAAATCAGTACAATGTTGCGCTCTGTGGCAAGCTGCCTTACTTTTTGCAGAAAATTGTCTTGAGGGCCATGATTACGCACTACCTCCATTTTGATCACGCCAATATCATGTGTATTGACCAACGCCTCTAATTCTTGATAATTATTGTAATTAAATGGAAATACTGTGCCGCGCAGGTTTTTGGGTACACCATTAGGCTCTAACCCAGGTAATAGATGCCCTGCAAGATTTTCATCATCTCCTAAATTGGCTGAAAGATACCAATCATGCCATCCGTGGTAACCACATACAGCTACTTTATCTTTACCTGAGGCCGCTCGCGCAATACGAATAGCAATAGCATTTGCCTCACCCCCTGAACGGGCAAAGCGCACCATACTAGCCCAGGGGTGTAATTCGATAAGTTTTTCAGCTAAATAAACTTCTTCAGGGCAATTGAATGTAGACATATTGCCTGCATCAATCGTTCTATGCACAGCCTCATCGACTTCAGGATGCCCATAGCCCAACGTATTGGTGCCAATACCCATGATGCACATATCAATATATTCATTGCCATCTAGATCCCAAACTTTGCATCCTTTTGCTTTGCTGAAATAGGCAGGCCATTGATCTGGCAAAAACATTTCCGCGCGTTTGGAAAGCAGCATATTGCCACCAGGAATCAATGTTTTCGCACGCTTCCATAATTTTTGTCCGGTTCCCATCTGTGCTCCATCGTTACGAATCAGGTCTTGATTTAAAAGAAAAATGTCTGGATTATGTTTTTGTAGCGTTAAAATTTCATGCCATGAAAAATGTGTACGCGGATGAAAATATTGAAACACTTTTTCAATCACCTCGAAATCTGCTCGTTCATCTACCGTCCAGCGTAACGCTGACAAATCTTCAGTATTTTGCATCGATGCTACATTAAACTTTCCAATTTCACGCAAATACGGTGTTACATGCTCACGATCAAAAGGCTTTTTGGTTTCTTGATGTGCTTTTTTAAGGGCTTTAAACGTACATACTTCAATATCTAAACCATCAGGGTATGTAGGAGGTGCGATATTGCTAAAATAATCTACATTAGCTGCTTTAAACTCACGAATTACCTCATCAACTAATTCAGGATCAACTAACGGGCAATCTCCCGTGATTCGCACCACTACATCAGCCTGATGAGCTTCGGCTGCTCGCACAAAGCGATCTAATACATCATTTTCACTTCCCTGTTCGCATGCATACCCAAGCTTGCAAACATGCTTTACAAGAGGCTCATTGCGCTTATCTATTGAAGTAGCCACAACAATTTGGCTAATTTCTTTTGCTCTTGAAAGACGTGAAAGCAGAAGCTCAATCATAGGAACGCCACCAATTGGCTTCATTACTTTATTAGGCAAACGCGTAGAACCCATGCGGGCTTGAACCAAAGCAACGATCTTCATAAATAAGACCAACGGGCTGGATTAATCAGATTTTCTTCGCTGCAAAATATCTCTGGAAAACTTCTCGGCAAATCAACTTTTGACGCTTGGATAATTTGCTCTAACTGCTGCACGCTATCAGCACCTACAACCACTCGATCAATTTCCGGAAACGATAAAGGAAATGCCAAACTCGCATATAGCGGCGAAATGGCTTGATGCAACAGCCATTCATGCCATGTATGCCATAATTGATTCCAGGGCAAAAATTTGGCTGGAATTGCAGTTGGAGCCATTAATAACAAGCCTTGTAAAAAAGCAGAACGTGTATGAATTTCTACGCCCTGCTGCTTTAAGCGATGCAACCAGCCTGATGTATGTAAACGGCGGTCTACCAGATTAAAAGGTGCTTGAATTAAATCAAAACTATAGTGGGGAATTAACGCATCTAGCTCATCAGGAGCGTAAATCGAAATTCCAATTTTTTGAGTCTTGCCAATGCTCTTTAAATACTGAAGTGCTTGAAAGAGCTGCTGACCCTTTTCTTGCTGTAATTGTATAGGGCGATGAAGCAACACTGCATAGAGAGAATTTGCACCTAAACGTTTTAGCGATAGGTTAATCTGATCTTCAACCCATTCCATTACATTTAAGCAATCATCTGGCATAATAGGTAACTTGGTCACTACTTTAAAGTATTGGGTGCCTATTTCGCCTAAACAGGTTTCGCTTTCACCATACGCAATAGCTGTATCTAAGGTATCAATCCCTTTAAGATGCGCCAATTGGAGCATAGCCTGCGCTTCAGAACGCATTACCTGACCAGCCTGATTGGCAATACCATAATTTAAACCAAATTGAGCTGTTCCCAGAGCCAGCCTCATCTCTAAATTGCCTCGCCTAACGCTTCTACAACTTGATGTTGCTGGGTATCGCTTAACTCAAAATACATAGGCAAGCTAATTGCCTCGGCATAATACTGTTCAGACTCGGGGCAATATCCAGCCTGAAACCCAAGTTTTTGATAGTAGGGTTGAGTATAAACAGGAACATAGTGCAAGTTCACGCCAATCTCTCTAGCTCGTAACCCTTCAAAAACTTGTCGATGTGTTTTTTCAGTTTCACTTAACTTCAGGCGAATAACATAAAGATGTAACCCTGAATAGGTATCAGGATGTTGCCAAGGCGTTACAACGGGCAGTTTCTTTAGTAACACATCATAACGCTGCGCAATTTGGTGACGTCGGCTAACAAACTCATCAAGCCTTTGCATCTGGCTTAAACCTAGAGCAGCCTGAATATCTGTCATTCGGTAATTAAAGCCTAAATCAATTTGCTGGTAGTACCAGGGGCCATCTGAAGCATGCGTCATATCCGCTTCGTCGCGTGTTACACCGTGGCTTCTAAACAGCTGCATTTTTTTAGCAAGTGCTGGCTGGTTGGTGAGCGCCATACCACCTTCAGCAGTTGTGATAATTTTAACCGGATGAAAACTAAAAATTGTAATATCGCTATAACGGCAATTACCAATTGGCTCGCCTTTATATTTACCGCCAATGGCATGTGAAGCGTCTTCTATAATTTTAAAACCATAGCGCTGTGATAATGCATAAATAGCCGCCATATCACATGATTGACCGCATAAATGAACGGGAATAACTACCTTAGGCAAGCGCCCTACTTGTTCAGCCTTCACTAATTTTTCTGCAAGACGCTCTATTGAAATGTTATAGGTATGTGGATCAATATCTACAAAATCTACTTGAGCACCGCAATACAAAGCACAATTAGCACTTGCAACAAAGGTTATAGGCGTTGTCCATACCCAATCTCCCTGAGTAACCTCTAACGCAAGACATGCAATATGCAAAGCGCTTGTTGCGCTATTGACTGCTACTGCATAGTTTACTTTAGAATAATTAGCTACCGTTTTTTCAAACGCAGGCACCGCTGGCCCTTGAGTTAAAAAGTCTGAACGCAATATATCTACTACTGCTTGTATATCGTCCTCAGAAATATTTTGGCGACCATAAGGAATCATCGCCATTAGATTCGACCTACTTTTTCACGGTTATGCTCAACCCAAGCTTTTAATGCTTCTACTGGCATCCAATCATTATTATTATCAGAACAATAATTAAAATCTGGCGCTACTTTTTTACCATTACTTATTCGTGTTGGATCTTGGCTCCAGCTATGAATAGCAGGGAGAATTTTATAGTAATCGTCATATTCGTAGGTATGAGGCGCATCCTCAGGGCTAATCATCTGCTCATGCAGCTTTTCACCAGGGCGAATGCCAGTCATATTTAAGCGTGCTTTTGGAGCCACAGCCTGAGCAATATCAGTAATTTTCATGGAAGGAATCTTTTTCACATAGATTTCGCCACCCACCATGTTATCAAAGGCATGCCAAACAAGCTCTACGCCTTGCTCTAATGTAATCATAAAGCGAGTCATCCGATCATCTGTAATCGGTAATATGCCTTCTTTAGCTTTATCAATAAACAGAGGAATAACAGAACCGCGCGAACCCATTACATTGCCATATCGAACAACAGCAAAACGCGTATCATCACGTCCTGCGTATGAATTACCTGCAATAAAAAGCTTATCTGAAACTAATTTCGTTGCCCCATATAAATTAGCTGGGCTACTGGCTTTGTCGGTGGATAATGCAACAACGCGTTTTACTTTTTGATCTATAGCCGCATCAATCAAATTCATTGCGCCATTAATATTTGTTTTAACACATTCAAAAGGATTGTATTCGGCTGTAGGAACAATTTTTGTAGCAGCTGCATGAACTACATAATCAATTCCATTTAACGCACGCGCCAATCTCTCTTTATCACGTACATCACCTATAAAAAATCGTACTCGCTCATCATTACCAAAAAGCTTTGCCATCTCCCACTGCTTCATTTCATCACGTGAGTAAATCACTAAGCGTCGAGGGTTATATTTAGCGAGAGTAAGAGGCACAAAAGCATGCCCAAAAGAACCTGTACCGCCAGTAATCAAAATTGATTGATTGGTCAACATGCGAGGCGTTTCCTATGAATATCAATAATTATGGTGGAAGCCATGAAGCTATCCCTAACCACCATCAGGGCATTATCGTTTTGTTAGACGAAATATAATAAAAACTTTAGCTATTTGAATGATAAGTAAGATTTTAATAAAGATAACTGCAAGACCCTTCTAGGAGATTGTTGGCTTTTTTTAAGTGCCTCATTAATAAAAGCCCACATAATAGCTAAAAATAATCCAGCAATAAACGCTAATACCACCATAACTCCTCTACTTGGTTTAATCTTACTTTCTGGCCTAATTGCTTTATCCAAAACTTGAATAACAGGAGAATCTTTAGATTCATCAAGACGCGCTATTTCATATTGTTTAGCAAGTAACTCGTAGAGCATTTCATAATATTTAACATCGCGTAGTATTTTTATATTATCAAGCCCATCTTTTCTAATTGGATTATTCCCTATCTTTTTTTCTAATGAATTATTAGGGTTGCCACTTTCAAGTTTCATCAGTTCAGCACGCATACTATCAAGCATATGTTGATTACGTTTATATTCGGGATGATCTATTGTAATAGAAGCTTTCAAGGCTCCTAGCTCAACTTCTTTAGCAGAAATTTCAGCACGTAAACGAGCCATACTCTCAATAATTACCCGACTTTGGCTATCAACACTAATAACTCCCTTATTATCTAAAGCATTTTTTAAAATAGACTCAGCTTCAGCTAATTTATTCTTGGACAAGTTTAACTGATGCTCAAAAAAGA
The DNA here is from genome assembly GCA_040389065.1 of Pseudomonadota bacterium. GTDB lineage: Bacteria > Pseudomonadota > Gammaproteobacteria > Burkholderiales > Casimicrobiaceae > JAZKAR01. Next base: position 5,680 of record JAZKAR010000034.1, on the reverse strand, counting down.
GACGTCGCTGAGAGGCCTCTGTAATTGCGAGTGAACTGGTTAGCTTAAAAAGTTCCTCTACATATGCATTTGCCAAATCTGCCGCAAGCACTGGGTCTTTATCCTCAACCTCTATAGCGATAAGACTATCTTTACCGCTAGAAATTAATGTATTTTTTTCTAGCGTCTTACGTGCACTTTCTAAAGATTGTGATTTATATTTTTTTTCGAGATTAAATCTTTGAATTAGATTATCTCCTACACTACGACTTGTAAGCATACCTATGTACAAGTCATTAGGATTTTTTATGCCTAATGCGCCCCCTGCGGCTGATCCTACTACTCCACCTAACTGATTAAGCATTCCCGCTACACTTGATTGGCTCTGCTGAGGCGGAAGAATTTTAGTATTAGCCTTATAAATATCTGGCAGCGTAATACTAAATAAATAAACTCCAAGAGAAAATATCAGGGCAACGCTGATTATCACTTTTTTATACTTAGTCAATACAATCAAAAAATCAATAAAATCAGCATTTTCATCACTTACAGCTGTATAATTTAGTGGTAGTACGGGCGATGAGGATTCATTCATGCGTTTTATTCACCTATCTAATTCACAGAACTATAGTAAGAGTTAAGATTTAAAAAATAACGCAATTAATAATTAAAAAGTTTAATCTTTTCTTTATTTTTGTAAGTACTTAAAGCGCAAGATTCTGATCTCTATTTTGCCGGATATTACTAATTCAAGCTCTCTATAGCCAACAAGATAATTAGAGGAGATTCTTGCTTCTTACTATTTTAGTTTTCTATTTTTGTTACCTAACAAAAACCCTTATATTCAATCAGGAACTGATCTTACTGATCATTCTTAGTAACTGTCAATCCACACTAGCGTAATGTGCCCTTAACGCATCGATAGACAAAACACTAACACGAAAGGTATGCTCTTCGCCTATCAAGATATATGTCTTTATAGCTTAGCCTCCTATTTCTATTAACCAATTGTCTTAAAAAATAACTTTTAAACATCCATGTTACTAATATAAAAAATAAATTTTGAATTTATGTAAAAATGCCATGTATCTATTTGGTTATATGCATTAAAAAAGTTAAATTAAATTTATTTACCCTAACCCTACCTTCTTTACAACTTGATAAATCATAAAAATTTATTATTTTTTTGATTTCAAAAGGAGCTTAAATTAACATGATTAGTGATTTTTTATTCACCTCTGAATCAGTTTCAGAGGGCCACCCCGATAAAGTAGCTGATCAAATTTCTGATGCTATTCTAGATGCCATTCTTAGCCAAGACCCTAAAGGTCGCGTAGCTGCTGAAACGTTAGTCAGTACGGGGCTTGTTGTACTTGCAGGAGAAATTACTACTCATGCTTCTATAGATTATGCGTCTGTCGCCCGGCAAGCTATTAAAGATATTGGATACGACAACACTGATCTTGGTTTTGATTATAAAAGTTGCGCTATATTAAATGCTTATAACAAACAATCACCCGATATAGCACAAGGTGTAAATGAAGGTGAAGGGCTTGATTTAGAACAGGGCGCAGGCGACCAAGGGCTTATGTTCGGTTATGCATGTGATGAAACACCCTCTCTCATGCCTCTGCCTATTTATTACGCACATAAACTCATGCAATCTCAAGCAACTTTACGCAAACAAGGCAAACTTGTGTGGCTTCGCCCTGATGCAAAATCTCAAATTACTACTCGATACATCAACAACCACCCCAATACCATCGAAACCATTGTTCTTTCTACACAACATCAACCTGATGTCTCTCATGAGCAAATTGAAGAAGCAGTTATTGAAGAAATTATTAAACCTTCTATCCCCTCTTCTTTGCTCAGCAAAAATGCTCGCTATCTTGTGAACCCTACCGGTCGCTTTGTGATTGGTGGCCCTCAAGGAGATTGTGGATTAACTGGGCGTAAAATTATTGTAGATAGCTATGGTGGGAGCGCTCCGCATGGTGGCGGTGCATTTTCTGGAAAAGACCCTTCAAAAGTGGATCGCTCAGGGGCATATGCAGCTCGTCATGTTGCAAAAAATATTGTTGCTGCTCGTTTAGCTAAGCGCTGCCAGGTACAAATTTCTTATGCTATTGGTGTTGCAAGACCTGTTTCTATTGCCGTACAAACTTTTGGCACTGGCCTTATTTCTGATGAAAAATTAGCTCAACTTGTTGAAAAGCATTTTGATCTTCGCCCTAAAGGTATTATTCTCGAGCTTGATCTTCTTCACCCACGTTACTATAAAACCGCAGCTTATGGTCATTTTGGGCGTAATGAACCTGAATTTAGCTGGGAAGCTCTTGATAAAGTACCTGCGCTTCAAGCAGAAATGTCAGCACAACAACTTAATGCCTCTGATCTCAATGAAGGATTTTCTCTGTGATTCAAGCCGCTCAGCATCAAGCTCAAAAGCAACCTCCATTATTTTCTACCTTTGCAACTAGTGATGAAGATTTTAAAGTAGCCGATTTATCCCTTGCTTCTTGGGGGCGCAAAGAAATTGCTATTGCCGAAACTGAAATGCCAGGGCTTATGGCCTTACGTGAAGAATATGCAGGGCAGCAACCGCTATTTGGTGCACGCATTGTTGGCTCTCTTCATATGACGGTTCAAACAGCGGTATTAATTGAAACCCTTATTGAATTAGGCGCTTCTGTACGCTGGTCATCATGCAATATTTTTTCTACTCAAGATCATGCTGCTGCTGCGATTGCAGAAAAAAATATTCCTGTATTTGCTTGGAAAGGCGAAACAGAAGAAGAATATTGGTGGTGTCTTCGCCAAACACTTGAAGGCCCCAATAACTGGAAGCCCAATATGATTCTTGATGATGGAGGCGATCTCACCCAAGTTATTCATAATGAATATCCTCATCTTTTAGATGATATTCGTGGAATTTCAGAAGAAACTACCACTGGGGTACATCGCCTTTACGAAATGTTGAAAACAGGCGTTTTAAAAGTACCTGCGTTTAATGTTAATGACTCAGTAACTAAATCAAAGTTTGATAACCTTTATGGATGCCGCGAATCATTAGTTGACGGAATAAAAAGAGCAACCGACGTGATGATTGCGGGAAAAGTAGCAATCGTGTGTGGATTCGGTGATGTTGGTAAGGGCTGCGCTCAAGCATTACGTGCTCTTTCTGCCCAAGTGTGGATTACTGAAATTGACCCTATTTGTGCTTTACAAGCGGCAATGGAAGGTTACCCTATTGTTACGATGGAAGAAGCTTGTGATAAGGGCGATATTTTCGTCACTGCTACAGGCAACATGGATGTTATTAATCATAATCATATGCTTAAGATGAAAAATCAAGCCATTGTTTGCAATATTGGCCATTTTGACTCAGAAATTGATATTGCATCATTAAGGCAATATGCATGGGAAAATATTAAACCTCAAGTTGATCACGTAACGTTACCAAGTGGAAATCGCCTTATCATTTTAGCTGAAGGACGTTTGGTTAATTTGGGCTGCGGAACAGGTCATCCCAGCTTTGTGATGTCTAGTTCTTTCACGAACCAAGTGATGGCACAAATTGAGCTATGGCAGAATCACCAACATTATCCTACTGGTGTTTATATGCTACCCAAACATCTTGATGAAAAAGTAGCACGCTTGCATCTTAAAAAATTGGGTGCAAAGTTAACATCCTTAACTACTGAACAGTCTCAGTATGTCGGTATAGCAGTAGATGGCCCTTATAAGCCAGCGCATTATCGATATTAATCGTTTTTGAAGACTATCCACCCTTTATATAAACTAGAAGTTACGCAGTTGGCTCTCTTGGCGTGAGACGCTCCGCATTATGTCAACTTGCCGTACTACGTATACTATCTGCGTTGCCATGCGAGGCATCCTATGCCAGTGCTCAACTGCGTAACTTCTAATAATATATTGGGTGGTTAAAATCGAGTAGCTTAAAAACTTTTAATAGCTTTAAGCTTTTTTTAATTTCTCTGCAATAATCTTTACTATTCGTTCTGCCGCATAGCCATCCCACAACTCTGGGCGCTTTCCTTGCTTTCCTTCCCCAGCTAAAACTTTTCTTGTTTCTGTAATTACTTTTTCAGGCTGAGTTCCTACTAATATGTTGGTACCTTCTTCTACTGTAACAGGTCTTTCGGTATTATCTCTAAGAGTAATACAGGGCACGCCTAATGCGGTTGTTTCTTCTTGTAGGCCGCCACTATCAGTTAACACTACCTGAGCATCTTTCCATACATTCAAAAAATCCATATATGATAAAGGCTTCACTAAAATTATCTGCTCACCTAACTCGATTCCAAACTTTTCCAAATTAGCGCGAGTACGAGGATGCACCGGGAAGATTAGAGGAAGCTCTTGAGAAATTGTTTTTAGTGCTTGGCTAATTTTTTGCAGTGTTATAGCATCATCTACATTTGAGGGGCGGTGTAAAGTAACTACGCCATAACGGTTTAATTTTTGCTTTAGGGCAGTTGATTCATAGCTATTCAAATTTGCATTGTTCAGTTTTTCACGTTGATACAGTACATTATCAACCATTACATGCCCAACATAATGAACTGCTTCTTTAGCGTGCCCCTCATTCAACAAATTTTGCACACCGCTTGGTTCGGTTACAAAAAACATATCTGTTATAGAGTCTGTTACTAATCGGTTAATTTCTTCAGGCATTGAACGGTCACCGCTTCGCAAACCCGCTTCCACATGCGCTACTAAAATATTGAGTTTTTTTGCGACAATTGAACAAGCTAACGTAGAATTCACATCGCCTACCACCAACACTAAATCAGGACGGTCAGCTAAGCAAATTTGCTCAAATTCCAGCATAATTTTCGCTGTTTGCTGTGCGTGTGTTCCCCCACCTGCTCCCATAAATACATCAGGTGTTGGAATACCTAATTCTTCAAAAAAAACATCATTCATTTCTCGATCATAATGCTGACCTGTATGAATAATTTTATAGCTCAATTCTTTGTTTAATTTTAATGCTCGCACAATAGGGGCTATTTTCATGAAATTTGGACGTGCCCCTGCTATTAAGGCTATTTTTTTTGACATTATTTTAATTTCCAATTTTAAAGATTGTTAAGAAAATTTCTCAGCAATCTGAAATCTAAATGTAAGTAAATAACCAGTGAATCATGCCAGGAACATAATACTATACCGTGGAGGATAGAAAAAGGCATCGCCAGCGGCTCAGCAATCAATAACAAAGAAGGTTCTGCAAACTTTGTAAAAGCACTATAGACTTATACAAAAAAATGCCCAAAATAACTTTTGATTAAACATACGTTATGCTCTGTATTCTAAGTTACGATACAGCATACTCAATATGCTTTTTAAAAGAAAATAAGTAGAGTTAAACCGATAGCTAAAGGTAAACGGTGCGTTAATTTATTTTTATGCCTATTTTCTTATATGCCTGAATGCTCTAACCAAGCTTGAAACATCAGTATTGCCCATAAACGATGTTGCCAGTTTCGTTTGCCTGATACATGCTCGTTCCAGCATTCGTTTACTATATCAGCATCAAAATAACCTTCTCTGCGCAAACGTTGAGGATCTAGCAATGTATTTGCCCAATCCTTCAAGGGACCCCTTAACCATTGATCAATCGGCACACAAAAACCTTGCTTAGGGCGATCAATAAGATGTTGAGGCACATATTTAT
>JAZKAR010000033.1:0-17774 GCA_040389065.1 Pseudomonadota bacterium | reverse complement strand
CCTCCGGCCTCTACGTCCCGAACGTAGCGCTCTACCAGGCTAAGCTACACCCCGCATTAAAATTTTCAATCATTAACATTAAAAACTTGATCTCATGTGTCATATTGAATGCTCAAACCAGAGGAGTGACTTGACCTGATATCAGCACAAGTCACTCATGGTATAGCACATTTATTTTGACACTCGATATAAGTACTAAAACCATATTATGTATTACGCTGTACAGCAAAGTGCGCCAATTCTATCAAAAGTTCCTTATAGTGAGAAGGCGGTAAAATATCGAGTGCTGCAATAGCTTGTTTTGACTCATGCTGCGCAGCAGCTTCAGTAGCTTGTAATGCCTTGGTATCAGCAAAAATCCTCAATAATTCAGGTAAATTTGAACGATCTTTCTTTTGAACTAAGGCTTCTAAGTGAGTTTGAACCTCTATTTCGCTGCGCTCAAATGCCAATAAAAGTGGCAGTGTCCACTTCCCCTCTTCCAAATCATCCCCTACATTTTTACCTATTTCCGAAGCATCACTGCTGTAATCTAACATGTCGTCAATTAATTGAAAAGCAACCCCTACATGGCGCCCATAGCTAGCTAAAGCCGCTCGCCACTCTTCACGCTGCGCTAAAACTGCTCCTAATTCTGCGGCTGCCTCAAATAACTTAGCCGTTTTAGCTTCAATCATCTGCCGGTATTGCTTTTCAGTAATTCTTGCCTCGCCTGCATACATTAGCTGAAGAACTTCCCCCTCAGCAATGACATTCGTTGCTGAGCTTAAAATATCCATAATCATCATACGCTTCAGACTAACCATCATCTGAAAAGCACGTGAATATAAAAAATCACCCGATAAAACACTCGCTGCATTACCAAATGCTGCATTTGCAGTTAGTTTACCTCTGCGTAACTCTGAACGATCAACTACATCATCATGTAATAACGTGGCGGTATGAATTAACTCAAGTACAGCACCAAGTAGAAGGGTTTCATCATTTTCATGATCGTCTGGATGATAGCCGCATGCTTTCGCACACCATACGTGCATTAAAGGACGTAAGCGCTTGCCTCCCCCCGCAATTAAATACTCACTAATCTGACGAATTAGCCACACGTCGGAATTAAGATGATGACGTACTACCTCATTTAATGCAGGTAACGTTAATTGAATAGCGCTTTGCAGTGCCGCAAATTTTTCAAGAGATGGCAACCTCAACTCCTAATTTCTTGTTTATGCGGATGATGATTAACCAATTTTTATATACCCTTATTAACTACTAATCTATCTCAAAATAGCGCTATCAAAACATAGCCGTAAGCTATCAAAAAAGTAATTTTGCATAAATCTTACATGATTTTACCGCTAAACAAACATGTCTGTATGTTATTGAGCTTTATTTTTACAAAAAAATTTTCAACACCGTATTGTATCGGATTCAGGGCATTAGGAAAATGAACGATACATGACACCCCTTATAGACTCGGCTATCATTTCAAATAACTCTTCCATTTTCTTTAGGTAATGCCCTTTAATATGCCGCAATCTTCTGCGCTAATTGTAAAAACATCGTCCCTGGGTGATGTCATTCATGCCCTTCCTGCATTAACCGACATATGCCAACATCGTCCTAGCACCGTGGTAGATTGGGTTGTGGAAGAAAGTTTTTCTGCTATTCCCGCGTTACATCCGGGAATTAATCGCGTCATTACGTGCAACATCCGCCAATGGCGTAAAAGTATTTGGCGATCTGCCACGCGATCCGCCTGGAAACAATTCACAACACTATTAGGTGTTACGCATTACGATGCTATTGTTGATTTACAAGGCTTACTCAAAAGCGGCTTGTTAAGCACATATGCTCATGGTGAACGCCATGGATATGATGCTGAATCGATCCGTGAGCCTATTGCATCACACTTTTATCATAAAAAACATACGATCAGCCGTCACATTCATGCAGTTGAGCGAAATCGTCAATTAATGGCCAAAGCATTGGGTTATACCATTGATACCCCGCCAGATTACGGTATCGTTGCGCCTCGTGAATTTGAAAGACCTTTTGAACGTCTTGGTGGCTGTGAAGGTGCGTATGTTATGTTGTTGCCTGCTACCAGCAGAGCAGAAAAATATTGGTCTATTGACCATTGGAATACCCTAGTGCGCTGGCTACTCTCCCATAAAATTAATATGATTATATTATGGGGTACAGCTCACGAACGAGTACTCGCTAACGCTCTTGCTAGCCCAAACCCACAACGCTGCCATGTACCCACTGAACGCCATAATATTCATACCTTGGCGGGCTGGATAGGCCATGCTCAAGCAGTAGTAGGAGTTGATACCGGGCTTATGCACCTGGCGGCTGCTTTGAATCGTTTTACGGTTGGTATTTATGGTGTTACCTCTCCAATTTTAGCTGGCCCTTACCCACCCTCTACTGAACGCATTAGCCTTGGGGGATTAGAAGGCTTTCCCTCTCCACATGAAGTTATATCTCATCTTAAATACATTTTATAAGTTCGCAAAAATATGCAAACGCTTGCTTCCCCTACTGCATCTTTATTTGCTCTAGTAGGCCCTACAGCTTCAGGGAAAACCAATTTAGCGCTTGAGTTATGCCAGCGTTTTCCTTTTGAAATTATCAGTGTTGATTCTGCTTTGGTGTATCGAGATATGAATATCGGCACTGCAAAACCTACTCCCGAAGAACGCTCTCGCGTTCCCCACCATTTAATCGATATTTGTAGCCCTGTTGATGCCTATTCTGCAGCTCAATTTGTAGAGGATACGCAATTAGCTATTCAACGTATCACAGAACGCGGTCATTGGCCTCTGCTGGTAGGCGGCACATTTCTTTATTTAAACGCGCTTATCAACGGATTAAGTGATTTACCAACGGCACTGCCAGAGTATCGTGCACAACTTGACGCCGAAGCTCTCAAGCTAGGATGGCCCATACTGCATAATCGTTTAAGAACATTTGATCCTATTACGGCTGAACGTATTGATCCAAATGATCGTCAGCGCATTCAACGTGCATTAGAAATTATTTATCAAACAGGCAAACCTTTAGCAGAAGCGTTTACAGAACGTAAAAGCAAGCTTAAGCAAACTCCGATTATTATCGGGTTAGATATTAACCGCTCTTTGCTGCACGACCGAATTGCAGAACGCTTCGCAACAATGGTGAGGCAAGGATTGCTTAATGAAGTTACAATGCTCAAAAAGCATTATCCTGCGTTACACTCTGACTTACCTTCGATGCGGTGTGTAGGCTACCGTCAAGCATGGCAGTACCTTAAGGCCCCTGAACTGAATCCTGACTGGATAGAGCGTGGTATTATTGCCACACGCCAGCTTGCTAAGCGTCAAATCACGTGGATGCGTCATTTTAAAGGTGCACCGATTCATTTTTTTGACCCTATATCGCCTCAAGTGCTGAACCAACTATCCGATTTTATTAGTAATCATTACGAATGCCTTTAAGATTTACTCTATCCATCATTAGAATATCGCAAAACTCCCGGAGAACGTACGCATGAGTACATCACACAATGATTCAGCAGTTCACGATTCCGTAACAGAAGAAACTTCTACACTATTGCAGTCCTTAGCCGAAGTGACCCAACGCAGCCAAGTTCTATGGCAAGATTATTTGGCGCGTAAACCTCATCAGACACATCCCTTATTTGCTGATGATTTTGGTGTTCAAAAAGCTTTTATGGAACTCACCAATAAATTGCTTACAAACCCTTATCAGTTAGCTGAAGTACAAATGCATTGGTGGATGGACAATGTCAGCCTTTGGCAAAATCTCTGGTTACGTTTCTGGGGAGCTAACCCTGAACCTGTTGCAGAACCTGGAAAGCAAGATAAACGCTTTCGTCATGAAGAATGGCAAAAGAATTTTGTTTTTGACTACCTAAAACAATCTTATCTTATTACCGCTTATTGGCTAAATCAGGCAGTAGAACATGTTGAAGGATTATCTCCAGAGACCGAAAAAAAAGTAAATTTCTTTACCCGTCAATTTATTGACGCTATGTCGCCAACTAATTTTGCTATCACCAACCCTGAAGTGATTGAAGAAACACTTAAAACGGGAGGTCATAATCTCATTAAAGGTTTTACCCACCTGATAGAAGATCTTGAGCGCGGCGAAGGCACGTTGAAAATTAGCATGACAGATCCCAAAGCTTTTGAGCTTGGAAAAAATGTTGGCACGACGCCTGGAGATGTTGTTTTTCAAAATGAAATGATGCAGCTGATTCAATACCGCCCCAGCCAAGAAAAAATTCACCAAATACCTTTACTGATTCTCCCCCCCTGGATTAATAAATTTTATATTCTTGACCTCAGAGAGAAAAACTCTTTGATTAAATGGGCCGTTGATCAAGGCTTGAATGTTTTTGTTGTATCGTGGGTAAATCCTACCGGAGAATATGCGAATAAAAATTTTGAAGACTATATGCTTCAAGGACCTCTAGCAGCTTTAGATGTAATTGAAAATATTAGTGGGGCAAAACAACTTAATGCCGTCGGGTATTGCCTGGGCGGAACTCTTTTAGCAGCAACCCTAGCATATTTGGAAGAGAAAAAAGAGCAAAAACGAATTGCAAGCGCTACCTTTATGACTACTTTAGTCGATTTTAGTGAGCCTGGCGATTTAGGAGTCTTTATTGACGAGGAGCAAATTCAAGCGCTTGAAGCTAAAATGAGTATCACAGGTACTCTCGAAGGCAAAGACATGGCAAATACATTCAACCTGCTACGTCCCAATGATTTAATTTGGTCTTTTGTTGTCAATAATTACTTATTAGGTCGTGAACCTTTCCCCTTCGACCTTCTTTTTTGGAACAGCGATGCTACTCGCATGCCTTGCGCAATGCATAGTTTTTATCTTCGTAAAATGTATCTTGAAAACAAATTGCGCGAACCTAATGGTATTACGTTAGCAGGTGTTCCCATTAACCTTGAGCATATTGCCACTACACCACTTTACTTTATTTCTACGCTTGAAGATCACATTGCCCCTTGGAAATCAACCTATAAGGGTGCTCAACTCTTCAAAACACCTGTCCGCTTTGTTTTAGGAGGCTCAGGACATATTGCAGGAATGATTAATCCCCCAGCAGCTAAAAAATACGGCTATTGGACGAATAATGACCCGATTACCGCTAATACACCTGAATCATGGCAAGCTAATGCCGTTGCCCATGAAGGCTCATGGTGGACAGATTGGAAAGAATGGGTCACACCTTACTTAGGAAAAGACGTTGCAGCAAAAGCTCCAGGTAGTAAAAAGTTTCCCCCTCTTGAAGCTGCTCCAGGCAGCTATGTAAAAGTGCGCTAAAACGTTAACAGCCATGCTTTTCCTCCTAATTAGTATTAATTTGCTATTGATAGGAGGAAAAGAGGCAAAACAAAATATTACATTGATTTAATTGTCAACTTTCTTACTCGAAGCTTCGTTAATTTTTCTATTATTATTGCGAAAGTTTGTAGGCAGCTTAATATTTTGCTAATTCACTTTTCGAGAGAAATACAAATGACTATTATCAAAACCACTCTACTTGTACATCTAGTTTTTTTATCTTTATTATCTTCTGTGCATGCTCAGTCTGCCTCCACACTACCGGCGCCAGTCAAAAGTGCTGATGATAATGCTAATTTTGAAAAGAATCCTGCCATTTATAGTCTTGATAAAAACCAATTGAATAAATTACATCCCGAGATAAAAATAAACAAAGTTAAAGAAGATCAATCAAATCAAACCACCCAGCAACAAAATATTGAAAATTGGAAAAAACTTAGAGCTCAAGATGTGAAAGAAGCAAAACGTTTGAAGGAAGAAGAAGAAAAAAAACATAAAGATGATAAGAAGCTTTAAATATTTAATATAGCGTTCGTAGCCCGATGTAAATAAAAATAATGTTAGGAGTTACGCAGTTGAGCGCTATCAAGGCATGGGATGCCCCGCATGGCAACGCAGAAAATACAAGTAGTACGGCAAGTTGCCAACACGCGGGGCGTCCCACGCAGAGAGAGCTAACTGCGTAACTTCTAAATGTATTTACATCGGGATTTTTTTTAACCTTAGTGAAGCTTAATGCGTGGATTACGCACTCTGTTGATGGCCTCATCGCATACTGATAGTGAGGTATATATCCAACCATTAATAGCAAGTTGATGTTGCTTATAAAGTAACCAGTAAGCCCATTTCGCAATTTTTCCTTCTATAAATAACGAGCCACTGCTAATAGCTCCCATCAAACTTCCTACTGTACTGTAATGTCCTAATGAGACTAAAGATCCATGATCTTTATACTTAAACTCTAGCAAGGGCTTCCCTTCCAGTTTTCGAATAAGGGATTTAGCTAGTAATACTGCTTGTTGATGAGCGGCCTGCGCACGGGGAGGTACATTGGTAGAAGATTCACTTTGAGGACATGCAGCACAATCTCCAATTGCAAAAATAGAAGAATCAATCGTTGTCTCTAAGTTAGAATGTACGACAACTTGATTAATTTTATTTGTTTCCAATCCATCTAGATTTTTCATTAAATCAGGAGCTTTAATTCCAGCGGCCCATACAACTAAATCACTACGAATAAAAGCACCATTGGCTAATTTTACACCTTCGCTTGTAACTTCTATGACCTTTTCATTGGTATGAATTTCCATATCTAATGCTTTAAGTTCACGCGTTACTGCATTTGATAAGCGCTCAGGCAATATATTTAGCAAACGAGGGGCTGCATCAATAATGATAATTTTGAAGTCTTTACTAGATACAAAGTGTGCAATACCATACCGTGACAAAAGCTGCGCTGACATCCGCAGTTCAGCAGAAAGCTCTACCCCAGTAGCTCCCCCACCAATAATCGTAATGGTAAAATCTGCCCCCTCATTCTTAGTATTAACAACCTGTTTTCTTAAACATGTATTAATTAGCTGTTGATGAAAATGTTGAGCAGCTTTAGGAGTATCTAGCATTATGCTATGCTCATGCACACCCGGCGTTCCAAAATCATTCGTAAGACTTCCTAAAGCAACCACTAAAGTGTCATAATTTAATGTACGCGCAGGTAATACCTCTTCTCCATTTTCATCATAAACCCCCGCTAGTCCAATCTCTTTAGTACCTCTATTGAGAGTTTCCATTTTCCCTAAACAAAACTGAAAACCATTTGCACGAGCAAGTGCAAAATATTCAATTTCATCTGAGCGACTATTAAGTGTTCCAGCAGCTACCTGATGCAACAATGGTTTCCATATATGCGTTTGAGTAGCATTCACTAACGTAATAAAAGCCTTATTACGTTTTCCAAGAGCTCTACCCAAGCGTACAGCTAGCTCAAGCCCGCCTGCACCGCCACCCACAATAACAATATGATGAAGCGATTTTATAGAATGTGTATTCATGATGAATCCTTGGTCTATAAAATTTATGCAATCATACATTTTATAGACCCTAATAAACGTTAATCTAAATTTCAATGAATATCGCTAAACACTTATCAGTATCTAGTCATACATAATTACTAAAATAAGGCCTTAAATGCAGTCTATTTTTATGTGCCTGCATTATTCATCGCCAACATCGATGCGCTACAACTCCTCCGCACTTTTGCAAATAATAAAATCCATATTTTTCAACTTTAGTGAATAGAACGACTAGAGAGCAAACTAAATAAGCCTATTCCACATTTATTTATGCGAATTATGAGGCTAAGATAAAATTTACACCAAACATGCTATTGGAACAAATTGATATAAAAACGCATTAAAAGGAGTTGTTGCTCTGCGATTTAATAGCAAGAATTATAAAATAGTTAAGTTATTTAAGCTATTGTAATTAGTAAGCATGACAAAAAAATACATTTTTCTTGCGAATTAAAAGAGTAAAACACTAAAAATTTAAACTTTTTTTCGTTTGTTATTTCTTGAGGAAATAACAATAAAACTACATATACATATTACGACAAATATAATATATTTATACCTAAACCGCATAAAAATAAAATCAGCCCGCAACATTTATTTCTTCAATTAAATAATTGATTAAATTCATAAAATAAAACAAATCTATTAAAGCAATATATTATCTTTCATTAAAAGTGTAAAATAAGTGTATAATTAATGTACTAGCCTAGTATATGCTTGATTTTTTTTAATCAAAGCATATACAGTGTCTTTATTAGTTTAATGATAAGGAGTAAATTCATAATGAGTTCTACAACTATCACCATAAAAAATACATTCATACTAATAAGAAGCCAGGGCAAAAAGTAAATTAGATAACGTTTACTCCTAATTTCTCATGACCAAAAGCTAATTTTCCTCTTTAAGATGTAACTTGTAAGTTTTCATAATAGCTATAGTTTTAAAAAACGAATGAAAATTTAACAATTATAGCTTTAATAAAAATTTCTAAGACTTTTGAGTTTTTAGTCTTAAAAAATTTTTAAATTCAAAAATAAAGAAGCAACTAGTTTTAAAAATCACTGCTTAATTTTGCAAATTTATCTGCTATAGGCAACACAAAGTTTCTCTATTTTTTCATCTCTAAGGCAATATATCATGAAATTAGCTCGTCGCTTTACTACACTTAGTGCTGCTTTACTTCTAGTTTTAACAGTAGGATGTGCTTCCTCACGCAAACAAGAAGGTACCGGAGAATTTATCGATGATAGCGTTATTACCACTAAAGTGAAAGCCGCTATTTTTGGTGATCCAGAATTGAAATCAACAGAAATTAATGTTGAAACATTTAAGGGCGTGGTACAACTAAGTGGTTTTGTAAGCTCTCAAGCAGCTATCAATAAAGCTATTGAAGATGCTCGACGTGTTAAGGGTGTCGAATCTGTTAAAAATGATATGCGTATTAAATAACAGCAATAAAGATGAAATTTTATTTATTCTTTTAAAAGGAAAATATCATGAACAACAAAATTGAAATCCCTGGTAAAAATAACTTTGAAAATGACACAGTTAATAATTTATCTGATAAAGTGAAAGATACTCTTCATTCTAAAGAAGGTTCAGATATGTTCAAAAAAGAAGACATTGAAGATTTCAAACAAAATATTGATAGTTTAGTAAAAAAAATAAAATCAGCAACTGAAGATGAGCTGCCAGAACTCAAGAAATCTTTGTTGAAAGTTCTTAACTCAGATGGTACTTCTCCTTTATTTTCAGATCAGCCTATTAAAAATACAGCAAAAACCCTGAAAAATTATGCAAAAAAAGAGATTGATGAAGTATGTAATACTGGCGATGCCTACATCGCTGATCACCCTTGGAAAGCAGTTACTATTGCTGGTGTAGTAGGGCTATGCATTGGCGCTGCTATTATCAGATAAATAAGTTACTCAATATAACTTATTTCAAATTATATTCGGTAAATTTCCATATGCCTTTGTACTATTTTATAGCATGCGTAGTACAAAGGTTTAATATAGTAATTTATTAAACTATAATTTAAACAAGTCGTATAAAACTCTGATTAATTAACGTTAATCAGAGTTTTTCTAAATATTTATCATTTAGAGATATCACAATTTTTGATGGAGCTGCTCTCTATGATACCCATAGATAAACAAGAAGTTCCAAACCAAAATCAAGCATTTGCCAGCACCTGCCCTACAGAAAATAATTTTTCTCTCTTAACTGATGGTAAGCGTATTTTTAAATTAGTGTCTGCAGGTCTTAATACACGTACTCAGCTTTTTTTTTTAGAAGCTCAAGATCTTTTGCAAGCGCTTATAATTAAAGTCGCTACAATTTTAGCTTTAATTTTACTAAGTATATTTTCCATAATCTCATTAAATATTGCAGTTGTTATCTATTTTTGGGATACCTATCGTACTGAAGCCGCTTTAGGCTCTGTCGCTTTTTTTATATTACTTATAGCACTTACGACAATATATTTATCTAAACAAAAATCTCTAAAATATTTTAAATCTTTTTTCTCAGAAACAGCTAGCCAACTTAGAAAAGATATTGATCAATTGAAGGGTAATAGTAATGGATAATACTTGTGCTTCCTCTTCTTTTAAAAAAAATCAACTTATACAAGAAGCTGAACAACAACGATTAGAAATAAAAAATTCATTTTATACATTAAAAGACCATACCTATACATTATTATCATTTAAATTTTGGCTATGCAAAGCATTTCCTAGCTTAGCGGTATGTGATCATTCAAAATTTAAAAAACTTTCTTCAGTTGCCCAAAAATTGAGTTTTTTAACGCCAGTTGCTGCCTTTTTAATCAATCGGTATGCAAAGCGCTCAAAACTTATTCGCCTCACAAGCTGGATATGGGGAGGATGGCATTTTTATAAAAAACTCAAAAGTCACTCTTATAAACGCCTAAAATTACGCTCCGCTAAACTTTCTTAATGAAAATCCATTAAAAACAGCTGGTTATAATTATTTTTTATAAAAACCTGTTTTTAAAATAGTACTAACATCTTCCTGTATTTGATCTTTTAAGTCACTTAGATATTTGTCATGCTGAAAAATATTAATACTATGATTAGCTTCATAAACTGCATCCAATATTTCAAGACTTTGATTCAGAGATTTAACATCTCTATCTCTACGACCTTTTTCTGCTAAAGCTAGTGCTAGGTTGATTTTAGTCATAGTCCAATAAGAAACTAATTTCTCTCCTGAGTAAATAGTTAATGCATCGTAATAAGCAGCTATGGCTTCTTCTAATAATCCTCTTTTGTCAGAATAATGCGCCATTGCCACTAATGTTGATCCTAAATTATTTTTAGCAGAAGCCCAATCCTCAGGAAAATTATCTTTTCTCCAATACTGCAATGCTGAACGATAAGCAGTGATAGCTTGAGCTATTTTTTCAGGATCACGCTCTTGTTCTCCTAAAGCAGCTAATGCCCCCCCTAAGTTATTGTGTGTAGCTGCACAATCATAAGGCGCTTTAGTTGGGCATGCAGTTAATACTAATCGATACAAAGTGATGGCTTGCTTTATCCGTATAACATCTTTGTCGCGCTCCCCTAAGCGTATTAAGGCTGTTGCTAAACTATTTTGTGTTTCTGCCCATTGTTTAGGAAATCGCTCACGTGTACGCTCTTTTAACGCTGCTTGATATGCTAAAACAGACGCTTCTAAATGTTCAGTGCCATTTTCTTTTTCGCCCAACCGTAATAAAGCATCCCCTAGCCGATTTTGTATAGCGCTCCATTCTTCAGGTTTTTTTTGTTGAGAAATTTCTAATAACGCCTCTTTATAATTTCCAACTGCATGAATTAGTGAAGGTATATGTGTGCCTTTTTCACCTAACTGATAGTATAAATCAGCTAAAGCTACTAATGCTCTTGCGCGCTCTAAAGGTAATTTTTGATGGGTATAGATTCTTATTAAAGCTTGATAAACCTCTATTGCATCGCCAACTTGCTCTATATCATAATTTTGCTGATTTTCAATTAAGTACTTTAAAGCTTTGCCTTGCTTCTCATAAATCTTAGCTCTAACGCCAAGACTCTCATCTTTTTTTAACCTTGCCTGTATGCTCTGATATATAGATATTGATTCATCTAAAGGAATTTTTTCATTTGCCTGAATACCATATGTTCCCATTCCATCAGCAAATATCATGGTTGCAGTATTTAATTTATCAATATTGAAATCATGTGTTTGTGTTTTAAAAAAAGAACGCATACGACCTAAATATGTTTTAAAAATTTCAGCCGTTGTATGATTAAAATAAAAAGGATCTTTACTCAATTGTGCTGCGACAATAATACCAAGCAATGTCATCGTTTGAGCTTCAATATACGGAATTTTTTCAGTTAATACGCTATCTGAAGTTGCAACAGGCAACCCCCAAGATAACTCATAAACGTCTTTATTATTTTCTTTGTACGGATGAACTCTTACTATCATTGATGCATGAGTTTCTTTAAATAACTCTTGATAGTTTCTACCCTGAACAATGGGAGTATTAGATGATATGTTCTGATTAGTACTTACTTCATTTGCAATAAGCTCAATTACTTGTACTTTAGAAAAATCTGAAAGCGTATCCTCAATTTCTTTACTATATGATTGTTTCAGCTCATCCTGAGGCCTTAAGACAATCAAACCAAATTTTCCTGGCTCTATTTCTGGTAAAGAAAAAAATAATCGCTTAAAAACCACATAAATATTTATCGTTTTAACATGGTTCCAATTTGCAGCTAAGGAAGCTCCTAAAACTATGAGCACTAGTCCTGCCAGTATTAAATTTTTGTTTTTAATGCTTAAATTCATGATGCTATCGCGCATGCATTTCCTCACATAAGGATACTTTTCAAACTATTCTTCGTTTTAAACTAAGAAAAATTTGAAAAACTTAATAGTTTTATATGTATATCCTACCTAATCTATAGGTAATGAATACATTTTGACTTCAAAATCTGGTAGTAGTTTAATTTTATAATTTCAACTACTAAATCTATATGTGATAACCGCGCTGACAATAATCTAACCATAAATTTATAAGTTAGGAAACATCATTCATAATAATTTTAGTTTTTTCGCTAACAGGTTGTATAGGGCACGATAGTCACATTGATTAATATGCCCTAAGTAATTAAAGAATATTTAGATTATAAAATAACATAGCTAATATGTTAGTTTTTTTATAAAGAAGATTCACATTCAATAATAGTGTTACTTTCTTGCAAACTAGGAAATCTGCTTTTTATAGCGGCAAAAATTCCCTCTTCATCCAACCCTAATTGTTTATATAAACCGACGGGATCACCATGGTCAATAAATTGGTCAGGTAACCCTAATTGTAATACAGGATATGTACACCCTAATTGCTGCAATGCTTCTAGCACTGCACTGCCAGCCCCTCCCATTACAGAGCTATCTTCAACCGTAACAAACATTTCATGCGACTTTATTAATTGATTGATTAGATTAATATCTAAAGGCTTTACAAATCGCATATTTACCACTGTAGCATTTAAGCGTTTACCTGCTTCTAAAGCAGGATATAGCAATGTTCCAAATGCTAATATTGCACACTGCTTGCCTTCTCTACGCACCTGGGCTTGTCCCACAGGTAACGTATCTAAATTTTTCCCTGCGTCTATTCCTACTCCACTGCCGCGTGGATATCGAACAGCTGTTGGCTGATTAAGTTGAAACGCTGTACTTAACAATTGCCGACATTCACGCTCATCCGAAGGCGTCATAATTGCCATTCCAGGAATACACCGTAAAAAAGCTATGTCATAGTTACCTGCATGCGTAGCCCCATCAGCGCCCACAAGGCCGGCTCTGTCTATTGCTAACATAACAGGTAACCCTTGTAAGGCTACATCATGAATTAGCTGATCATAAGCACGTTGTAAAAAGGTAGAGTAAATGGCTACTACAGGTTTAAGCCCTTCACATGCCAAACCAGCCGCAAAAGTAACAGCATGCTGCTCTGCAATACCCACATCAAAATAACGTTTAGGGTGTTCTTGAGAAAATCTTACCAAACCTGAACCTTCACGCATTGCTGGCGTAATTGCCATCAATCGTTCATCGGTTTGAGCTTGATCACATAGCCAATCACCAAATATCTGAGTAAATGTTGGTTTTATGGCTGCGACTGGCGCTGCTGAAAGCCCTTGAGTAGGATTAAACTTACTTACACCATGATATAAAATAGGATTCGCTTCTGCTGGCTCATACCCTTGCCCTTTTCGCGTTACCACATGCAATAATCGCGGTCCATTTACTGATTTAAGATTTTGTAATGTATGAACCAATGTATCAAGATCATGACCATTAATAGGGCCGAAATAATTAAATCCTAGCTCTTCAAATAAAGTACCAGGTGTTACCATTCCCTTAACATGCTCTTCAGCGCGCCGGGCAAACTCTAAAAAAGCAGGTACTCGGCTTAAAACTTCTCGCCCCCCTTTTCTAACACTATTATAAAAAGGTGATGCTAATAATCGTGTTAAATAATGATTAAACGCACCTACAGGTTCTGAAATAGACATATCATTGTCATTCAGAATCACTAAAAGATTGGCATCTCCTGCATTATTCATTGCCTCAAACACCATGCCAGCAGTCATAGCCCCATCTCCAATCACCGCTATCGCTGATCGCTGTTCACCTTTAGCCTGAGCTGCTATAGCCATGCCTAGCGCGGCACTAATTGAAGTGCTAGAGTGCGCTGTTCCAAATGCATCATATAAACTTTCACTACGTTTAGGAAAGCCTGATAAACCCCCTAATTGCCGTAAGGTAGACATAGCTTCACGCCGGCCTGTTAGAATTTTATGCGGATACGTTTGATGCCCTACATCCCATACGATTCGATCTTCTGGTGTATTAAACACATAGTGCAAAGCAATCGTAAGTTCAACCGTACCTAAATTAGAAGAAAGATGACCGCCTGTCTTCGCTACAGTTGTTAATAAGTATTCACGCAACTCTTTGGCTAAAGGATCTAAGTCTGATCGCGCTAGAAGTCGAAGGTCTGCGGGAGAATGAATAGATTCAAGTAATGCAAATGTCATAACGTTTATAAACCTTGAACAAGCCCTAAAAGGCATCCTGTCGTTGTCTTAAACCGCAAACTAACGCAGGAAACAAACTAACTTTATTTTTTAAAAATACTTCAATTATCCGGCACCTCAGATAACATACTAGCCAGGTAACAGAAGAGTGTATCAGAGCTAAGGCATTGAGCCTAGCCTGGATATATCTCATAACTATAATTGAAAATTTAACTACACCGAGTTATTTTCAACTTCAAAACGTTCTTTGAATTAACCAGTTTTGTAAATATTCTAAATGCGGGGTTGCAATACTACAGCGCTCACGTGCTTGAGTAGCTTCTTCATTCAAACGATGAGCGTAAATGCGCGCCTCATCTATCCCTAAAAATCTTACATAGGTTGCTTTATTTTGATCGGCGTCTTTACCTGCTGTCTTACCTAAAACGACAGTATCTGTTGTAGCATCTAAAATATCATCAATAACTTGAAATGCTAGGCCTAAGGCACGACTAAAATCTTTTAAGGCTGCTTTATCTGAAGCACTAAGCCCTCCTGGAGAAAAAATTGCCCCCATAATAATGGATGCTTCAATTAATGCACCGGTTTTCATACGGTGGATATTCTCTAAATCTCTCAAGTCAATTCCTGCTGCATCAGTTGCCATTAAATCAAGCTGTTGCCCACCTGCCATCCCTTGCAATCCAATTGCACGTGATAAAATCGAAATGTGCTTAAGAGAAATTTCTGCATTAGTAATCTTACTATTTCCAGTTGATAACCATTCAAATGCAATGCTTTGAAGCGCGTCTCCAACTAACATTGCGGTAGGCTCATCATAAGCAATGTGACAAGTAGGCTTACCACGCCTCAAAATATCATCATCCATGCATGGTAAATCATCATGGACTAACGAATACACATGAACAGCTTCTATAGCGCTTGCCACTCGATCTAAAACGAGTAATGGCGCTCCAAAATCTAAGCCTGCAGCGTAGCATAAAAGCGGCCTAGCACGCTTACCTCCATTTAGCATGGCATAGCACATTGCCTCATGAAGTTTCTTGGCCAGTATAGTATTCTTATTATCTATTCCATCTAATAACTCGTCTAAAGCCCTCTCAAAATGATGGCGTGTCGCTGCAACCCATTCGGCCGAAGCCATACGTTATTCTCCTCAGTTATCGTTAGGATATAATCTACTACTACAAACAGCCCTAAACTAACCTATGAAAGCTGCCAATCTGTAAGATTCATATATGTAAGCTCTAGTCAAATAGAGTGACCATAACAAAAAACTTCTTTCTATACAAATTTTTTCCAGTATTTTGCCAATCTTTTGAAGTTAACTTTGTTCTTTTTTTGGATAATTTTTAACTTCTGCTGCACCTTTGAAAACAGCAACGTGCTTTTTTTAGGATATTTATTATTTTACTAAATAAATTTACTCTTACAGTAAAGCTGTAATATAGGATTAAAAGAATAGCTTGCTTTAGTAACTTTTAGCATAATTTCAAGAAAAAAGAATAACAATGCTGGTTATTTATTTTTTAAAAATATCAATAACTTAAAAAGTATCCAACTAAAATTATTTTATTAATTTAAATAGACACTTATTTAGTAATATATTTATATAAATATAAAAAAAGCTAATATTCTTAAAAAAGAATATTAGCTTTAACAATATTAATTATCTAATGTGACATGAATACAGGTAATGATAAAGTCTCTTGTAAAATTGTACGAGTAACGCCTCCTAGCATAAGCTCAGTTAGCCGACTATGCCCGTAAGCTCCCATAACCACTAAATCAGCCTGATGCTCTACAGCTTTAGCAAGAATAGATTGTCCAATAGCCGAACGGCTATGGGGACTTTCACAAGTAATGAATTGAGCGTGCACCTCATGGCGTTTTAAGTATGCTTCTATTGCCATAATAGCTTGTTGGGCTTCTAAAGATTTATCCTTAGAATCTACATATAATACATAAACATTTTTAGCTTTTTTTAACCATGGTAAAGCATCTGCCACTGCACGCGCTGATTCTCGTTCTCCGCTCCAAGCAATAGCTATATTTTCAAAGGAAACTTTAGATTGTTTTTGATTTTGAGAAGGTAGTAATAAAATGGGTTTGCCAGTGCCAAGTACAAAAGACTCAGGAAAATCTTCCATAACAAAACTATCATCATCATTTTTATCATTTTGTTCAATAATCATTAAATCAGCACTTCTAGCATGCAAAAGCGCTATTTCTTCATTCCGACTATCAAAAGCTAACCAAGAAGCAGAGATACCAAATTTTTTAGTCATTGTTTCAAATAAAAGCTTTGCTTTATCTTGAGCAATTTTTACTTGTCCTTCGATTTCTGCAATTAATACCGCTACTCCATCGTAAGAAATATAAGGAACAAAGTATTGAGACAAATGCATTCCAACTAAGTGTGCTCCATGCTCAAGTGCCAATGAAATCGCAAAACTCAAGCGATTTTCTAAATTTTTACTATTATCCAAGCTTACAACAATTGTTTTATAGTTCATCAACCGCTCCTGGTTATTCAACTAGAAATAGAAATTTTGATGTCAATGTGTTTGATATAAGACTAAATTAGTACTTATACGCTTGCAAAAATAACTTCTCCTAATTTCTATTATAGCGTGCCAAGCCATTTCACTTATCGCTATTTGTTATTAGCATTATTTTCAATTTCTTCTAGCACTAATACTTTTTTAAATATTTATTACTCAAAAAATATCATAAGAATATCGAAGCAGAAAAAAATCTTACTTATTATACGTCAAATAAAAAGCGGCATAATTTCTTGGAGTAATTAGTTAAATAAGATGAAAAAATTATGAAATAAAAATTAAACACTAAATATTTTGAGGGGGAGAATAGTATTATAGAATACATAAAAGATTAATAGTTGAGCTATTTGAGGCGAGCAATAAGAGCGTTGTTGATATAGAAAATAATAGAGAATAATGCTTAAGAACTAAGCCGAGACGATTTATATTGGGTACTGTTAACGTGGCGGAGAGGGCGGGATTCGAACCCGCGTCAGGGATTAACCTGAACACGCTTTCCAGGCGTGCGACTTAAGCCGCTCATCCACCTCTCCATTTAATTACTCATCATTATTGTGCTCCGGAACGGTGCATGATAATGATCTTACTCGAGCCAGTGTATGTGAGCCTTGATTAGAAGCCGCTCATCCACCTCTCCGTTAATTGCTGCTGATGCTAGGTGCATTATACTG
>JAZKAR010000032.1:0-73469 GCA_040389065.1 Pseudomonadota bacterium | reverse complement strand
TTCTCTAAAGCATATGGGTTAGCTGGCTTAAGAATCGGTTATAGCGCCATGCATCCTGAGCTAGCAGGATGGATTAATCGCATTCGCCTACCGTTTAACACTAGCCTGTTAGCGCAAGTTGCCGCCATAGCAGCGTTAGATGATCAAGATTATTTAGCAAAAAGCCGTAAAAATAACCAAGAAGGCTACACCCAGTTAACCCAAGGTATGATTGCTTTGGGGCGGAATCTTATTCCTTCATTTGGAAATTTTTTCTGTGTAGAAGTAGGTGACGCTAGCGTCGTCAATCAGGGACTACTTCATCAAGGTGTTATTGTTAGACCTGTTGCTAATTATGGGCTACCCCATCATTTAAGGGTTTCTATTGGTACGTTTGAAGAAAATAAACGATTTCTCGAGGCATTAAAAGGGGTTGTGAAATAATCATTATGCCTTTTTTAAATAAACTTACGATTGTCGGTATCGGCTTATTAGGCGGTTCTATCGCCGCCGCCGCAAAAGACAAAGGCATTACTCAGCAGTGTGTCGGCATAGATTGCAATGCTCAGCATTTACAATATGCAAAACAACTTAATCTTATTGATAGTATAGGCGCGCTTGATGCCGAAACGCTTCAAGATACCGAATTACTTATTTTTTGTACACCTGTTAGCACTCTGCCTGCTCTTATTCGTAAAGCCTTACCTTTTTTACCCTCCACTGCAATTATCAGCGATGTAGGCAGCACTAAAGCCTCTCTTGTTGCAGCAATTGCGCCTGAGCTTCATCTTCATAAAGCTGTATTTATTCCGGCTCACCCCATTGCTGGCAGCCAACATAATGGGCCTCAAGCAGCTCAGGCCAATTTGTTTGAAAATAAACCTATTCTTTTAACACCCTTAGATAATACGCCAGACTGGGCTTTAAACAAATTACGGGAATTTTGGAGACTTTTAGGCGGAAATATTACCGAAGGTTCACCTCAGTGGCATGATGAAGTCTTTGCTGAAATTAGCCATGCACCGCATTTATTATCGTTTTTAGCAGTAGATCTTATCAATAAGCAGCCCGAAGCCGATAAGCTTTGGGCCCTAGCAGGTAACGGTTTACGAGACTTTACGCGCATCGGAGCCAGCCATCCTGATATGTGGCGAGATATTAGTCTAGAAAATCGTGACGCTATTTTAAACAGCCTTAAGCGCTATCGAATAGGGTTAGATGAAATGATCCATCAACTTGAAAACAATGATATCGAAGCCCTTTATACGCTATTTAAACGAGCGCAAGCTGCCCGCAAAAAACGCTGGGATTAACGTTGGCCTTGGGCCTCAATAAATAAACTACGTTTTGCTAAGGTTTAATACTTTTAAAAACTTTATTGATTATTATCTATAGCTTTTATTTTCTCTAAAAACTGAGTCTCATCCCAAACTTCAACTCCTAAGCTTTGCGCTTTATCTAGTTTTGATCCTGCTTCGTCGCCTGCTACCACTACCCGAGTTTTTTTAGAAACACTGCCAGCGACTTTACCTCCTGCATGTTCAATAAGCGCTTTTGCTTCATCGCGAGTCAATTGTGAAAGCGACCCTGTTAACACAAACGTCCATCCATAAAAAGGTAAGTGGGCTGATGCTGCTTCATTAGCATCTATCTCTAACGCAGGCACCTTCGCTGCCGACTCTTCTAAGCATAAATGAGCAGTTAGCTCTTTCAGTAATTTTTGATTCTCAGATCGTTGGAAAAAATCAACCAGCGCTTGCGCCATTACTGGGCCAACATCAGATACACGCTGTAACACTTCTACGCTTCCCTCATTTTGTAAAGACTCTAAGGTGCCGAACGAATGGGCGAGTTGCTTAGCGGTTGCTTCACCTACATGACGAATGCCCAACGCAAAAATAAAACGCCCTAATGAACGATGCCGGCTTTCTTCAATAGCAGTCAGTAAATTATCAACAGACTT
Source organism: Pseudomonadota bacterium (assembly GCA_040389065.1). Classification (GTDB taxonomy): domain Bacteria; phylum Pseudomonadota; class Gammaproteobacteria; order Burkholderiales; family Casimicrobiaceae; genus JAZKAR01. The sequence goes on along the minus strand of JAZKAR010000032.1, from coordinate 71,527 downwards.
TTCTGCCATACGCTCAAGGTGTAGTAATTGATCACGTTTATGCTTGAGGGTATAGATATCAGCGGCTGTATGGATCATATCTGCCTCAAGCAGTTGATCAATAATTTTCTCTCCCAAACCATCTATATTCATAGCACGCCGACTTGCAAAATGACTTAATGCTTGCTTACGCTGGGCAGGGCAGATAACACCGCCTGTGCAACGTGCAATGGCTTCTCCTTCTAGTCTCACCACGGGTGAACCACAGGCAGGGCACTCTTTCACGAGTTGAAAAGGCGCAGAGCGATCAGGTCGAAGTAACGATTCAGGCAACACCCTTGCTACCTCTGGAATAACATCGCCAGCACGCCGTACAACGACCATATCTCGTGCTCTAACATCTTTACGCAAGACTTCATCTTCATTATGAAGCGTTGCATTTGTTACCACTACACCACCTACATTTACAGGAGCTAACCGTGCAACAGGAGTAATAGCGCCTGTGCGCCCTACTTGCACCTCTATATTTAAAACTTCAGTAATGGCTTCTTCAGGAGGGTACTTATGAGCAATTGCAAACCGTGGAGCGCGTGAAACAAAGCCTAGTCGTTGCTGCTCATCAAATCGATTTACTTTATACACAACGCCATCAATATCAAAGGGAAGTTGTGAGCGTTGGCGATAAACGCGTTCATAAAAAGCGGTTAATCCTTCTGCGCCTTTTACGGTATCGCGTAAATCACTTACCGGAAACCCCCAGCGTTTCAGCTGATTCAGTAATGCTGAGTGCGTGGCAGGAGGCTTGCCACTATAGTCTGACCAATCACAAGCGCCTAATGCATATGCAAAAAATCGTAAAGGACGACGTGCGGCAATCATTGGGTCAAGCTGGCGTACACTGCCTGCTGCTGCGTTTCTTGGGTTTGCAAAAACCTTTTCCCCTCGTTCAGCCTGCTGTTCGTTAAGCTTTAAAAAATCTTGGCGGTACATTAATAATTCACCGCGCACCTCAAAATAGTCGGGAATACTGCTTTCTGAACCATCAGCTTCTGTTGCAGCCACACGCAAGGGAATATCTCGCACTGTTTTGATATTATGAGTGATATTTTCGCCGGTTGCACCATCGCCTCGCGTAGCAGCCTGAACAAACACTCCCTGCTCATACACTAAACTAATGGCTAACCCATCAAATTTTGGCTCTACTGCATACTCAACTTCATCGACCGCTAACCCTTCGCGAACGCGACGATCAAATTGAATCAAATCTTCGGGCGAAAATAAATTATTTAACGATAGCATTGGCAATTTATGCTGAACAGGCTTAAAACCTGCAATGGGCTGCCCACCTACACGTTGCGTAGGAGAGTCTAGCGTTACAAGGGTGGGATGCTGCTCTTCTAGCCAACGCAACTCATGAATCAAAGCATCGTAATCAGCGTCTGAAAGCTCAGGCGCATCTTTTTGATAATATAAACGATCATGATAAGCAATGTCTTGCCTCAACGATTCAACTCGCTTCTTTGCAATAGCTAACTCAGGTGCAACCGTTGGAGCACTCCACATAACCACTTTACCCCCTATCTAACTCACGGCTTATTTTACACTGCCCTTAAAAAAATAAGCGTGAGAATATGCCCTGCATAAATGCTATGCCCTTAAGAATCTATAGCCGATATATTAATATCTTTAGAGGTTACGCAGCTGTACTTTATCAAGGCATGGGATGCCCCGCATGGGATGCCCCGCATGGGATGCCCCGCATGGGATGCCCCGCATGGCAGTGCAGACAGTATATCGAGCAACAAGTTGCCACTACGCTGAGAGAATCCAAGTGCGTAACGTCTAATCTTTTAGATTGTAGTATTAGAAACGTATCTAGACACGCCTTAAAAATATTATGACATACATAATATTGGTTTTATCTTCGATAATTCTGCACAATCAATCATAAAGGACAAACAACAGTACATTACAAGCATATAAGCTTAAGGTGTTAACGACATGAGCTATCACGATCAACGCCAACAATCTAGAAAAATATTTCGAACGGTAGTTACCATTTTGGTTGATCGCGCACATATTTATCATGCAAAGAGCATCGATATTTCCCAAACAGGTATATGTTTAATCGTTCCCGGTAAAAATCTAATCATCGGCAGTACGTGCCATATTATGTTTGATCTCGTCGTGCAAGGAAAAGCGCACAAGATTCAAGTAGCTGTAAAAGTTATTTATAGTATATGTATGGATGAAGGGTTTAAAACTGGCTTACAGTTTATAAAAATAGATGCAGCAGCTGATGCTGCTATTCAAACGTTTATATTTTAGACGTTTTGCTATTAGACATTGATAGCGCTTGGTAGCATTTAGCTTCACAACTTATAAAAATAATAAAACCCACTTACCCGACAGCATTTAAACACTATCAGTTAAGTGGGCAACAAACAAATATATATTAGATTAATTTGCAGATTTTGAAGCGCGTTTACGTTCGTTTTCTGTTAAAAAACGTTTACGCAAACGAATACTCTTAGGTGTAATTTCAACTAACTCATCATCACTGATAAACTCAACTGCATATTCTAATGTTAACTGAATAGGCGGTGTAAGTTGAATAGCATCATCTTTTCCTGAGGAACGAACGTTAGTCAGTTGCTTGGTTTTAATAGGGTTTACTACTAAATCATTATCACGACTATGAATGCCAATGACCATACCTTCATAAACGGCTTCATTATGGCTTACAAACATACGACCACGATCTTGAAGCTTCCATAAAGCATACGCAACAGCTTCGCCATTATCTTGCGAAATTAATACACCATTACGACGCTCAGGAATTTCACCTTTATAAGGCGAATACGCATCAAAAATATGGCTCATAATGCCTGTACCGCGTGTCAGGTTCAAGAACTCTCCCTGAAACCCAATCAAACCGCGTGCAGGAATACGGTACTCTAAGCGTGTACGCCCTTTACTATCAGAAATCATATCGAGCATTTCGCCCTTACGTATACCCAATGCATCCATTACGCCACCTTGATGTGTTTCTTCTACATCAAGTGTCAGCCGCTCAAAAGGCTCACAGCGCACGCCGTCAATCTCTTTCATCACTACACGTGGGCGAGATACTGATAATTCATAGCCCTCACGACGCATATTTTCTAAAAGAATAGTCAAATGCAACTCACCACGACCCGATACCAAAAACACATCAGCATCGCCTGTTTCTTCAACTTTTAACGCCACATTACTTAAAATTTCACGTGTTAAACGATCTCTTAACTGACGGCTTGTTACAAACTTACCTTCACGCCCCGCTAAAGGAGAGTTGTTAACCTGAAAATACATGGCTAAGGTAGGTTCATCCACATGAATTGGCGGCAAGGCTTCAGGTTTTTCTGGAGCAGCCAGTGTATCACCGATATTAAGCGGATCAATCCCTGTTACAAGAATAATATCACCTGCTGAAGCATTTTCTAACTGAACACGCTCTAGACCACGAAAGCCTAGAATTTGACCGATTTTTGCTTTGCGAACAATGCCTGTTGCTTGTTCAACCACAACAACTTCTTGGTTGGTACGTAAGCTGCCGCGATGCACACGTCCGATTCCTAAACGTCCTTGATAGCTCGAGTAATCTAATGAGCTAATCTGAAGCTGAAGAGGGCCGTCAACATCATGAGGTGGCAAAGGCACATGCTTTAAAATCATTTCAAATAAAGGACTCATATCCTTACCGGGTGCATCTTCCATTGAAGCATAACCGTTAATTGCTGATGCATAGATTACAGGAAAATCTAACTGCTCTTCATTGGCACCCAGCGAATCAAAAAGTTCAAATGTTTCGTTAATAACCCAATCGGTGCGTGCACCAGGGCGGTCAATTTTATTGACAACAACGATAGGGCGTAAACCACGTGCCAACGCTTTTTGCGTTACAAAACGTGTTTGAGGCATAGGCCCCTCAACTGCATCTACCAATAGCAAAACACTATCTACCATAGACAGTACACGCTCAACTTCGCCACCAAAATCAGCGTGACCGGGTGTATCTACGATATTAATGTGCGTATCACCATAGCGAACAGCACAGTTTTTTGCCAGAATAGTGATCCCACGCTCTCGCTCAAGGTCATTGCTATCCATTACCCGCTCAGTCACTTGCTGATGGGAAGAAAAAGTTCCGGATTGTCTAAGTAACTGATCTACTAGTGTAGTTTTTCCGTGATCAACGTGGGCAATAATAGCGATATTTCGCAAGTCGCGTTGCATGACATCCTCAAAAATAACAAATCAAAGAAAGCTATTATACTCGCAAACCATAACTATAAAGAGACTATGAGGCATTTACACGTAATTAAATTTATTTTTATAGGTATTTTCAATCAATAAATTAAAATGCCCCTCATTGCTTCGTTAAAGAATCTCTTTATATATAATAATAAAGATTATAAACTCAACGATTAACCTCTATATTTTTTAGTTTAAAAAATATAGAGCGTATTATAAACATCAATATTAAGCGTGCTATTTTATGTTTGCTTGCTACTAAGTTCTAAGCTCCACACAATAAAAATGCTTCCCGTAAAACAATTAACTGATCACGCAAATGTGCTGCTTTTTCAAACTCCATTAATTGCGCTGCTGCCCGCATTGCTTTTTCAACTTTTTGCATTTCGCGTTGAATAAGTTTTGGATCTGTTAATTTGACTGCTACTTTTTCATCCAACTCTTCGGCTGCCTGCTGCACATCTAAAATATCTCGAATTCTCTTATTTACTCCTTTAGGCACAATGCCATTCTCGGCATTAAAGGCTTGCTGTTTAATACGACGTGCCTCTGTAACGCTCATTGCTTTTCTCATTGATTCGGTAATTCGATCAGCATATAAAATCGCGCGCCCATTTAAATGTCTTGCCGCACGCCCAATCATCTGAATAAGCGAACGCTCTGATCGTAAAAAACCTTCTTTATCAGCGTCTAAAATCGCCATTAATGATACTTCAGGTAAGTCGATTCCCTCTCTTAGCAAATTGATTCCTACTAGCACATCAAATTTTCCTAAGCGTAAGTCACGCAGAATTTCCACACGCTCTACCGTATCTATATCTGCGTGTAAATACCTGGCCTTAACGGAGTGTTCTGTAAAAAAATCGGCCAAATCTTCTGCCATTTTTTTGGTTAAGGTGGTTGCAATCACGCGCTCATTACGCGCCACACGAATACGGATTTCTGATAGCAAATCTTCAACCTGCGTGGTAGCAGGCCTTACTTCAACTTCAGGATCAACTAATCCGGTAGGCCGAATAATTTGCTGAACGATTGCACCAGCATGCTCTGCCTCGTAGTTACCGGGTGTTGCAGATACAAAAATTGTTTGCGGCATAAGGTTTTCAAATTCATCAAACCTTAATGGCCGGTTATCTAGCGCTGAAGGCAATCGAAAACCATACTCAACCAATACCTCTTTACGTGAACGATCTCCCTTATACATTGCCCCTACTTGAGAAACCGTTACATGCGACTCATCAATAAACAATAATGCATCAGAAGGCAAATAATTAAACAAGCATGGCGGAGCCTCGCCCGGGCGCTTACCTGAAAAATGACGGGTATAGTTCTCTACCCCCTTACAAAAACCAATTTCGCTTAACATTTCAAGATCAAAACGCGTTCGTTGCTCCAAACGCTGTGCTTCAACCAGTTTATTTTCTGAATAGAGGAAAGCGAGCCTATCTCTTAACTCCTCCTTAATCGTATCAAGTGCATGCACTACTGTTTCGCGCGGCATTACATAATGACTAGAAGGATAAATAGCAAAGCGCGGTACAGTTGCCTCAATTTTGCCTGTTAACGGATCAAATAATGCGAGCTTTTCAAGCTCATCATCAAAAAACGTCATGCGTAAGGCTTTATCTGCATTTTCAGCAGGAAATACATCAATCGTTTCGCCCCGAACACGAAATTTTCCGCGGCTAAAATCGATATCATTACGCTCATATTGCATAGCAACTAATCGCTTGATAGCTTCGCGTTGATCAAGCTTATCGCCAGCCCTGACCAGCATGGTCATTTTGTGATAATCACTAGGATCACCAATACCATAAATAGCGGATACTGTTGCCACAATAATGCAATCGCGTCGCTCTAACATTGATTTAGTCGCAGAAAGCCGCATCTGCTCAATTTGCTCATTGATTGCAGAATCTTTTTCTATGAACATATCACGCGAAGGCACATAGGCCTCAGGTTGGTAATAGTCATAGTACGATACGAAATACTCAACTGCATTATCAGGAAAAAACTCTCTAAATTCGCTATACAACTGCGCTGCCAGCGTTTTATTAGGCGCCATTACCAACGCAGGCCTTTGTAATTGGGCAATAATATTTGCTGCAGTAAATGTTTTACCTGAACCCGTTACGCCTAATAAGGTTTGAAAACTTAACCCCTCTTGAATACCTTCAACTAAACGTCGAATTGCCTCGGGTTGATCACCTGCCGGTATAAAAGCAGATTTAAGCTGATAAAGCGTAGAGGCAGACTCTGCAGACTCTGATATAGCAGACATACTAAATGCCCCTCCTTATATGATTGGTAAGTGCTACGCCCGATATAATTAATACGCCCCCTACCAGCGTCATAGGATCAATCGATTCCTTTAAAATGACTGCGCTTAAAATCACAGCACTGACTGGTACTAGGTTAATAAAAATCGCAGTACGTGTTGCACCTAATACTTTTAAGCCTTGAGCATACCAAACGTAAGCCAACGCACTGCCCAAAACGCCCAGAAAGAACATAGCAAACCATCCTGCATACGAAAAAGCAGGAAATATTCTCAATGAACCCTCTATAAGCCCCAGCCCTATCAATAGTATGCCCCCTACTACCGTGGCATAAAATGTCATGACTAACGATGAAACACTGCTGCTAGCGTGGCGACCGAGTAATGTATAGATTGTCCACAATACAACACACCCTAAAATAAGAGCTTGCCCAAGCGATACATGCCCCTCTAATACGCTAATAGGGTCTCCTTTGCCTAAAACAATTAAACTGCCTATTAACGCAATGAAAATTCCTAATATTTTTTTCCGGTTTAGTCTTTCGCCCATAAATACGCAGGAAGCTAAGGCTACTATCACCGGATTTAAAGCAACTACCAGAGCGCCTTGCCCCGCCGGAATATGCTTTAACCCATAAAAAAAACATACAGCATAAGCAAACACGCCCAATAGCCCCATTAAAAAAATGGTAGGAATCATCGGAGAAGGTAATAAAGGGATCTTTCCTTCCTTTTTCCAGACTAAAATACCCAATGTAAGCATAGCCAGAGCTACACGCCAGCCTGCCACCACTAAAGCAGGAGCCTCGGCTGAGGCAACACGCCCAGCAACCCATGTTGCTCCCCAAATAATAGCTACAACAAGCTGTAAAATGATTACTTTCCGTGTTGACTCTGAGTTTGTGCTCAATCTTATCTCCCCCAATGATCCATATCATTTTCCATATCAAATTGTTTAAATCAGGGGCGTGTCTTGACCTCATCAATTAGCACAAGATACGCATGAATAAGCACATTTAATTTAGGCAATTAGTACAACGTATAGTTTTACGTTCCTACTACTCTATACTATTTACTTAGAAAGAGTTTTAGCTTATGAAAAATAAGATTAAGCCCTTATATCTTAATGAAATAAAGGCATCAAACAAACTGCTAGTATTGTTATAGTAAATTGAGGCCTCTTAAATTTAAACATATCTTTAGAAGTTACGCAGTTGGGTTCTCTCGTCGTTATAGCAACTTGTCGTACTGCTTGTACTGTCTGTGTTGCTAGGCCTTGATAGAACCCAACTGCGTAACTTCTAATCTTTATATTTTTAGACGTTGCGCAGTTGAACTCTATCAAAACATAGCAATGCAGGCACCAGGAGTACTGCAAATTGCCTACACGCCAAGAAAATTCAACTGCGTAACCTCTAAAAGTGTAAAGATTTATAGTTTTCTTAAGCTAAGATACTTTGTACTCGAATCTATTAAAGATATAGTCTAAGCAATTAAATCATAATGTAAGATAAATTCCAGAATAACTAGGTTGTGTCTGAGCGACTTACCCTGAGCTGAATAACAAGATACCAATCTATCTCTTATTACTTATAATCAATATAACCTTTTCACCTTTTATTGGAGCCAATCTCATGGCAGGAACCAGTCTTTTAGCGTTACTTGATGATATTGCTACGCTACTGGATGATATTTCAGTCATGAGTAAAATAGCAGCTAAGAAAACAGCAGGAGTGCTAGGGGATGACTTAGCCCTTAATGCTCAACAAGTATCTGGTGTGAAAGCTGAGCGTGAGCTTCCTATTGTATGGGCTGTCGCTAAAGGATCATTTCGAAACAAAGCTATTCTTGTGCCTAGTGCATTGTTGATTAGTTCTTTTATGCCTAGTGCTATTACTCCGCTACTTATGTTCGGGGGTGCTTTTTTATGCTATGAAGGCTTTGAAAAAATCGCGCATTCTTTCTTGCATCCTTCAAGTACCCCAGAAGAAGCCTGTATTCGTCTTAAATCAATGCCTAAAGATATTAATGCTTTTGAGAAAGAAAAAATTCAAGGTGCAGTAAGAACCGATTTTATTCTTTCAGCTGAAATTGTTGTGATTTCATTAGGAACCATTGCAACGGGTACATTTACTGAGCAAGTAGGTGTACTTACTTTAATCTCTATTCTTATGACCATAGGTGTTTATGGGCTTGTCGCAGGCATTGTAAAATTAGACGATGCAGGACTTTACTTAAGTAAAAAAAATAACTCTTTACAGCGCACGTTAGGTTATACCCTTTTACATTCTGCCCCTTACCTAATGAAAACGCTTTCAATTGCAGGCACAGCTGCAATGTTTACAGTAGGAGGCAGTATTCTTATGCATGGAACACCAGGTGCACATGATGTTATTCATCATGCGCAGCAAAGTGTTATGCATCTTGCTGTAATTGGGCATGCAATGGCAGCTATTACCCCGCTCCTTTTAGAAGCTTTAGGAGGATTATTAGCGGGTGCAATTATTCTAGCAATTGTCAGTGGCGTAAAAAGACTTTTAGGGAAGTAAACTTATACAAAATTAATTCTTTATCAGGCAGTGATATCACTACCGAAACTTAACTTTGTATTTCTTTCATAAACATCATTTTTTTCGCCGAAGAATGGTTAGGTTGAGTAGATTGTGATTTTGTTCCACACCCTTTACATGAAGAGCAACCACTCTTGCATCCTCCTGCTGATACTAAAAAAGCGCGTGATTTTTCTTCAAGTACATTTGCCAGGCGCAGCATGCCTATAGCCTTAGCACTAAGAAAACCCCACTGGTACAACATATAAAGAAACTGATTAGGCGCGTAGCGTCTAAACACAGTCCATAGCGCATATGAAACTATTAGTGCGACACATAATTCCTGCATTAACGACCTCCCAATAACATCAAACTACTTATTCTATAAACAGCCCATGAGGCTAGATAGGCAAGCGCGAACATATAAAATGCCATTCCTATTGGCGCTTTCCAAGAATTTGTTTCTTGTTTTACTGTTAGCAATGTTGAAATACATTGAGGGGCAAAAATATACCATGCCAATAAAGAAAGCCCCGTTGGCAAACCCCACGTAGAAGCAATCACTGAACTTAAGGTAGTGTTAAGCTGATCGCCTGATTCTGACAATGCATACACGGTTGCTAATGCCCCTACCGCAACTTCACGCGCTGCCATACCAGGTATTAATGCAATTGAAATCTGCCAGTTAAAGCCAATAGGTTTAAAAAGGAACTCAAGCAAATGCCCTAATTTTCCCGCAAAGCTATAATGAATAGCGGCCCCTGTCGCATGTTCAGGAGGGCTGGGGAAGGTAGATAAGAACCATAAGATAATCATAATCGCTAAAATAGTTGTACCTACACGCGTTACAAATATACTGGCGCGCTCCCAGAGACCTAAAGCCAAACTTCGTAAATGGGGCAAATGATATTGAGGTAACTCAAGCATGAGTGGTTGATATTCTTTGTTCCCTAGCGCGTATTTAAGGATATACGCCACAAGCATGGCTGAAACAATACCTGCCATATACAAACCGAACAGCACAAGCCCCTGCAAATTAAAAAACCCTATCTGCTGATTAGGTATAAATGCCCCAATCATTAATGCATACACAGGTAAGCGTGCAGAACACGTCATTAACGGGGCGATCATAATGGTGATAAAACGATCGCGCGGATTTTGAATTGTGCGTGTTGCCATAATGCCAGGTATAGCGCAGGCAAAACTTGAAAGCAGAGGAATAAAAGCCCGGCCTGATAACCCCACTACCCCCATAAGACGATCTAATAAAAAAGCGGCTCTGGGCAAATAGCCAGAATTTTCTAGTACCAGAATAAAGAAAAATAAGATAAGAATTTGCGGTAAAAAAACAATCACACTGCCCACACCAGCGATAATTCCATCAATTAATAAACTACGCAAAATACCGTCGGGCATTGTATGTTGAATTGCAACACTTAATGCTTTAAACCCTGCCTCAATCATCTCTTTGGGCGCTTCTGACCAGCTAAACACAGCCTGAAAAACGAGAAATAAAATCACTGCCAATAAAACATATCCCAATATTGGGTGTAAAACTACGCTATCTATAGTGTCACTCAGCTTATGCACTTCGCCAGGCTGCTGAATGACTTTTTGAAGAATTTTTCGTACTTGTTGCTGGGTGCTTTCTAATGCTTCTGGTGTATCACTTTTCCATTCAGTAAGCGCTTTGCTCGCTTCTTGTATTGGCAGCTCAGAAGCCAATACTTCTAACCGTTCAATGAATGCATTAGCACCAGCAGCTTGAATAGCCACTGCCTCAACCACAGGTATACCTAACTCTTGCTGCAATTGAGAAAAATTAATTTCCAAACCGCGTTGTCGTGCAATATCAATCATATTCACAACGCACAACATAGGAATGTTTAAACGCTTAACCTCTAGCACTAAACGTAAATTCAACATTAAATTAGTTGCATCTACAACTAGCACCAATACATCGGGAATCTGCTCTCCCTCTAATGTGCCTAATAAGACATCACGTGTAACGCTTTCATCAGGCGTTATTGCATTTAAACTATAGGTGCCTGGCAAATCAATAACATTATAAACTTGCCCTGAAGGCCCACTAAACTGGCCTTCTTTACGCTCAACCGTTACCCCAGCATAATTCGCTACTTTTTGTTTCGCGCCTGTTAACCGATTAAATAAGGCTGTTTTTCCACAATTTGGGTTTCCTACCAGCGCGATATGTAACACACGTTGTTGTACATTTGAGAAAACAGTAGAAGCGTTTACCATATTTATGCATTCATCAACGCTACTTCAACCATTGAAGCTTCATGCCGACGCAATGCAAATGTTGAACTACCCACTCTTACAGCAATAGGATCACCTGTAGGAAATGACTCTGCCAGTATCCGCACCGATTCACCTTTAATAAATCCTAACTCTAATAAACGAAGCTGTATGGCTGATGCACCTGCAATAGAAGAAGAATCATGAACTCTGGTGATAATTCCATACTCACCTTTTTTTAATAATCCTAGATGAGAAGCGTTAGGTACTGATTGCTGTGATGTTTTTTTCTCATGCATCATGATGTTCCTCATACAACTTAATCTTATGATAACCCTATCATTTTCCTCTATGAATATAGAGGGAATTCATCATATTGCAAATGATTCTTAATAACAAGAAGATTATGGCTATGAAATGTTGTTTGCCATCGAAATAAAGGGAGTTTAATCTTAGCAAAGAAAAGCCTAAAAAAATAAAAAACCCATACTATGCAGTAACTTATATAAAAATAATAACATAAAAATCCGATAATTGATAATGATTCTTATTTGTGATACGATACGCAAATAGTACTAAAACATTCATGATTTAACCGGAAAAAGAAGCAAAAAAGTAATTGAATAGCTACTTTTATGCTGAATCAATTTACTCATGAAGGTTGATACCATTTATTAAACATGCAATTGAATACACGCTTACAAAAAACATTACAGAGTTGAAGTTATAGCTACATGCTCCGTAAAAAATATGCCGCTATAATTATTTATCTAGTGCATCTTATGAATATCTTATTACTAACATGCACTAAGAATAAAAATTTATTGTTCATGTAAGACTAGTGAATCAATTGCCGTAAAGAAAAGATGGGCTAATGGAAACTACTTTTACCTACCAAAACTTTCAATCTCCTGAAATCACACGCACTGGGTTTTCGAGCCAACTTTCTTTAGGTGCTGTTATTCTTCTGCATCTAGGGCTTTTTTATGTACTAAGAACGGCTTTAGTCATTCACACGCCTGAGAAACCTCAACCTAAAGAGATTTTTGTTTCGCTTATTAGCCCAAGCCCCACGATAGCGACGGTTCCCATTACTGAAAAACAGCCTCAGCCTCGCGCCATACCCCATAAAAAAACTCCAGTTGCTCATCCAACTAAAACGATTTCTCCACCTAAGCCAGTTGCGCCTAAGCCTATAGCGCAAATGCCTAACATTAGCCATGCGCCTGCACCAGTTATAACGCCACCTATTCCCACAACGTCTTCAGAAACCGCTATTGCAGCGCCCTCTGCTGCGCCTCCCCAGGCTAGCAATGTAACAAATGCTGAAAAAACCACATCTCATCATGATGCTTCGGTTGAAGATGGCGAGCCTACGCCTCCTGCGCAGCCTAAGGTGATAACATCAGGAGTTGGGTATATTCATAAAGTAGAGCCATTTTATCCTCCTGTATCTCAGAGATTGCAAGAAACAGGCACCGCTACTATCCGGGTACTGATTAATCAATCAGGCCAACCCGAAAAAGCTGAGATATTAAAATCTTCAGGCTTTACCCGTTTAGATGATGAAGCGCGTAAAGCAGCATTAAAAATGTTATATAAACCTTATATGGAAAATGGCAAGCCTATTCCAATTCGGGCAATTATCCCCTTTACCTTTACTCCTCCCTCTGACGAATAGAAGGATCAATATTTATGCAAGAAAATCCCTACGGTCTTGAAAGTATTTGGACTCAAGGTGACCTCGTAACGAAATCTGTTGCTGTTTTACTCGTGTTAATGTCAATAGCCTCTTGGTATGTCATTATTAGAAAAGCGATGCAAATTTTAAGCTATCAGAAAGCGGCGCATGCAGCCGGGCATAGTTTTTGGGATGCTTCTCATATTAAACAAGGCATTGCCTCGCTAGGCACTAATAATCCTTTTGCAGATGTTGCGCATGCAGGCATTCAAGCAATGGAGCACCATAATGCACATAAAGGCCACCTGCATAATCAGCTTTCAGTAAGCGATTGGATTACGCTTTCACTGCGCCAATCGATTGATGAGGCAGCAGGTAAGTTACAAGCTGGTATGGCTGTATTAGCCTCTGTTGGTTCTACTGCCCCTTTTGTTGGGTTATTTGGTACTGTATGGGGGATTTACCATGCCTTAGTATCAATTGGCCTGGCGGGTCAAACCAGTATCGATAAAGTAGCAGGCCCAGTGGGTGAATCTTTAATCATGACAGCCTTAGGGCTTGCTGTAGCGATTCCTGCTACCTTTGGTTATAACGCTTTAGTTCGCGGAAATAAATCGATTACAGCCAAGCTGAATAAATTTGGATTTGATTTGCATGCTTTGTTTGTTACTGGCTCACGAACACGCTCAAAAACACGTGGTCGAGGTAATGAAACAACAAACGATGACCAGACAAACGATTGAGGTAAATCATGGCAATGGGTTCAATATCAGATAACGATGAAGACGACTTTAATCCTGAGATTAATACCACGCCGCTTGTTGATGTGATGTTGGTGTTACTTATTATTTTTATTATCACTATTCCTGTGATTAATCATAGTATAAAAATTGATCTGCCAAAAGCCACTAATCAGGCCAATGAGCTTAAACCTGAAAATATTAATCTTTCGATTGATGCGAAAGGAAAAATGTACTGGAATAATGCCATTATTGATGAAGCTGCGTTAACCAGCCGTATTCAGGAAGCAGCTCAGAAAACCCCTCAACCTGAATTACATTTACGCGCTGAACGTACTACTCAATATGAAAAAATCGCACAAATTATGGCAGCAGCACAAACAGGTGGGCTTACTAAAATTGGGTTTGTGACAGATCCTGAAAAGAAAAAATAGTCTTCATCTATTCATATAAATGTACGCTCTAAAAAAATTCCTCAATAACTTTTAGAAGTTACGCAGTTGAGCACTATCAAGGCATGGGATGCCCCGCATGACAACGCGTACAGTACATATAATACGGCAAGTTGGCATAACACGGGGCGTCCCACGCCGAGAGAGCCAACTGCGTAACTTCTAAACTTTAACATTCCTTCTCTTTTCACCGAAGAAGGAATTTATTTTTTTTACACTCAAAAAACTTCTATCTATCTCTTAGATTAATGTGTTTGGCTGGATACGTTTCACCACACACACGCAAAAGCTCATTACTCATATATTTCTGAATTTTTTCTAACTCTTCTTGCGTATCGCCTTCAAACCTTAAGGTAATTTGAGATGAGGTATTTGAAGCACGAATTAACGCGAAACCATGCGCATATTCAATTCGTAAACCATCTAAGCGGTAAATATGAATAGCCTCAGGAAAGTGCGCATCTTTCTCAATGAGCGCCATGGTCTGCCGTGCCTCATTCGCTGACTGAAAAAGCCAATCTATTTCAGGGGTAGTCACCATGTTGGGAAATGCATTTAAGCGCTCTATTAGATTATTATTTTTACTTAACTGCTCAAGTAATCGTACAGCGGCATATAAACCATCATCAAAACCATACCAGCGATCTTGAAAGAAAAAGTGCCCGCTTATTTCTGCTCCTAGGCAAGCATCGTATTGCCGCATAGCCGCTTTCATATACGAATGCCCCGTTTTAGCCAAAATGGGCTTACCTCCACATTGTTTTATCCAGTGCGGCACCGCCCGGCTACCTTTTACATCGTAAACAACAGGCCTCCCTGGGCAATCTGCCAGCACAGATTCCATAAAAAACATTAACATATGGTCAGAAGCAACACTTTTTCCCTCTGATGTTACCGCTACCATGCGATCTCCATCGCCATCAAAAGCTAAACCTAAATCACATTGCTGTTCGCATACTATTTTTTTTAAGTCGCCAAGATTTTCATCTTTAGATGGATCAGGCTCGTGATGCGGAAAATGACCATCTAATACACAATAAAGCGGAATAACCTCCATGCCTAGCGCTTCAAGTGCAGCTACGGCATGTTGCGACATGGCTCCGTTACCGCAATCTACCGCAATACGCTTGGCCTGCAAATGGCCAATACCCTTTAAAACACGCTGCTGGTAGGCTTTACAAATATCTACTATCGTATAGTTTCCTAGCGTTTCCGCTAACGCAAAATGCTTTTCCTTCACACGCTGTTTAAGCTCTTGAATAGCATCACCTGCGAATGCAACATGCTGTAAAACCATTTTGATGCCATTATATTCAGCAGGGTTATGGCTAGCGGTTACCATTAACGCGCCATCAGCGTTTAACTCATACTCTGCGAAATAGGCGGCTGGCGTTGCTACTAATCCTATGTCATACACATTGATACCTGTAGAACGCACACCTTTTATCAGCGCATCACTAAACTCTTCTGAACTTAAACGACCATCTCTTCCTACTACGCAGTGGTTTAATGCTTTTTCTCGCATTAATGTACCAAACGCCTGACCAATTTGAAAACTCCATGACGCATTCCATTCTTTTCCTACAATTCCCCGAATGTCATATGCTTTAAATATGGCATCAGGAAATATTTGCTCTTCTAGCATGGCAAAAACCTCTCGGTCGATAGACTTAACTTTATGATCATATTACCTCCAGAAACTCATTTAACTGCTCGATAAAAAAGAAACGCTATTGAGTTGAAAAGGATGCATTTTTTATGCTTGATCCCTTATGTTTTCAAACTAGAAACCTTGTGCCAGCTCATTGCTGTGCATAAACAGGATTTCACATGACATTACCGCAAAGCTCCCAGACAAATCTTAATAACCAGCAATGGATGCAAGAGCTTGTGCGTCTGCAAGGTATTAGGATGCAAGACTGGGAGGAGCTTAAGCCCTGGTTTGCTGAACTGGCTAAGGTACTAGAAACCGTTGCTGAGAATAGTGGCTTAGCCACCGAAGCTGATATCCCTGCTCATCTGTGGGAAGAATCTTCACGCCTATTAGCCGCTTTCTGCCACTGGATTTCACGCCAAGGCTTTAGTCTTACAGCATTAAGCAATCTTCTAAATGCCTGGCTCATGCAGTATGAGCGTGGCCTTCGCGTTAGCTCTGTGGCATGCATTTTTAGCCAAGCCATCAACAATTCTACTAAGCTTCCTGAAAAGCAACAATTTACAGCATTTTTAATGTGTACTTTAATAAGTTCAGTACTGATGGAAGGCGCCCTTCGCTATGAGCGCTTACAGGCTGATGAAATTGCTACTTATGATGCTGATACAGGCTTACCCAATTTAGAAGGCCTAGTTATTCGCTTACAAAGCACGATCAATAACTCCTTAGTTCAAGACAAAATGGTAGCTGTAATTTGCGTAGATTTAAAAGCTGACCGCCTGGGTTTAAGCAGTGAGTCTGAAACTATGAAACACTTTTGGGAAGAAGTGCTGAAAAGGATGTCTGACTTACTGCGCCCTGCTGATATTGTAAGCCGTTTGAACCGTTTTGAATTGGCGCTTATGCTGCCAGATTTACAACTTGAAAGCCAGGCTTTAATGGCAGCATCAAAAATTACGCAGATTTTTGATGATAATTTTGTTGTCTCGGGGCACTCAATGTCAGTACGCCCTCAAGTTGGAATTGCATTAGCACCAGATCATACTACCTCACCGTCTACCCTGGTACGCTATGCACAAATGGCAAGCAAAAGCCCGCATTCAGATAACGAACAGTTCCTTATTTTTTCGCCGAGTATGGAAAGGCAACTTAAAAAAGACTCTGTCTTAGAAAGTCAGTTTCTAGAAGCCTTACGCGATAATGAATTTCAGTTATTTTATCAGCCACAAATTGATACCAAAACAGGACGATGCACCACCGCAGAAGCCCTACTGCGCTGGCAAACAAAAACAGGCGAATGGGTTCCTCCCCCCTTAACCATTGAAATTGCAGAACGAACGGGCAATGGCCCTGCTATGACGCGCCTTCTTTTAAATACAGCATGCCGACAAGCCAATGAATTTGCACGTAATGGCGTTCGTATAGGCGTTTCTGTAAACCTTACCGCAGCAGATATTAGAAACCCTGATTTACCAGACCTTGTACAACAGGCGCTATCCACCTGGCGGCTGCAACCTGATATGCTAACCTTAGAACTTACTGAAGGCTCAATGGTAGAGCAAGAAGATCGCTCAATGAATGCGCTACATAAACTTCGCAGTATTGGCGCTAAAATTGCTGTGGATGATTTTGGAACCGGCTATTCGTCTATGACCTATCTGAAAACCATGCCGCTTTCAGAACTCAAAGTTGATCAAACATTCGTTAACAAAATTACCAGTGTCACGCAAGATAGACTGATTGTGAAATCAATGATCGATCTGGCCCATGCCTTGAATCTTGAGGTAGTCGCCGAAGGCGCTGAAGATCGCGATACCGTGTTGCTTTTACGTGACTACGGTTGTGATAAAATACAGGGCTATTTTTATAGCAAACCTTTGCCTGCGCCTCGCTTTATCGAATGGTGCCAGCAAAGAGAGCTTGCCCTACGCCGCTAAGAGTTTAAAACCTCTCACCTGGGCATCCTAACTATCTTGGAGTTTTCACGCTATGCCCTTGCATTTATACGATACCTTTACTCGTTCTCTTCGCCCCTTTAAAGCGCTTAAGGAGAATGAAGTAGGCATCTATGCCTGTGGTCCCACTGTTTATGATTATGCTCACATTGGTAATTTACGTACTTACTTGTTTGAAGATGGGCTAAGGCGTGTTTTAAAATGGAACGGTTATCACGTTCACTTCGTTATGAATATCACCGATGTAGGTCATTTAACCTCAGATGGTGATAGTGGCGAAGATAAAATGGAAAAAGGGTCTAAACGTACGGGCAAATCAGCATGGGAAATTGCTGAAGAATATACCCAAGCTTTTCGCCATGACTTAGCTGAACTCCACATAGAAGAACCTGACTTATGGTGTAAAGCTACCGACCATATCGAAGAACAGATTAACTTTATTCGTGATCTTGAAGCAAAAGGCTTTGTGTATCAAACCTCAGATGGCCTGTACTTTGATACCAGCCGCCAACCTCACTATGGAGAACTGGCACGCCTAGATAAAGAAGGCCTCGAAGCGGGCAAACGCGTAGAGCAAGGCGAA
Organism: Pseudomonadota bacterium; assembly: GCA_040389065.1. Lineage (GTDB taxonomy): Bacteria > Pseudomonadota > Gammaproteobacteria > Burkholderiales > Casimicrobiaceae > JAZKAR01. The sequence goes on along the minus strand of JAZKAR010000032.1, from coordinate 53,104 downwards.
AAACGAAACATTACCGATTTTGCACTTTGGAAGTTCAGCCCTGAAAATGGGCAGCGCCAAATGGAATGGGCAAGCCCGTGGGGAAAAGGATTTCCTGGCTGGCATATTGAATGCTCAGCGATGGCACAGAAATACCTAGGAAATTTATTTGATATTCATTGCGGCGGTGAAGATCATATACCCGTTCATCATACGAATGAAATCGCTCAAACCGAAGCGCGTTGCGGCACACGCTTAGCGAATTATTGGCTGCATGGTCATTTTTTACAGATTAATCAGTCAAAAATGTCGAAATCAGCAGGGGTATTTTTACGTTTGCAAACGCTAAAAGAAGAGGGTTATGATCCCTTAGCGTACCGCTATTTATGCTTAACTGCGCATTACCGCAGCAATTTAAGTTTTACTTGGGAAGCCTTAGATGCTGCAAAGACAGCGCTGCAACGCCTACGTGAAACCTATTATCGCTGGCATACTCAATATCAAAATACTGCACCAGAAGCTGATGTTACCGCTTTACAGGCATTTTCAGACTACTTAAATGATGATCTTAACTTCCCGCAAGCCTTAGCAACTGTATGGGGTGTGGTTCGAAATGACCAACTTCCTGAAAATATTCGTTATGCGACGCTCACTCAAATGAATGTTGCACTAGGTTTAGCATTAAATGAATGGTCTCCCCCGCAAATTACTATACCTGAAGCGGTTAATGAGTTAGCTCAGGCAAGGCAATCGGCGCGTGTAGCGAAACAATGGGCAGAATCTGATCGTTTGCGTACAGAAATTGCCAACTTGGGGTTTGTGATTGAAGATATCGCCGGTGGAGGCTTTCACCTCAAACCTGCAAATGAGTAATTAACAACGCTACCTGTTTTTCGATAACTGCTCTTGCCTTCTTAAGATGCACCCCCATCTTCTGAGGCAAGCTGTATTCACGTAGAAATATGCTAAACTACGAGAAAATCTGTGCATCATTGCACGTTAAAAAGCTGTTTAAATTTTACTAAGCATCTGCTCGGCAAGAAAGGCTCAGCAGAAAAGGCTAGATGAGAAAGCCGATACGCAACATCTACGTTATTTATCAAACAGATATCGAGTACCGCCCTCTCTTCAATAACCATGCTTACTTAACCGTTCAAAGAGCCTCCAAGAATTACTTAAGGATCACTATGCCCACTGCAACACCCTCATTGCGTATTCTTATCGATGCGCTTGAAGATATTAAAGCTAAAAACTTATGTGTATTAGATGTACGTAAACAAACACCTTTATATGACACCATTATCATTGCAGGCGCTGATTCTAGCCGCCAGGTAAAAGCCTTGGCCTACAGCGCAAAAGCTAAATGGAAAGAAGCTGGCGGTATTGTGTTAGGCCTAGAAGGTGAAGAGAACAGTGAATGGATCGTATTAGACTGCGAATCTGTCATTGTTCATGTGATGCAAACACCTATTCGTGAGTACTATCACCTTGAAGAGTTATGGAAAACTCCTAGCAATATGATTGAATTGAAAGATGTCGCTTAATCGGCTAGCGTTATAAATCATGTGGTTGCGTTTAATTGCTTTAGGCCATAAAGCTCCTGCATGGATTGACGAAGGGTGTGCTGAATACCGAAAACGCCTGCCCCGAGAATGGCAGTTTGAAGAGCGTCTGCTAAAAGCTGAAAAACGAACAGACAAACAAACAAGCTCTAGCCATATTCAAGTTACCAAATCACGAGAAGCTGATCGTATTGAAGAAGCCTGGAAAGATAGTACTGTACGCATTGCGCTTGATGAGCGGGGTAAACTTTTAACCTCGCGCGATTTAGCGGCTTACCTAAAAGACTACCAGGCACAAGGCGATAAAGTGGCTTATGTCATTGGCGGAACCGATGGGCTTGATGCACGTATTTTAGAACAAGCCCACCTCAGCATTTCTCTTTCTAGATTTACGCTTCCTCATGATATGGCTCGCGTGATTTTGATGGAACAGCTTTATCGGGCTAGCACCTTATTGAGTGGTCACCCTTACCATCGAGATTAATACCGTCTATCTTGTTCACCTGCTTCGCACTTACATTTCTTTGCAAAAAAATAACCGCATAATGCTGAGCCGCGTTACTATATAGCCCTCTTTGACTGAGTGGTTTTAAAAAGCGGAGAAACGCTATGATTTACTTAGCCTCTAACAGCCTGCGTAGACGTCAATTGCTTGACCAAATTGGTGTTACCTATGAACATTTACTAATACGTTCACGTACTGGCAGAGTAGCTGATGTTGATGAAACCCCACTCGATGATGAACCTGCCTTAATTTATGTTCAGCGCATAGCGATCTATAAAGCACAAATAGCGTGGGATCGTGCCCGCCAACGAGGCCTTCCTTCATATCCCATTCTAGCAGCAGATACCACTGTTGCCTTTGAAAATCAAATTTTAGGAAAACCTCGCGATCAAGAAGAAGCCGCTTATTTTTTACAGCAACTTTCAGGAAAATCTCACCAGGTACTTACCGCCATTTCAATTATACAAGGCGAAAAAATAGAAAGCGCGCTATCTGTCACCGAGGTCGTTTTCAAAACCCTTTCTTCTGATGAAATTCAGCGCTATACACGAAATACAGAGATTTTAGATATGGCAGGTGCCTATGGTTTACAGGGCAAAGCTGCTACTTTTGTAAAACATATTTCAGGCAGCGATTCTGGAGTTAAAGGGCTTGCTCTTTACGAAACTGCTGAGCTTTTGAGTCGCTTTGGTATTACCGTTTAAATACTAATCGTTCATATAATAATAAACGTAGCCTCTACCATCGCCTCGCTCAAAAAATCTATCTATTTTCAAATTATTTTCATATAAATCAACCACATAAAACAAAAATCATCAAAAATATCAGTTTTGCATGACTAATTTTACTAAACATAATGCACATGAAAAAAAGTATCACGTTTTATCAATTCAGTATCAAATAGCTAAAGTACTTGGTGTTAACATCCTTAGCCCTTTTCCGTTATCTTTCCTTTCTAGATCTTAGAATCCAGAAGCGTAAGATTTTGGAATTTAATACTCTTAGAAGTTACACAGTTGGGTTCACTCAAGGCATGGGATGCCCCGCATGGCAACGCAGATAGTACACGCCACGCAGTACGTCAAGTTGCTATAACGCGGGGCGTCCCACGCCGAGAGAATCCAACTGCGTAACTTCTAACTCTATGTAATCTACATAAGAAAGGCATCTACACCTTATGACTAATGCCGCTAAGAAGTCTGATCATCAAGACAATTACGTTATGCTACATTTAGGATTAGGCTCCTTCCACCGCGCTCATCAAGCTGTTTATTTTCAAGAACTCATCAACCAAGGTGAAACCAATTGGTCATTGGCAGGAGCCAATATTCGACCAGATATGGAAGATACAATTACTAAATTACAACAACAAAACGGGGCATATACCCTTGAAACAATAACGCCAGATGGCACGCACACATACGAAACAATTCAATCAATTCAAACTGTTATTTCTTACACACCTGGCTTAACAGATGTTATTCAGGTAGGTGCTCAACATTCAACGCGCATCATTTCATTTACAGTAACCGAAGGCGGTTATTATCTAGATGAGCATAATCGATTAGATATCACGCACAAAGAAATTAAAAGCGATATCGAGCAAAACACCCTACTTACTATCTATGGAGCTATTACAGCCATCTTAAGAAAACGTAAAGCAAATAACTCAGGTGCTATTACGTTGCTAAGCTGTGATAACTTGCGCTCTAACGGTGATCGCTTCCGATCAGGCTTAATAGAATTTTTACGTTATAGCAATGATTTAGAGTTTCTTGCATGGGTAGAAAATAACACAAGTTGCCCTAACAGCATGGTAGATCGTATTACTCCTCGCCCCTCTGAAGATGTCCGTAAGCGTGTTAGCGTAGCAACAGGATGGAATGATAAATGCGCATTGATGGCTGAAAGCTTTATTCAATGGGTTGTTGAAGACCACTTTTGTAATGGGCGCCCTGCTTTAGAAAATGTGGGTGTCGAAATGGTTGAGTCGGTATTGCCCTACGAAGAAGCAAAAATTCGTATTTTAAACTCAACACATATCTGTATTGCCTGGGCGGGTGCTTTAAAAGGCTTAACCTATATTCATGAAGGTGTTCAAGATCATTTTATTCATCAAATGGCACACAACTATGTTGTCTATGATGTTATTCCATGCCTAAGCCCTAGCCCCATTGATTTGCACGCCTATCTTACAACGGTACTTGATCGTTTTAGCAACCCTTATCTTTGCGATACCAACCAACGCCCTGGTGCTGATGGATTCTCAAAAGTACCTGGGTTTTTATTACCTACGCTTAGAGAGCGTCTTGCCTCACACCATTTATTCGCAGATACTGCCATGATTCTTGCAACTTTTTTTGTATTTTTACAGCATTGGAATGAAGGAAAATTAAACTTTCAATATCAAGACCCTGCGCTGAATCCTGAACGCGTAAAAATGATATTTGCATCTGATAAGCCATTGATTGCATTTTGCAATGAAACTGCACTTTGGGCCGAGCTAACAGGTCATCCATCCTTAATTGCTCTGATAAGCCAGGCGCATTCTAAGCTTACCGAATGGTTAGATTCATCTATTGAAAATAGCTATGCTCCTCAAACGATATCGACCTCAGAAAAACTATCAGCGTCGCTTTAATATCATTTTCATTCACCTGCTAAATCTGATGACCCATGCCAATTTTAAATGGAGTGAACACTGTAAGAAATTGGCATCAAAAATAACCGTTAACTAGCGCAATTAAGTACGTGATATATATTTAACCTGAGTTCGGGGTAATAATAATTGATTCTGTTGTATTAATAAAAACATAAATTAGGCATGAGCTTCATGAGTGGACAACAACGCAGGCGACCCTACAAATTAGAAAACATCCCTTTAAAAGATGTTACGCAAGGATTCGAAACGAAAGACAGTTACGGGTTTCTGCGCTATCTGGAGCATGGCAGTCCCAATCCTCTTGTGCGTTGGCATTATCATGAAGAATATGAACTGCATTTAATTTTAGAAAGTTGCGGCAAAGTATTTGTAGGCGATTATATTGGGCAATTTGAACCTGGTCATCTCGTTTTAACAGGCCCTTGTTTACCCCATAACTGGATCTCAGAACATACCGTAGAAGCTAATATTGCTTTACGCGATATGGTGCTGCAATTCCAGCATGGCCCTTTAGAATCAGCAAGCCAACTTATTCCTGAACTAAAAGACATATTGCAGTTGTTAGCACGCGCTAAGCATGGCATTGAATTTTTTGGAATAAGCGAACGCGCTAAAAGCTATTTAATCGACATTCGAGAATCTGAAGGCAGTGCACGATTTGCTGAGTTTCTTAAGTTAATGGTTGAACTCATGGCTTGCAGTGACTATCGATTACTTTCTACGCTGCAATTGCAAGTGCGTGATGATGACCCCTCCATGGCTAGCATTAATAATATTATTTCTTATATTACCGAGCATTGCACCTCGCAATTTTCAATGGCTCAGTTATGCGGTCAGCTTGAAATGTCTGAAAGCCAGTTTTCGCGTCTTTTTCGTAAGGCAACAGGCAATCACTTTACTGAGTTCGTCAATCGGCTTCGTATTAATAAAGCATGCCAACTTCTTATGGAAACCAACCTTTACATTACAGATGTCTGTTATGACGTTGGTTTTAATAATGTTGCTAATTTTAATAGGCGATTTTTAGAATTCAAAGGTATCACGCCTAAAGAATTTAGACGCCAGGCAGCTGAACGGTTTGGTCGACATTAAGCACCTGCCTCTATGCCCAACCTCAGGGTAAAACAAAAGGATAATGAGTATGTTTCTTGGCATTGATCTTGGTACAACCGAGGTTAAAGTACTACTTTTATGTGAAAATCACTCGGTTAAAGCAATCAAACGTTATGCTTTATCGATACAACGTCCTCAACCCTTATGGTCTGAGCAGGAGCCTCATGAGTGGTGGGAAGCAGTATGCACATTGCTAGACCAGTATGCAGTTGAAATGCCTTCAGTCATGGCTGATATCAAAGCCATTGGTTTATCAGGGCAGATGCATGGCGCTGTTGTCTTAGATGCTCAGCACCAAGTATTACGGCCTGCCATACTTTGGAATGATGGGCGAAGCAGCCAAGAATGCCATGAACTAAAAGAGCGAGTTCCCAATATTGAACAGCTATCAGGCAATCTTGTTATGCCAGGCTTTACCGCACCTAAGCTATGCTGGCTCAAGCGCCATGAACCTGCGCTATTCAAAAAAATTGCCAAAGTTTTACTCCCTAAAGACTATTTACGCTATTGCCTATCGGGTGATATTGTAACGGACTGTTCTGATGCCTCAGGCACCCTATGGATAGATGTTCAACAGCGTGCTTGGTCAGAAACATTATTTAAAGGATGTGATTTAACGATTGATCATATGCCAAGGCTGATTGAAAGCAATGAAGCTTCTGGTATGTTACATCCCTATCTAGCCAAACGCTGGGGTATAAAAAATGAAGTCATTATTGCTGGTGGTGCGGGCGATAATGCAGCCAGTGCAATAGGAATCGGCGCTATACAGCCTGGTCAAGGCTTTGTTTCTTTGGGTACATCAGGGGTAATATTTATTTGTAATGATCATTACCGCCCAAATCCTGCTGCTGCTATTCATGCCTTTTGCCATGCGTTGCCAAACCGCTGGCATCAAATGTCTGTCATGCTTTCAGCCGCAAGCAGTTTAAGCTGGGTTTCTCGGCTAACAGGCCAAAAAGACGAATCTGAAGCACTTGGCCTTGCGGCAACGCTCTCACCTAAACGTCGTCATTTAGCGCCTCTCTTTTTGCCTTACTTATCAGGTGAGCGCACACCGCATAATAACCCACATGCACAAGGGTTATTCTTTGGCTTAACCCATCAACATGAAGCTGCTGATCTAATTTACTCAGTGATTGAAGGCGTGAGTTTTGGGCTGCTCGATGGACTTCAAGGCCTCAAAGACCCTTCCAGTACGCTAACACTCTCGTTAGTTGGTGGGGGCACACGCAGTTCGTTATGGGCGCAGCTTATTGCCGATACCTTAAACCTTCCGCTCGCTACACGCTCGGGCAGTGAAGCAGCAGGCGCACTAGGCGCTGCTCGGTTAGCAAGAATCGCCCAGGGAGGCAACATTGAACAGACCTGCTTACCAATGCCTGTTTTAGAACGGTTTGAGCCAGATACCCAACAACAATCTATTTTAACTGATCGCTATGATCGCTTTAAATCGCTTTATGGTGCTAATTTGCCCTATTTTGCGTCTTTCGCCAATCAATAGTGTTTAAAATTCTAATATTTATCTTATAAAATAAGATTTACGCCAAACATACTTAAAACAAAGGATACCTTAATGAGTCGAATTCAATCTATAGGCCAATTTAAACAACAAATCTGGTTAGATAATTTATCACGCGAGCTAATCGATGGCGGAAAATTAACGCAGTGGATAAAAAATGAAGGCATTACAGGTATTACGTCTAACCCTGCTATTTTTCATAATGCTATTAGCCAAGGCGCTCAATACCAAACTAAACTATCGGCGATAAAAACAAATGAAACCGATTTAGAACGCCGCTTTGAATCATTAGTATTACCCGATATTATCGATGCATGTCAGTTGCTTCGCCCTTTATATGAACAAAGCCACGGCGAAATGGGCTATGTGAGCTTTGAAGTATCGCCCAAGTTAGCGCACGATGCGGCAGGCACAGTTGCAGCCGCACGCCGTTTATGGGCAGAAATTAATCAACCCAATCTCATGATAAAAATACCAGCAACAGCAGCAGGCGTCATTGCATGCGAAGAAGTGATTGCTGAAGGCATAAATGTTAATGTGACATTAATGTTTTCTGAAAAACATGTGAATGCTATTTTTGCGGCTTACCAACGCGGTTTAAAACGCCGTTTAGAAAAGAAGCTTCCGCTCTCTAATATTCATTCTGTAGCTAGCGTATTTATTAGTCGGGTCGATGTAAAAATTGATGCATTACTTCCTGCCAATCTTTCTCATCTAAAAGGGCAAATAGCCATTGCTTCAGCGAAACATGCTTATAGCCTATGGCAACAGGCTTTTGAAGGCGAAATTTTTGTCGCACTAAAAACAGCTGGCGCACACCCGCAAATATTATTATGGGCCAGCACAGGTAACAAAAACCCTGCTTATCGCGATGTACGTTACATTGAAGAACTTATCGGCCCACATACGGTTAACACAGCCCCTGAAGCCACACTGGCAGCATTTTCTGACCACGGCGAAGCGCGCAATAGTTTGACTGAAGATTTACCAACAGCAGAACAACAATTAGCAGAACTAGCTGCTTCTGGTATAGATTTAAATCAACTAGGTGAAGAACTTCAAAAAGAGGGATTAAAACAGTTTGAAGAGGCGTTTGCGAAGTTGATGGCGCTGGTTAAATAAATAATACTATTGGGCTATAACAAACTATATCCGAGTTAATAGTATTAAATTTAATTTTTTCCCTCTACCTTTTTAAAGAGTTAGAGGGATTTTTTAAATGGTATAAAAGCTTTTTTATAGAGTAATATTATGTGATAATTCCAATTAATTTAAACACGACAAGGTATCATGACCAAAAAAAATCTTTTACCTATAAAAATTACTCAAGAGTGCCCATCAGAAAGCTTTTCCCTTAAATTGGAAAATACGGTAATTGAAAGCCCTATAAATATAATTACTGGTGCAAATGGCTATGGAAAAACACGATTACTTTCTGAAATAAATACCAATAACAAGATATTATTACAATGCCCCTCATGCTTTGCAACATCTACCCTTATTGATATTTTCAATATCACTAACAATCAAGCCTCTACTAACAATATCATTACAAAAGATAGAGCTAAAACTCTTTTTAAGGATTATGATGAAGTAATACGCAAATGTTTACCAGATACCTATGATGAATTTAAGAAATATGGCCCTAATAAAGGCTGTGACGCTATAACTTTTAATTATGTGTTATCAAAAAATATAAATGGCGAAATTGGTATTGAAATTGAAACCATAAAAACAATTGCTGAAAAATACAAGGTTGATATAAATAAACTAACTAAAAAACACTTTTTTAGTTTTTACTCTGCACTTCAAGATATTAAAATAGATATTAATAGCAATATTAAAGCTGTACTAACCACTTATTTTCATTTAAAAATTAAAGATAAACTATTAGACTTTAAAAGAAACATTCTATCCCCCTGGAGTTTTATCAACCATAATATTTTTGAAAAAATACTAAAATCAGATATTCGATTAGTAGAATGGGATATAGAAATTTTTTTAAATGCAATCTTAAATTCAACAGATTTTAATAATGATATAGAAATTTACTTTTATAAAAAAAGCTCGCCAGAAAAAAAATTTAACTCAGATGGTTTATCTAGAGGTGAAAAATGTATTTTATGGATTGCAACACAATGTTTTTACACAAATTTTCTAGAAGATAATTATGAATTAACAGAAGTTATTTTGTTAGATGAACCTGACGTTTTTCTTCATCCTCAAATGATAGATGCATTTTTCAAAGTTTTATTAGAGATTCATAATGAGTTAGGTACAATATTTTTTCTAACAACCCATTCTCCCACTACTGTAGCTTTAGCACCAAAGGAAAAAAATTCAATTTTCTTGATTGAGCCATATAACGAAAATAATTTTACACATAAGTTATCTACTACCACTATAGATCAGGCCATTGGTAACCTTCTCTTTGGAGTACCTCATATTGCAGTTGAAGAAAAAAACCATAGAAAAGTTTATGTAGAAAGCCTATATGATGAATATATTTATAACAAAATTTTCAAAAAAATATTTAGCTCTGAAAATAAAATTTTAGTTAGAAAAGATGTTTCATTGGAATTTATTGCTACATCAACATTTAAAAATTCCCCCTTAGAAAATATAAAAGCTGCTTTGAATTCAGCAAATATAAACTTTGATGATGAGCAACTAAAAAAAATTGGTCATCATCTTAATGGCATGGGTAATTGTGAAAAAGTTATTGCTCAGGTTGAAGAATTATTAAAGAAAGGTGAGCATCGAACATTTGGAATAATTGATTGGGACTTAAAAAATAAAAAATCAAAATTTAATAGTATCTATGTTATCGCAGAAAATGATTTTTACTCTATTGAAAACATAGTACTTAATCCAGTTATCTTAGTTTTTTGGCAATTGCACAAAAACAAATTACTGCCCCTTAAAAATCATCATACGAGAACAATCAATCTAGAAACAAAAATATTAACTAACAATATAAAAGACTTTATTTCAAAAAAATCCAACTCCGATATCTTATCCAATGAAAATATTTATATAAAAGCAAAAAAAACAATTGATGAATTCTCAAGCAATAAAAATATACAATTTATGAATAACAAAAAATATAATATACCTCGTTGGTGGGGTAGAATAAAAGGTCATGATCTTGAAGAGATATTATATGCTTATTTTAATGATAAAAAGTATATAGAAAATAACAACTTCATGAAAAGTATTATTAGTTTACTAATACTTAATGAAGGAGTTAAATACTTTCCAATGTGCATAGCAGATACATTTAAGTCTATACAAGATAATGAGCAGTAAAATTTTCTATTTACAAAGCTTCCGCATACTGCACCAACAATTGCACCTGCTCCCTTCCCTTATACGCATTAATATCAAGTCGGTAAGCAATACGCGATGATTCCGATAAATATTGAGTTTCCCCAAAATAAACGGCATCAAAATACTGCCCAGCTCTTTCTAATTTAAGCTTTAAATGTTTTTCTTTTAATATACGCTGCTCGACTACATTAAACGCATCACAAAATAAAGGCGGTGCAAACCCCTGGCCCCATACTTGGTCATCTAAGAGCGCTATAAACTGAGTCGTGAAATACTCTGTTTCTAAAGAGCCATCGGTTTCTACTTTTTGCGCTAAATCGCTCTCACTTAGCCAGCTTTGCCCTACGGCTTCAAATGCTTCACGAAAAGCATCTAAAGCATCTTCAGGAATCGTTAATCCGGCTGCCATCGCGTGCCCGCCAAAACTGCATATTAATTCAGGCGCTTGTTTTGATACTAAATCTAATGCATCACGCAAATGAAACCCAGCAATCGAACGGCCTGAACCTTTCAATACGCCATTATCTGATGGTGCAAAAGTAATAGTAGGTCGATAAAATTTTTCTTTAAGCCGTGCAGCAACAATACCAATTACACCCGGGTGCCACGATGCATCAAATACACACAAGGTAGCGTTATGTTGCGGTGATAATCCTTCATCTATCACCAGCATAGCTGTCGCCTGCATATCGGTTTGAATATCGCGCCGCTCTTTGTTCATTTGATCAAGCTGGCGGGCAATCTCCAGTGCTTGGTTTTTATCGTCTGTAATCAGGCACTCAATGCCTAACGACATATCAGCTAAACGCCCCGCAGCATTTAAACGTGGCCCCAAAGCGAAGCCTAAATCATTCACTTTTGCCTGTTGCGGCTCACGCCCAGCTACAGCAAACAACGCAGCTACTCCAGGCTGCATAAGCCCTAAACGCATTCGTTTTAAACCTTGCGCCACTAGAATACGATTATTAGCATCAAGCTTTACCAAATCGGCAATGGTACCCAACGCTACAAGATCTAATAAATCATCTAATTTAGGCTGATTGCTTGCATCAAATACACCGCGTTGCCTTAACTCTGCTCGTAAAGCCAGCAACACATAAAACATGACCCCTACACCCGCCAAACATTTGCTAGGAAACAAGCAGCCTGGCTGATTAGGATTCACAATCACTTTTGCATCGGGTAAGTCGGCACCTGGCAAATGGTGATCCGTAATCAACACCTCAACCCCAAGGCTCCTGGCGTGCTCAACCCCGTCTACACTGGCAATACCGTTATCAACCGTAATGATGATGTCAGGCTGTTTTTCTTTTACAGTTAGCTCCACAATTTCAGGTGTTAAACCATACCCATACTCAAAACGATTCGGCACACAATAATCAATCTGCGCCCCCATACGGGCTAATCCACGTATTCCAACCGCACACGCTGTTGCTCCATCACAATCATAATCAGCCACAATCACTAGCTTTTTACGTTCAAGAATGGCATCAGCCAGATAAGATGCGGCTTTATTCGCATGTAATAGTAAAGATGGAGGAATTAATCCTTTTAAATCGGTCGCTAATGATTCTTGCTGTTCGACCCCTCGTGCTGCATACAAACGCGCAAATACTGGGTGCGTTCCTCCACTAGCCATTAATGCTTCAAAAATTTGATGACTATATGAACGTTGGATAATACGTGACATTTTCAAACCTTAAAAAAGGTGAATACAAACACTTACAACATGTTTAGAGATTATGGAGTTGGGTTCACTCAAGGTCGAGCAACGCAGAGAGTACAAGAGCTACGGCAAATTGCCAACACGTTGAAAGAACCATGCTGCGCAACTTCTCATTCCAATAAATCGTTGAAACTATATACCTAATGATTGATCTTAAAATAGCATTCTGCATTTAATGCCATCTTCTATTTTTTAGAAGTTAGCATTCGGCTTTATCCTATTTTTATCTTTCCTTTTTTAGCGTACACTTCTTTCATCGCGTGTAGAAATGGCCTAATTAATAAGGCCACTATCCACTGCCTATTAAGGCAACGGGTAGTACAAAGCGATTGTGTTCTAGAAGCATAGCGCTTGTGGAATAAAATCTTAACATGCGGGCATCTCTAAGAAACTAAATTTTCAGATCGTGACGTATTCATAGTGACATGCCTAATTGGCAGTTTGATTGCCAGTAGTTGGGCAACACGTGTTACGGCACCATCGAGTTAGAAGTGCTCACAACTTTGTAAAAAAGGAATAGAAACATGGCAATAAGCTTACAAAAAGGCGGCAATGTTAATTTAAGCAAAGAAGCACCTGGTCTAAAAAAAATGATTATTGGATTAGGATGGGATGCTCGCTCAACCGATGGTTCAGGATTTGACTTAGACGGTAGCGCATTCTTACTTAAAACAGATGGCAAAGTACGCAGCGACGCCGACTTCATATTTTACAATGCATTAAAATCTACTTGCGGTTCAGTCACCCATTCAGGCGATAATAAAACAGGCGATGGCGATGGCGATGATGAGCGCGTAACCTTAGAACTCGATAAAGTACCTGCTGACGTTGATAAGATTTCAGTAGCTGTAACGATTCATGAAGGCGAAACACGCAAACAAAATTTTGGCATGGTTTCAAAAGCGTATATTCGCTGCGTAAATGCAGAGAATGATACAGAAATTGCGCGCTTTGACCTCTCAGAAGATGGCTCAACCGAAACAGCGATGGTTTTTGGTGAAGTATACCGTAATGGTACCGATTGGAAATTTAAGGCGGTAGGGCAAGGCTTTAAAGGCGGATTAGGCCCTTTAGCCAATTCATTTGGTGTTAGCGTTTAATCGCACTTTTCTACCTTTGTTTTCAACCTTTATTACAAGGATAAAACCATGTCTGTAAATTTACAGAAGGGTCAGAAAATCTCGCTCGATAAAGAAGCAGGTTCTGCCTTAAGCCGTATTGTCATGGGGCTCGGATGGGATGCCGTCAAGAAAAAAGGTCTCTTCGGCTTTGGCGGCGGCAGCAGCGAAATTGATTTAGATGCTTCATGTATTGTGTTTGATGACCAAAACCGTGCGATTGATTGTGCATGGTTCCGCCAGCTTAAAAGCAATGATGGCAGTATTGTACATACTGGCGATAACCGCAGCGGCGAGGGTGAAGGCGATGATGAACAAATTGTTGTTGATTTATCCAAAGTATCACCCCAAGCCAAGAGCCTGGTATTTACAGTAAATTGTTTTACTGGCCAAGATTTTTCTTCCGTTGAGAATGCCTATTGCCGCATTCTTAATGGAGCTAATCAGCAGGAAATTGCACGTTTCAATCTTTCAGCCCAAGGTTCGCATAATGCACAAATCATGGCAAAGCTCTATCGCCATGATGGCGCATGGAAAATGCATGCCATTGGTGAAAACGGCAAAGGTAGAACCTTTGAAGAGCTAGTACCGCAGATTGTTCCTCACCTGTAAGGTATCGCACTTTATAACATAGCCGGGCAATTGCACACTGTCAGTAGTGGGTTATTGCCTGGCTATTTATCGTTTGAGTAGCCGCCTATAGAATCTGCCCATCACTTGTTTTTAGCATATAACCTCTATCAAAACCTATTAAAAAGACTACTACAAAAATATCTAATGCGCATGAATAAAGGCGCTAAGAAAATTTTGCTTAACATTTCGTCAATAAAAGGGAGATCATCATGGCTCAGGCAACTGTAGGAGGAGGATGTTTCTGGTGCCTGGAAGGGCTTTTTCAAACACTGCCTGGAATATCTAACGTTGTGAGTGGTTATGCAGGGGGTAAAACATTAAACCCTACCTATGAGGCAATTTGTGAAGGCAATACAGGGCATGCAGAAGTAGTGCATATTAGCTATGACCCTCATGTATTAAGCTACCGGCAACTTCTACTTTTTTTCTTTAGCATTCATGACCCTACCACCTTAAACCGCCAAGGTTATGATGTAGGTACACAGTACCGTTCAATTATTTTTTACCATAACGATGAGCAAGAACACGAAGCCCGACCCATTATTCAAGAGCTTGATAACAGTAAGCATTGGAATCGTCGAATCGTAACGACTGTTGAGCCTTTTACCGTGTTTTACCCGGCGGAATCAGAACATCAGAATTTTTATACAAATAATCCGAACCATCCTTATTGCCAGCGTATTATTAAACCGAAACTCGAAGCTATTAGTGTTAACGCCAAATAAAAAAATATTACTGCCGTAATTTTGTTTATTAATCCAATTAATTATACGAACTTACCTTGAATAGCTCATATTTACTTATCAAGATTAAATATGAGTTATTTCAAAGAAGTTCCTATGCATACCAAATTTCTCACCCTCCAACATTCAACCTTTTTAAAACTAAGCAAGTTATTAATACTAACAGCCTCCATTAGCCTTGCAGGTAATGTGCACGCATGGAGCGGTTATGGGCATAGAGGAATTGCCAAACTCGCCTGGTCGCAAATTACTCCTGAAGCACGTGAATTGACTTTCAAAATTTTAACAAGCGGCATTGATCTTCCAGAAACCACAGATTGTGGCGAACAAACAATGATGGCTAGCTCTACCGCTACTAACTGGAATGCCCTGGTTGGATCAGTCAGCTATATGGATTGCGTCAGAGGGCCTAATCATTACAATCCTCGTCCTTATAGCGCGTTAGTTCATGCAGATCGAAGAACTCTTTGCTCAGACCCACTTCCACCTAATCTATATTGCCCCAGTAATAAGTGCACTAGTAATGCATTGGTTCAGGCTATTAAAGATTTAAACAATCCATGGGTTACCGTTAAAACCAGGCGAATGGCACTAAAAATTGTCTTGCACTTTTTAGAAGATTTGCATCAACCCGATCATGCCGCTCATCCAGGAAGAATACATTATTTAGTAAAAGTAGATGGTCAAACTGAGCCTATGGAGTTTCATGGTTACTGGGATGGCGTTGTACCACAACTAGTTTTATCTGACAAAGTAGAAGCAGACAAAGTAAAAGCATTAATGTTGAAAGAAGGTGAAAACTTTAAAAAAGGAACGGTTGAAGATTGGGTAAAAGAAAGCGCTAATCGTTCATTAAAAGCCTTTAATGATCTGGTTGGCGAAAACAATCGGTGCGTTGCACAAAAAACACCTATTCCCATCACACCTGAATACGAAGAACAAGCAAGAATCATTGGTAGAGAAGCGATTGCAGCAGCAGCAGTAAGATTAGCATATGTATTAAATAATGCCGCTAAGCAGCTAGCACCCTACAAAGATTATATTGATCGCTCAATTGCCATGAGTAAATTATTAAAAGATACCGGCACCTCTGAAGAACGAGCAAGGGAAACTGAACGCATACTTAAAACGGCAGGTATAGACCCTACCCAGGTGAAGCCAATTGAAGAAGATCATGATCTCTTAGAAGACACTAACGACATTTTAATACCTACTCAAGGATTATTCCCTGGTCAATCTTTACTTTCTGAAAATAACCAGTATGAATTTATTATGCAGTTAGATAATAATTTAGTTCTCTATAAATTAATTTCACCAACTGAAAAACATCCTTTGTGGGCCTCAAGAACAATGGGCAGCGGCGCTGTAGAAGCAGCCTTTCAGACCGATGGAAATTTTGTACTCTATACAAAAGCACATAAACCAGTATGGGCAACCATGACGCTTGCTTACCCTAATAAACGCCCTGCCGCTAAAGCAATCATGCAAAACGATGGTAATTTTGTACTTTATGATAAAGATGGTAAGCAAGTATGGGCAACTAATACACCACAAAAATAGTATATTTGTACCCATAATGGTTTGCGAGCAATTGCAGTGGGCTTTGCGTTAAGCAATAGGGCGAGGGAAGCATTAACTGACCGGATGTAAACGGGAAAACAGAGCCTCATTAAGCTCTATCTGAATAGGCGAATATATGGCACTATCATTCGCCCTCAACCCAAGGTTTCGTTATGTCATTTCATTCTATGTGTGCAACACCGCTATGTTATGTAAAGCGAGCATGGCATGATAAGGGGCTGATTATCGCCTCGTTATTATTTATACTTTCTCCTAATTGGCTTTCTGATGCCTTAAAAGGCGATGATGCCCTGCTTGTTCATACATTAGGAGAAATAGCACCTGTTTTAGGCACGAATCGACTCTATGCCGTTGTGCTTTCATTTTTCATTTTAGTCGGCTCTGCCATCGCGCTTTATAATATTTTGCCCAAAAAAGCGCCTATTCGCAGTTTAAGCCCGGCTAAAAAACCGTACCCTCGGCGGGTGTTAATTATTTCTGTCTCTACCCCTACCCTTAGTTTTCAATTCAAGACAAACCCACCATGCCTTCACTTTACGAGTGCGCCTGAAGGTTGCCCTCAAGCCCTAGCGCTAACTGGCAACTTAAATGAAGATATTGAGCTATTTAATACTAAAAATAATACTCAACATATACTGCGCGCATTAAAACTGCATCATGAAAGTGTGGAGCATATTATGCTAATTGGCTCTACCCAGCTTATTACCCAAGGCACACAGTCTATAGAAGCCGGATCACAGCCGCATTTAGCTACCTTAGGCGAGCTTCTTAAATTTTACTGCAAGCTGCCCGTTACTCTGCACACTACACCACAAGGCATTAACTTTGAAAATGTTGATGCACTCTACAAAACATTCTGCAAATTTATCGATAAGGGGCGTCATCACAATTGCACCGAACCCGAAATGATTATTGATGCCACAGGCGGGCAAAAAACAGCTAGCATTGCCGCAAGCTTAGCAACATTACATAACCGCGTTGCGTTTCAGTATGTACAAACTTCCCACCCATTTGCAGTTAAATCGTATGATTTAATGATTAATCAGCACCCTCACTTTGATGCTTAAGATCTACATCTTCGCCAAATTTACCGACATAAACTCTAATGATGATGTTATTTAGCAAACCAAAATCTAATAAGCGCGCACGATAAAGCAAAAACATAGCCGTAAGCAAACTTATCTATACGCAAGCTGTTTTGGCCGCGCCGCCTACGCCATGAACCTACTACTGACATAAAAAACCCCGCAATAATAGGTGTCACCAAAAGATTAACTATACGCATTTTAGTTGAGGTCACCACAAGCGCTGGCAATACGAAAAGACTAAGCCCCCCTGATATAGCCCCCAACATCATGTAGCCAATCGTTGCAACAATAGGGCTGGGGTCTTTATGGAAAGGTTCTTTTAACGTGTGCAGCCCCATTTCAAACAATATCTCCAAAATCATTTGAAGAAGAAATTCGCCAAGAAGTTCCAATAAAAATTCAAACATTTATATCCCAATGCCTAACGTAATGCACACTCAACACACTTTTTTCTTTTTTCAATCATTACTTCACAATCTGCGCCGCAATCTGCTCAGCTTTAACATCCAATGGCTTATTCCAACGGTTTTCAGGCACATCCGCTAGCCCGGTACGTACTACCCGCTCTAAATCAAGCTGTTCGGTCACTTCTGAAGCGTGATGCATTACTTTATCAACCTGCTCGTTAAACCGCAGCTCATCTAAAATGCGTTTCATCATGATCCGCTCTACCGCTTGCCGGGTATGCCGATCAAACTGATCACGCAAAATGGCCTTAGGCGGAACCACTTTTTCAGAATATTGCGAAAACTTATTATCGAGCCACGCAATAAATTGAGGGGATGACATTGCATTCAACTCGACCCGTTTATTTTGCAACCATGCTTCCCATTTATCATTCACATAATCTGCCACAGGCAAACGCCGCCCTCCTGCCTTTACTATTTCTTCAGCCCTGAAGGTTTCTACTTGTAGATCCATATCAATCGCTTCCCAGGGGTCTAACCCTAAGTTAATGACATGTACCTTACGTGCGCCGCGCGCCCGCGTGGCTTCGGTTAATGATTGGTAAATTAAGGTGCCAGAAGCATCGGCATCATGAATACAGAAAAAATAAATTTCTTCTTGTGTTCCTCCTATTAAATCCAACACATCACGTGCGGCGCGTGAGGCAAAGCCCTTGCTTGTTAACAAGGCACAATCATTACGCTCAGGCCAACCTGCGTCTTTTAAAATCGTAAAAAAACCTTCTTTTTCGGAATAAAGAATTTTATTGAACGTCCATTCGGGGCGCTCATAGCGTTCTACGTTTAATGTTCCTAATGGAATTTCCTGGCCTGTATGGGGGTGATAAATAATGCCGCGTGCATCACGGTATAAGCCTGGTAGATCGCGGCCTTCTTCAGACTCAATATCAGTAATTACTTGTGCAAAATAGTTGTAATCAGGCTCTTTACCAAAAATCTCTAACATATACGGGCGTACTGCATAAAATAGCTGCCGTAGCGAATAACGGTACTGCCCCTCACCACTTGCCTTAGCAATAGAAGGCTTTAAATTATAAGCAATAACATCGCGCTGAGAAACTTTGCGCCCGCCCACTTCTGCCACCGTTTTTTTAGCTTTTTTAGCGGCTTTTTCAATGACTCTGAATAAAGGATGAATATAGCGGAATAAATCGGGTTCTTTGCCATCTGTAGTAATTGGCATATAAGGAGTAGAAATATTACAGATCACCTCTACCGGCTTACGACCTACATCAACAATATGCCGTAACCCGCAACCAATAATGCCAAGCTGATGCGATTTTTGACGCTGCACGTTAATTTCACCGGTAATCGGCGTGCGATTCACTAAGAATGTAATGTGATCTGTTTCACCATCGGCTAAGGGGCGCACAAAGGCATCGATACTAAATGGCAAATGCGCATCGGTCGGCGCGGTTTCTTTTGTTTTTGTATTGCCATATTCATGGGCATGGCAAAAATCAGCATCCGCTTCGCCAATTTTTCCTAAAATAGACGGCTGAGGCTCGGTAGAATGCGACCGCAGCACCATGAGTAACTCACCCGCCTCTTGCCGAGAAATCTGCGAAGCAAGGCGCTCTAACCCTAATGCTCGCCCTGTTTCCATCGTAACTTCACGAAATACACGCAATAAATCAGCTAAAGGGCGCTGCCCTGCTGCATGGCACATTTCAAAAAAGCTTTCGGAGTCATACCACCACGGTGAAGTTTTTCCGCTATAATTTTTACCTAATTGCGCAAACGCTATCGCGAGTTGTGACCATCTCAATACATCTTCAGTTACAGGAACCGTTGACCCTAAACGTATGCCAATGAGTGTACCGCGCACTCTTTCAGGGCAGGCCTCTTCCACCGCTTTTGTGCTGCCATCGTCTTGAGGTACCAGCTGATAGCGCATCCCTTGTGTTTCTACATACAAGGCTCCTCCTGAAGCTAACACCGCTCCTACAACTACCCGCAAACCATTTCCCAATGCACCCCGTGAAGGAATACGCACTAATTTAGATGAAGTAAGCGGGCGGCGCACCGAAAACAATCGCTCAATCATCGCACGATCGGCAGGTAAACCTGCGCCATCATCCTCAATAAAAAACCAGCCGCCTTCTCCTTGTTCTACACGAACGTTTGCTCCTGCATCTAAGGCGTTATCACATAACTCTTTAATCACCAGCGCTGCCAGCTTCCTTAATGGAACTCCGGCTTTCTGCCCTAGCGTTCCTAAATTGCGAAATAACGTCCAGTCTTCTCGTTCAAACATAAACAGGCTCACTTACAGATGATTGGAGTAGTTTTCATGCCTAACCTCTATCACTCTCTTACTTCCAGTGTGCTTTAAGGTTTTGCATCGTATATGCGCATTATCTGATGTAGCGCGCTTTTCTTGAGTCTATTCCGCACATTCCCGCTCACCCACATGAAAATAACAAATAATTACTAACCAAATGAACAACTTAATTAAACAATATTTATTATGTATAGAGGTGCCATATTCCTTCTTTAAACAGATTAAGCACGCACCGCTTGCACAGTAAGCTACTTTTATATAAAATGGCGAACACTTACAGGGGAGTCGCCAAGCTGGTCAAGGCACCGGATTTTGATTCCGGCATGCGAGGGTTCGAATCCTTCCTCCCCTGCCAGATTGAAGATAAAAGGCAGACTAAAAAGTCTGCCTTTTGTTTTTTATACTTTTGTTTTTATGCATATACTTGCAAAGTATAAATCTAGCGCGCGTAGGTAAAGCATGACCGCATGTGCTGCAACGAATACGGCACCATGCATAATCTTGCTGAACGCGTTAGCTACAAGTGGTATGCAGCATTGTATTTGCTAATTCGATTTCATCGTAAACTCACTTAGCTTTTCACGTATGCATGCCTATGCGTTACAATAGAGACTTCGTAACACTTTTGTTACATTTCTCACATTAATACAGAATCAAGCAGGAAGGAATTGGTATGGCCTTAGCTGGCAGCATTATGGTGTTTACCGGGAACGCAAACCCTGATTTAGCACGTTCTGTCGTACAGCATCTTGGAATTGAACTAGGCCATGCCTCCGTCGGGCGGTTTAGTGATGGCGAAATCACCGTAGAAATTCTTGAGAATGTACGCGGACGAGATGTATTTGTTTTGCAATCAACATGCACCCCCACCAATGATAGCCTGATGGAAATCATGCTAATGGTAGATGCCTTAAAGCGTGCCTCAGCAGGCCGTATTACTGCAGCAATTCCGTACTTTGGTTATGCCCGACAAGATCGCCGACCACGTTCAAGCCGTGTAGCTATATCGGCTAAAGTAGTAGCAGATATGCTAACCACAGCAGGCGTTGATCGGGTAGTAACAATGGATCTGCACGCTGACCAAATTCAAGGTTTCTTCTCCATTCCTGTTGATAACATTTACTCTACCCCCGTGCTGCTTGAAGACTTAGCGCACCAAAACTATTCTAACCTAATGGTAGTTTCACCTGATGTAGGTGGTGTGGTAAGAGCGCGTGCTATTGCCCGTTTGATTGATTGCGATCTAGCTATTATTGATAAACGCCGCCCCAAAGCAAATGTTGCGGAAGTAATGAATATTATTGGTGATGTTGATGGTCGTACCTGTATAATCATGGACGATATCGTTGATACCGCGAATACATTAGCTAAAGCAGCTCAAGCACTTAAAGAACGCGGCGCAGAAAAAGTAATGGCCTATTGTACACATGCTGTACTTTCTGGCGCTGCCATTGAACGTATTGCTGAATCAGAGCTTGATGAGGTTGTCATTACCGACACGATTCCTCTCAGTGAAACTGCAAAACAATGCTCAAAAGTTCGCCAGATTTCTTGCGCTCAATTACTTGCCAAGACGTTGGTTCGCATTAACAACGAGGATTCCGTCAGCTCGTTATTTAACTGATGGTCTACTGATTTTGGTCGCGAAATCAGTTTTTAAAAAATTTTAAGGAGTAATACACACATGCAAATCGAATTAGAGGCAACTCTGCGCCAAGCGCAAGGTACTGGTGCGAGCCGCCGCCTGCGTCATACAGGTCGCGTTCCCGCTATTGTTTATGGTGGTGAAGCAGCACCTGTTATGGTTGAGCTGGATCACAATACTCTTTACCATACTCTCAAAAAACCTGGCTCACACAATGCCTTATTTGAAGTAACGATTGAAGGTAAAAAGCAGCTTGCCCTATTACGCGGCTTACAACGTCACCCTTGGAAACCTTTAGTGATGCACGTTGATTTTCAACGCATTGAAGCTGACCAAAAAATTCATAAAAAAGTGCCAGTACGCTTTATTAATGAAGAAAACTCACCAGCTGTTAAACTTGCTTCTGCTGTGATTAACCACGTAGCGAATGAAATTGAAGTTGTATGTTTGCCTGGCTCATTACCTGAATTTATTACCGTTGATTTAGGCGAGTTGCAACCTGCACAATCTCTTCACTCACGTGATTTAGTATTGCCTGAAGGTGTTGAATTAGCACTTCATGGTAAAGCAGACTTCGTATTAGCGTCTGCTGCTGCCCCTAAAGGTGGAAGTACTGATAAAGACTAAGTAAGCAATAGGTTTTAAAAAATCTGTTTGTTACGCTGATGTTTAAAACGCCATATCAATATGATATGGCGTTTTGTTTTTTGCTGCTTTGGCTATTTTGGCTATACAGGAGGCTATATATTTTTTATAGATAAACCTTAAGTTAAGGATACATAACGAGTTTTAAGAACTATTATAATAATTACTATACTTTAAAAAACTCTGCCATGCCCCTATTACTACTCAATTGTAGATAACTTCATTGCGTAGTTTAGTTCATTATTTAATGTTAAATAAATTTAAACTTGCTAACAAGAATAATTAAAACACTATTCATTATAGAAGTTACACAGTCGAGTGCTCTCGTCGTTATAGCAACTTTGACGTACTGCTTGTACTATCTGCGTTGCTAGGCGGGGCATCCCATGCCTTGAGTGAAACCAACTGCGTAACTTTTAAATAATTCTTGTTTATAAAAATTTAATGATCGCCACCAGTATAAAAAACTTTATTGGCATATGAATTATTATCTACAGACTCATTTTGTTCTTGCTGTGAAGAATAATTCGTATCATTATTCTTGTCTGTAAAAAAATCGTCTAAAACAATCTCGTGATCTCCGCCTGTATAGATATACTTTGTAGGTTTAAAGTGATTCTTCACCAGGTCTTTTTGTTGTGAATGATCATCTTCTTCTTTGTAATTATTTACTAAGTTATCGCCGCCAGTATAATAATTTATTTTACTGGCGTTATTCCATGTGCTTTGTGCAAAGCTGATAGGAATAATACTTCCAACGATTAACACAGCCAGAATATTTTTCTTCACATTACGCTCCCTAAATTATTAAAAAAAAAATCAAAAAATAACTATTTTTATTAGAAGTTACGCAATTAAGTTCTATCAAGCCATGGCAGACAGTACAAAAAATACTGCACGTTGCCAATATGCTGAGAAAACCCAAGTGCATAACTTCTAGCATTTATGATAAGCATCAAATTTTACAGTAGCACTATCTTTCATTAAAGAAAGGTTTTAAGCCTTTAAAAATTTAAAATGCTTTATTACTCACAATTGAAAAACCTGATCTCTTTACAAGGAGAAAATTGTACCTACCAAATCAAATAAAGTCCAATAAAAATAAATATTTATACAATTTTAACAGAAAATTTTTTTAGAAAGAGATCGAACAAAAAAAGCATAGCCTTTTCATTATTTTGATGGCCTATCTTGGCAGTTGGTGAACCTGAAGTAAGCAAGCTGTGCCTCTTTTCTCAACCCTTCTGGTAATCAGCGAAAAATAAGATACCGCCATACCCCATAGCTTATCCATTCCAAAGAAAACAAGCAGCTGGTGGCGTACAAGGGTTTTGTTATTTATTTAAAGCATCTGGCTTTATTAATTACTGATTAAGATATCTTGCATGAACGTTGCAAGGCTCCTCAATTCATTTTTAACTATTACATACAGTTCTTTCTTGTATGTTCGTAATAATATTACTTAGCTTTTTCATTCGTCTTTTACCAGCCAATCTACGAATATAGATCATTAATTAGTTGATTTTTATTCTTTCTCTCTTGAAGAAAATAGCTAGAGTAAGGGTTTGGTAAACATATTGCCAAAAATAATTTTTATTAGCCAACATTAAATAATTGACTACCGAACACATACATAAGATCGGTGAGGAGAAAGAAACATAATGTTCAATAAAGCCTCATCCGCTATTCATGTATCTCAACCATCACGTTTTATTAGTAGATTCGCATGGACATTAATTATTTTAAGTATCGGACTACTCATTATTTCAATCGTTCAGCAAGTATTACTCAATGCACCTACATTCGCTCAGTCTATGCATCTGATACAGACCAGCCCTCATTGGCAAACGCTACCCTCATCTACTAAGTTTTTAATTTTAAATTTAAAAGCATTATCTTTGGCACTACTTTCTCTCGCGCTTATCTTACTTACCAGTGCCATAGGGTTACTTAAACGAAAAAAATGGGCTTGGTATCTTATGATGAGCTTTATGATATTGGGAGTCGTTATTAATATCGCAGGTCTTATTGCTCAATATAGTTTTATGCCTGAAGCAAGCAACGCTTCCTTATTACATAGTATGACTCAAGGCATCACAACGCTGCTTATATTAGGAATTAATACTATTTTAAGCTGGATTATCTGGCGGCTCAGATCCCCTGAAATAGCTGCTGAATTTCAGGCATAAATTTAGTATTCCACATGGCTCCAGCACTTACTGGCAGCGTAAACTGCACACAAGTACGACAAAATAGCCTCATTCTCAACAAATATCTTTTATCTAACAAATTTCTCGTATTACAATCCACCTTGAAGATATGCAGTTGAATCAAAGCATGGCAATGCATATAAGTATCCCAAATACTGTACGTTGCCGACACGCCGAGAGAATCTAACGTCGTAACTTCTAAACCTATCATTTCTATGCCTATTCCTGATTAAGCCTAATCGGGCTTAAGCACTCTCACGCTGTCGTATACTTATGGAATAAGCCCATGTCTAAATTATTAACGCTAAAACAAATAGCACTTAGATATAACGTGACGACACAACGCGTACAGCGTGCTCTTCAACAGGTTGGCATTGTTCCTCGTTCGCTTTCTAATCACGAAATTCGTGATCTCCAGTGGAATGGCGTCGATAAACGTGTATTAAAAAGCACCTTTATTGATTCGAATGAAATTGAATCCAATGCGTTTAAAATTGAAGTAGTGAAAGGAAAATCGCAACATGAAATTAATGAAACGTTAGGGCAACTTACGCTTAATTTTGAATAATAGAGATGTTTCGATTGCTGTTTATTCGCTGGCGAAATAATGATTAAACTTCTTATAGCGCTAGGTGCCGAAGCCAAGCCATTCATTGCTTATTTTAAGCTAAAAAAAATAGAAACCCCTACCCCCTTTAAGCTGTATCGTAATGACGCTGTTGAACTTGTAACATCAGGTTCAGGCCGTATTAGTATGGCAGCAGCAACAGCCTGGTTAGGGGGTGTTTCTCCTCACGCTCGTTCAATATGGTTAAATGTAGGAACCGCTGGTCATGGGCAATTTGAGGTAGGCGCGGCTTGCATTGCGCATAAAGTACAGGAAGCCGCTAGTAAGCGTGTTTGGTACCCGCCTCAAGTTATAAAAAACCATTCATCGTTGCTGAGCACAGAGCTTATCACTGTAGATCAGGTGCACACAGACTATGAAAACGTTGCTTACGATATGGAGGCTTCGGCATTTATAGCTACCGCACATCGCTTTGCCAACGCAGAATTTGTGCAAAGCTTAAAAATTATTTCAGATACGCCTTACTCTTCAGTTTCTTTACTCACACCTGCTGCACTTTCATCTTATATTGAAGCGCACTTAATGACGATTGAACACACGGTAAATGCGCTAGTTGATTTACACCGCAAGGTTTATCAGGATGTTTCATCTATTAATCTCACCCCCTTTTTAAACCGTTGGCGCTTTACTACCTCTCAACATTATCAATTATCTGAAACGTTAAGGCGCTGGCTGGCGGTACGTCATGATGACCCTCTTGATATACTATGCCAACCTTCTATAAAAAGAGCAGCTGAGGTTCTTCAATTATTAAATACTACGTTAAAGTACGAAGCTCCTAAGGTCACTGTATGATTAGCATGATTTATATCGAGAGGGAGATAGCTTTACATCCTCGTACACAAAAGATTTGTGCTCAGTTTCCTAAAGCGCAACATGTATTGATTGATCGCTATACCGAAGTATTTAATCCTAAAAATCAAAACTTCAGAGCACAAAAAGAAAATCCTGCACTTATTTTGGCTTATAAACATGAGCATCATGTTTTAGCTGTTCCTGAATCATACGGATTAGGAGCAAGCGCTCATTATTATTTTTCTCATTTATTAAATTGCCCTTATGATTGCCGCTACTGTTTTTTACAAGGGATGTACAGTTCAGCGCATTATGTTTTTTTTGTAAATTTAGAAGATTTTAATGAAGCTATTCGCGCTAAAATTCATCAAGCACCGAATCAGGAACAATGGTTTTTTTCAGGTTACGATTCAGATAGTTTAGCGTTTGAACCTGTAACATGTTTTGCTCAAACTTGTATTCCTTTATTTGAAGAGTATCCGAACGCTTATTTAGAATTACGCACTAAAAGCACTCAAATTCGAAGCCTTACGCATCGCATGCCTTTAAAGAATGTAATCATTGCGTATAGCTTAAATCCTGATGCTATTGCTAAAGCGCTTGAGCATAAAGCGCCTTCGTTAGAAAAACGGCTTCAGGCAATGGAGAGCCTACAAGAACATGGCTGGCGTTTAGGATTACGTTTTGATCCGTTAATTTGGCATCAAGATTACCAGCACCATTATCAAACCATGATAGAAATGGTTTTTAAACGCCTTCGGCCTGAAGCTATTCATTCTGTTACGTTGGGAACGTTTCGCCTACCTAAAACTTTTTATAAAAATATTGTGCGTTTATACCCTAAAGAAGCTCTTTTATCTGCAGGGTTAGAAGAATATAACAGCACTATTACGTATGAAAAAAATATTGAAACCCAAATGCTACATTTCTGTAAGCAAGTTATTGAACATTACATTGCACCTGAACATCTTTTTCAATATTCTAGTTCGCTCACGTCATTAGAAACTTCTGCCGCTTATGCTTAGCTCTAAAACCTATTTAATTACTGGCGCTAGCTCTGGTATAGGTCTAGCCATTTCGTATTATTTATTAGAACAAGGTCACAGCGTAATTGGGCTTGCACGCGACTTTTCAACGTGTTCGTTGATGTCTCAATCTAAATTCAAAGCGTACTGTGTTGACCTTGCTCATTTACCCACGTTACCTGAACATTTAAAACATATCGAAACACTCTGTACCTCACTCGATGGCATTATTATGTGTGCAGGCCAAGGTATTTTTGGAACCTTAGATAATTTCTCACATGAAAAAATTCAGTATTTAATTAATTTAAATTTAACAAGCCCTCTTTTTTTACTCAAAACATTTACACCGAAGCTTAGAGAAAAAGAGTCGAGCGATATTATATTATTAGGAAGCGAGGCAGGATTAAACGGTGCTAAACAAGGGTCGATTTATTGTGCCAGCAAATTTGGATTACGCGGAGTAGCACAAAGTTTACGTAAAGAATGTTCTGCACATAATATTCGAGTTTCACTTATTAATCCCGGCCCTATTGATACGCCCTTCTTTGATGACTTACTTTTTGAACCACAATCAGGCAGAGAGTATTCATTAGAAGCAACTGATATAGTAGAAGCGGTCAAACATATTTTATCGCTTCCACCGCATGTAGTTATAGAAGAGTATAATATACAGCCAATGAAACGGTCTTTTAAAAACAAGAAGTCTCTTTAAAATGTTTGCCAGATCAAATTTTCAGAACATTATCATCAATCTATAGCTAACCCTGGCTAACCCTGTTTTTTTCGCCAGTGTCTTTTTAGTCGTAATCAGTTGATAATATAGTGCTTTGTTTAAAATACGTCCTTACTTATATGCAATTTTATTAACGTTTTGTTTTAGGTAATAATATTGCAAAAAACCTAGCACAATTAATCTATTTACTTTTCTTTCATAATATTTTTCATAGTTTTTTACTCTTTTTTTAACATCATTTAACCTGTTGTGAGACATATAATGTTAAGTTTTTACACATACTCCAACACATTCAATGCAGTCTATTCAGCAATTCTTTAAGCGTTTTTTTGTAGTTTTTTTGTAGTTAAAAATCAAGTATTAGGGCTATATACCAAATGCCAACAATAGATATGTTATTTGATGGCTGTTACGTGCTAATTGATTAACGCAAGACACGCTACGAAATTGAGCATTCTAATAAGGCAATTGATATAACGCAAAATCTCCATAGATACATCGCCGGAATGATTTTTTGTAACCCTTACTAAACTAATCACGTTTTGCTTTTTTCAAACTCTTATTTTAGTTTTAAATGATTATTTAACATCTGTTGCGATCAGGTAATCGGTAATAAAAGCTAGAAGCAACAGCGATTTACATCATGTGAACCTAAGCTTAGCTAGCTTTTATTGTGAACTGACTTAGATAGTAAAGACTATCTCACCTTGCATCATGCATTCGCAACAAGATCCTAAATAATCTCTAAAAACGCGCTAATGATAGAGAGACGCCCTTGACTAAAACACATAGTAGAATTGTTTTTAAAAACGCAGTTCGTTTTATTAATTCATTAAATGAAAACGATGCTCGAGGAGAGTCTCCTGACGATACGCTACCGCTGCGTGCTGAGTTATTTAGTGTTACCCAAATGGAACAATATGGCAGCATTCTTGCAGGAGCACACCAATTAAGTAATGGGCGCGCTCAAGATCAGTTGCTGACCCGGCTTGCCAATAATGAAACCGTATTAAGAAACACCTGTAATCTTCTCACTGAGTCTGTGAAAGCAGATCGTCAGATGACGCCTGCTGCTGAGTGGTTGCTCGACAATTTTTACCTTATTGAAGAGCATATTCATCTCACACAAAAGCATTTGCCTAAAGGCTATAGCAAAGAATTACCTTGCTTACAAAAACGCGCTTCTGGGCGATGCCCGCGTGTTTATGACCTTGCTCTTGAAATTATTTCGCATGGCGATGGTCGAGTAGAACCCGAAAGCCTTAGCCGCTTTATTGCCGCCTATCAGCAAATTACGCCTTTAAAGCTTGGCGAATTATGGGCTATTCCTATTATGCTGCGGCTCGCTTTAATTGAGAATTTACGCCGCGTAGCTGAACAGCTTGCTATTGGCCGAGTGAATCGTAACTTGGCAGATACATGGGCTGATAAAATGATCGAAACGGCTGAACATGCGCCGAGTAACCTGATTTTACTTGTTGCCGATATGGCACGTTCTAAACCGCCTATGACAGGCTCCTTTGTTGCTGAGCTTACACGCCGACTACAAGGACAAAGCCCTGCTTTAACATTGCCGCTTACCTGGATTACACAACATCTTTCAGAAACTGGGCTAACCATTGAATCGTTAGTTCAATCTGAAAATCAACAGCAAGCAGCAGACCAGGTATCTATTAGCAATAGTATTGGCAGCCTACGCTTTTTAAGCACGATCGATTGGCATGAGTTTGTAGAAACCATGAGTACGGTTGAACAAACGTTGCGCAAAGATCCTAGTGCTATTTATAGCCAGATGGATTTCGCTACACGTGATTGCTATCGGCATGTTATCGAAAGCATCGGTAGGCGCACATCGTGTACCGAAACCCAGATTGCTGAAGAAGTTATTAAACTTGCAAATGGCGCAGCAGCCACGCATGGTCATGATAATCGAACAGCACATGTAGGTTTTTACTTAATTGATAAAGGGTTTAAGCAACTTGAGAAAGCCGTAAAATGCCACGTTTCGCCTTCTCTTGTGTTAAAAAAGTTTGCTAAGACCTATCCCTTATTATGTTATTTGGGGCCTATTTTTCTGATCTCAGCATTGTTTACAGCTGGCATGCTAGAAGTGGCTTATTATTATGAAATTCAACGCAGCTCGCTAGTTGTACTAGGAATTCTTACGTTTTTAGCCAGCAGTCAGCTCGCCGTTGCATTCGTTAATTGGCTAGCAACGCTATGGGTAGCACCCTCGCCTTTGCCTCGCATGAATTTTGCTGAAGGCATTCCTGCGGAATTTCGAACGCTGGTAGCTGTACCTACATTACTCACCTCTTTGCCTGGTATTGATAGTTTATGTGAAGCGCTAGAGGTTCGATTTCTTGCCAATAGAGATAAGCATTTACAATTCGCGCTGTTAACCGACTTCGCTGATGCTGCTTCAGAAACCATATCAGAAGATGAAGCGCTTCTTCAGCATGCACAAAAAGCTATCGTACATTTAAATGAAAAATATGCAGATCATAGTTTAGAAAATGGCAGCACATTTTTTCTGTTTCACCGCCCTCGCCGCTGGAATGCGCAAGAAAAAATATGGATGGGTCATGAGCGTAAGCGCGGTAAGCTAGCCGATCTTAATCAACTATTGTGTACAGGTTCGAGTCACATTTTTTCGTGTGTAGTTGGAAGCCTTGATCATTTATCTTCTATCAAATACGTGATTACACTTGATACCGATACACAACTAGCACGCGATTCAGCACGGCAGTTTGTTAGTGTGATGGCACATCCGCTAAACCATCCTGTATATGATGAGAAAACAAAACGCGTTACTGATGGTTACGGTATTTTGCAACCGCGTGTGGCTTCTCGCTTACCTGCTGCGAATGCTTCGTACTATGAACGCTTATTTAGTGGTGACGCTGGTATAGATCCTTATACCCGCACTGTTTCTGATGTCTATCAAGATCTTTTTTCCGAAGGTTCTTTTATCGGAAAAGGAATTTATGACGTTGAAATGTTTGAGCGTGTACTAAAAGATCGATTTCCTGAAAATCGTATCCTTAGCCATGATTTACTTGAAGGTTGCTATTTGCGTTCAGGCTTATTATCTGATGTGCAATTGTATGAAGAATATCCCTCACGCTACAGTGTAGACGTTAAACGCAGACATCGTTGGATACGCGGCGACTGGCAGCTTTTTGCTTGGTTGCTTCCTAGTGTTCCTGCAAATAAAGAAGGAACAACTCGCCAAAAAAATCCCTTATCTGCACTTTCTTATTGGAAGGTATTTGATAATTTAAGACGCAGCCTTGTTTCTACTGCTTTAGTAGCATTATTTATACTGGGTTGGGTATTGTTGCCGGCATCAGGATTATGGACATCTGCACTATTAAGCATTTTATTTATTCCTCCGCTCAGTGCTGTTATTTTAGATTTATTCCACAAACCTAAAGATGTTTTAATAAGGCAGCACTTGCTTGCCACCATGCGCTCAACCCGCAAACATTTTAGCCACACATTATTAACACTAGCCTTTTTACCTCATGATGCTTTTTTCAGCTTAGATGCTATTCTTCGCACCGTTTGGCGCATGCTGATTAGCCGAAAACAGTTACTTGAATGGGTACCTTCAAGTGAAGCGAATAAAAGCACAAGTAACCAGTTACATTATTCTTTCCGAATGATGTGGAGCGCTCTAGCTGTTGCGATAGCAACCGTATCGTTTATTATCTTATTTGCCCCACCGCTTACGCTTTTATTTGCAGTACCTATTCTCTTACTTTGGTTGATTTCGCCTATTATTGCCTGGAAAATCAGCTTACCGCTCGCTTCTAATACTGTAACTTTATCTGTTGATCAAACAAAATTTTTACATCATCTGGCAAGAAAAACCTGGGCTTTTTTTGAAAATTTTGTGGTGGAAGAAGATAACTGGTTACCACCTGATAATATGCAGGAAAAACCAGTGGCTGCGGTCGCTCACCGAACTTCCCCTACTAATATTGGTTTGGCGCTTCTAGCAAATTTATCAGCCTATGACTTTGGTTACATTTCGATTGAAAAGCTTCTAACACGCACACGAAACACGCTAACCACAATGGAAAAGCTTGAGCGTCATCAAGGCCATTTTTATAATTGGTACGACACTCAAACCCTTAAGCCGCTTCATCCCATGTATGTTTCAACAGTGGATAGCGGTAATCTTGCAGGCCATTTACTCACATTACGTCCTGGGCTATCGTTATTGCTTGATCAATCTATTGCAGGCCCGCGCCTTTTTGAGGGAATGAATGATACATTTCAGGTAGTGCTCGAAAGCCTAAACGACAACAGCGAATTTTCAGCATCTCACCCCAAGCTTGAGCATTTTCATACGCTTGTAAAGAAAGCGCTGGCTACTCCCCCTTCTACACTTTTTGATCTTGCTACGCAGTTAGAGCAATTTGTAAGCAGCAGCTTAGATATCAGAACACTTTTTCAATCATCGGCAACGCTACCAGTTAGCATTTCATGGGCAGCTGCTTTACATCAGCAATGTCATGACGCTTATAAAGAGCTTATTTGGCTTGCACCATGGAGTCTTTCATCTTCTGCTCAAAGCTTAGCTAATGCATCTGAATTAGATCTTCAAACCATTCCTACATTACGCAATCTTGCAAAACTAGAAACGCTTCTACCTTCTGACGTTGATACTAAGTTAGCTCAACACATTACACAAGGTAGCCAACATGCTGCGGAGTTAATTGCTTCAATTGAAAGCATGATGTTGCAATGTATTGACTTTGCTCGTATGGAATATGCGTTTTTATATGATAAAACAACGCATCTTCTGGCAATTGGCTATAACGCAAGCGAACGTCGGCGCGATAATAGCTTTTACGACTTACTCGCCTCTGAAGCCCGTTTATGCTCTTTTGTAGCGATTGCACAAGGGCAATTACCTCAAGAAACCTGGTTTGCATTAGGGCGCCAATTAACGATAGCAGGAGGAGAACCTATTCTCTTATCCTGGAGTGGCTCGATGTTTGAGTACCTCATGCCGCTGTTAATTATGCCTAATTATGAAAATACACTTCTTGATCAAACCTATAAATCTGCCGTAGAACGACAAATTGAATACGGTAAGCAACGCGGTATACCGTGGGGTATTTCAGAGTCTGGCTACTATACGTTTGATGCAAGCCTTAATTATCAATACCGTGCATTTGGTGTGCCTGGCTTAGGGCTTAAGCGCGGCTTGGGTGATGATATTGTTGTAGCGCCTTATGCTTCAATGATGGCGCTTATGGTAGCACCAGAAGCTGCCTGTATTAACCTTCAAAAACTTAAAGAGCAAGGATTTGAAGGAACTCTAGGTTTCTATGAAGCAATAGATTACACACCTGCCCGATTACCACGCGGGCAAAACCATGTAGTTGTTCAATCGTATATGTCGCACCATCAGGGCATGGGCTTTTTATCCTTGGCCTATTTACTGCTTAATCGCCCTATGCAGAAACGATTTGAATCAGACCCATTGTTTCAAGCCACCTTATTATTGCTACATGAAAAAGTTCCTAAAGCCACAGCTTTATATGCAAATACAACTGAGTTGGCAGATATTCGCATTTCGCTTGATGAGCATGCCTTGCCTATGCGCTTGCTGACTAGCGCTGATACCCGCGTTCCTGAAACTCAGTTACTCTCGAACGGCAAATATCACTTAATGATTACCAATGGAGGAGGCAGCTTTAGCCGTTGGAAAGACCTTGCCGTTACACGTTGGCGCGAAGACACAACGCGTGATCATTGGGGAGCTTTTTGTTATGTACGCGATAGCCAAACAGGTGCTTTTTGGTCAACCACGTATCAACCTACGCTGAAAAAACCTGATCATTACGAAGTTATTTTTTCAGAAGGCCAAGCAGAATTTCGCCGCCGCGATCAAGATATCGATATGCATACCAAAATCGTGGTATCGCCTGAAGATGATATCGAACTTCGCAGAACACGTATTACGAATCGCTCATCTGTACGTAAAACCATTGATATCACCAGTTACTCAGAGGTAGTGCTAGCGCCAGCTCCAGCGGATTCAGCTCACCCTGCTTTTAGTAATTTATTTATACAAACTGAAATTCTTGAACAGCAACGTGCCATTATTTGTACACGGCGCCCTCGTACATTGGGCGAAAAAATGCCATGGATGCTTCATTTAATGGCGGTACATGATAGCAGTATTGGTGAAATTTCTTACGAAACAGATCGCATGAAATTTATTGGCAGAGGTAACAGCCTGGCTGCTCCTCATGCCATGTTAAATTCAAAGCAGTTATCTGGCAGCCAAGGCTCTGTGCTAGATCCAATTACTTCTATTCGGTACCAAATTACGCTAGAGCCAGAAAAATCTGTCATTATTGATATGGTAACGGGTGTTGCCGATACACGTGATGATGCCTTGCATCTGATTGAAAAATACCAAGATCGCCATCTTGCAGATCGTGTACTTGAGTTAGCGTGGACACATGGGCAAGTGATGTTGCGTCAGCTCAATATTACGAATGCTGATGCACAGGTATATAGTCATTTAGCTAACTATATTTTTTATTCAAATGCCTTATTAAGAGCCGATGCCAGCATTCTTATTAAAAACCAGCGAGGTCAATCAGGATTATGGAGTTATGCCATTTCTGGAGACTTGCCTATTGTACTGTTAAAAATTAAGAGTTCGGAAAATATTGATCTAGTCCGCCAGCTTATTCAGGCCCATGCTTACTGGCGTTTGAAAGGTTTAGCTGTAGACTTAGTGATTTGGAATGAAGATCATGCTAGCTACCGCCAGCAACTGCAAGATCATATTATGGGGTTAATTTCTTCTAGTGCTGAAGCCCAAAATGTTGATCGTCCTGGCGGTATTTTCTTACGGCTGGCTGACCAAATATCAAGCGAAGATCGCATATTGTTGCAATCGGTTGCGCGAGTCATTTTAAGCGATAGCCGTGGGTCATTATCGGAACAAATTCATCGCAGAGCCTTGCCAGAGTTGCGTATCCCACCTTTAATTCCTACACGCAAACCTGCTTTGATTCCTTCTTCGATGCCAGACCTTGCAGTCGGGAATCTGACCATGTTTAACGGCGTCGGCGGCTTTAGCCACGATGGTCGCGAATATGTAATTATTACTACCCCTGAAACGCAAACACCTGCTCCCTGGGTAAATGTGCTTGCTAACCCTAACTTTGGCAGCGTGGTATCAGAAAGCGGTCAGGCTTATACCTGGGGTGAGAATGCGCATGAATACCGCCTTACACCTTGGAATAATGATCCCGTCACTGATTCCAGCGGTGAAGCTTTTTACATACGTGATGAGCAAACAGGTGAGTTTTGGTCACCCACGCCCCTACCTGCTCGTGGTCGAGGTAAATATGTTACGCGTCATGGATTTGGTTACAGCCAATTTGAGCATATAGAAAATGGTATTTATTCAGAACTATGTACGTATGTAGCTCTTGATGCCTCTATAAAATATTCTGTTCTCAAAGTACGCAATGTAGGCGTAAATGTTTCACGCAAGCTAACTGCCACGGGCTATGTGGAGTGGGTACTCGGTGAGTTACGCTCAAAATCTACCTTACATGTAATTACTGAGTTAGACCCTGTTAGTGGCGTATTGTGTGCACGTAATGCTTACAATAATGAATTTTCGAACCGCATTGGATTTTTTGATGTAGATGCAAAAATTCGCACCTTTACGGGTGATCGCGGTGAGTTTATTGGGCGAAATCGATCGTTATACAATCCTGCGGCAATGCACCGAGTACGCTTATCAGGAAAAATAGGCGCCGCTCTAGATGCATGTGCAGCATTGCAAGTTCCCTTTGAGCTAGCACCGGGCCAAGAGTTTGAAATGGTATTTATGTTAGGGGCAGGCCAATCGCATGATGATGTTAACCACTTAATTCATCGTTACAGAGGCCGTACAGCTGCACGTAAAGTATTAGATGCTATTCATCAGCATTGGCAACATACTTTGGGTGTCATTCAAATAGAAACGCCTGACCCTGCGTTGAACATACTTGCTAACGGCTGGCTCATGTATCAAACCATTGCTTGCCGTTTATGGGCGCGTAGCGGTTATTATCAATCAGGTGGTGCCTACGGTTTCCGTGATCAATTGCAAGATGTAATGGCGCTTATTTATTCTGAACCTCATCTAGTACGCGAACATCTGCTGTTATGTGCAGCGCACCAGTTTAAAGAAGGCGATGTACAACACTGGTGGCATCCCCCTGCTGATCGCGGCGTGCGTACACTTTGCTCTGATGATTATTTATGGCTGCCATTAGCTACCACGCGTTATGTACTCAGTACTGGCGACATTGATGTGTTGTATGAAACCAGAGCATTCTTGGAGGGGCGCCCGCTTAATCACGGGGAAGACTCCTATTATGATCTGCCTATTCATTCTGCTGAATCTGCAACTCTTTATCAGCATTGTGTACGCGCCATTATTCGAGGCCTGCGCTTTGGCCCGCATGGATTACCGTTAATCGGCTCGTGCGATTGGAATGATGGAATGGATAAGGTAGGAACTGAAGGCCGCGGCGAAAGCGTATGGCTTGGGTTCTTCCTTTACGATGTATTGATACGGTTTATTCCCATTGCAAAATCACAAGGTGATACCTCTTTTGCAGAACGCTGTGAAAACGAAGCGATTCAGTTGCGACAAAATCTGGAAGAGCATGCGTGGGATGGTCAATGGTATCGCCGTGCATACTTTGATGATGGCACTCCGCTTGGCTCTTCAGCAAATCCAGAATGCCAGATTGATTCAATCTCTCAAAGTTGGGCGGTGTTATCAGGCGCAGGGAATACAACACGTACCCATCATGCGATGCAAGCTGTATACCAACGTCTGGTGAAAAAAGATTATGCGCTTGTACAATTACTTGACCCACCGTTCAGTATCTCTGATCTAAACCCCGGTTATATTCGAGGCTATGTACCAGGTGTACGTGAAAATGGCGGACAATATACTCATGCCGCTATTTGGTCTGCAATGGCCTTTGCAAAAATTGGCAATAGTGAGCAAGCGTGGGAACTAGTCAACATGATTAATCCGCTTAATCATGGTAAAACAGCTGAAGATATTGCAACGTATAAAGTAGAGCCTTATGTGATTGCCGCTGATGTGTATGCTGTTTCACCTCATATTGGGCGAGGCGGTTGGACATGGTATACAGGCTCTTCAGGCTGGATGTACCGACTCATTATTGAGTCATTACTAGGGTTATATTTAGAAGGCGACAGACTCACGATTACGCCATGTTTACCCGCCAGCTGGCCATCGTTCAAACTGTCGCTTCGCCATTGGAATACGATGTACCATATTGAAGTGTTGCAAGAAAATCACCCAGAAAGTAATGTGTCTGATTCTGGGATTACCGTTGATGGCCTCAAGCAGAGTGATCAAGTGATTCATTTGCAGCATGACCAACAGGTACATACTATCGAAATTAAAGTAACGAAAGTTTAGATATCGCTATATCTCAATAAACTGCCTTAGATGCCCTCACTCCTTTGGGAAGAGGGCTAAGGTTAGATCAGTGTTAGGGTAAGAAGTGACTAAGCTTAGTCTGTGCCTATTATTTAATCTTCCTACTTTCT
Organism: Pseudomonadota bacterium; assembly: GCA_040389065.1. Classification (GTDB taxonomy): domain Bacteria; phylum Pseudomonadota; class Gammaproteobacteria; order Burkholderiales; family Casimicrobiaceae; genus JAZKAR01. Next base: position 15,480 of record JAZKAR010000032.1, on the reverse strand, counting down.
ATTAGCAAATTAGCACAATCCATTAGCTAAATTACTCAGATTCAGGCCGTGTAGACAGCGTTTTACTCATCGGAACAATGGGCATATAAAGGTTGGGGGCAATTTCATAATCATAAGGCGCCGCTGCAATGTATCCAAAATTTTTATAAAGGCGTTGCCCTGGTAAAGTGGCTCCTAACTCTAGCTTCGTAAAACCTCGATCCCATGCTTGCTGCTCACAGTACATCAACAACTGTTTACCAAGCCCTTTACGTACATGATGCGGATGTATAAAAAAAGCGCGTATTTTTGCGGCATCTATTTTAGGATCAAGCACCCCATTATCGCGCTGTTGCCGATTATCACTCCCAAAAAGAGTTTTTCTATAGCTCCAGCCCCCACACCCGACTATTTCATTTCCTGATTGTAAAATGAAATAGGTTTGGTCTTTAATAAGCTGAGTGTCTAGCCCCAATACTTTTTCAAGTGCTGATTCAATCTGCTCAGTTGTGTAATCTAATTGGCTAAGTTCTCGTACAGATAATTGAATTAACGCTTCAATTTGAGAAGTATGTGCTAGTTGTGCGGGGAGAATGTTTGTTTTCATAGCTTATAGTGAAAGTATAGAAAAAAATGATACGTGTAGATTGTTATAATAAGTGATCAACGCCCTTACCACTTACCAGTAGACGTTATGCATGCTATCAAATATTGCAATGCACTACAGTAAGCAAAGGTAGGCACGTTGCCAATACCCCTGAGAAAGCACCACTGCGTAACCTCTAAGAGAAAAGATTTTACACATGAAGCATGCATGGATGATAGAGATTGAACAATTGCTTAACGACAATGTTCTTTCAGCTACTCCTGTTGCCGGAGGCGATATCAACTTAGCGTATTGTGCTCAGCTTGCTAGTGGTCATAAAGTTTTCGTTAAAACACATACAGCCCCTGCTGTTTCACTGTATTTGCGAGAAGCCGAAGGCCTCACTCTGTTACACAAAGCGCAAGCATTGCGTATTCCAAATGTGCTGGCAGTTAGCGAGCGTATGCTTGTACTTGAATGGATTGAAATATCACGCCCACATAAACATTTCGATGAGCGTTTAGGGCATGGTTTGGCTAAGCTGCATCGTGCAAGTTTACCCACGTTTGGTCTTGCGCACGATAATTTTTTAGGGTCATTACCACAAATTAATACTCCTATACCAGTATGGTCCGATTTTTATCGAGAACGACGTCTTTATCCGCTTATACAATATGCTCATAAAAATAAAATCATCGATAAAAATTTATTTAAACGTAGTATGAAATTATGCGAACGGCTTCATTTGCTTTGTGGTTCACAAGAATCAATTGCTCGCTTGCATGGAGATTTATGGAGCGGCAATATAATATGTGATAAAAATGGCAGTCCTACATTAATTGACCCTGCTGTTTATGGGGGACATCGCGAAATCGATTTAGCCATGCTACGCTTATTTGATTCACCATCACCACGATTTTTTGCTGCCTATGAAGAGATATACCCATTAGATTCAGAAGCTAATGAACGTATTCCCCTTTATCAAATTTATCCACTTTTAGCACATATATGTTTATTTGGAAAATCATATATACCTTCACTTATCACAGCTCTTAAGCATTATGAGTAATAGATGTGAGATTATATTGCTAACTATTCAAAAAAACATCTTTTCTTTATCATGTATGCATCTCCCCAATTACGTAACCTATTCAATCAAAGTACTCAATCTTTTTCAAAAGCACTAATATTATTTTTTTATTGTATTATCAAATTTGATAATTATCTTAAATTGCCAAATCAGCATAAGGCAATTATAAATAGCCATTTTTAATTATGGAAAATACTATTCATATAAAGGTTTGTTTTAATATAAAAATATCACCATTTAAATTAAAAATATTCACCAATTATTAATTTACCACTTTTACCTTTTTTACCTTTTTTACAACAAAATAATCAATAATTATTCGCATTTATTGTCTTAAAAAATATAGCCTGCTTATACTACCTGCGCCTCTGAAGCAAACGAGGAATAAAAAAGCCTATAGCAACCGTTATGGGCAACCTGTTGCTAATCAAAAAAGGATTTGCCAATATGAATATTAACCAACGCAAAATTATATCTGTTGCAGTATCAATGGCGCTAAGCACTATGATAGGTGCCGCTATTGCGCAAGACGCTAAAGTTATTGAGCAAAAAACAAAAAAAATCGATGGTGTTACCTATAAATTTGAAAAAACACTCGACACCGATGGCAGCGTTAAGGAAACAGTAAAGCAAGCAGGTAGAAATATTGCAGCACTTCCACAAGTAAAACGTCAACTTGCCACATCTGCTCTTAATCAACGCCTTGCCAAAGCCAAAGATAGCGAAACGATTGCAGTTAATATTGCGTTGGTAACACCCGAAATTCAAAGCTCTACAGAAACAGAGTCAGGCTCTATTGAAATTAAAAACGGTCGCATTGTTAATCAAACCCATAACGGAAGTGAAACAAGTGATCAGGCGCTTATTGCCAACTCTAGAGTAAAAGCAGAAAGAAAAAAGGCTGAACGCAAGGCACGTATCGAGGCACAAAAAGAGATAGCAAAAGCTTTTGCAGACCGTCATCGCTTAAGAGGCCATAAACAAGTACAAGTTGCTATTGAAGCTGGTGCTGAAACAATTACTGCGGAACTGACTGCGGCGCAAATCAGAAAATTGCTTTCTTCTGGCGATGCTTCCATTGCGGGGATTGAATTAGCCTTCCCTGTGAAGGATTTAATTACATCTGCTATGCAAGACACCAATATTACTAATTATGCATTGCCTTACAGCAACCTTCATGGTTCAGGTATTGGTATTTATATGACCGAAAGCGGCTGCGCAGATGAAACGGGACGGACTAATTATGATCGCCTAGCTGGCTCACAAACTAACCATTCACAGAATGTTTTTGGCATTATGCGTGCGGTATCACCTTCTTCCTATATTTACTGCCGTGGTGGTGCTGTTCTCCCCCAAGCAACTGATCTTGATGGGGTAAATGGCAACCCAGCTATTCGTGTGATTAACCGCTCTAATGGTGGTAATCAGACTACCAGTTACTCGACATTAGATCGCGATTGGGATAATTTAGCTTATAACAACAATATCGCAATTTTCAATGCTGCAGGCAATAACGATACAGGCAGTGACATTATTGTTTCTCCAGCTAAAGGCTTAAATGTAATGGCTGTTGGCAATTACAACGATGCAAATGATACGATTAATAGCTCATCATGTTTTGTAGACAACGAACTTGGCAATAATAAACCAGAGTTTTCAGCACCTGGTACCAATATTACCGCAGGTGGTTTTACCATGACAGGTACTAGCATGGCAGCACCTCATGCCGCAGCCTTTGCAGCTGATATGATGTCAGGGTTATCTGTTTACCTAGATCGCCCCTATGTTGTTTACGCTAGCATGATTGGCGGTGCCACCGATGCGATTACAGGCGGCGTTGATAAAGTAGGTCAAGGTGGCATTGATTTCTTAAGCACCTATTACGATGGCTATACCTACTACTACAATGGTAATAATGCTTCATTTAGCAGTTTTGATGCAGCAGACGGTGCAACTGATGGCTATATCGACAAAATTGTTAATATCACAAATACCTCGCAAAAAGTACGTGTAGCGATTGCTTGGCTGAATCGTGGTACCTATACATATGATCACAAAGCCGATGCACACCCTATTGGTCAGGATTTAGATTTAACTGTTCTTAGCCCCACAGGTGCCTATGTAGGTGGCTCATCGTCATTTGATAACCAATATGAAGTCGTTAACTTTGTTCCTAGCGTCACTGGAAACTATAAAATTCGTGTAAGACGTTATGCAAATCGTGATACCAGCGCTGACTTCCGTATGGGTTTAAAAATTAATTTTTATAATTAATCTATAAAAGTTTAATTGCTTCAAAAAAAGCCGAGATACTTAATTGTACCTCGGCTTATATTTCAGCTTATACTTCCAGCCAAAAAACAAACATTTAATATTAAAAACATCAATATTTCACTTTTAATATATTAATTTTTAACATCAGCTGCATTCAATTGAATGCTAGCATGAGAATAATTTCTTTATGCTCAAAGCATTTTTAAACAAAACCAATCTCAATCATAAAAATTTGTTAATTTACCTCTGATTTGTAATTTTTTATCGACTACTTAACTTCAATAAAAATCATACCCTTCAAATAAATACCAGCTTTCAAAAACCAAGCAAATAATTAAACTCATCTCCTAAAATTATTAATTTTCTTAAAAAAAATAATAATCAAATTAAATCAATATTGATTATTTATGATAATATTTTTTACTACACAATATATAGACATACAAGCCTTTTTAAATCAAAACTAAGCTATCTCATCATCTTAAAAGCATTTTAAATAACAAATAAAATAAAAACATATTTAATAACATTAAACTTCCCAAAAAATCAAATTAATTATTCAATTAATTGCTTTCACTATTCAAAAAAATCTTATACCAATGTGTATTTTTTATCACCTTATAATATAAAAATGTTTTACAATGACCTCCGTTATCTATACGTAGCTTATACAATACTTAGAAAAATGCGATTTTATCAATAGCGCCCTTTCTAAAATCCTAGGAAATACAATTAATGTAAATAGAATGTTTAGCTTAAATATTGCGATTTGCCTTACCTCTAAAAGCAATCATTATTTTTCCATCAAAACCTCATTAATGTAATGGTTTTAATTGATAAAAAATAACCCTAATTGACGCTAATCTCACTTTTCTTTTATATAGCTGGCGCAACAACTTTTTCTTTACATTGAACCTTTTTCATCGCTACAGCGACATATGGATGGTATGACATGGCTTTAACTTCTGATTCTGACTTGCATAAAACGCTTCTCCAAAAAATTGCGGAAAAAGACGAGCAAGCTCTTGATCATCTTCACCGCTTATTTGCACGACGAATTTATGCGTTTACGCTAAACCGTTTGCATAACGAGGCCGAGGCAGAAGAGATTGTTGGCGACACACTGTATGAAGTTTGGCAGTGCGCTAGCCGCTTCAGGGGAGAATCGAGTGTAAGCACATGGATACTAGGGATAGCTCGCAATAAAATGCTAACGCGCCTGCGAAAGTCTCAACTTCAAACAACAGAATTGGATGAAGAAATGGCAGAAGCAGAAACAGACGTGTTCGAACCTTTAATGGAACAGGAACAATATATTTTAGGAATGCAGCAGCAACAGCATATTGCCACCTGTCTTAACCAGCTAAGCGATATTCAACGTGAATGCATTACTTTAGTGTCTGTTGAAGGTTATTCATTAGCTGAAGTCGCCACACTTCAGGAGTGCCCTGAAAATACTATTAAAACGCGTATGTTTCATGCACGTATCAGCCTTAAGCGCTGCTTAGAAAAGATAAAGGATTTGCGATGAGTGAGGATAACCGAGTACCCAAAAACGAAGAGGCCTTCAAGCGATGTATGAATGCTTTACCCTTTTATGTCAATGGCACGCTTCCTGAAAATGAACGAAGCTGGGTTGAAGCTTTTTTATTTGAACACCCTCAAGGAGAAGCTTTACTAAGTTGGCATTTAAATTTACAGGAACATGCTCAGAAAACGCATGCTTTACACTTGGCTGCGATTCCTGAAAATATTGGCCTAAAACGTCTGAAAAGCAAACTTGCACACGACCGCTCGCAAACCTGTTCAAAAAGCTGGATAACTTCGTTGCAAGAATGGTGGGCTTCATTCAGCTCAAGCCAATGGCTACCCACTGCCTTTGCAGCAACCTTTGGCATCATGGTTATACAAGCGGTAGTTCTGGCTTTATGGTCATCATCACCATCTACCTCAACATCAAACCAGGTTGCAATACTAGACAATACCTCTGATGTTACGGGTACGTTAACTCGCTCAACCCTAAGTGTCACACAAAAAGATCCACATCGAAGTTATCTCAAAATTCGCTTTCAACCTGATGCAACAGAAGAGGATTTACGTTTCGCAGTGATTAAAGCCGGCGCACAAATTGTGCATGGCCCTAACGCCTCGGGAGAATACATTGTAGAAGTAGCAACATCTGATGCATCTAAATCGCAAGAAGCGTTCAAAAAAAATACAAAAGTTGTAAAAGTTGTGCTAGGCACTACCTCTTCTGAGCCGCACAAGGTAGAACCCTAAGTACAACAATGAATGACCTATAACGCTACGGTTTATGTAATAAGGCTCTGGCAGTGTGTTGGTGCTATATTGCTATTGCTTTATTAGCTAGTGGTCACAGTAGCTTTACATCAGCCTTAGAAACCTTAGCTGGGGTAAAGCTGCCTGTTAACTGCCACCCATTAACTAACATTTTCTTTTAATATTTTGCAGAACATCATGAAAACTCGAACACACTGCTTCCAATCTATGCCTGCCTTTCTAAACAAAGGGCTTGTGCTGTTTTGTACGTTTCTGATGGTTATTTTTTCTAACCCAATGAGTGCTCGAACGCGTGATGACACTAGGCCTTTAAAAGTAGCCTTAGTGATTGGCAATAATAATTATGAAGATAAGCCCTTAATTAACCCCATACGTGATGCACGCGAAATTTCAAATGCATTAGAAGAATCAGGGTTCGATGTTACGCTTGCTAGCGATTTAGATTCTCGCTCAATGGTACGCACCATTAATCGCTTTATACAAGAAAGCGCAAAAGCTGACGTGAGAATATTTTATTATGCAGGCCATGCTTTTCAGTACCAAGATAGAAACTACTTACTCCCTACAGACACTATCTTATCCAATGAGTTAGAAGCTGTACTTAATCATGCAATCTCTCTTGATGATTTTCTTATTAACGAATTTGCGCGTTTACGTGGTGCCAATATTTTGATTTTAGACGCCTGTCGTAGTAATCTTCGCCTTGCCACACGAGGCCGAGGTTCGTCACTGGGTGCATTAGCAGCTGTTACACCCCCAAAAGGAACGCTGGTTGCTTTTTCAACCCGACCCGGGCGCTTTGCAACCGATGGGCCTCCAGGCAAACATAGCCCTTTTACATATAGTTTACTGAAACATCTTGATATGCCAGATATCAGCGCACGTGAAATGTTTGATTATGTAAGGGAAGATGTGAGTGCTTTAACACGTAATCAGCAAATTCCTTGGGTAGATGCTAGTAATTTTCAAGGTGACTTTTGTTTTCACTCATCTCGACGCGGACGCTGCTAATTACTTCTTCATACATTGAAGGCTAATCTATGGGCACATATTTCAAATCAAGCTGTTGGCAAGATGTTTACATGGGTTATGCCTGGCGGGAGAAGGTTAGGATGAGAAGGTGATTGAATCATCTAAAATTTGGAAATTTGGTTTTAACGACCAGTTCCTCTTCCTCAAGAAGTGAAGGGAACTAAAAAATGCGTATAAAAATTTTTCTCGTAAGCGGTTTAATCCATTTTTAATGACTAGAGTGTGTTGTTACGAATACTGCGGCGTAGCGAAAGCCAACCTCAGCTAAAGCTGAAACAAGATTTTATGAGATAAAACCAGCATGTATTGACTGTACATGAGAAATGAAGTTTAGGGTGGCACTCAATAAATCTATCGCTAGTTACAGTTAACTCGTAACAACATGATTTAGTCTGTTTGAGGTATTTATGACTACCCCTTTTTTTAAGCCTGGGCTTAAACATGCCAGATTATTACTTATCGCCACTGCCTGCACTTCACTATCGGCAAATGCTACCTCTCATTTAGCAGTAGCATCCCCTACACTATCACCTTCGTTGCCTTCCCCTTCATCGGCGTCATCAGCTGCTTATACCCAACCTATTACAGGTGAAAATAAGCCTCTTAACCTGCCTTCATTAAGAAAAATACGTAAAGCCAGTGAAATCATGGCAGACCCTACCCTTCAAGATGACTCGAAAACAATGTTGAGTTACATTACTGAAGGAAAAGCGCTCTATCAAAAAGATTCTCTAAAATTGAGTGCCTATGAATATTGCAGCCAAGCTATTGCCTTGAGTGAACAAGGTGAATTTAGAGAAAGCATTCGCGCAGCAAGTAAAGCCCTTTACCTTGCTAATGCACTGAATGATGATACGCTGAGAGCATTAGGAACACGTGATCTCGCCATAGTTTATAACTATATTGGCGATTTAGATCAGGCTGAGGCGCTTGCCAAAGAAGCACTAGCTTACCCATCGGCTGACGCTGAGCGTGTTAAAGCTCCATCACTCAAAGTATTAGGCGATGTAGAAGCACGGCGCAAACATTACCCTGAAGCGCTTAAACACTATGAAGAAGCACAAAAGCTTAGTTCAGATAAATTTCGACCTTTAGTTCATTCCTCACTTATTTATAGTCTGATGATGACGGGTGATTTAGAACGCTCACGCCAAGAGCTTGAAAAGTTTCCCTCATTAAAAGACCCAAATCAGCAAGCCCAAATCAAGCGTATTCAAGCAGAATGGTTCTTAAAAAATCATGAGCCGCAAAAAGCGCTCGAACTTTTTCAAACACTTGCTAAAAGCGATATCGGTTCAGACACTGCTTATTTTCGTGCGTGGGCGCTTGATGGCATGGCGCGCGCCCACCTTGACCTTAACCAAAAAGCATTGGCTGCTAAAACGCTTGAGCAAGCAATTCATACCTTTGAATCGGTACGCGCTCAGTTTAGAAGCGATGAATTTAAAATGGGGTTGTTTTCAGATGTTCAGTCTGTTTTTGAACATGCCATTGCACTTAATGCTGAATTAGGTAATGCCCGCGAAGCGTTAGCCATTAGTGAACGCAGCCGCGCCCGTGCGTTGCTTGATACCGTTAGAGCACGTGTTGCATTATCATCCATTGCCACCACGGTGCTTGATACTGAAACCATTCAAAAATCACTGGGTAAACATGAACATATTCTTGCCTTTCATGCGTTGCCTAAAGAGCTTTTAGCATGGAAAATCAGCCAAGATGATATAAAACTGATCAGTTATCCGCTTTCACGCGAGGATGTTGCAAAACGCGTTACGTTGTTTCAAAACGCTATTCAACAAGGGGTGCCCTACCCACGTGCAATCAAAAAAGCTGAAGCGTCTGTTATAAAAATGGCAGATGAGCTTGGTGATTTACTCATTAAACCGTTTGCTATCCCTGCAGGTGATGCACTGGTTATCAGCCCGCATAGCGCTTTACACTATTTGCCCTTCCAAGCATTACGGCAAAATGGGCATTACTTAATGGAGCAGCATCCCCTTTCATTAAGCCCTTCTGTAAGTATTGCCATTCAATTAGCAAATAAAAATACCTCAAAACGAAAAAGCTTAACTGCTTTTGGTAACCCGCAGATTGCTCTGGAATACAGGAAAAAATACGAGTTTGATGACATTCCTGAATCAGAAGAAGAAGTAAAAAAACTATCTGTATTTTTCCCTGAAAAGAAAGTATTTTTTCGAACAGAAGCAACGAAAGAACGCTTTAAAGCAATGACGACAAATAGCCCCATTATTCATCTGGCTACGCATGCAACGGTTGATCGTGAAGACCCCCTTCACTCTAGTATTTTTTTAGCAGGGCAAAACGATGAAGGCGGTGCGTTAGAAGCGCAGGAAATTTTAGGCCTTAAATTTGAAAATGTTGATTTAGTTACGCTATCAGCTTGTGAATCAGGGTTAGGGAAAGTCAATAACGGCGATGAAATTTTAGGATTTTCGCGCTCGTTTTTATCTGCCGGCGCCTCTACTTTTATTGCTTCATTGTGGGAAGTATCTGATGAAGCCACTGCCCTGTTGATGACGCAAACCTACCAGTCACTTTCTGAACACGCCAATATTCAAAGCGCCATGCAACGCGGTCAATTAGCCGTGTTTCAGCATAAAGGCATGTCGCCGCCCTTTTATTGGGCCCCCTTTAATCTAATGGGAAATTGGCGGCTTACACTTAAAGATTGATGATTGTTTGACTTCGTTATTATGAATTCTTTTTTAGAGGCTAATAAGCTTTAGCTGTTATCTCATTATTTTATTTTTAAGCACACTAACATGACTCAATTTGTTGCCATTGATAAAACTTCTGATACTGATCATTCAGCCAGTATGCTCTTTTCTGAACGCGATACCCCAACTTGGTTCTCTTCCCACCCCAAGCTTCATCGCTTTACCCGCTTTACCCGCTTTACCATGAGAAAAACCATTGCGCTAAGTATATGGGTCAGCACATCTATGCTAGGTCTAGCCGCACACAGCATAGCAGATACATCCGTTCCTACTTCTACTGAGAATACAGGGGCTACCTGCGACATAAAAAATCCAGCCATTATTACTCCTGGAACTTCCTCTGCTAGCGCTAGTTCATGTGCAAAACCTGGCAATAACAGCGCTAATCAAACGCGTCAGAGCCAAACACTTCCCGCTAGTATTGGCGAAACTCAGGCACCTACCTTTGTATTACGCAAAATTGTTCTTAAAGGCGCTAAACTTATCAGTGAAGCCGAACTTTCGAAGCTTTACTCAGATAAAATAAATCAAACGATTAGCCTGTCAGATCTTGAAACAATTACTGAAAAAATTACACAGGCCTACCACAGCAAAAACTTTTTTCTTGCTCAGGCCATTATTCCTGCCAATCAAGATGTTACTGAAGGACTTGTTGAAATTAGCGTTATTGAAGGCGTATTAGGCAAGATTCGTATCAAGCTGCAACCTGGCAGCCCCATTACCGAGCAGGCTATTCAACAAACGCTATCTATTCTTGAGCCTGGCAAAGCGCTTGATGGTCGTCGCTATGAACGTGCCATGCTATTACTTTCAGATACGCCAGGAATTAAAGCGCAATCGATATTAGAACAAGGCCTGGAGCCAGGCACAGCTGATCTGGTTGTTGATGTTTCCCCCACGCCAAGAACTTCTTATACAGCAGAAGTAGATAACTATGGAGCCAAAGCTTCAGGGCGCATTCGTGTAGGGGGTTCTGCCCGTATTAACTCGCCATTCAGCCGTGGCGATAATTTAGATGCACGGCTTTTAGTGGCGCAAGGCGCTAACCTCACCCTAGGCCGCATTGCCTATGAAACCCCTATTAATAATCAAGGATGGCGCGTAGGGCTTGGCTTCTCGCGCATTGACTACCAACTAGGTGAAGAGTTTGCAGCACTTGATGCACAAGGTAAAGCCAACATTTTAGATGTTAGCCTCTCTTACCCCCTTATTCGGCAACGTAATCGCAACCTGTTTTTACGCGCCTCATTAGAAAATAAACAACTGGCAGATGAACTAAGAAACTTTGGCTCCTCTACTGACAAAACGGTCAAAGGATTAGGGCTAGGCTGGACGCACGAATCACGCGATAGTTTAGGCGGAGGAGGCTATTGGAGCACCTCAGGAACTCTTTACCACGGTTACCTTAAGCTCAATGACGCTGCTTCACAAATTCAAGATAGCCAAGCAGATGGGCCAGGCCTTCAAGTAGATGGCCCTCAAGCTGCAGGGCACTTTACCAAATTTTCCTGGCGAGCTGCCCGCTTACAAGCCATTGGCAATAAGCATTTGTTATTCTTTTCTGCTAACGGAACCTTATCTAACAAAAATCTTGATCCATCAGAAAAGTTGGCACTAGGCGGCCCTAATGCTGTAAGAGCGTATCCCTCAGGTGAGTCTCTTGTCGATCGAGGAATATTACTCACTACCGAATGGCGCTATCCTTTTAGTTCAATGCTTACCGGTTATGTTTTCTATGATTATGCGCACGGTAAATTGCTGCACTCACCTACTGTTGACTTAACATCTGGCAATAGCCGCACGCTTAAAGGGCCAGGCTTAGGATTCAGTTGGATGACGCCGTATATTGCTAATCTCTCTATTAATACGACGCTAGCTTGGCGCCAATCAGGCGGGGCAACTACAGATAACAATAGCTCTCGCCCTTCATTATTTTGCCTGATTCAAAAAACATTTTAAAAAATTAAAGAACTAAGCACTATGAAAACTCTTATGATATCTCACACCCAATATCTGCAATCACGTACAGCACAATCGTCTACCTCTCGCCCCGCTGAGCATTCTTTTAAAATTGCAACGCTTTTTATAGCGATTGCTGCACTATTCAACTCGTCAGCCAGCCATGCCCAATTACCTACAGGAGGAATTGTGCAAAGCGGTACTGCCACGCTTAGCTCTCCTAATGCATCTACCCTCAACATTCAACAAACGACACCTAAAGCTATTATTGATTGGCGTACCTTTTCAATAGGCGCCAATGATCGTGTTAATTTTGTGCAGCCTAGCGCCTCTAGCATTACGCTTAACCGCGTGATAGGCGGGGTATCTTCTACTATTCAAGGCAACCTTTCAGCCAATGGTCAGGTTTTTTTAATTAATCCTAGCGGTATTCTTTTTAGCTCAACCTCTCAAATTAATACTGCAGGGTTAATCGCTAGTACCCTTAATATCACGAATGATCAGTTTAATAATGCCCAAAAAAGCTTCTCGTTTCAGGGAGAACCTGCCCGGACTTATGATAGCGTGGTGAATCAAGGAAATATTACGATCACACCCGGTGGTACAGCAGCCCTTATTGGGCAAGGCGTTGTGCGTAATGATGGTGTTATCAGCGCAACAAAAGGGGCAGTAGCATTAGGAAGCGGCCAAAATATTACGCTAGATTTTGAAGGCGATGGACTTACACAAATGCGTATTCCTGATGCTTCCAGCAACTTATCAGGCGTACGTATTTACAATACGGGAACCCTAGAAGCAAACGGCGGTTTAGTGATTTTAAATGCTAACCCTACTCAATTGCCTAGTGATTTAGTTATCAACCAAAGCGGTATTATTCGCGCCAGAACGCTGGAGAGTCGCCAGGGTCGCATCATTATTGCAGGCGGCGATACCAGCGACTTTAACTTAAGTAATGCTACAGCGCCCTTAACGATTCCACCCACTAAAGCATTAGGTAAATTGGCTATATCAGGCACATTAGATGTAGGTGCAGATGTTGGCAATGCAGGAAGCATTATTCTCTCAGGCAAGAATGTCACGATTGATAATCCACCTCCTATATTAACTAATGTATCACCTATTCCTCGTACAACCCTTATTGAGGCTAATGCTCAAGGGGCAGGAAATGGCGGAAACATTCTGGTTTATGCTCATAATGGAATAGCAGAACTTAACGCTGGAACTCAGGTTCAGGCCAATGCAGAGCAATCTGGCAGCGGAGGCAACATTCAAGTTTTTGGCACCCGTGTCGGTAGCTCTAGTGTTACGCGTGTTGATTATGAAACAGGTATCCGTGCTTTTGGCACACTCGAAGCCAAAGGCAGCGCTGATACAACCAACACAAGCGCTGGCGGAAACATTAACCTGTCAGGCTATACCCTTGATACCCGAGGCCTTAATGCAAATGCATCAGGTGCAGTAAATGCTCCTGCAGGCAAGTTAAATCTTAACGCTGGCGGTTCTATTTTAGTGTTAAATGGAACACCGACTGCATCGCTAAATGGTCAAGATAACCCGCTTTTATACACAAATAGTACGACACAAATTTACGATGGCGATATTAATCGTACACTTAACCACGCTACCGATGTAAGCATTTCACAAGATAATAGCCTGAATGGATCTCCATCATTCTTTGACATCTTAGCGAATGCGGCTATTAGCAGACAAGGCAACCCCAGTGCTCCTCAACCTATTAGCTTAACGTTTAATTCCTTATCACCTTTTATAGGCTCTTTCTTTTCAATTGATGCAGTTAATGATGTACTCAATGTAAATTTTAACGCTGATAAAACGTTGAGCCTTGATCATAGCTCCATCAATACCAATGGAGGTTCGTTTACTGCCTATGGTAATCGTAGCCTTACACAAGGAAATGGAATTGCTTTAGATAATATGAATATTACCTCTCAACAAGGTAATATTTCTTTGATTGGTTATGGGTCAGGCGATGCATCGAATGGTGTTCAAATAACTGCTACAAATGCTAATCAAGATAGCGCAATAGCTGCTCCAACCTCAACTAAAGTGCTAACCACAACTGGAAATATTGATATTCGAGGCAAAGGTAATAACGGTATTGTCATCATCAATGACTCACTTGTTGCTGCGCAACCCTCAACCAATGCTGCTACGTTTCCAAGCATTGCATTAACAGGAGAAGCAACCGCTACCGCAGGAAATGGTATTGAAGTAGGAACAACCGCAGCGGTAGGCAACACAAGCAATACCCCGGTAATTGTTAGAGCACGTTCATTAAGTACAGGCAAGACATTAAAACTTGATGGGCATATTGACTCAGGGTCAAGCGTGAATGTTCGGCCCGGCGGATTAGATAATGCAGGGGCTATCGTTAGCCATACAGATGATAAAATTCAAATTGGCACAACAGCAACACCCAATAGCCCCTTTACACTCAGCGCCGTAGATTTAAAAAATATTACGACACCCAATTTAGTGATCGGTAGTGAACAACATACTGCGGATATTGAAGTCAATGAAGCGCTAACGCTTCCCTCTAACTTTACTTTGCAAAATGAAGCTGGAGGTAATATTGCGATTAATGCACCTATTACTGCTACCAGCAAAACGCTCGCCTTATTAAGCCGTGGCGCTATCACACAAAGCACCACTAGCCCTCTTAAAAGTACATCATTATTGGCACAGTCTCTTACTAGTAGCGTAGTGCTTGAAAACCCTCAAAACGATACCACCCTGTTTGCAGGTAGTGCTGGCACAACGCTAAGCTATATTGATGCTAACGCATTAACCATTGCGAGTGTATCAAGCACTGCATATCGATACAACCAAGAAATTGCCGCCCCCTATACTACTGGGCAAAGCGGTATACATACCATCGGAAATGCTACCGTTCAAAATCTAAATGGAAATCTTAGCCTTGATGCGTCATCACAAGCAGGCAATACCACCAACAGTGCCATGCTTACCTTAGTAACAGCAGGGGTTTTGAATAACTTAGGAAATTATACTATTGAAGCTAGTAATGCTTGGCGTGTATGGGCAAATACTTGGGCAGGAGAAAACCGAGGCGGTTTACAAGGCTCAGGCACATTGCCTAATCTTTATAATTGTACATTTCAAGGCGCCTGTGGCCCTACTATTCCTAATGATGCAAACCATTTTATTTACAAGCAACAGCCAACCGCCACTGTTAAAATTGCTAATGCGTCACGTAATACAGGTGAAACAAACCCTCCCTTTAGCTATTCAGTAAGTGGAGCCATATTAAACGACTCTAATAGCAATGTTGCATCAGGTACTCCCACGACTGCCGCGGTAGCAAACAGCCCTGCTGGCAATTATCCTATTAATGGTAGCTTTACCTCAGCGGCTGGCTATGCGTTAACTGTAGATGCCGGAACTTTGGCTGTTAATGCGGCGCCTACCCCAACACCTACTCCAACACCTACCCCAACACCTACTCCAACACCTACCCCAACTCCTACCCCAACACCTACCCC
>JAZKAR010000031.1:82319-112190 GCA_040389065.1 Pseudomonadota bacterium | reverse complement strand
CAACTTTTTTCTGAGCACTTCGATTATGTTAATTTATAGTTGCTCGGCTATATTACTTTGAATAACGATTGTTAATATTTTTTAGTCGTATCAAGTAGTAGTATTATGGATCAGATTGTATTTATAGTGACGTTCTCGTTAATTTGGTATTCCTAATCTAGTAACCTAGGGCAATACCATCTCTGCGCGGATCGGCACCGCCATGCAATACACCCCTTGTATCAATCCAAATCGCTTGTGAACTACCCAATGGATGAGTAGTGCGTATAGGTTTATGGCCCACTGCACGTAAAGCATCTGCAATTGACTCAGGCACCGTACTTTCAAGCTCAAAATTATCACCTCGCGCAAACATTCTTGGATAATCAATTGCTTGCTGTACTGACATCCCATAATCAATGATATTCGACAATATCTGTAGCTGCCCCGTTGGCTGAAAATGCACGCCTGTTGCGCCAAAAGACATCACTGCATCGTTCCCTTTAGTCAGTATTGCGGGAATAATAGTGTGCATAGGTCGTTTGCGTCCGCCAAGTGCATTCGGATGACCTGCTTCGAGCACAAAACCATTTGCCCGGTTATGAAGCAAAATCCCAGAAGCCGGGGCAATAATGCCGCTGCCAAAATCATCGAAAATAGAATTAATAAAAGAAACTACCATACCTTCACGATCAACAACAGATAGAAATACGGTATCGCGATGCTCAGCTATCGGCATGGGAGTAAGATCCTCAAGCCGGTGCTGAAATCCAATTTTGCTGGCAAGTTTTGAGGCGCGCTGTGCTGAAAGTAAATAGTCAATGGGTATATCGTTAAACGTCGGATCACACAAAAAAAGGTCTCGCTCAGCATACGCTAATCGCGCCACTTCAGCATGCAGATGAAAGCGTTCGAAACTCATAGATTGATAACGAGCCAAATCAAATTGGTTGAGTAGTGTGGCTATTGCAAGTGCTACCACTCCTGATCCATTGGGCGGACACTCCCACAAATCATACCCACGATACTGCGCTGAAATAGGGGTTACATAGTCAGGTTGATACTCAGCGAAATCGTCTAATTGGTGAAGCCCACCTTCTCGCTTAAGTGTAGAGACGATATCTTCAGCAATCCACCCCTCATAAAATACTTGTGCTCCTTGTTCAGCAATGCTTTTCAATGCGTTTGCTAAAAGTAGAGATTGAAAAACTTGACCCGCCACGGGTGCTTTACCTCCTGGAAGGAATATCGAAGCACTTTTAGAAGTTTTGCTCATTTTATTTACTTGTAACGCCCAGTCACGAGCCAAACGCTCTGTCACAGGATAACCATGCTCTGCAATATGGATAGCTGGCTGAAGCAAATGCTTCCATTCAAAAGTACCATGATCCTCTGCTAGTCTTTCCCATGCTCTAAGTGAACCAGGAATCGTTACCGCATGTGCGCTTTGTGAATCTAACGTTGTAATACCGCGCTCCTGGTAAAACTCTAAACTTGCGGCGGCAGGTGACCAACCTGATCCATTTAGGGCAATTGGCTTGGCTCCTTTTTTCTTGAGCAATACAAAACAATCTCCACCAATACCTGTTTGGGTTGGTTCAACGACTGCAAGAATAGCTGCTGCAGTAATTGCAGCATCAATGGCGTTACCACCTGCCTTGAGTACATCTAAACCAGCGAGAGTGGCTTGAGGATTTGATGTTGAAACCATTCCGTTCATTCCTAATGCTTCTGAACGTCCCGGTTTTTCAAAGTCACGCATCATTCCAACCCTTTCAAAAAATAAAGTCTCTTACATTTAAGCAAAAATAATCTGTTATCAATCGATATAATATTACGTATCACCCCCATTTTTTTCTCTAATAAAAGCTAATATTCAGAATATTTTTGCGTTATGATGCGTTTTTTTTCAAAAAATTAATGGGAAGCTATGAATATTGAATTAGATGCGCATGATCTTGCTTTGTTAGAACATCTGCAACATGACAGTCGTATGTCGCAAAGCGAACTGGGTGAACAAATACATTTGTCTACAGCCGCGGTGAATCGGCGTTTGAAAAGGCTTAAAGAACACAACATTATCCAGCGGTATAGTGTAGTCCTTACACCTGAAGCAGTTGGGTATCCGCTAACTATTGTTGTTCAAATAGAAGCTGAAAGCGAACGCATAGATTTGCTAGATATGATGAAGCATAGTTTCGCTGCCTGCCCTTACGTTCAGCAATGCTACTATGTAACAGGTGAATGGGATTTTATCTTGATATTAACCATACAAGACATGACCCAATACACTCTGTTAACGCGTCAACTCTTTTTTCAAAATAACAATGTCAAACGTTTTAAAACATTAGTTGCTATGCACAGAGTTAAGACTGGATTAGAGATACCACTAAATGGGAATATCCGGTTATTTTGAGGGCATCATCAGAAATAGCCTTTAACGTATACAAGCTAAAATTGAATAAGTAATATTTGTGCTATTACGCATTAGCAAAAACAGCCATTAATATCTTTATTGATTATTAATTTATTTCAAATTGAGCTTTCAAAATGCTCTACGAGATGATTTAACTCCATTGCCAATTCTGCCAATTGATCAGACGATTGGCTAACTTGAGAAACAGCTGAATAGTTCGACTCAATCATCGCACTCATACGCTCCATATTTTGCGCCACTTCTTCTGTTGCCTGCGACTGTTGCGAAAGCATTAACGCAATATCACTTGAAGAAGTCGTAATGCCACTGGTTGCCTGGGTAATATGATTCAGGCTTTCACGACTTTGCTGAATTTCATGCGTACTTTTATCTACCGCTTCTACAACTTCCTGCATGATATGAATAGGTTCAAAGGAACCTTATTTTTGATAGATGCGGACATAATCAACCTCCATAGTGACAGGAAAAATAGAGTCATCAACGTCTCCTGTCATATCGCCCCCAATGGCTAAATTTAATAACATGTATTGAGGTTGATCAAAAGGCCAAGCATTGGTACCTGCTCTGGGATTGTTATACGTGTGGTAAATTTTTCCATCGACCCCAAATTGAAGACTATCGGCTGTCCATGTAAGTTGATAGTTATGAAAATCCTTACAAGCATTAGCTACGTCCAGCTCTCCACCATTTCCACCTGTTCCTGCTGTTGCCTGATTATGGACTGTTCCATAAATAGTGTTTGGTGTTTTACCAACATATTCCATAATATCAATTTCACCTCCTGCAGGCCAATCGCCATTTACACCAAGCATCCATATAGCAGGCCAAGTACCTAATCCGCATGATAATTTTGCGCGAACTTCATAAAACCCATATGTCCAACTTGCTTTGTCACGTGTAATAAGCCGAGCAGAAGAATATTTTTGCCCGCCATAATCGCTGGCTGAGGTCATTTGTTCTTTTCGCGCTGTAATAATTAATTTTCCGTTGTTAATGACGGAGTTTTCTGGCCTTGCAACAGAATAATACTGTAACTCATTATTATACCAGCCTGTTGCGTTAGCTTCTGTATCATAACTCCATTTTTGAGGGTCAGGTAAGCCATTGATATCAAACTCATCAGACCACACTAGTTTATCGTATCCAATAGGCCTAGTGCTAAGCAAAGTTACAGAGGGATTAGAGGGAGCTATGGCTGAGGAAGGTGATGGATCAGCTGTTGCAGCTGAAGTAAAGCAAGATTGTGTTGTATAAGGTGCCCAAAAATGAGTGCTTATAGTCGGATTGTAGCCAGGATTATTATACAAAGCCTGGTAATAATTGCCATTTAATTCATATTTAACAATATTTCCGGCTACATAAGGCGTATTTTCTGACCAAACTAAAAATTTGAATGTGCAAACTGATTCAGTTTGAGCTGCTGGAGATTGTGAGGCTGTATTTTGATATCCATGATGTCTATGGCGATGTTCTAATTTTTTAGTTGGAAAATATTTTCTGGCTAACGATCTATGATGGTAATGCCTCTGATTTGACCATGCCTGGTATTGGCCTTGATTTGACCATGATTCTTGATTTGACCAGGCCAAACTTATGTGTGGAACCATAAACATTCCAGTAGCACCTAGTAATCCTAAACAGTAATATCGAATAGATCGATTCATACGGTTCCTTTACCAAAACAATATTATATTATCTTAAATACTTGTTTTAAATACCGTTAATATTTTATTTAAATGTCAAACTTAGCTATTTAAAATTTACATATATTGCCGTTTTGCCTAATTACCACCAACCAGCAACAAGGATTAGGAAAGCTAGTTCTAAACAACCTTATCGAGTTATATGGAACTATCCACCTTATTACCCGCACTCATCAGGATAATGTACATGCTCGACGAGTTTTTTTGAAAGAGACGGATTTGAATAGACACATGAAGCGTCTGACAAACTAAGGACGTGGAATTGAGTTCGTCATTTACCTTCTACTTGTATGATTACACTTAAGCTTAAAGCGAGTCCTCAAAATGCTCCACAAGATGATTTAATTCCATTGCTAGCTCTGCCAGTTGATCAGATGATTGGCTAACATGAGAAACAGCCGAATAGCTTGATTCAATCATTGCACTCATACGCTCCATATTTTGTGCCACTTCTTCTGTTGCCTGCGACTGTTGCGAAAGCATTAACGCAATATCACTTGAAGAAGTCGTAATGCCAATGGTTGCCTGGGTAATATGATTCAGGCTTTCACGGCTTTGCTGGATTTCTTGCGTACTTTTATCTACTGCCTGTACAACTTCTTGCATGGTATGAATCGCTTCAGCAGAGCCAGTCTCAATATCTCGAATCGTTTTGCTGATTTCTTCTGTACTGCGGCTTGTGCGTTCTGCTAGTTTTCTAACCTCATCAGCCACAACAGCAAAGCCACGGCCTGCTTCCCCAGCACGTGCCGCTTCAATCGCAGCATTCAATGCAAGTAGATTCGTTTGATCAGCAATTTCTTTAATGGTAGACGTTACCATTGAAATTTCTTGAGTAGATTGCTGCAAGGTATCCATTTGGCGTTTAGCAGCATCAACAACCTCTACTACTTTTCCTATCATTACTAACGAATTACCTACTCGCAGCGAACTTTCATCAACAATCGTTCGTGCTGATTTGGCATGATCAGAACTTCGTTGCGTCGCTTCAGCAATTTCATTGACTGAAACACTTAACTCCTCTAACGCTGCGCTAACACTTTGCACGCCATCTATATTATTATGCGCCAATGTCATTAGATCAGACGCCTTGGTCTTAAGAGCATTTGAATCTTCTTTGACTAACTCTGATGAACTGAGTACATCTGCAATAATGGCACGTAAATTAACTTTTAGAGACGTAATCGCAGTCACAAGTGTCTGGAATTCTCTTGGCCCAGTATGCGCACTCTCAAATCGAAAGTTTCCTTCACTTAGATGATTAATTGCTTCTTGTGCCACACGTATCGGCCTTAACATATGGTGATATATTACAACGCTGCTAATTACCATCCAGGCGGCAATTGCGCCAATAAGGTAGTTTGAATATTGCAGGGGAATAAAAAATAAACTTCCCAACATCAATAGATTGGGAGCAAGCATCAACGCCATATAATAGCTTAGCGGTATTCCCTGTGAAGTAGGTGTAGCAGGAAAACTTATACCCCCTGAATTAACGGTATTGTAAAGCGCATCTGCTTCGTTAATTTGTGCTTCGGTAGGTGCACCTCGCACAGACATATACCCTATTTTTTTTCCTTTTGATAGTAAGGGCGTTACATAGGCATCTACCCAGTAATATTCACCTGCCTTCGTTCTATTTTTAACTAGCCCATTCCATGGCAAATTTAATTGAATGGTACGCCATAAATCCTGAAATGCGGCGGGCGGCATCGTAGGGTGGCGCACAATATTATGAGGCTCATTCAAAAGCTCTTCGCGTGAAAATTGGCTAATTTCAACAAACGCACGGTTAGCATAGGTAATATTACCTTGAAGATCGGTTTTCGTAACAATAGGATGCCGAGGATTAAGTTTCACCTCTCGATCAACAACCGGTAAATTCTTACGCATACGCTTTACTCCACTCTCGAATATAATCTATATCGGTGCAAAGCATATTGAATTTAAAGCTTTATTTCAGCTTATACTTTTATTAAGTAGACCGGCTATTTTGATATCTGCTCGTTCATGTTAACTTATTTTTAGCTACCTATTAGTTAGTAATACCTCACTAATAGTACCTTAGTTTAAATTTTTTATAGTGTAATTTTTAAAACACAATCTTGAAAAGGTTGATGTTTTTAATGACCACTACTCAAATCAAACTATAAAATACTCAAACTGAGGTACTGCCATTTATTATGTTCTTTTTTTTGATAATAAATAAATACCGCTTAACACCAAAAGAGTTCCAATAATTTGAATCCATGTAATAGGCTCATTTAGTATAAACGCGCCTAAAATCAGTGTAGATACAGGCCCAATCATGCCTGCTTGTGAGGCTGTACTAGCACCTACTCTTTCTACAGCCCACATCGTTAAAAAAACTGGCATTACGGTACAAAATATGGCATTCATTACTGAATAACCATAAACAGCTACAGGTTGGGTCAGCAAAGAGGGCGAACGCAGTATAAAAAACTGAATAATACATGCCAAGCTAGAAACGCACATCGCATAGGCCACTAATCGAATGGTACCTACACGCTTAACCAATTTATCAGAAAAAATTAAATACAATGCATAGCTAATTGCACTAACTAATACGAATGCGCTTCCTAATATTATGTTTTTCCCACCTTTAAAAGCGTCATTTATAAATACTAAAACTACCCCTGCATAACATACAAATAATGCGCCTACCTCAAAGCGTGAAATACGTTTTTTTAAGAATAGTACCGATATAAGCAACACAAATGAAGGCGTTAAAAATAAAATCAATCGCTCTAAACCCGCATTAATATATTGCAATCCTAAAAAATCAAGAAAACTCGATAAGTAATAACCTAATAACCCCAGTACAACAATAGAGATGCGATCATTTTTTAAAAGCGGTGGTAACGTTATCGTTTTCCACAATGCAATTGCTGCAAAAAATGGCAAAGAAAAACTCATACGAAAAAAAAGTAAAGTAACGGCATCTACCTGATATCTATAAATAAGTTTTGCGAGTATAGCTTTTCCAGAAAATAATATAGCGCCAATCACTGCAATTAATAAACCCATTAAGTATTTTTTATGGTTATTTGCTTGCATTTGACTATTTTCCATTGAGGTATCCAATTAATGTTAAAAATATAATATTCTTTAAATCAAACTAAGCATTATTTTATTATAATAGTGATAATTTAATAGTATGAATCATAGTAAATAACAATATTGCAGGTGCTATATTGATAGTGTTATTTAATGGTGTTTATAGCGTTAAAAGAGTGAGCTATTAAATGAAGGTGGGGGGAAATATTAAAAAAATATCATTAATATTAAAAATATTTTTATCTTTTCATGCAAATGCATGAATACATGCTAACAATACTTATCTTTAGTAACTCAATTAACACCCCTACTAACTCTTGTTAATTCACTTTAATTCCTGCTTGTTGCAACCCTTTCCCTTTTAAGCACCATGAAAGCTACATGTTGCTAATTTTTTCCTAACCGTTTCAAACCCTTTTGCTATAAATATTTTTTCTTTCTAAATAAGCATGCATTCGCTAAACCCATGAAGTGCTTAGCGTTCAACTATATCATTACTGATACATTTAAAAATCAATCGCTATAAAATAAAATTTCTATGCATTAAAACCCATTTTAATACTTTGATCGCCTCACTATCTGAGCTAAACTGAAGTCCTTTGACTTTTACATATACGGTATCGATCATGGATCAAGAACAAACTATCTGGAAAGGTACACCTTCGCAGTACATTAATCTTAAAGCGTATATCTTGTGTGTGTTGGCTGCCGCTGTAACACTTTTTGTAAGCTTAAGCATTCAAAGCGAATACACAGAACGCCATGGTGAAGATACACCTTCCTACTTTTTCATCTTAATGATTGCAGGCGTTATTATTCCGCTTGTAATTGCTCTATGGAAAGCATTCACCATTAAAGCCAACGAATACATTCTTACCAATCAAAGATTTATATCAAAAGTAGGTTTATTTGGTAAGCATACAGATGAAATAGAACTCTATAGAATTAAAGACTATCATATCGAGCAGCCTTTTTTCTTTCGCCTATTTAACATTGGAACTATTATTCTTGAAACATCTGACCGCACCCACCCTACCTATACATTACGCGGCGTACCGCATCCTGAACAATTAAGAGATAATATACGTACAAATGTTGAGCATCGACGCAATGAAGGTGGTCGGGTACGTGAAATTGAGATGACGTAATCTCGCAAAGCATGTTGCCGACGGGCATGCCGAGAATTTTAAAATTCTTCACTATAAAAATAATTGGAAAGGTTTGAATAATGAGTAGCTTGTTTAGCTTTTGGCATATTGTTCTACTTGTTGGTATTGGTTTATTAATACTTGGCGGTGCCTCTGCCTACGCGCTATTTGCGCGCTCACTAAAATCAACGCCTGCCCCCACAACAGGTTCTGATACCAATGTAGGTACCCTATGGGGGTTATTTGTTTTAGGTCTTACTCTAGGCCTTATACTCATTTACTGGGCGCAATCAAGATTAAGCTAGCCTAACGCATCGCTTGAGATAATACTGTAATGACTTCTTTAGAGGCATCTTTGCTTTCAATGAAGTCATTATTTTTTAGTAGGTATACTTTTATCAACCATGTGCGATGCACCATGTACTAGCTTTGAAAGGTAGGTGGAGGTGGCTAGTAGAAGTTTATTATTGAAAATGGTATTACCCCCCTACCCCTGTCCTTTTAAACGCGTTACCATACACACCAGTTATTCACACAGTTTTGCCGAAGCAAGAAAGAAGTTTACGTATGTCGAGTTCCTCCTTTTTAAAAGCGCTAGATTCTCAAGTTTTATTAGCAGATGGAGGACTCGGCACACTCATTCAAGCACGCGATTGGGATATCGATCTTGACTTTAAAGGCATGGAAAATTGCTCAGAAATTCTCTGTGAAACCCGCCCTGATTTCGTCGAATGGGTACACAGCCAATATTTTGAAGCTGGCGCCGATGCTGTTGAAACGAATACTTTTGGTGCCAACCGTATCGTGTTGGCTGAATTTGATATTCCTGAAGAAAGTTATCGCTTAAATAAGCTCGCAGCAGAAATTGCGCGTGATACAGCCCTAAAATTTAGCACTCTTGCTCAACCGCGCTATGTGATCGGTGCTGTTGGCCCAGGCACTAAGCTTGCCAGCTTGGGGCATACCACTTATGACCTCCTTGAGGCCTCCTATTATGAGCAAGCCTTAGGTTTACTCGATGGCGGTATTGATGTATTCCTGATTGAAACCCAACAAGATCTACTAACAGTTAAAGCCGCTATCAATGGTTGTAAGCGCGCACGTCTTGATCGCAATAAAGCGCATATTCCGTTATTTGTTCAGGTAACAGTCGAGGCTACAGGCACCCTGCTGGTAGGAAGTGATATTGCTGCCGCTGCCGTTGCTATTGATGCCTTAGATGTAGATGGCTTAGGGCTTAATTGTGCCACTGGCCCGGCTGAAATGGCAGAACATGTTAGATGGTTAGGCGAACACTGGCGGCGTTATATTTCTGTGATGCCGAATGCAGGCTTACCGCTTTTAGTTGATGGAAAAACAGAATACCCCTTGATGCCCTATGAGTTATCGGAGTGGCAACAACGCTTTATCGAAGATGATGGCATTAATTTAATCGGCGGATGCTGCGGTACAACACCCGATCATATTCGAGAATTACGTACTATGTTAGAGCAACGCGGCTCACGCAAAGCGAAAACGCGCCAACCTACATGGGAACCTTCAGTTTCATCGCTTTATTCTGCCTATTCATTGCGCCAAGAAAATGCTGTATTTGCGATCGGTGAACGCTCGAATGCTAATGGTTCTAAACTATTTCGGGAAAGATTAGCAGAAGAAGACTGGGATGCACTCACAGCAATTGGGCGAGACCAAGTAAAAGAAGGCAGCCATGCGCTAGATGTATGTACTGCCTATGTAGGCCGCCCTGAAGCGAGCGATATGACTGAAGTGGTTACGCGCTATCGCGGTCAAATCAGTGTACCTCTTGTTATTGACTCTACTGAATACCCTGTTTTAGAAACCGCTTTAAAACTTATTGGCGGTAAATCAATTATCAACTCCATTAATTTTGAAGATGGCGAAGAAAAAGCAGAACGTGTATTAAAGCTGGCAAAAAAATTCGGTGCTGCTGTCGTCGCCTTAACAATTGATGAAGTTGGTATGGCAAAATCGGTTGATGACAAAATGCGCATTGCGCACCGGCTGTATGATTATGCGGTTAATCAACATGGCTTACCCGCTTCTGATCTTTTGTACGACCCTCTTACATTTACCATTTGTACTGGAATGGAAGAAGATCGCAATCATGGCATTAATACCCTAGAAGCAATTGAGCGTATTCGAAAAGAACTGCCTGACTGCCAAATAATGCTTGGGCTGTCGAATATCAGCTTTGGTTTAAACCCTGCCGCTCGGCACGTTTTAAACTCAGTATTCCTTGCGCATGCTCAAAAGCGCGGCATGACTTCAGCGATTATTCATGTTTCTAAAATTATGCCCTTGCATAAAATTCCTGAAGAGGAACGCGAAGCCGCTGAAAATCTAATTTATAACCGTTCAGTAGATGGTAAAGATCCGCTGTTAGCCTTTGTTGATATGTTTAAAGATCGTAAAGCAGCAGCCACCATAAAAGTGCGGCCTGATACGATTGAAGAAGTATTAAAACAACGTATTATTGATGGCGACAAACCTGGCCTAGTAGATGATTTAAATACAGGAATGGAAAAATATACGCCGCTAGAAATTATTAATACCTTTTTACTCGATGGCATGAAAGTCGTCGGTGAGCTTTTTGGTGCAGGAGAAATGCAACTTCCCTTTGTTTTGCAATCGGCTGAAACCATGAAAGCAGCAGTGGCGCATCTTGAGAGCTTTATGGAAAAAATTGCTGGGCAAGAAAAAGGCATTATGGTATTAGCCACCGTAAAAGGTGATGTACATGATATTGGGAAAAATCTAGTAGATATTATTCTTACCAACAATGGCTACAAAGTGATTAATCTCGGCATTAAACAACCTTTAGATGCGATTTTAAAAGCTGCCCAAGAACATAATGCCAACGCAATTGGAATGTCGGGCCTGTTGGTTAAATCAACCGTTATCATGAAAGAAAATTTAGCAGAAATGGCTAAAACGAACTGGACTATTCCGGTTATTTTAGGGGGTGCTGCATTAACCCGTAAATTTGTAGAAAATGATTGTGCTAAAGTCTATACCGACCCCAGCAAGGTATTTTATGCACGCGATGCTTTTTCAGGATTAAAAATTATGGATAGCTTGATTAGTACAACAACGGCAGCTTAGAACTTAGAGCTTAAATAGGCGTAGCAAGCTTAAGACCAACAATGCCTGCGATAATGAGCCCTAAGCTCAATAGTCGAAGGTAATTGGCTGATTCGCCAAATAAAAATATACCTAGTATGGCTGTGCCTACTGCTCCTACGCCTACCCACACCGCATACGCTGTACCTACGGGTAAAGACTTCATCGCTAGATTCAACAGCCATACGCTAATTACCATAGAAAACAACGTAGCAATTGTAGGCCAAATGCGCGTAAAATTTTCTGTATATTTTAGTCCAATCGCCCAAGCAACTTCAAATAAACCTGCAACAATGAGAATAAGCCAACTCATAAGACTTTTTCTTTCAATGGTAAGGGGGTTTTCAATTGAGTAAGCTTAGCGAGGGCACTTTTACTCCTATGAAGCCTTATAGTGCATCTAAAGGGGGATTTGATTAATTATCTTTTCTTAGCACATAGATAAATAGATAAGGCAAAACTCATTTAGTTTAAACCTCTCTTCCTACTTGACTACATGGCTACTTAATTCCTAAATTTCTTTTAGCTTTTTGCAATAAACCTAGCTTTACCCACTCTTCTGCAATAGGTAAAGCCTGACCGTCTAGCCGCCCTGTTCCATATTTTTGCATCAATGATGTGGTCGTTTTAACATTATCAAGGGTTAAATTATACGTGTAAGGCGAATGAGCATTGGCTAGTCTAAAATCCTCAACACTTAACTTATTTCCAAACATTTGAGTAAGCACATAGTTTTCTGCCAAGCTAGGCTGTTTAATAAATTTTGATGTAGCTTCCACAAAAATATTAAGTACTTTTTGCGCAACCGCAGGCTGATTGTTATAAAGATTTTCTGTCATCACCAGAGAGCGTACAGGAATACCTACTGGCGTATCATAGGGCTTTAATATTTCCCTGCCGAATCCTCGTCGAATTGCTTGAGAAGCTTGAGGTTCCGTTTGGCACATTGCATCAATTTCTTTATTTTCTAATGCCTGATTAAGATTGGCAAACGATAAATATACAAGCTGAACATCTTTACCCGGTTTTTCTGACCAACTCAAATTAACTTTAGAAAGCTCAGCCAATAACAGTAACTCTTGAACAGTATCGCGCGTTACTCCTATTTTTTTGCCTTTTAAACTAGCGATGCCTTTTATTTTTTCGTCGTTACGAGCAATAATGCGCACCCCGCCTTTCGCAAAGCCTGCCACTGCATAAATAGGAACGCCTCGAGCGCGGGCTGAAATAGCTACTTCTAAAGCCGAAGCGGCAATATCAATTTCGCCAGCAACAATCGCAGGCATAATATCAATGCCTTTGTGAAATACACGCTCTTCAATGGTAATGCCATATTTGGGCGCAATTTCTTTCATATATGAAACAGCGCCATAGTGAACCAATTTTAAATTACCAAGCCGAACGATAACATTCTCAGCCATCGCCTTATTTATAGTACCCAGTAGTAGGTACAACATAGATAACGTAACAACTTTAAACATGGCTATCGTTTCCTGAACATGTAATCGCGTCTAACACAATCGGTATCTATTTTAGAAGTTACGCAGTTGCGCGCGCTCTGCGTGTTAGCAACTTGCCGTACTTCGTGTACTGTCTGCATTGCCATGCGGGGCATCCCATGCGAGGCGCATCCTATGCTTTGATAGAGCGCAACTGTGTAACTTCTATATTTATAAAATCGGCATCTTATTCTAACTATCCAATTAAATATGTTTATTTATACGTGTCTTGCACCCAATTGCAGGGTCAAGACACGTTTTACAACAGTTTGATACATCAAAATTTATCTAATCGCACGGTAGCCAATATCAGGGCGGAACTGCATGCCTTCAAAATAGATATCCTCAAGCGCATGGTAAGCATTTTTTTGAGCAATACGCACCGTATCACCTAAGCTGGTAATGCATAACACACGCCCGCCATTGGTAACAATAGTACCGCTCTCATTAAGCTCACTGCCCGCATGAAACACACGTGTTTCATCACTCCAGCTATTGTGTCGTGGTAAGCCTTGAATAGCATCGCCCTTTTTAGGCGTTTCAGGATAATTTGCCGCAGCTAATACCACGCCTATTGCTGTTCTGCGATCCCATTCCGGATTCGCTTGATCAAGCTCGCCCTCAATACCTTGTTCAATTAAGGTAACAAAATCGCTTTTAAGACGCATTAGAATAGGTTGCGTTTCGGGATCTCCTAAACGGCAATTAAACTCAATTACCTGAGGGTTTCCTTTAGCATCTATCATTAAACCTGCATATAAAAAGCCGGTATAGCTATGCCCTTCTTGCAACATTCCCTGTAAAGTGGGGTTAATAATTTCACGTATGATGCGCGCATGCAAGGCAGGGGTAACAATGCTGGCAGGTGAATAAGCTCCCATACCGCCTGTATTAGGGCCGCGGTCTCCTTCTAACAAACGCTTATGATCTTGGCTCGTTGCTAATGAAATAACTTGCCGACCGTGCGCCATGACGATAAAGCTAACTTCTTCACCTTCCAAGAAGGCTTCCACCACCACCCGATGCCCAGCCTCGCCAAACTTATTGCCGCTTAATGCGCCTTCAAGCGCTGCATGTGCTTCTTCTAAGGTCATGGCTACCACCACACCTTTACCTGCTGCCAAGCCATCAGCCTTAATGACAATCGGTGCGCCCTGCTGCTCTACATAGGCTTTAGCTTCTTCAATATCTGTAAATACCGCGCTCTTAGCAGTCGGAATATTGTGGCGCTCTAAAAAAGACTTCGCAAATGCTTTAGAACTTTCTAATTGAGCGCAATAACGTGTTGGCCCCCAGATTTTTAATCCAGCAGCACGAAAGGTATCTACAATACCTGCTGCCAAAGGTGCCTCTGGGCCAACGACTGTATAAGCAATATGCTCATCTTTAGCAAATTTCACTAATTCAGCAATGTCAGTAATATCAATATTTTGCACTCCAGGCTCTAAGGCGGTTCCTGCATTGCCAGGAGCGACATAGACCCGAGTCGTTTTTGCAGATTGAGCCAGCTTCCACGCTATGGCGTGCTCACGCCCACCAGAGCCGACGACTAGCAACTTCATGTTATTCTCCCAATAATATTTAATCTTAGAATTTACGCAGTTGGCTCTCTCTGCGTGGGACGCCCCGCGCTATGTCAACTTGCCGTACTACGTGTACTGTCTGCGTTGCCATGCGGGGCATCCCATGTCTTGATAGTGCTCAACTGCGTAACTTCTACATCTTTTTTAATGTCTAAAATGGCGCATGCCAGTAAAAATCATCACAACATCATGCTCATCTGCTGCTGCAATTACCTCATCATCGCGAATACTGCCGCCCGGCTGAATAATAGCCTGTGCTCCCGCTTGAGCTAAAATATCTAAACCATCACGAAATGGGAAAAAAGCATCAGAAGCTGCTACTGCACCTTGCAAGCTAAACCCTGCGCGCTCTGCTTTAATAGAGGCAATGCGTGCAGAATCAACACGGCTCATTTGCCCTGCCCCAATTCCTAAGGTTTGCGCCTCTTTTGCAAACACAATCGCATTTGATTTTACATAATGCGCTACTGTCCAAACAAAACGTAAATCCTCAAGTTGCTGAGGTGTTGGCTGCCGACGGCTCACTACTTTTAGAGCATTCTCATCTAAAGGAACATTATCAGGTGTCTGTACCAATAGCCCGCCGCCAATACGCTTCATATCCCAAAGACTATGGGCAGGAATAGATGGGTTATCATCTTTCAGTGCTACTTCTAACAATCGTACATTTGGCTTTTTAGCAAAAATTTCTTTTGCGCCGTCATCAAATGCAGGTGCAATCACGACCTCAGCAAATTGCTGAGCAATCGCTTGCGCTGCTGCTTGATCAACACGACGATTAAACGCAATAATGCCGCCGAATGCAGAGGTCGTATCGGTTGCGAATGCTTTTTGATACGCATCAAGAGCCGTTACACCTAACGCTACTCCACACGGATTAGCATGCTTCACAATCACGCAAGCTGATGTTGAGAAGCTTTTCACAGCTTCCCAAGCGGCATCAGCATCAGCCAGATTGTTATACGATAGTTCTTTACCTTGTAATTGCACGCCATAAGCCACTGTATTGCGTGGCGCTTTTGTGTCTCTATAAAATGCCGCTGACTGATGCGGATTTTCACCATAACGCAATGTTTGAACTTGCTGAACACTTAAGTGAAAAGACGCTGGAAAGTTCGTTGCAATTGTTTCGGGAGTTTCATCTGCACGGCAGCTTAAAAAGGCGCTGATTGCTCCATCATAGGCAGCGGTATGCGCAAACGCTTTTTTAGCAAGATAAAAACGTGTGGCATCACTTACTTTGCCCTTACTTGACGCATCGCCTAACTCTTCAGCAATACGTGTGTAATCAGCAGGATCAACGACAATCGCCACATGCGCGTGATTTTTAGCAGCAGCCCGAATCATGGATGGCCCGCCAATATCGATATTTTCAATCGCTTCTTTGAAGGTGCAATCTGATTTAGCTACCGTCGCTTCAAAAGGATAAAGATTGACGACCACTACATCAATAGTAGGAATCTGATGTTGCTCAAGCGTTTGAAGATGTGCCTCAACACTACGCTCAGCTAAAATTCCTGCATGTACTCGAGGATGCAATGTTTTTACACGCCCATCGAGAATTTCAGGAAAACCTGTATGTTCACTGACATCGGTAACAACCAAACCATTTTCTTTAAGAAAACGTGCGGTTCCCCCTGTAGAAAGCAGTTTAAATCCCTGTTTAACCAATGCCTGAGCAAAGGGTAACAAACCTGATTTATCCGATACGCTTAACAGGGCGTGGGAAGCACTCATAATCAATCCTTACAAACACTTAAACTAAAAACAGCGTGTCATCAATAGCGCTATGATGCTAGCGAAAGCAAGGTTTTGCGAGAATCGTACCGGAGTGTACATAAGTACATGAGGAACGAATGCGCAGCAATCCTTGATTGTAGCAAGTCATAGTTAGCTATTGTTGACATGCTTTAAACATTAAATAAGAAGTTCATCACATCGCCATCCTTAACGATATAGTCTTTTCCTTCAGCACGCATTTTACCTGCCTCTTTCGCACCTTGCTCGCCCTTAGCTGCAATAAAATCCTCAAAAGCAATTGTTTGTGCACGAATAAAGCCACGCTCGAAGTCAGTATGAATCACGCCTGCTGCCTGAGGAGCAGTCATACCCTTATGAATAGTCCAAGCTCTGACTTCTTTAACACCTGCCGTAAAATAGGTTTGTAGCCCTAATAAATGAAATCCGGCACGAATCACACGATTAAGCCCTGGCTCTTCTAACCCTAAATCAGCCAGAAACACATCACGATCTTCAGGGTCAAGCGTTGAAATTTCTGCCTCCAGCGTGCTGCATACAGCAACTACTGACGCTTTCTCTTTTGTAGCATGGCTTTTTACTGCGTCAAGATAGGCATTTGCTTCGAAACCATTTTCGTCTACGTTCGCTACATAAAGCGTAGGCTTTAATGTTAGTAAGCATAAAGGTTTCAAGAGTTCAAAAGAATCTGTATTTAACCCTGGCATTGTACGAGCAGGGTTACCTTGGTTAAGGTGTTCAAGCAAAGGCTCAAGAATTTTTACTAACACAATGGCGTCTTTATCGCCTGCGCGTGAGGCTTTTTGGTTTTTATGAAGCCACTTTTCAACTGTCGACATATCTGCCAACGCTAATTCAGTATTGATCACCTCAATATCCGATAAGGGATCAATTTTACCTGCCACATGAACGATATCGTCGTTTTCAAAACAACGCACCACATGCACAATTGCATCAGTTTCGCGAATATTTGCCAAAAACTGATTACCTAACCCTTCGCCTTTAGAGGCACCCGCCACTAAACCTGCGATATCGACAAACTCCGTCACAGCAGGCACTACGCGCTCAGGCTTTACAATCGCTGATAACGCATCTAAACGTGCATCAGGTACTTCCACGACTCCAACATTTGGCTCAATGGTACAAAAAGGATAATTTTCAGCTGCAATACCGGCTTGCGTTAAGGCATTAAACAGCGTTGATTTACCAACATTGGGTAATCCAACAATCCCGCACTTTAAACTCATTTTCAATTATCCTTTTCTTGTTTCATTGATTCAAACCGACATTCAGACTGTTTACTGTGCTCCGCCATCCACCATTGGCTTGCACTCATACGTTGCGCGCCTGCCTTTTGCACAGTGTGTAATTGCAATGCACGTTGATCTCCGCCTAGTACGCAAGGAGCTTGCTGATACTCGAATACACTGCCAGGCAGACGTGTGCTCACTATAGGCTCTAAAGAAACTTGATCACTTTCAGGCAGTATTCTAGCTTCCCATATTTTTAATCGCTCGCCTAATAGCATTGTCCAGGCACCGGGGTTAGGATTAAACGCTCGAATCATTCGATCTAACTCAATCGCTGGTTGAAACCAGTTTAATTGAGCTTCGGCAGGAGAAATTTTCTGCGCGTAGCTTACCCCTTCCTCATCTTGAGGAACAGGTATCTTTAAGGTGCCTTGTTCAGCTTGCCGCAAGGTGTCTAATAAACCTACTACACCGAGATCAGCTAGCCGATCATGCAGTGTGCCAGTGGTATCGCGATCATCAATGGGTGTACGTAATATACTGTATTGAGGCCCTGTATCTAAGCCCTCTTCCATACGCATAATGCCTATACCTGTTTCGGTGTCACCCGCTTGAAGCGCGCGATGAATGGGAGCGGCACCACGCCAGCGTGGCAATAAAGAGGCATGAACATTCCAGCAACCCCAACGAGGTAAACTTAGTATTTCTAAAGGAACAATTAGCCCATAGGCCACAACGATTAAAACATCTAGATCATAGTTAGCAATGTCTTTAAACAAAGCAACATTACCTTTTAATCGCAGCGGTTGTATCACGGTGATACCATGCGCTTCTGCACGCTGTTTAACAGGCGATGCCTGAAGTTTCATTCCGCGCCCTGAAGGGCGATCTGGCTGTGATAGCACAAATTCAGGGCGATACCCTGCCGCTAACAGAGCAGTTAAAATTCGCTCTGCAAAGACTGGAGTTCCAGCAAAAGCCCATTTCATACGCGTTATCGCTTTTTAGAAAGTTCTCGGTGGCGCTTTTTGAGCTTACTTTCAACTCTATCTTGCTTTAACCGTGAAAGATATTGCACAAAAACTTTACCGTCGAGATGATCCATTTCATGTTGTAAACACACAGCCATAATTCCGTGCGCTTCTACCGTAAATGTTTCGCCAAAAACATTCTGCGCCTCAACTGTTACCTGGGCTGCACGTCGCACGGTTTCATAGATGCCTGGCACAGATAAACACCCTTCTTCGTAGTCTTGCTCACCCGCTTTTGCAATAATTTTCGGGTTTACAAACACTTGAAGATTTTGCGGTTCATCATTTTTTGCTAAATCCATGATCAATACACGACGATGTATATTCACTTGTGTCGCCGCTAAGCCGATACCTTTAGCGTCGTACATCGTTTCGATCATGTCTTCTACTAATTGTTCTAACCACGGACCGAAGTCCTCAACTGGCTGAGCAATTGTGTGGAGACGGGAATCGGGATATTCCAAAATGGTTAAACGTGCCATCGGTGAAGTCCTTCTTGCTACCTGTTGAATAAACGGGGATGCCAGTTGCTAGGGCATGTTTTCAATTACTAACTACGGCTTGCTGCAACCAAGAATTACTGTGCTTCCGCGCCTCATGTACTGTATGTACACTCCGGGGCGGTTCTCGTAAAATCTTGGTTTCGCTAGCACTCCGTGCTGGACGCCATAGCGTAATTGAAGACACACCCTAATATGCACCAACAAAACCATTTATAGAACATTTTCAGCGCAAGTTTTTAAGCTTGCGCGCACTGATTGAGGTGGATATGAAAGCGTTTAAGTTTAACACACTCGTACTGCTCTTAAGCTTAAGTCTGGGAGGGGCTTTATCTTTTGCAGAAGCTAAAAAAATAAAATCTGATGACGCATCAACCTCCTCCAAGAATTCTGATAGCGCAGATGAAGGCATTTCATCAGAAAATGCTGTCGGCAAGCGCGATATTCGACCCGATGCCCCGACTGAATATGTTGTGGTTAAAGGTGATACGCTATGGGGCATTGCTAAGAAATTTCTGAAAAGCCCCTGGAAATGGCATCAGCTTTGGAACATGAACAAAAAACAAATTAAAGATCCTCATTGGATTTATCCTGGCGAAAGCCTGGTTTTAGAGTTTGATGGTTATGGTCGTGCGCATTTACGTAAAAGTGGAAAACGCTATAAAAATTTTAAAGGCCGTTTGCCTGCTGGGCGGCTCTCCCCGCATGTTCGGGTTGATTTAACAGATGATGAAGCCATTCCTACCATTTCGCCTTCTGAAATTGGGCCGTTTCTTAGCAAGCCATTAGTGATTAATTTAGGCGAAATGAATACTGCGCCTAAAATTATTGGTTCGCTCGATGATCGCGTTATTTTAGGGCAAGGTGATACCGTTTATGTTCAGGGCCTCCCTAACAATGGAGATGAAGACCAGATTTTACAAATTTATCGCCCTGGTCGTGCTCTCAAACTTAAGGGGTTTAATGAAGATGGCGAACCTGAAGATAAAATTCTTGGGTATGAAGCTATTCATTTAGGCGATGCAAAAATTCGCAAGCAATCAGAAGAAATTACCAGCGTTGAAATTATTCGTGCAAAACAAGAAATCATGAAAGGTGATCGGCTGATCCCTGCACCTAAAGTGATTCCTATGAACTATGTACCCAGAGCGCCTGATCAACCTATTCAAGCTGAAATTATTGCTCTTCCTGAAGGTGTTGCTGAAACCGGGCGTAACAATATAGTGGCCATTAGTGCAGGAGCCTCAAGCGGTTTAAGCACAGGCCATGTACTAGCAATACACCGACGCGGTCGGGTTGTTAAAGTTGAAAATGATAACAATCCCGAAGAGAAAAAAGCCGTTAAACTACCTGATGAACGCGTCGGGTTATTGATGGTGTTCAGAGTTTTTGATAATGTATCTTATGGCTTGGTGATGGGAAGTGAACGGCAGATACAAATTGGAGACCGTTTACTACAACCCTAATCCATTTTAGAAAGAAACATCGTGATGAAATACACCACCACTCCAACTCGTAGCGTAGGGGTGCCTATAGCAATACTAGCACTCATTGCAACGCTGCTCGCTGCTCAATCAGCTGCCGTAAAAGCTGAGATCTATCGCTATGAAGATGAAGCCGGCAGGGTGGTGTATACCAATGTACCCCCACGAATAAAAAATAAACGTATGCGGGTTGTTACCCAAGAAATTTCAGTGATTCCGGGTAATCCCGTGAACACAGGCATTATTCTTCCTGCCCCTAGTGGCATACGATCAGGCAGTGGAAGCTCAGTTCATCACAACAAATCTAGCCATTCGAGTTCTGATAGCGATGAGACCAGCTTTGCTGGTGTTCCCGCCCAAATTGATAGCACAACGCAACAAGGGCGCGATAATACTCGGCACGGAATTTTACTAGATGAACTCAATAGCGAAATTAAAGCGTTGAATGAAGCAAAAAAAATGGCTGAACAAACTTCTGCGAACCCTGCATTAAAAGGAAGCGGTGCAGATAATCTTCAGCAGGCGATACAATCTCATGAACGCAATATTAATGCGCTTCAAAAAGAACTAAAGATAAAATAAGTTCGATAATCGATATCAAAATATAACTTGCCAGTAACCTACATCTAGCCATTCATTAAACTTAAAACCGATTTCTTCAAAATGGGCAATTTTTTTCAGGCCAAGCTTCTCATGCAGTGCAATACTTGCGGGATTAGGTAATGTAATACCGCTGACAACTACATGCACGCCCTTTTCTTTTAGCAACTCAAACAATGCCATATAAAGTTGGCTGCCTAATCCTTTACCTTTCACATCGCGTGCCAGATAAATCGTACTTTCAACCGAATAGCGATACGCTGAGCGCACTTTCCATTTTGATGCATAAGCGTAACCTACCACTTGCCCTGCTTGCTCTACAACTAACCAAGGTAGAGACAACGCAGCTACATCTTCCATACGTTGAGCCATCTGTTGAAGAGAAACTTCTTGCTCTTCAAATGTAATCGCTGTGTTAAGAATATAATCATTATAAATATGTGCAATGGCTTCTGCATCGCTAGCTAAAGCTGGACGAATCACGATTTCTCCCTAAAATGCCAAACGCCTTTTTAACTTATTTTTTAACTTAAATAGGCCTCTTGCAAACGGCTTTCAACTTCCTCCGGTTGCCCTTCTAACAACATTTTCCCACGATTAAGTACATAGGCATAATGGCATAATGATAAAGCTTTTTTAGCATATTGCTCAACGATTAGCAGGGTAAGCCCCTCTTTTTGTAAAGCGGCCAATACCTCAAAGACTTCGCCAACTAGCTTAGGAGCCAACCCCATAGAGGGTTCATCTAGCATTAATAATCGGGGCTTAGACATCAACGCACGCCCTATCGCTAACATTTGCTGCTCGCCACCTGATAAGGTGCCTGCCACTTGACGATAGCGCTCTTTTAAGCGTGGAAATAGCTCAAAAATTTTCTGCTCAACGGCCTGATCAGGCTCTTTAAGAATTGCAGCCCCCATTAAAAGATTTTCGTGTACGGTTAAATCTGGAAAAATACGACGGCCTTCAGGCACATGGGCAATGCCCAAATGTGCGCGTTGATGAGGGGGCAATTGCGTTAATTCTTTACCTTCAAACTCAATACGTCCTGAACATACGGGTAATAAACCCGAAATGGCTTTCAACGTCGTCGTTTTACCTGCTCCATTCGCACCTAAAAGCGCAATGCTGTGCCCTTGATCTAAGGAGAGATGAATATCATCTAAAATAATACCCTGCCCATACCCTGCCTTTAAATGTTCAATTCGCAACACTGCGATCTCCTTTTCAAAATATAAATTAAATTACCAATAATCGTAGATAGTGTTGTCAAAATCGCTGAGGGTTAGCGAAAGCAAAGCTTCGACGAAGTCAAAACAAGGTTTTGCGAGAACTTGAGGGGCTGCCCCCACGGCGGAGTTTACATAAAGTAAATGAGGAACGGAAGCGAAGCAATCCTGGTTTGCAGCAAGCCGCAGTTAGATTGTGACAACATTATTGAAGCACAGGAGCATCGACAGAATCTCTCTCATACGCTAGAGTAAACCATTACTGACGTTTGAGGGCAGGATGAATCTATGAAAGCACGTATCAAATGGAATGAAGGCGTTTCATTTGTCGCAGAAAGTGGCTCAGGACACGCCATTGTTCTCGACGGCGCACCTGAATATGGAGGCAGAAACTTAGGGCCTCGTCCGATGGAGCTACTTTTAATGGGGGCTGGCGCTTGTTCAGCTTTCGATGTATTGCTCATACTCAAAAAAGCACGGCAAGCAGTAAATGATTGTTATGTAGAGCTTGATGCCGAACGCGCTGAAACTGATCCTAAAATTTTCACTAAAATCCATTTTCACTTTGTCATTACAGGCGAAAATATCAGCACGAATCAAGTTGAGCGTGCTATTAAGCTGTCTAAAGATAAATATTGCTCTGCCTCTGTTATGCTTGCCAAAAGTGCTGAACTTACTGCAGATTTTGAAATACTTAACAGCACAAACAGCACGTTTTCCCCCACTTCATCTGATAGCCAACCTTCTATATCATCATGAGTTATTATCTTCCTGTTTTTGCCTATTTCCTGGGTTCGATTCCCTTTGCCGTTCCCGTTTCTAAAGCGTTTGGATTACCGAGCCCGTATAGTTATGGCTCAGGTAATCCCGGTGCCACAAATGTATTGAGAAGCGGTGGACAACGAGGAAAAACCGCCTCAGCGATTACACTGCTGCTTGATGCGTTAAAAGGTGCTTTACCTGTCGCAGTTGCACAACTAACAAATAGTTCGCCTTTCATTCTGTTTTTAACCGTGCTAGCTGTATTTATTGGGCATCTTTACCCCATTTTTTATCGCTTTAAAGGCGGAAAAGGAGTGGCAACTGCAGCAGGTATTTTATGGGCGCTTGATTGGCGGCTAGGTGCAGCGGTCACGTTAGTATGGGTAGCCATTGCGAAGCTTTTAAGAATTTCCTCACTTGCAGCAATTAGTGCAGCGCTGCTAGCGCCCTGCATTTCGGGATGGCTATGGACGCAAGATTTCAGAACAGCTGCCGTTATGGTGATGTGTCTACTTCTCTTATGGCGTCACCGCACCAATATTCAACGCTTACTGAAAGGCGAAGAAAGTGTGTTTAAACGTTAGCTCGTGTTAACAAACGTCAATAAGCGAAGCTACAAGCCAAGTTTTTCTAACCATTTTCACTTACATTTCTTTGATTACGCGATAAATAAAAGCTTAAAAAATCAACAAAAACAGCAATTTATCGCACATTTATTTAAAAAAATGATTTTATCACTGAAAAGTTGAATACTTAGCTTGAAAATTATTCAACTCCCGTCGATAGTTAAAACAATGGGGAACGTAAGTGTGTTTAGAAAAGCTTGGTTTTGTATAAGGCTACTGGGTGGCTTTATTTTAATATTTTCAATGTATTTAAAAATGCTTATTTCAAAGTAAGGTATTTTTTAAAATCAATATAACTCGCGTTTTTGATTTTAGATAAACATACTTTAAGAGGCTTTTTGAATACAAGAATATGTTAGGATACAGGCTAAATCTAAAGACAAATACGTCATATAAAGCGCACTGTCGCGCATATTTAAGTATAAAAGGTGAATGTAATGCAAAAACGCATTTGGGCCACATTGGCTTGGTGTGTGCTTAGCAGCTCTCTCTTTGCACAACCAGTTGCTTCTCTAAGCACGCCTACCACTCTGAGTGCCCCAAGCAGGGGAATTGATGTCAACGCGCTTGATATTTCAAAATTACGTCTTACTTCTAACAACGCGATGGTAGTCGATACTGAAACAGGTCGCGTGTTATATAGTAAAAATCCTTTAGCGCCAGCGCCTATTGCTTCTATTACTAAATTAATGACAGCAATGGTAGTGCTTGATGCTCAATTATCATTAGATGAGCCTATTACGATTACATCTGAAGATATGGATGTCATTAAAAATACGCATTCCAGACTCAAGCTTGGCGTTACGCTCTCGCGCAGAGAAATTATGCGTCTAGCGTTAATGTCTTCTGAAAATCGTGCTGCTGCTGCATTAGGCCGTAATTACCCCGGCGGAATTCAAGCCTTTGTTCGCGCGATGAACAAAAAAGCTGCCTCATTAGGCATGACCAATACGCATTATGCTGACTCCACCGGGCTTTCAAGCTCTAATCAGTCTACCGCTGAAGACTTAGTACGTATGGTTCATGCTGCCGTGAATTACCAACCTATTCGCGACTTTACAACGACGGCTGAGTATTGGATTGAGCCAGCTCCTGGTCAACGCCCTCTTAGCTATCGCAATTCAAATGCATTAATGCGCGATCCTAACTGGGATATCGTGGTCAGCAAAACAGGTTATATACAAGAAGCCGGACGTTGTTTAGTCATGATCGTGCGTGTTGAAGAACACCCCATCACCATTGTGATGCTTGATGCCAATGGAAAACAAGCTCGTCTAAGCGATGCACATCGTATTAAAAGCTGGCTAGAAAATGGCGGACAAGATTACGATAACAGCAGTGTTGCAGATGCTAGTGAAACACCTCGCGCTGCTGCCACTGTTCATCATGCTGTTAAAAAACAAGTTGCTGCACGTAAAAAAACCTATAAACGTATTGCTACTACTTCCCATAAAGTTAAATCTAAAGCTATGGCAAGAGCCAATAATAGAAAAACTCACGGCTAATTAATCAACAATAGAATTGTCACACGCCCAACTGATTAACTTAAGTATTTCTCAGCTAGCGTGTGGCTATACTACCAAAAAAGACTTCAATGTCTCAGTGGTACATACTTCTGATATTTATCAGTGAGTCTGTACCACTTTCATTTTCTCATTCACGTTGCCTCCAAAACACACTGCGTTAAACCTTATCTTTTTTTAATCAGTGTTTTGTTTTTTCTTGAGTATGGTAAACTACGCCCCTTTCTTTCCATCAAAAAAAGATAGTCTATGTGCGGCATTATAGGTATTGCAGGTCAATCCCCCGTTAATCAATTACTCTACGATGGTCTTGTTTCCTTGCAACATCGCGGGCAAGATGCCGCTGGCATTGCAACGCTTGAAAATGGTCAGATTTTAAGGCTCCATAAAGGCAGCGGCCTTGTGCGTGATGTTATCCGCAAACGCCACATGAAAGAGCTGCAAGGTAACTGGGGCATTGCGCATGTACGCTACCCAACGGCAGGTTCAGCCAATGCAGCTCAAGAAGCGCAACCTTTCTATGTAAACTCGCCGTTTGGAATTACGCTTGTTCATAATGGCAATCTCACAAATAGTTATGCGTTAAAACAGCAGCTGCTTGAAAAAAACTTCCGCCATATCAATACAAACTCCGACTCTGAAGTTTTATTAAATATTTTTGCACATGAAATTCAAAATTCCTCTAAAGGAAAAGCGCTAGACCCTCAGCGTATTTTTGAAGCCATTAGCGTGGTGTATACCCGTATTCAAGGTGCGTATGCGGTTATTGCCATGATCGCTGGGTATGGAATGATTGCATTTCGTGACCCATATGGTATTCGCCCATTAATTTTAGGTACTAATCAATTTGAAGGCCGCCCTGAATACATTGTCGCCTCTGAGTCAGTTGCTCTCGATACATTAGGGTTTCAGGTATTAAGAGATATTGCCCCTGGCGAAGCTATTTTTATTGATTTACAAGGCAATATCCATACTCAACAATGTGTGAGTCATGCGAAACTTACGCCATGCTTATTTGAGTATGTATATTTGGCACGCCCTGATTCTACGTTAGATGGAACCTCAGTCTATGCAACCCGCCTTGCAATGGGCGCACGGCTTGCAGACAAAATTAAGCGGCTAGGTAACCTTGATGATATTGATGTTGTTATCCCTATTCCTGAATCAAGCCGTCCTTGCGCTCAAGAGCTAGCCTCCCAACTGAACCTCTTATTTAGAGAGGGATTTATTAAAAACCGTTATATTGGGCGCACCTTTATTATGCCGGGGCAAGCCGTTCGCAATAAATCGGTTCGCCACAAGCTTAATCCCATTGGAATAGAGTTTCGTAATCGTGTTGTCTTGTTAGTTGATGACTCGATTGTAAGAGGCACTACAAGCCGGGAAATTGTAAACATGGCACGCGCTGCAGGCGCTAAAAAAGTCTATTTTGCATCTGCTGCGCCTAAAGTACGTTACGCAAACGTATATGGTATTGATATGCCAACACAAACTGAGCTGATAGCCCATGGTAAAACGCTTGAAGAAATCCGTATTGCTATTAATGCTGATGCATTGATTTATCAAGACCTTGATGATTTAAAATCTGCTATTCGTGAAGTAAACCCTTCGATACAAGAGTTTGAGGCTTCATGTTTTAATGGTCAATATGTTACAGGCGATATCGATACGCAGTATTTAACTGATCTTGCACATGAACGTACCAATGCAAAAGATAATCATCAGGCAACCGATGACCACCACGTAGCTGATGATCAACTATCTTCTTTATCACATTAATATACACTGGTAGACTATCTATCACTACCAAGCGTCCTAATGCCTCTCTTTAAGGAACGTAAAACGTATGTCTACCCCTCACGTTGAGGCTATTGACCCCTCTTGGCATCCTGATACCCTAGCCCTTCGATCAGGTTCACAGCGTACCCATTTTGGAGAGCATAGCGAAGCGCTTTTTTTAACATCCTCCTATGTGTTTAATAGTGCCGAAGAAGCTGCTAAACGCTTTAAAGGCGAAACACCGGGGCATGTGTATAGCCGCTTCTCTAACCCTACGGTAGATATGCTTCAAACACGTATTGCTACGCTAGAAGGAGTGGAAGCCTGTCTGATGACGGCTAGCGGGATGTCCGCTATTTTTCTAACTGTTTTAGGATTGCTTTCATCTGGCGATCACCTTGTCGCTTCACGAGGTATTTTTGGTTCCACACAACAATTTTTTAGCCAATGGCTACCGCGCTGGGGAATTAAAACCACGTTTGTAGAAAGCACAGATTTGCGCGAATGGGAGCGCGCATTTACCCCAGAAACTAAGCTTGTTTTTTTAGAAACGCCTTCTAATCCACTTACTGATATCTTCGATATTCAAGGTATTGCTAATCTTACCCATGCTCATCAGGCACTTCTAGCCGTTGATAACTGTTTTTGCTCACCCGCTTTGCAGCAACCAGCGCGCTTTGGCGCTGATATTATTATTCATTCTGCCACTAAATATTTAGATGGTCAGGGGCGGGTTTTAGGAGGTGCAGTAGCAGGCGCGCATCGTATTATCCATGAAAAACTGTATCCCTTTTTGCGTACAGTAGGCCCTAGCATTAGTCCTTTTAATGCCTGGATCATTTTAAAAGGAATCGAAACACTTACTTTGCGCATGTTTAAACAGTCTGAGAATGCTCTTAAAGTAGCCCAATGGCTTAAAGCACACCCTGCTGTATCAAACGTTAATTATCCAGGGTTAGCCACTCATCCAGGGTATATACTTGCCCAACGCCAGCAAAAAGCTGGAGGCGCTATTATAAGCTTCGAACTTAAGGGCGGTCAGGAACAAGCATGGTCGGTTATTGATAACACACAACTTATGTCGATTACCGCAAATCTTGGCGATACGCGCAGTACTATTACGCACCCCGCCACT
Source organism: Pseudomonadota bacterium (assembly GCA_040389065.1). GTDB lineage: Bacteria > Pseudomonadota > Gammaproteobacteria > Burkholderiales > Casimicrobiaceae > JAZKAR01. Next base: position 83,945 of record JAZKAR010000031.1, on the reverse strand, counting down.
ACTACACATGGCAGACTAAGTGATGATGAACGCGCTAAAGCCAGAATCAGCCAAAGCCTCATTCGCCTCGCCATCGGCCTTGAATATAGTGAAGATATTATTAATGATTTAGCAGTGGGTCTTAACAAACTTGCCTAGTTTTGGGGTAAATACTCGCAAATATTTAAGTTAACGATGGTTGATTCTATTCATAGCGTTTCTCACCAATACTTTAATCTGATCTCTCAAAAACATGATCAACTTGTTGTTTTATTGAAATGAAACGTTTTTTTTATTTTTATTTTGAAGTTTTCTTATCATAGAGGTTGAGTTTATTTTTTTGTCGAGAATAATGATTAGTAGCACACTCTATGATATTAATAATCTATGGCTACTATTCGCACGCATTACGATAATTTAAAAGTGGCGCGAGATGCTCCTTTAGAGGTTATTAGAGCCGCCTATAAATCTTTAGCTCAGCGCTATCATCCTGATCGAAACCCAGACGATAAAGAATCTGAACGTATCATGCAATTAATTAATTCATCTTACGACATTCTTTCGAACCCTGAGCGCCGTAAAGATCATGATGCCTGGATTCAAGAGCAGGAAGAAGCAGAAAAGCGAAAACTGTCGCCTCAAAAATCCTCTTATGATTATTCTGCTGAGAGTATGTCTCCTTTTGCCAAGCAAAATACCCCCTATGCTAGAAATTATTCTGCACCGCCTAATGTTCCTCCTGTTGTGCGCACCTTTGCACTTCATTTTCTTCGTTTTAGGCCTGTATATAGTTTATTAGTGGGTGGTTATATTATTTGGACAATGTATTCTGGTTTTTTAGAAGCAAAATCTCAATTTAAAACTGAACCTGTTTTCCATCCCGTCAAATATACGAACTCTCAAGAGCAGTCTAATAGCATTTCATCATCTCCAATAACTGAAGAACATTCACCTCCTCGTTCCTCTATGATAGAAAATGTGATGAGCCGATTTGATATCCTTGCAAAAGTACAAATGCTTCAAGTTGAGGTGGCGCGTGCTCGCCAGGCAGGAATGAATGATGACTTAATTTACTTGCAGCTAGTGCAATCTTCTAAGTTAAAAAATACATTAACAGACTTAGAAACCAAGGGGATGTCAGAAAATATTTTAATCAATCGTCTGCATCTTGATATTAGCGCTCCTCCCTCTACTTTAAGAAGCGATGCAAAAACACTCATTGCAAATAATTTTTTTGATGCATCAGCTTCTCAAAATAGTATGCAGCCTGATCCCTATACCGCGATGTTAAGTGCGTTTAATCCGACACAAATCAATAACCGTATCTCTCCTGCTCTTCGCGCTTCGACACCTTCCCATACACCTCAACAACTTATTAGCTTACTTTCTTCCGATGAGTTTACGCCAGCTAAAGCGCAAGGAAAAATTAGCTTTCTTCGCGATAAGGGGCTTTCAGATCGTCAAATTTATGCTTTATTAGTTAAAAACTCTCCTTTTAGTTCACGTATTGAAAAAGCTAAGGGAGATGGATTCAATGATAATGATATTGCGAATGTGTTCGGCTTGAGCTTACAGTCATAAATCAACACTCTTTTCAAGTGGCAATAAGTAGGAAACATCGCCCCGCGCCCTATTAAGAAATAGTAG
>JAZKAR010000031.1:0-82309 GCA_040389065.1 Pseudomonadota bacterium | reverse complement strand
AGTAGTATTTTTTAGGGATGGGTGGGTGGGTATATACGCTAGCTATTTATACTGACCACTTGATTTTGGCCTAAATACTTAGCTCTGTTTATTGCTTCTTCCATCATTAACATTAAGCGGGTAACACCCTCTCCCTCTACAGGAATGGTACAGGCAACCCCAATGCTTACGGTTAGACATGCATTCGCATCAACCTTAGGTTGAGGTATGGCTAACGCTAGTACAGCCGCATGAATACGGTCTGCCACAATTTTTGCACCTTCTAGATCAGTCGCTGGCAAAATCAACATAAATTCTTCACCGCCTGATCGACACGCTATATCTGATAAGCGCCCCATGCTTTGGCTAATAATTTCGGCAATACGCTTTAAACAAGCATCTCCTTCCTGATGGCCAAAATGCTCGTTATAGCGTTTAAATTGATCCACATCGATTTTTATTAACGCAATTTCAGTACTTTGGCGCTGAGCGCGTTGCCATTCGCTATTCAAGTATTCATCAAACGCTCGTTGATTACCCAACCCTGTTAACGCATCATTTTTGGTGAGTTGCTGTAATGTTTTCTGAGCGCGTTTTAAATCACTTAAGTCGGTAAATGTTTGAATAATAGCAACAAGATTCCTTGATTCATTATAAATAGGAATAGCTTCTTGAATCACATAGTGTTGCTGCCCTGTTAGAGGAAAATTGAACCACCCTTCTGCGCGCAAGCCTTTTCCTGATGCATTGGGTACAGCCTTATGCTGGCTATAATACTCACGCCGCTGCATAATGCTTTCTAGCGTTAATACCTCCGCTAAGCATAAGCGAGGCCTTTCATAAAAAGCACGCCAATAATCCTGCGTGCCTATAAGACTTTCAGCTAATAATCCGGTTAAACGCTCACAAGCCTTATTCCACACAACGGCTTGCCGCTCTGCATTAATAACGAAGGTGGGTATTGTTATCTCATGCAAGAAACCAGCAACAAGATCACGATCACTCCCTTGAAACATGCCTTTTATTTTCATATACCTTATCCCGAACTATCGCTTGTTATAGTTAATATCGGAATAAAGAATAAAAAGACTAGAACAGTTTCAATCTATGAAACGCTTTTTAAAATACTAAACAGGAGAAGGGCAATCAATAAATTCATGCTCTATATTAAAATAATCGGCTAAATGTGTACAAATGGCTTGTACGCCATAACGCTCAGTTGCATGGTGCCCTGCCGCAATAAATGTTACCCCAGTTGAATGTGCTAAATGCACATTTTGCTCACTAATTTCACCTGTAATAAATGCATCTATCTCAAAAGGCGCTTCATCAATGGCTTGTTCAAAATAGCGTTGCGCACCACCAGTGCACCATGCCACCTGTTGAATTGCTCGTCCGGTTTTTATAATTAAAGGCTTATGATTCAATCTGTTTTCTAAATACGATTCTATAGCAGCCTCTTCAATTGCCTCTTTAAAGCGCCCGTACCAAATTAATCCCTGCTCAGCTTTTTCTTCCGCTATATGGATATCTAAAATACCTGCTAATTGTGCATTATTGCCATAACTTACATGAACGTCTAAAGGCAAATGATACGCCAATAAACTTATTCCACTGTCTAAAAACGCTTCAATGCGCTCTCGCCGCCACCCTACTAAACAAGGAGAATCGCCTTTCCAAAACAAACCATGATGCACCAATAAGGCATCAGCGCCAGTTTCTTTAGCAGCATCAAGAAGTTCTACCGTGGCTGTCACACCACTAACAATTTTTCGAACAGGGCGCTTACCTTCGATTTGCAATCCATTTGGGCAATAATCTTTAATATTTAAAGGTAATATTGATTTCAAATAATATTCGAGTTCTTTGCAACCAGGGAAAATTCGTGCGCCCATATTTATCTCATTTCTATGGCATGTTATTCATTATAGATACTATGTCTTCATTCGTTTTGCAGGTGCTTATAGGTGCTATAAAAAAGCTTTTATAATAGGCGTTATGGCTGCTACATATCAGGATTAGAGGTTAATGCTTCTACTTTAACATTTACATTTACTGTTCCCGCTCTTTTAAATGTAAGCGTGAGAGGAATAGTAGTGCCTTCTTGCAACGGCTGTTTTAATCCCATTAGCATCACATGGTAACCATGCGGTTTAAGCCAAGTAGTCATATGAGCTGGTAACTGAATAGAGGGTACTGCCCTCATGCGCATCACGCCCTTTTCATGAACATGATCGTTTAGCTCAATATTCTCCGCTAATTTAGGATTACTAGCGCTTAATAATACATCCTCTACATTGCCTTTATTTTCAACTTTAAAATAAATAGCACCATGATGAGCAACGTTACCGGTTGCCCTCGCCCAAGGATGCGAAATTTTTAGATTACCTAGCGTGACATCTTGCGCAAATACTACTTGAGCAAAAAACGCAGCAACTCCACAAAACATACGAATACTCATACAACCCCTTTAATACCTTTAATTACGTGTATTGAGTTTTCACATCAACACACAACTAAAGAGCGCTTAATTTTTCCAAGCATTCATCAAACTATTTAAGGTGTTGCAGACCTTAAATAGTTAGCTTATAGCATAGAAAATAAGTGAGCTAGCTTGCTACTAAAATTTGCTCCATCTCAGCAAAGCTATGTGAAGGTTCTACAGTAGTATTAATTTCAATACCTAAGGCTTGCTCGAGCTGCGTAGCAGAAAATAATCCTTTAACGCGTAAACCTGCACGTAAACCTTCTGATTGCTCTACAACAAGGAGGTGACGGCCTGATATTTTTTTAAAATTTTCGACAATATCGCCTAATTTTGCACGCTCAATATTCTTAGCATCTACAGCATGCCACTCTGAAGGCAGTTGCATAATATCTTGCACCTGAATATGGGCACGCGTAATGGCATTGTATTGCCCATCATGCGTTTGTAAATACAACATAGGCTTTTCACCCATAATATCTTGAGAAGTAACCAGCCCTAATAAATGCCCAGATTGATCAACAACAAATAACAGACGAATACCCAATAGAATCATCTGTTCTAGCGCAACATCTATTTGTGTTCTAGCGCGAACGGTAGCAGGACGAACTGCTGCAAAGTCAGTAAACACCGTATGTGCAGAAGACTCTAATGAAACGGTTCCCCTCTTAACAGAAACCGTATTAGGTAACTCAACTGTGGTGGCTAAAGAGGTAAAAGGTAATTCATGATAGCTGTTCATTTTGATGCGCCTTTTTTTACTTATTTTACTTATTCGTAATATTAGCTCAAAAAGGCACTACTTTTTATTTTTTTTACTAGCGCCACGGCGCACAGCAGACGCTGAATAGATAGGATAGGCATCGAACCAGCTTTTTAAGCAAAGCCTAAAAAGGAACTGTCATTTGTGTCCAAAGCCGTGGGTTATGATCAGGGGCAGATTTTGCCTCGCCGCCCCCTACTTGCCATGCTACAAAACTTTTAAATTGTACATTAGCAATGTTTGCATCAAGCCCTACACCCGCTCCAGAAAGAGAACGATGATTCTCTTGCCCGCCTGTTAGGGAAGAAGGGTCATAGTTAATTTTCACAACACCAGCATCATAAAAAACACTCCCCTGAAAAGCTTTTGCTAAACGCATATTCCAAGACGCGCTGGCTAATATGCCTTCATCCCCTAATCCCTCACCTTCAGGATAAGCCCTTACTCCATTTGCGCCACCTAAAGAAAACTTTTCTGATGAATTAAGATTTTTACTGGCTAATTGCCCAGTTACTTGAAGAGAAAAGCTATGTCGATCAGAAATTTGCTGATGCCGTTTTACCGTTGCTACAAGACGTGCAAAGTAACCATTGGTACGAACTGTACTTTGGTCATTTGCTAATACATTAGGAAGCTTAATACGTAATTTTCCTAATGAAATATTCGTATCAAACGAAGTTACACCACCTAATCCAATATAATCTAAACGCTGCCCGGCTAAACCAAAGTTAGCCTGATAAAGATCTTTATCATTTGCTGTACCAGTGCTATCGATGTTGTCTTTTAATCGCTTGCTTTCAAAAGAAAAAACGCCAAACACATTGGTGGTCGGTGTTCGCAAAAAAGGATAGGTTGCAGTAACACTGCTAATCAGCGCCCAGCCATTCGCCTCTAGATTAGCAAACTCTTCGCCCAAACGGTAATGAGTACCCGCTAGTGCAGCACCCAGAGTTAATCCATCACTGCCTACAGGTAACTGCCATGCTGCTCTTGCGTAGCTGAGGTCTTGATTGCTTTGTAACACATTAAAATTAAATTGATCGCCCAATCTGAACGGGCTATTTACATTGAGTTGCCCATTTAGGCGGTACTGACCGCTATAATGATTGCCGTAATTATCAAGCCCTACTGAACCAGAGTAAGGATTATTAGGCTGTAATTCAACCATAATATCTGAGCTGCCTACGCTCGCCCCTGGCTGCAACGTAGCTCGAGCACGGCCAATGCCAGCATTATCAGACAGTAACAATAAAGCTCTATCTAATTTCTCAGAATGCACAAACGTATTCGGCTGAATGCCATTAAGATACTGCTCAGCACGCTGATTTGAAATTCGGGCCTGATTATTGATGTGTACCTGCCCTACTCTTCCTTCTAAAACGCTAATAGTCACTTGACCATTTTGTATATCTTGGGCAGGTAGATAGGCACGTGCAACTGAATATCCATTTTTATGATAAAAATCGGTAATCCGTGCAACGCCTTCCTTTAACTGTGTAAGTGTATAAGAGCCTCCCTTTAAATCATTCACTAACATGAGCAAATCATCACTCGAAAACAAACTATTGCCTGTTATTTGAAAGCTTTGCACAGGAATAAGCGTATTGTCTCTCTCGGTTTGTGCGGTTGCGTTTTTTTCCTCAATTTGAATATCAGGCCGGTTTGATCGTATTTGAAGAGGCGGTGTCTGTTTTTGCAGCTGCCGCGAAGTTTCTCCAGCATCAGGCAGAACAGCAGCTTGTACTGAAAATACCCCGGCTGAAGTCATTGTAAGTAAAAGCAGACTTATTTTTCTCGTTATCATGGTAGCTTACCTGGAGTTAACACGCTGATACCAAATATGCGATGAAAATAAAAAAAGTCTACCTAAATAGCTTGAAAAACATAATTTAAAGTGGTTTTTAGTTCACTTTAATATTTTACTCACACAAATTTAGTCAAAACAACAAAAAACCTTTAAAAAAACAATTAATTATTCCGATAATAATAAAAATTATCATTTCTACAGTAAATATAGGGTTTGCATAAAACTGCGACACTATTTTAGAAAATTAGAAGTTACGCAATTGAGTTCTATCAAGGCATGGGATGCCCCGCATGGGATGTCGCACATAGCAACACAACCAGTACACGCAGTACAGCAAGTTGCTATAACGTGAGGCGTCCCACGCCGAGAGAACCCAACTGCGTAACTTCTAAAATATAGAAAATAAATTTATATGTAGCGCGCATAAATGCCACTTCCTAAACTCTGGAGACTTTAGAATGATTAAATCCCATAAAGCTATTAAAAAAGATCCTTTAATCAGTTCTATCGTAGAAATATTATTTTCAAATAATTTCCCCACGCATGAAGTATTTCCGGGTTATTTATTCAGCAAATTACCCGGTAGCAATAAATCTATTCATCAATTACCTGGGGCTTTTTCTGTAGCACCTGAGTTAACACCTCAAGCACAACACATGCCGATGACGCGATTAGAATGGAATCAGTACCATATTAATTTTAGTAAACATAGTATTATGATTAGTCATGAAATGGGTCAAGCAGGTTGGGATGGATGCAAATCTGTTATAGCTGAAGTCATAAAAGCATTGAAGGATATTGAAATTAATGCGGGTATTGAACGATACTCCGTGAAAAATGTATATTTTTTTCCTAATACACCCTTAGAAGCTACTAAAATTAATACTTCAAAATTGAATATTAATATTCAATTAGCAGACTTTAATTTAGAAAAAGAAGTATTTCATCTTAGAACTGAATTATCTTTAGATGATTTTATCCATATCATTCAAATTGCTTCTTCTGCCAGCATTCAGTTAAATGACAAAGCTAAAAAAGGCATTATTGTTGATGTTGATACATTACGCGTGCTAAGCGGGTTGGGTGCTCATCATTTGCTAGAGGAATTAGATCAACATCTGAATCGCTTGCATAGCGCAAATAAAAATATTTTCTTAAAAACTCTTAAAACAAAAACTATTCAAGAATTTAATCTTGAAACTACAGAAGAATAATATAGTGAGATATATCGTTATCTAAAACCTATTACATCGTGCAAAGAAATAGATGACCTTTAGCAAACGATAAGATGCGAAACCCCTACCGCTAATTATAACTAGTGATAAGTAGTTATAATAAACATTGATTCTATTTATGCCATGATTATATAGAAGTATGAACAATCAACTACAAATGAAAATTCCCGCCTAAGCGGGAATTTTCATCAGTTACTACTTATCGCTACATTTAAACACCGTAGCGAAAACAGCAAAGGTTGTTGTTACTCACCATCAATACTAGCATGGCTATTTCCGACCAAGCTGCCTACGTTATAATCGCCCGTAGCAACACTTATAGTAGAAACTTTACTAAGAGTACCGTAATTATTGGTACCCACTAAACCGCCTACATTACCGGTACCCTTTACGCTACCTGAAGAATATCCATTAGACACTAACGCATATCCATTCGTACCCACTAAACCACCTACATCATACTGCCCGGCTACCTTACCACTAGCAGTTGCGGTATCAATCGTAGCATGATTATTCGTACCGGCTAATCCACCCACGCTGCCTGTTCCTACTACATTACCAGTAGCATAACCGTAGCTGATGGTTGCATAGTCATTTGTACCGACTAAACCACCTACGTTATAGTCTCCAGACACTTGCCCTGAAGCAGAAGACGCATTCACCGTAGCATTATTATTGGTACCGACTAAACCGCCAATGTCATTGGTTCCATGAACATCACCAGTCGCATAACTGTTATCAACGGTAGCATATGCATTCGTACCGACCAAGCCGCCAACATTATATTGACCATTGGTTGCACCAGTAGCAAAAGCATTTTTAACAGTGCCTGTATTGGTACCGACTAATCCGCCTACAGCTGAAATACCACTTACATTGCTATTAGCAGATGAAGTGTCAACGGTGCCAAAGTTATTCGCGCCGACCAAGCCGCCTACGTTATATTCACCAACAACGTTAGCTTGCGCAGAAGATTGGCTAACAGTACCTGTATTGGTACCAACCAAGCCACCTACAGCTGAAATACCATTCACGTTGCTGCTAGCGGAAGAAGCGTCAACTGTTCCAGCACTATTCAAGCCCACTAGACCGCCAACATTGTATTCACCTGCTACAGTAGCGTTAGCAGATGATTGGCTAACAGTACCTAAGTTTGTACCAACCAAGCCCCCAACGGCTGAAAAGCCATGAACTTTACTCTCACTCGATGATGTAGCAACAGTACCAAAGTTATTGATACCGACTAAACCACCAGCATTGAACTCACCCTCAACCTCTGCAGCAGCAGAAGATGCTTTAATCGTACCAGTATTGGTACCTACTAAACCACCAACAGCTGAAATGCCCTTCACACGCCCTTTAGCAACACTATTCTCTATAGTGCCTGTGTAATGCGTTCCTACCAAACCACCAACGTTATATTCACCTTCAGTCGTACCCGCAGCTGATGAATCAATTACATCACCGTAGTTATTGGTACCGACTAAACCACCCACATTAGAAATACCGTTTACACTAGCATCAGCCGATGAATGCTTAACAACGCTGTATTCGCTTAACCCTACTAAACCGCCAACGTTATACTCGCCCTTCACAGAACCATGCGCATAACCATCTTGTACTTTGCCGTAACTATTCGTACCAACCAACCCACCGACGGCCGAAATTCCGCTTACGTTACTTTCAGAAGAAGATGCATTAACCGTACCATACAAATTCGTACCAACTAACCCGCCTACGTTGTAGTCACCGCTTACATTGCCAGCCGCATAGCCTGCGTTTACATCGCTAAGATTATTCGTTCCGACTAATCCACCAACACCCAACTTACCTTTAACTGTGCTAAGTGCAGACGATTGATTAACAGTACTATATTCACTAGTACCAATTAACCCGCCCACATTATAGTCACCCTCAACGGTACTAATAGCCGATGTATTTTGAACGGTACTGTAGATATTTGAACCAACCAAACCACCCACAGAAGAAATTCCAGTTACTGTTGCTTGAGCAGACGATGACTGAATATTGCCATAATTATTGGTTCCGACTAAACCGCCTACATTGTATTGACCAGTCACTACACCTGCTGCTGAACTATCTTGTACGATACCGAGTGTACTCGTGCCAACTAAACCGCCTACTGCTGAAATTCCGCTAACGGTGCTAGAAGCAGAAGAATGGCGAACAGTACCGCTATCATTGGTACCGACCAAACCGCCCACATTATATTGGCCTTCACTTGTGCCAACAGTCATAGCATTGCTGATATCACCTAAGGTGTTTGTTCCTACCACACCACCTACAGCAGAAATACCTTTCACATGACTTTGCGCAGCTGCATTCGCCAATACACTGTAGTAGTTAGTTCCAACAACTCCGCCCACATTGTATTCACCCTCTACATTACTTTTTGCATAGAGGTTAGTGGCAGTACCATGATCATTGGTACCAATAACGCCGCCGATAGCTGAAATACCTTTTACATTACCCTCTGCGCCAGAGTCGGTTACAGTTCCATAATAATTAGTACCAACAACTCCGCCTGTATTGTACTGGCCTGTGATTTGCCCGCTTGCATAAGCATGGCTCACATTGCCGTGATCGCTTGTACCAACAACTCCGCCTACATTGAAATGGCCTACTACTGTTTCATTGCTAAGGTTAACGTTACTAATTGTGCTACCGGTATTCGTTTCACCAAATAACCCAACATGATCAGTTTCAGGGCGATTAATCGTGAGATTATTAACGGTGTGACCTAAGCCATCAAATTCACCTGAAAAGCGTGTGCTGCCGTTGCCAATAGGCTCAAAGCCTTCACCACTATTCCAAGTAGAGGTTGCTGTTGCATCGATATCTTTACCTAAGGCATAACTGCCGTATAAATTGGTATTAGCCTCTTGCAAGTGCTCAACATCATTCACTAACATCCACGCGGTTGATTTACCGCTTACTTTTTCACTGTAGTCAGTAGGCTGGGTATACGCTGCTGGATTGTAATAAAGATTTGTTTTTCCGCTAGTAAGTGCAACATGGCCTTGGGAACCAAATGCAACAGTACCTTGACCTGAACCGTGTGTATCAGCACGTACATTTAAATTGCCATTAGCAGTATTGTTAACATCACGATTAATAACAACATTACGATCAGCATTTAATGTTAAGGTATTTGCACTACTCCAATTAACACTATCATTTACTGTTAAATCACTGGATGATTGTGTGCTAGAAAGCGTGACATTATTATTTGCTAATTGTTTCGATACGCTTTTTCCTGAGATATCACCGCGACTTGCAAGGGTAATATTGTTTGCTGCTACATGCCAATCACCCGTGTTACCTTGAGATGCGGCGGTTGTTATGTTAGCGCTCTCTGCTACACTTAAACGTGCAGCAGAGGTTTCAATGCTGCCGCCATTACCTACAGCGGAAGAAGCATTTAATGTACCGCTAATGATTACTTGGCCTACCTGCTCATCGCCCAGCAGCTTAATAACGCCGCCCTTATTTTGAACAGCGTGTGCTTCAATGATACCGCTATTGTTTACAACGGCTTTGCTTACTTGATCCCGTGCTTTAGCAACCAAAATTACCTGACCACCATCGGCTTGAATCAGTTGTTTGTTACTGACTAAGGCATTTAATGTGCCTTTATCAATAGAGTAGTCAACCAAGCTGCCATTATTCAGTGTTAAAGTGACTTTATCGCCTGCCGCCAATAAAGCCGTACCACTTTGAGCTTGAATAGAGCCTTCATTACGCACTTCAGGCGCTACTAAAACAACGTAGCCGCCTTCACTAGCGATTAAATGACCTTGGTTGATTACTTTTCCGCTATTACCGGTTGACTCTAATTGGTAGTTACCTGATTGAAAATCTGCATTGCTGATCGTAGATGTACTGGCAACTAAGCCGCCAACGCTGACCTGAGCTGTTTTTCCAAACAATACGCCATTAGGGTTAAGAATAAAAACCTGACCATTAGCTTTAACGCTTCCTAAAATTTGGCTAGGATTTTGACCAACGACACGATTCAACGCAATGGATGAAGATGAAGGTTGATTAAATTGAACATTTTCATTGCTACTGACAGAAAAGCTATTCCAATCAATCGCTAGTTTTTGTGTTTGTTGATTAATGGTTGTAGTGGTAGCAGCCTGCGAAATAGAGCCGCCACCCGACGTTACGACTCCGCCTGTGGGAGCAGCAAACAAAAACCCAGGAAACAATGCAAGCCATGCTGCGAAAAGTTTACGACCGCTCATGCGACGGCCTCTACCTTTTGCTGTTTCAGAAACGGCTACCCACGCAGCCAATCTTTCATTCCAAATAAGACGGTAAATTCGATTCATTGCAGCATGGCGTTTCATATAATAAAGCTTCCTAAACAATCATTTAACAACATGAGTAGGATTCTACTACAAAAAAAACATAAAATACAACAACTTAATTAAATATTTAGTGTTTTTTGTATTGCCATACGATAAATAAACGGCTTTAGTGCTATCCAATTGTTGGATTCATTGCCAGCATATGAATTTAAAACACTATACAAGTGAAAATAAAGAGCATTTAGCAAAAGTAGTTTGTATAGTAAGCGTTTCTAATTAGCCATTTTATTCACATTAACTACAACTCAGTTTGATGCTAAGGCAAAGCACAGTAATAAAATAGTTTAATATTATTAGAGATTACGCAGTTGGTGTTATATCAAGGCCTGGCAACGCAGACAGTACATGCAGCACGGCAAGTGGCCAACATGCCGAGAAAATCCAACTGAGTAAAATCTAATTATTTAAATAATTTATTTCTTTGAATAATACTTGATACCAAATAAGGATTAGAAAATTATTTTAATGTTTGGTAGCCATTAATATGGCTTTGATTAAGGTAGCATTTTATTCTTAGTATTTATATAGCTTTAGCGCCTTCGTACAACCCGCTAAAAAATTAAATTCAGTAAAACTCAACTAATGGGATAAATAGGTCGTCACTACTAGATATCAAACACTTTTATTTAGTGACGCTATGACCTTGGCTAAAAAGAAACCGGTATTACCCATTCGCTCAGCCTGGTACTCCCCTTCATGGAGGTTGCTGTCTGTCGGGGTTTTGCTTATTCCGTTGGGAATTACATTTTATGCCTGGAAAACTACTCACTATTTTATTGAAGAGAAAACCAACTCTCAATTTAAAACCCTTACTCTTGAAAGTGAAAAAGCACTGCTCTATCGAATTGACTCTTACGAGCAAAGTCTTGTAGGCGCTTCGGGGTTACTGTATGGCTCTAGTACGGTATCAAAAACCGAATGGGATACCTACGTTAAAACAATTGGGATTAAAGAACATTTACCCGGTATGAATGGGCTAGGCTTTATTGAATATGTATCGCCTGTCGACATCGAACAGTTTCTTAAAAGTGCTCAAGTTGAGCATTCATCTTCTTTTACTATCCATCCTCACGGTAATTATCATGAGTATTTAATTGTTAAATATATTGCCCCCATAGAAAATAACGCTGAAGCATTAGGGCTAAATATTGCATTTGAAACCAATCGCTATGAAGCAGCTTTACTAGCACGTGATAGCGGGCAAACCATTATCACTCAGCGTATTCTTCTCGTACAAGATCACACAAAAAGCCCTGGATTTTATCTGCTACTTCCCGTATACAAAAATAACTATCCTATTCGAACAGCGCAAGAACGTCGTAAAGCGTCTCTCGGTTGGATTTTTGGGCCGTTTATTGCTAAAAACTTCCTTCATGGGCTAACCTCTTCTCAAGGTCATCTTTTTCATCTTAAAGTTTATGATGGAACGATTGCATCAAAAGAACATTTAATTTATGACAGTGGACATTCATTACACGACACCTCAACGAATGCACAGTATAGCTTTCGACAAACCCTAGATATCAAACGGCAATTATGGACACTCGAATGGAGCAGTACGCCACTATTTGAAAAATCAGTCTCAAGTAACGAACCTATTCTTATTCTGGCTGGAGGATCTTTATTCACTGGGCTGCTTGGCCTTATCTTGCTTATGCTTGCTAGACGTGCAAAAACGGTGCAAAAACTGGTAGAAGAAAAAACGCATGAAGTAATCGCCAGTGAAGAACAGATGAAAATGTTGATTCGGCATACCCCCGCTGCCGTTGCTATGTTTGATCAGAGCATGCATTACTTGATGACAAGTGAACGTTGGTTAATTGATTATAACCTAGCAGGATTAGATGTTACCGGGCGCTCTCATTATGAATTATTTCCCGAAATTCTCAATATGCCTGAATGGCAAGAGCATCATCGGCAGGCGCTTCAAGGAAAAAGTTTAAGCAATGAAGAAGACTCCTGGAAACGCGCTGATGGCAAAACAGAATGGGTGAAATGGGCAATTCATCCTTGGCAAAATGCCGAAGGAGCTGTTGGCGGTATTGTCATGTTTACAGAAGTGATTACTGAACGCAAAGAAACGCAAATCAGAACGCAGCTTCTTCAAGAAATTGCATTAGAAGCTGCCGAAGCGACTTCGTTAGAAAGTATGATTCAAACTGTTCTAGATAAGATGTGCCTACATCTTAAATGGCCTTTAGGACATGCCTATATATGGAATGATACCCATCAGGAACTTGAATCGATGCGGCTCTGGCATTTTGGCAAGGAGCACTATCAACATTCAGAATTCAGGCAAGTGTCTGAAGTGATGGAATTTACAGCAGGCATGTCGTTACCAGGGCGGGTATTAGATTTAAAGGAGCCTGTTTTCCTTCTTGATGTGGCGACTAGCAATCATTTTTTGCGCAATCAAGTGTTGGCTAATTTGGATTTACATGCAGGGATATTTATTCCTATTTTGCTGAAACAAGAAGTTAAAATCGTTCTTGAGTTTTTTTCGAATGACTATATTCCTGAAAGTAAAACGTTTCACGAGTTTAATCAGATGCTGAGCATTCAACTGAGCCGCGTGATTGAACGCAAACAAGCGGAAGAAGCATTGAAAGAAAGCCAGGGCCGCTATGAACTAGCAGTGCAAGGATCAAGCGTAGGGTTATGGGATTGGGATATTCACACACATTCAATGTATTACTCGCCTCGATTTCTTGAGATTCTTGGAGTATTACCTGAAAACATGCCTTCTTTTAACCACATGAAACAATTAGAACAGCGCATTCATGCAGATGATGCTACGTTTGTTCAAACCATGTTAATGGCTCATCTTAGAAATAAACAGGCCTATAATTTGGAATTTCGTTTGCGCAAAGAAGATGGCAGCTATGCGTGGGTACATGTGAGAGGCCAAGCCATTTGGAATGAGATGAATAGACCGCTTCGCATGGCAGGCTCGATTGATGATATTACGAATCGAAAAATTGCAGAAAAAGAATTGGAAGACTCGAATAGTTTGAATAATGCTATTCTTTACAGTGCGCCTTATCTGGTAATAGCAACCGATAAAAAAGGCGAGATTCTTGTGTTTAATCGCACGGCAGAAGCAGCCCTCGGTTATCAAGCTTCAGAAATAATTGGCAAACACTCACCACTATTATGGCACGACGAACGTGAAGTAAAACAGCGAGCCGATGCGCTAAGCGAAGAGTGGGGATTTACCGTACACCCTGACTTCGAAGTGTTTACTCGCCCATTAATTCTTAATGAATCTCACACCTCTGAGTGGACATATATTTGCAGAAATGGCAGTAAATTTTCAGGCCAATTAACCATAACGCCTATTTGGAGTAATCTGGGTTTGATTATGGGATATTTAGGCATTGTTGAAGATATCACTGAGCGCAAACAACATGAGTTAGCGCTAAAATCTAGTGAAGAAACATTTCGCTCTGCTATGGAACATGCTTCTATTGGTATGGCATTGGTTGAGCCAAACGGACGCTGGCTTAAGGTGAATCAAGTATTATGCGATCTATTAGGCTATTCTAAATTAGAACTGCTTAGCATGGATTTTCAATCGATTACACATCCTGATGACCTTGAGAGTGATCTGGAATTTGTGCGCCAGATGCTTGAAGGCAAACGCCAAACCTATCAGATGGAAAAACGCTTTTTTAGAAAAGATAAAAGTAACATCTGGGTGCAATTAAGTGTTTCTATTGTTCATACAAACGAGGGGTTGCCCCATTATCTTATTGCTCAGATACAAGATATTACTGAACGAAAAGAAATGGAGCGTATGAAAAATGAGTTTATTTCTATTGTTAGCCATGAGCTACGCACACCATTAACCTCTATTCGCGGATCATTAGGCTTAATAGCAGGTGCGATGTCGAAAGATTTACCAGATAAAGCGAATCTCTTAATTAACATTGCGCATAAAAATAGTGAACGCTTGATTCTGCTGATTAATGACATTCTCGATATTGATAAAATTGCTTCGGGTCAGATGCGTTTTGATATGCATTACGAAAGCCTTGCCGCCGTGTTACAGCAAGCGATTGATGCAAATAATGCCTATGCAGAGCGCTTCAATGTATCTTTTAGACTAATACCACCGTTAGAAACATGGAAAGTAAATATCGATAATGCTCGCCTACTTCAAGTGCTTTCTAACATTTTATCAAATGCCGCTAAGTTTTCACCTGAAGGGCACTCAGTAGAAGTATTTGCAATGCTTGCGGAAACAGGTGTTCGCATTTGCGTAAAAGACTATGGCCCGGGTATTTCAGAAGAATTTCGTTCTCGTATTTTTGGCAAGTTTTCTCAAGCAGACTCATCAGCCACACGGAAAAAAGATGGAACAGGGCTTGGGCTACATGTAAGCAAACAGATTATTGAACATATGGGTGGGCAAATAGGGTTTGATACCATCATCGGTAAAGGTACCACCTTTTGGATTGAGCTACCGTTGCTGGTTGAGACGAATGAAGAAGCTCTTTTACAGACTCCATCTCATCCCAGGTATCGCTTATTGGTATGCGAAGATAATCAGGAAATTGCCTCGTTAATGAAAATCATGATAGAAAATGCTAGTTTTAATGTAGATATAGCACACACTATTCCAGAAGCACGTCGCAAATTACACGAGGTGCATTATGACGCCATGACGCTTGATTTACTTTTACCGATTGGCGATGGCATCAAATTTCTACACGAATTGCGTACTGATCCTGCCACGTGTCATTTGCCTATTGTGGTAGTTTCTGCCAGCGCAGAACAAGCAAGACAATCTATGAATGATGATGCTGTTGGAGTGGTGGATTGGTTGATGAAACCTATTGATGAATTACGCTTAATACAATCAATTAAACGATGTATACAAGATGCGCATCGGCCTACCCCTCGTATATTACATATTGAGGATGATATTGATTTAAGCCATATGCTTGCCACCGCCCTACAGGATAAAGCTGAAATTATTACAGCAACCACCCTGCGGCAAGCAGAACATTATCTAAAAACTGAATCATTTACATTGATTATTTTAGATATTGCATTACCAGATGGGTCGGGATTGAACTTACTTGAACATTTGCATGAATATACATCGAAACCTATTCCTGTATTGATTCTTTCTGCCAATGAGGTATCGCGCCAAATACAACATAAAGTGGCTGCTGCGTTGGTTAAATCACGTTTATCAGAAACAAAAATTGTTGATGTCATTTTAAAAATAATTCAACACAATTAGAAATTATGCAGTGGCATTTTATCAGCCCATAGCAACACAGCCATAGTTACGGCAAGTTGCCAACATACTGAGAAAACCCAACGATGTAGCTTCTAACAGTATTTCGCTCAAAGGAAATGATCATGTCAGCTAAATTGCAGCATGTTCTGTGTGTAGATGACGAAGAAGATATTTTAGATGTCGCTAGAATGTGCCTCGAAATGGTAGCAGGGTTACAGGTATCGTGCTGCACACGAGGAAAAGAAGCGATCGAGCGCGTAAGAGATATTAATCCAGACCTTATTTTACTTGATGTCATGATGCCTGATATGGATGGCCCTACGACGCTTCATGAGTTACGTAAAATTCCTCTATTGGAAACGACGCCGATTGTATTTATGACCGCTCGCGTGCAAGCATCTGAAATCGCCCAGTATTTGGCACTTGGCGCCTCGGGCGTAGTACCTAAACCTTTTGACCCTATGTTGCTATCTGAACAAATTACTAAGCTGTGGAAGGAATTTCATGAACGATAAAGTAACACAACCGATGGCAGAGGGTTTGCGTCAACTGCGTACTCGCTATCTTACTCAGCTAGAAGAAAGAATAGATTATTTAAAAAATCATCATGAAATAGCCAATAAAAATGAATTCAATGAGGAAGAGCGTTTATCGCTTAGATCGCTAGCCCATAAACTAGCAGGTTCAGGAAGCATATTTGGTTTCCCGCACATTACTCAAGCAGGACAAGCCTTAGAGCAAGCATTACTTGAAGGATCTAAAAGCAGCCATAATGAAATTTTATCTTTGCTAACTATCTTAATTGATGCATGTTTGGCGGCAAAAAATGCTAATTAAAGTCTTATTTGGCCATCCAAACACACTATATCTGTATTAAATCACGGCTGGATGATGCCAATCAGCCTATAGGTATAGGCCGGAAGATATCATCTAGTTTTATCGCCACTACCCTACTTTGGCTATAGTAACTTGATGCTATCAGGCGTGGATAGGCTGTGGACCCTCGATCGATCTATCCTGGCCCAATGACTCTATAAATTTCTTCTAGAGTTGTTAAACCTCGCATTACTTTATGATAAGCATCATCTCGTAACAAGGTAAAACCTTTACTTTGTGCATAATGCAAAATATCAGGAATAGGTGTTTGATTACTGATTAGGTGACGCATATGATCATCGAGTACCAATACTTCGTAGATACCTACTCTGCCTTTATAGCCAGACTGATTACACGCTTTGCATCCAGTGCCTTTACAGACAGACTCCATACCCTTCAAAAAGGAGCCTTTCAAACGTTGAAGCAAAAGAGCATCAGGCTTGTTAACTTCACTACATTCCTCACAAATACGCCTTACCAAACGCTGAGCAATAATACCCTGTAATGCACTGCTGATCACAAACGGTTTGAGTCCTAAATCAAATAAACGTGAAAGCGTATCAAACGCTGAATTAGTGTGTAACGTAGAATATACCTGGTGGCCTGTAGATGCAGCATGAAATGCAACCTCTGCCGTCTCAAAATCGCGAATTTCGCCAATCATAATGACATCGGGATCTTGCCTTAAAACGGATCGTAAAATAAGCGGAAATGTGAGACCAATTTTTTCTTTCACTAACACCTGACCAGCAGAATCTAAATAATACTCAACCGGATCTTCGATCGTGACATAGTTTTTATCAGGCGTTGTGGTGTGATTAAGTAAGCTGTACAAGGTCGTTGTTTTTCCGCTACCTGTTGGCCCTGTTGCTAATATAATGCCTTGAGGCTTATCACTCGCCTCATAAATTTTCTCAAGTTCATTTGAACCAAAACCTAAGGCATCTAAGCTTAATACCGATGAGTTACGATCAAGTATGCGCATCACCACTTTTTCGCCATTGATCGTAGGTAATGTTGAAATTCTTAAATCGACGACACGCTTCGGAGTTTTAACGGTAATACGCCCATCTTGAGGACGACGGCGCTCTGAAATATCTAGTTCAGCCATAATCTTGATGCGAGACACAATCGATTGATGAATGCTATAGGGAATTTGAAACTTATCAATCAATACTCCATCAATACGCAACCTTACTGCTACATCTTTTGCACGAGGTTGAATATGAATATCTGAGGCTTTAAGCCGAATGGCCTCAAGCAATATAGAGTTTACAAAACGTATGGCAGGCGGCTCATCACCTTGCAAGGTGTTATCAAATGAAACATCGTCATTATCATCGATAACAATTTCAATACCCTCGTAGGGATCAGTGCCAAAGGCTGTATCAATATCCGTTGTATTTTGGCCTATTTTATACACATCATTAATTTTATCTTGAATAGCGCTCATTAACGCTAACACCGGGATTACCTCTAACCCCGTCACGAATCGCAGATTTTCAATAAGACCGGTATCAAGGGGGTCAGCCATGGCAAGTGTTAAACGCTTACCTGTTACACTTAATGGCACAACAAGTTGCCGTTGACACATAATAGAAGGCATTAACGCTGCAACAGAAACATCTACCTTGTACTCCTTCAGATCAACGGCGGTGAATTTCAATTCATCACGAATGATGCGATGAATCACTTCTTCACTGATCCACTCGCGCTCAATGAGTATTTTAATTGCGACAGCATCTTTGCGTTGTGATTGTATATTTAGCAACTCACGCATACGTTCACCGCTCAACAAACCTTTCTTATTGAGTACAAAGGCAAGTTGGTTGCGATTGGTAGTACTGAATTTTGCTAATTGCTCAATCTCTTTTGTACTTTCCTGCTTTTCGCGTTGTAATGAAGCATTTTTTTCCATCAGCTCATATTGCTGAAGAGCTAGTGCAATCGTTAAACGTATCTCTTCATCATTCCAGGGTTTAAGAATAAACTTGTAGACGGCTCCGGCTTTAACAGCATTCACAACTGCATTTACATCACTATGAGCGGTAAGAAGAATGCGCATATTACTTGGTTGAAGAATACGCATCTGCTTGAGTAGCTCTCCGCCATTCATGCTCGGCATCATATAATCGCTGATAATAAGATGAAAAAATGCGCCTCCCTTTACCATTGCCAGCGCTTTATGAGGATCATCACAGGTCACAATATCGTAATGGTCGTGGCTTAATGCATACTTCAATGCTTCCAGCAAAAGCTCATCATCATCGACTAAAAGAAGTCGATAGCGCTTAGGTGAAGAAGACATAGATGGTTTGGCTGAAAAAGAAGATGTATTCATAATGGCAGGCTAGCCAAAGAAATTAGAATGATCATATAGTATCGGTCATCCAGCAAAGATATAGAGCCTTATAATATTTTGTTATGTGTATATATTTTTATTAAATCGATTTAAACGAGATTAACAGTACTTTTAAAATAATTATTTTATTTAAATTTACCGAATAACAAAAAATGTTATTTTATAAAAAAATCATTTTAAAATTAAATATATTTTTATTTATTTTATACTTTAAACCATTAATTTAATTGTTTTATTACTCAAAAAAAATAGCATTATATTTAATTAAATTTCAAATTTTATAATATATTTATAAATGTTTATAAAAAGTGTGTATGATGATTTGTGAAATGCTACATTTTTAGAACTTCCCGTTCTTTCAAGATGAAGAAACGCCGTTTCAAGTATTTCATTAAAAGGAGTTACACATGAGTAATACTGCTACTGGTAATCAAACACCTAATACTCCAAAAAACCCTAACACTGCTAATACTGCACAACCTAATACTCAATCTAACACCAACCAAACTGAAAATCAGAAAAATGCTTCAGGCAACTCTGACAATTCAGCAACAAATAATGAAAATCAAAAAAATCTTTCAGGTAAAGAAAATAATGCTCAAGCAGCAACACCTGAACGCAATAATGATTCAGCAAAAAATGTAGCTGGCAATACTACTACAAAGCAAAAATAACTTTCTTTTATTAGAAAATTATTTGCAAATAAAGCAGACTAATCCTCTGCTTTATTAACGTATAAAAAATAAGTACGATTCAAGATTTTTTTATTAAATTTAGTATCTATTTAGCCGTGACATAAAACCCACATCTCGGATAGGAAAAAATCCATGTCAAAAGGTCAAAAAAAAGGTAATAAAGAACTTAAAAAACCTAAGCAAGAGAAACAGGCAGTTGTTCCTGTCTCATCATCTATTATTCCATCTAGCAAAAAACCATTGCCTACCGCTACAAGTAAAACCAAGTAATTTTATAGAACAAGAGCTTTACTCTATTTAATAAGGGGCGGCACTATTTCGCCCCTTAATATTATAGAATTACACGACCATAAATAATAAAATTGAAGAATCTTTAGCCCCTAGCTGTGCCACTAATAATAAAAACAACGCTTATTAAGCAATAATAATTTTTAGAAAATTGAAGAAAAATAAAGCGATTTCATGCGTTCAAGCGATTAATTAAGCAACAAATATCCCCATTTATACTGAAGTAAATCTTTATATTTATAATAATGGCTGACAGGATACTTTATAGCTCCTATAATGCTTAAACATTCTCCTGATTGAATATCCCATATGCGCAATGTTAAATCATCTGACGCAGACGCTAAACGTCCATCTAACGAGAAGTCGCACCCTCTGACTCGATTGTCATGCCCCTTAAGCACGTTTAAACATTCACCTGTTGCTAAATCCCAAACTCTTAACGTGTGATCATAAGAAGCAGAAACAAGATGTTTACCATCAGGAGAAACTGCACAGCCTCTTACTTTATTTTCATGGCCTTTTAATATATTTAAACATTCTCCTGTTTCAATATCCCATATACGTAATGTTTTATCGCCTGAGGCTGAAATCAATTGGCGTCCACTTACTGAAAAAACACATTTTCTTACCCAATCAGTGTGGCCTTTAAAAACTTTTAAACACTCTTTTGTTTTTGTATCCCACAACCGCACAGTTTTATCATCAGAGGCTGAAGCAAATTGATGACCCAGCGGTGAAATTGCACAGCCCCTAATAGGATATTGATGATCATTTAATATGTGAGTGCATTCTTCAGAAGACACATTCCAGACTCGAATAGTAGTGTCATCACTGGTTGAAATCAGATGCTCATTATTCGCTAAAAAAGCACAGCTTCTAGCTCCTTTTTGATGCCCTATTAATATCCCTGCCGACTCACCTGTTTGAATATCCCAAATGTGTAAAGTCTTATCCGAAACAGCAGCAACTACTCGAGAACCATCAGGCGAAAATGCACAATCTAAGACTAAGCCTCTATGTTTAAATAATCTAACACACTTGCGTGTTTTAAGATTCCAGATACGTAATGTACCATCTACCGATGCAGAGGCAATATGATGTGAATCAGGCGAAAATTTACACGTAACAATTAATGCCTGATGTACATTAGTATCTTTACCCTCACTATATTTACGATGCTCATAATTAAAGACTGAGCTAGGTTCGCATAGATCAAAGACAGTTGTTAAAGGAATATTAGAGAATTCTAATCCTATAGTATTTTCTAAATTACAGCGTACCCATTCTATATAGTGAAGCTGAGCGCTACTAAAGTTTGCCTTTTGAAACTGCATATCCATCAAAAAAGCAGCCCTTAGGTTTGTTTTTTCAAAGCAGGTTGATATGGCCTCACAAAACGTAAACTCAACATCAGTGCAGTCAGCTTCAGAAAAATCAGCCTCTTTTAAATTAATGTAACGTAATGTAGCGCCCTTTAAATTAGCGCGTTGAAATGAAGCTTTACTTAAATTTAAAAGTTCTTGTGAGGCAACTTCTCTTTCTTTTCCCTCAATAATCCAACCAGCTAAGTTTGCGCCCTCTAAATGTATTTTTTCTAAGCTAGGGGTAGGAAAATTTTTTCTATAGGCAAGTAACATATAAGCAAACCCAAGCTCGCTCACTTGAGGTCGATAGGTATCGCGAATCATTGATAACGATTTCAATGCCGTTGTAAGATCGTTATCTTCATCTTCACTGATAAGTTGCCCGAGAAAATCCAAGGTTTCTTGACTAACCAATGCTAAATTCCAGGCTTCAATACGGTTTTCTAATAACGCACGATGCAAGTAAGCGGCAAGAAAAAATTCTTGAAGCGATGTATGCGCAAAACAAAAATTATTTCCAATACGCACTAAAAAAGTGGCAGCCCTTAAATCACCTTTTAGCATATCTAATAACTGATTTAAGAATAATGAATCTTTCCCTAGTGTGTAATGCTCCTTAATCTCTGGCTTAAGATTCAGCAAATGTACAAACCAACTCTCTACATCTTGAATATTCCAGACCTGCTTGCCTGACTTCCACAGCTCTGCGGCAAACAGCTCCATCAGTTGCTGTTTATGATCAATTGTTAAAAGATGCCTACCTGCATCACGCTCAAGCCATGAGAGAATCATATGGCGATAGATGGTTGCTCCTGTAATTAGCGAACCTTCTTTTTTCCATTGATCGATATAGGGAATCAAATCAGGAATCAAACTTAATGTATAAGGACGTTCGGAAAATTCAGAAAGATTATGAACAGATTGAATTAAGTTAAGCAAAGTCGATGTATTAAAATCAGGTAAAGCATACGATAAATACTCAAATATTTGTTCGCGTATAAGAGGTAGCAACATAAATGTACCCCATTCGCCTACAAAATATTGCTCTTGATCATAAACAGTACGAAAATAATGTGTGCGGCAACTCAGTAACACTTTGCTTGAAGAAGGATTACCTGCAGGTAAAATGCTCAACAGCCTATGTGTAAATTCTCGCCCGGCGGCAGCTGTTAAATTAACCAGTATCTCATCAAGGCTATCAAAAATAATCAGTACATTTTCGTGTTCAACAAGATTAATAACATCGCTTGCATGAATAATATTTTCTGATATGTCATATTGGTTATTTTTAATCACCGCATCGATAATTTCTGTTAAAGACAAATTATTACAGTGAGTTTTATCGCCAATATTGCGTAAATCTATATAAATAGGCAAAGGTAATGAAGGATTAACGTTTCGTTGTTCAAGACAATAATGAGTAAAAAGCATACAGGTCGTTGTTTTACCCATGCCGTACTCGCCTAGCAGTGCCCCATAGGGTTGAGTACCCTCTAGCACCCACTTTTCAATTAAACCCAATACTTCAGACGTTTCATTGCATGTTTGCTCTTCTTCATTATTTGCAGCTAATGGCAATTGGTTATCAATAGTTAAGGGTATAGCCTTTTGCTGAAGCACATGCTGAACACCATATACTGCATCCGCAGCTTGACTCGAAAAAAGACTCGCTTTTTCCCTTAAATGCTGATTATTGATAGCTTCTTTCATATCTTAAATATGTTTCCCCTGAACTAACATCTCAGTTTAGATTTCAAAATACGGTATGGCTCGATTCCTTCTTAATCAATTAGTGTGGGTATAGTGCAAATATAGCATAAAACGATATCAACGTTATACAATACGATATTAATTTTTAATAAACGTTAACAAATAACGCACACAACTCATGTCCAAAACTAAAGCTTATCTGCTGCTTCGCTCATCTCATTTTATGCTTCAAATATTTTCTAAAGCTGTAGCAAACATTTTAACCACTGAATCTTATTAGCAGTAAAGCTCTCTAATTTAACTGCTTTCGCATATAAATCCTTGTAACAAGGCATCAATACCCTCTATGATCACCTGGGCTTTTTTTGTTGCTCACAGCATGGTAGGAAACATTGAAATCGAAGACTCGCAAGGTCGGCAAGTGCTAGGCAACACAAGTTAGAAGAGACTGGAAAAGCACTGAAAACGCATTGTTTCTTCTATCAATATTGAATACTTAAAGACGACTCAATTTATATATTTATAGAGTACTGATAAAATGAGGCACACCTTGTGTCAAAAAACATTACGCTTGCAGTTTTCTAGCATTTTTCATTACGTTAAAAATTTTACTCAGAAAGGTAATTATGAAAAAATTTAGCAAAATATTTGCTTTTTCTTTAGCTGCTTTTTTTATAAGTAGTACGATATACGCTCAAGTAAAGCCAAAAAAAATCACACTAGAATTTGATCACAACGCTTTACATGTTAATAATCTTCAAAAAAGCGTTGAATTTTATGAAAATGTACTTAAATTAGAGAAAATTTCTGAACCATTTAAAGACAATGCACATGTATGGTTTCGTATGGGCGCACATGAGCAGTTACATCTTATTGGCGGTGGAGCAATACCTGTTTTGCCACGTGATATTGGTAACCACTTTTCATTTCGCGTTACATCTATACCAGACTTTATTGCCCAACTCGACCAGATGAACATTAAATACTATACAACCAAAGGCGAACAAAACGTTATAACAAATCGTCCTGATGGTATCAAACAAGTTTACATTACTGACCCGGATGGATATTGGATTGAAATCAACGACAATCGCTTTTAATAAATATAGGAGTTACGCAGTTGAGCGCTATCAAGGCATGGGATGCCCCGCATGGCAACGCAGACAGTACAAGTAGTACGGCAAGTTGCCATAACACAGAGAGAGCCAACTGCGTAACTTCTAAAATAGATGAAGATTTAAAGTATAAGCATGTAATAGGTAATTAGTGGGATAATAAAGCCAATTCTCATTCTAAGCTTATTGGCACCTACACTATGCTTTCAATCTTTAGCCCCAACCTCTCGGCGCATACATTTAGCCTGTTTTTTATCGCTGCTGTATTAATGACTACCGCGCTGCGTTATTATCTTTCATGGCGTCATATGAACTATATAGCAGCGCATCGTGCCAGTGTTCCCCCATTATTCGCTGATCGTATTTCTTTAGAAGCGCACCAAAAAGCAGCAGATTATGCGCAGGCGCGCATTCGATTTGGGCAGCTTTCTTTAGCTATTGATACAAGCCTTTTATTGTTTTTAACGGTTGGCGGCTTCATTGGAACGTTACATGAATTATGGCAGCCACGTCTAGGAACAGGCTATCTTTATAGCATTGCGATGGTATTTAGTCTTACGCTTATTTCTAGCGTACTTGATATTCCTCAATCGCTTTATCGCCAATTTGTGATAGAAGAAAAATTTGGCTTTAACCGCATGACCCTTAAACTATTTTTACTCGATATGGTGAAAGGCGCTTTGCTGGGCTTAGCGGTTGGAACCCCCTTACTATTAGCAGTATTGTGGTTTATGAATACAACCGGTTCTCTTTGGTGGCTTTACGTATGGATATTTTGGTGCGGTTTTAACTTACTGCTATTATTTATTTATCCTATATGGATTGCTCCACTCTTCAATACGTTTACTCCTTTAGCAGATAGCGAACTTAAAACCCGCATTGAGGCCCTACTTACCCGCTGTGGTTTTGCTTCAAAAGGTTTATTCGTAATGGATGGTTCAAAACGCTCTGCGCATGGCAATGCTTATTTCACAGGGTTTGGTAAAAATAAACGTATCGTGTTTTTTGATACCTTAATTGAACGCCTAACGCCGACTGAAGCTGAGGCAGTACTAGCCCATGAATTGGGCCATTTCAAGCATAAACATGTGCTCAAACGTATAATCAGTACCTTTGCGCTTACACTTGCAGGCTTATGGTTAATGGGGCAATTAATGACGATGCCTTGGTTTTATGCAGGCTTAGGTGTACCGGCACAAAATGCTGTACTGGCCTTGATATTATTTTTTCTGGCAGCACCCTCATTCACCTTTTTGCTAACGCCATTATCAAGCATGATTTCGCGTAAACATGAATATGAGGCTGATGCCTATGCTGCAAAAAATGCTTCTGCAACTGAGTTGGTTCGCGCATTAGTAAAACTTTATGAGGATAATGCTTCTACGTTAACACCCGACCCTTTACATTCACTGTTTTACGACTCTCATCCGCCTGCGGCATTACGAATTGCTCATCTTAAACAGCAAGCCTAGGTTTCTTTTTTTAGTACCTTCTCCCTTTTTCAAGGGAGAAGGTTATTTATCTAAAATCTTATAGGCATTGCCACGCTTAAACTATAACTAGGCGCATCTCTTGTTAAGCCCATTCCAATACTTACATCTAATGATCTATCTTTGGTAAGCGCAAATGTTGAACCTGTTTTAAATGTGCCTACTTCTAAAGAGCTTCCTGGAGCTTCTACTCCATTAATTTTACTTTTACCTGTCCAGCGTTGCTCGTACCCAAAACTTAATGCAAGTGAATTGGAAAGCGCCACTGAAGTACCTAAATATAAACTGGTGGTATTTCCCGGATTTACTCTTCCCATAGAACTATCACCAGGCAAATTCCAGGTATACCCTATAGAAGAAAATACGGCGGCTGGATCCATCGTTTTAATAAATGTTACACCGGTTCTTAATGCATTGAATCCTGTTCCTATGGATAAAACCTCAGGATTTCCATAATCACTTTTACCTGTTTTAGTTTTCCATTGTAATTGAAATAAACCACCTGGTCGGTTACCTTCTTGCTGCCAAAACTGCTTCGTTATCCCTAACTCTATATCCCCAAACCCTTTACGCGTTCTTCTAGTTTCCATGGCAGGCATAGTCGTATCACCATTGGAAAAACGCCGTTCATCATCAAATTGTACCGGAATACGAATATCAGCTTGCAAGTCATCTGTTATCCCATAACGTAGTGATAACGCCGAGTTTAATGTTCGGTGCTGTAAACGCTCAGTTTTAATATTGCCAACGACTAACACAGGCAATATCGTAAACCCATCAATATTAATAACATCTGAAGAATAATTCGAATACGTAAAACTCGGTTCAATTTCTAAGGTATGGGCAGGTAATACTAAGCCTCGGTTTTGTGAAAGCGCAGATTGTAAAGCTGTATCTTCTTTTCGCTCTAGCTCTTTGCTTGAATAAGGCATTAATGAAGCTAACGCAGCATTTGATGATGAAAGCGGTGTTTCTGTATTTGTTGAAGATGCCTCTGATTGTTGAGGCAATGTTTGCTCTGCATTATTTAACGAAGCATTGGTATTAGAATTTTTGAAGGGTACTTTTTCTTCTGTTAAGCGACTGACTTGTGCTTCAAGCTTTTCGATTCGTTGCATCAATAAACGAATCGTAACCGATTCCTTTATATTTTTAGAAGATGTAGATTGCGATGTAGATTCAGCAAAACATACAGAAACCATACTCCAGATAGAAAGTGTTAAAAAAAAAACTTTATTTTTCCTGAACATAAAAATCCTTACATTAAGCAAATAAGCGCTTAAAAAATGGTTAGCGTCTAGTCGCAAAATTAATATTTTGTCTGACCATTTGGGCAAGCTGCTCATCTCTTAAAAAAATAAGTTCTTTATCTTGAACAGCCATACGATTCACAATGAAGGGATCTGAAAGCGAATAAATAACAAAGGCGATACCGTTATCCCAGCTCTTCACAAAATCTTCTTCACGCATCGTTAAATTGCCCCATGAAGGATCAGCAAGTACGACATGACGATCACGATACCCTCTAAAAACGACAAAATGACGAAAGCCAAACCATTGAATAGGGATAATGACAGGCAGGCCTACTGCTTGTAAGCTTTCTAAATCTAATTTATAGCCTACCGCATTAAATCCTAATGCATTGGCATAGCGCTTTAAATCAAGAAGAGAAAATCCCCCTCTTTTTTTAATAAGCTCTTGATCGCCATTAATTAACATACTTTGTACAACTTGCTCTTCAGATAAAGCCAAGCCGTATTGATAACGCAATACGGTGGTTAATGCAGCGCCTCCACATGAAAAATCATATTTTTGCCTAATCGTTTGAAATTTTCTTAACTCAGATAACGAAGATACACTTACATGTATCCGATTATTAGGAAAGGTATTGAGGCTTACTGATCCAGCGGAGGAAAATAAAGGAAGAGCAATTATTATATAAAGTAATGAAAATATTTTTTTCATTTGACTCTTCCTGCAAATTTTAGAAAAGGCATAAAATTTAGTGATAGCTTATGCCGAACCACTCTTTACTATAGCCATATACTTACTGAAAAATGATCGATAACAGGCCTTAACTTTATTTATTGCTTAGCTTTATTGCCCTGTACCATGCTACCAATTTGTGAATTAATATTAATATTAAGATTTAATAGCACTTGTACGGCAGAATTAACTGCATTGACATTCACAATAGAGCTTAGATTATTTTGAGCGTTATCGCGTAGTATGAGAGAGTTATTATTATTGATCAGTAATGACGGATCTGTCATGGCTGATTGCTTGGCAATAGATAAATCGCCAGACCCTTCTATTTTTTTTGAATTCGCCCCATCATGTTGAAATGTGAAACGGGTCATTCCATCTGTGGTATTACTAAGTTGTATCCCTAACCCCTGTACTGAAGCTAGTTCAGCATCATCTAAACTAGCAATATCAGAAGTAGAAGCCATGGCAGTCGTACTAAACAAAAACAGGCAGGCTGCAACATAAATTTTTAAGTGTTTTACCATAATCTTAACCTTAATATCATAGACATTATCCCTGGGCATAGGAGAAGTAAAATAGCTTTTATCTTCTCATACAGTTTTTATTTTTTAATATTGAATATTTTTTGCTTAAATAAATTTTTATCGTAACTCTAACTGTTTTAGGATAAAAATAATTTAAACAAGCACTTTGGCAATTAATATAAGATGCATTCCTATTTATTATTATTTTCCATTTATATACCATTTGAATAATAGTTAGCGCTGTGCGTTAAACAAAGAGTTAGAAAAACCCACAGCGCTAATGACATACTTATCTATACAAATTGATATAATCGCTATGTATTACATACAAATTACGTATATAAATTAAACTATTTATAGCAGTGTGGAAATTTGTTTAACTATAGATAAGAAATGCAGCATACCGCTAAACACTAAAGAATATTTAGCGGCTTTGCGTTTGATTAAGTACATTTGTTTGACGCAATTGTACTTGGTTACCCATGGTGGTATTGGTATTGATTGAAGCAATATTAACGCTATTTCCTACTAGGCTATTAACAGAGTTAGTAATGTTGACACCACGCACCCCTGATTGAGCAGAGCCATTTAGATCAAGCACATTATTTGTAGATACAGCCACTTTACCGCCACCTACTAAAATATACTCACCTCTAACATTCTCAACGTTAGTTTTTAACGCATTCACTAATTTTTGACCATACTCAGACGATGCCTTATCTTTTTGTGTGGAGGAGCATGTACCACCCTCTACACTACAGGCTGCGCCATCTGTATTAATGTCAACATTCTGCTTAGCGACTTCAATGGGTGCACTGATTAATTTATCTTGGCTGGATTCAT
Organism: Pseudomonadota bacterium; assembly: GCA_040389065.1. Lineage (GTDB taxonomy): Bacteria > Pseudomonadota > Gammaproteobacteria > Burkholderiales > Casimicrobiaceae > JAZKAR01. The sequence goes on along the minus strand of JAZKAR010000031.1, from coordinate 53,139 downwards.
TTTTTTCAGCACGGCTTTGAGCATTAGCAGTTTGTGAGCCTTTGGTCTCATTATGCTCTGTAGCTACACTATTTTTGCTCGAAGCATTTTTTGAATCGGCATGATTTAAAGATTTGCTTGAAGCATTCTCTAAACTATTCTCGTTTGCAGCGCTCATTGCCTTATTTGTATTTCCATTAGCGCTCGTTTTTTCTGCATGAGATAATTTATCTCCTATCGATGTATTAGAAGCACTTTCTGTATTTTTATGGCTAGCATTTTGATTAGCAGCTGCTTGTTTTGCTGAAAATTCCGTTGAGCGAGCTTGCTCAGCTGATGCTGTAGAACCTTGCTGGCTATTAGCATTGGCATTATTCATGCTTGCTGAACTATTTTTTACATCAAACTGTTGAGCGCGTTGTTGCTCTGCCGATGCATTAGCGCCTTGCTGACTATTGCTACCGGAGTTACTTGAAGTAGCTGTGGCATTTTTGTTAGCAGCTTGAGTGGAATAAGCATTATGAGCAGAAGCGCTTGAACCTTGTTGTGAGTTAGTGCTTGTATGGCTTTCGTTAGCCTTTTGAGCTTTACCACTCAGCTTACCTGAAAGGTTTGGAGACTGAAATGAACCAGAACCTTCAATAGAAGCATTGCTCGCTGTTTGCTGGGAGGCAGCTGCATTATTATGAGCGCCTTGTGTCGCTTGGCTATTGCCTGAATTAGATGCAGAACCCTCATTTGCAGCATGGCTAGCAGCATTCTGGCTTTGTGTTTTATTTGCATAGGCTGCTTGTGAAAGTTTTGCACTTTCATTACCTTTACCCGAGGCACTAGCACTTGTGTTGTTAGCAGCTTGTTGTGAAGCTGCTGTATTATTATGGGCTGCTTGAGAAACTTTTCCGTTTTCAGAAGCTTTCCCCATCGCTTCAGATGATTGATTAGAAGAAGCGCTTTGACCTTGTATATCTTTTGCCTGAGCTGCCTGATAAGCATGCTTATCTGTGCTATGTTCTAGACTGGTTTGTCCTGCAAAACTTGCGCTTTCGTTAGCAGCATTTGCTGATTTATTCTTAGCAGCCAAGCTTTGATTTTGATTTTCAGTATGCGTTAGGTTACTTTGACTCGCATTTTGGGCTTCTTGTGTATTTTTATGACCGAGTGTTTCATAAGAAGAAGCTTTATTATCGCTATTGGTAAAAAGTTCAGCATTGTTTTTTACACTACTTTGACTCTGAGGGCTTAATTTAACTGTTCCCCCTTTCAAGCTTGCCTGAGATTGAGTACCGGATACTGCCACGCCGGAACCTGACTGAGATTTAGTCTCAATTTTATCGCCCTGGGCTGTAGCAGACTGAAGGTTGCCATTTGTTTTGACGCTAGTTGCACGATCAAGTTGAGAAGAATGTGATTCTGTGTAATCTACATTCGTCGTGTAGTCTTTATAAGAACCTAATGTTGCCGCAGAATGCGAGGTAGTTTGTGTTTGATTAATCGAGTTATTTTGAATAACATCATCTATTTTTCCAGAATTTTTTACATTGCTTCCTGGAACTGCAGTTTTAGAACTCCAAATGTTTACACCGTTTCCTACCAAGCCACCAGTACTATTCGTTACATTAACACCTCGAGCATCTTTTTGTGCTTCCCCTGATAATTTCACACTATTTGTAGTGTCAGCAGAGTATTCCGTTTTTTCTAACGCTACCACTCCCCCCGCTACTTCACCTAGACTGCTATCACTTAACAATGCATCAGCAAATGCTGAATGGCCTAAAGTTGCCAGAATTGCTGCCGCTAATACGCTATGTTGAAATTTCATAAAAGTCCCTGCGTCAATAAATTAGTTTTTAAAAAACTTCTAAGAGCAAACTCTGGTTTCTTACTAAAAATTTTCACTTTCAAAACATTTTTTGTAAATATTTCTTGAAATCATATTTTTATTTATTAATTTTATGATTACTAAAAATGTTAATTTATTATTAAATTTGTTGAAATTTTTATAATAAATTAACTATTACTAAAAAATTTTCGAATAGGATAAATTTTACAAAAGAAATTCGAATTGCATAGAAATTATTTCCAATATTTTTTAATTAGCTTGAAAAATAAAAAAGCCAAAAAATAGCATTCATCGCATCGACTTTACAAACCAACTATTTCGAACAATGCAATTGAAAGCTAAGCTTTTAAAAATTTAACAAAGCTATAAATAAGATAACATAAATTCAAATTAATTTTCTTTAGGTTTATTTAAAAAAAATTTTTCTTACAAAAATAAACCATTACAATCAATTGCTTATTTTTAATGATTTTGCAAAATTTAATCAATAAAATTATATATAATAAATTATTAAAACTATATTTCGAAAAATAATGACTTCTAAATAACAAAAATTCACTTAACATTCAAATATTAATAAAAAAATAAAATTCGATTTATTTATTTAGCTTCAAAATTATTATAATTAAAAATTTAATATAAGAAAAATCCCTTATTTTAATAATAAATTAAGGAAGTTATTTTATAATAGTATAACCCTACCTAATTAATACCCTTACCTGGTTATTCTCTATTGTTCATTATTTTATTTTTTAAAACAAACATCATATTACATAAAATAATATATTTATATTTTTATAATAAAATTTATTTAACTTAAGCTAAATCATAGAATTATAAATTCCTATTGCCAGAAACCCTTATCGATACTAAACATACATAATAGGTATGATTATTAACTAAAATTGCTATATGTTTCGGTAATTTAATTCTGAACGAAAGTTCTCCCCTATGCGTGACGCCTTTCAAAAAAATCCTCTTGACCCTAATCATAGGGTTTCGCTAAATCATTGTGATGATCCACATTTAGTTAGTATGGAAAGCGATGCTGTCGTAGACTGTGGTTGGGGCCGTCTAATGTTTGGTTAAACGTTTGCTGACCCTCATGTATTAGTGGATATGATGCGCCACAAGATCTCATTATTAATCCGTCTTTTACCTATCGATTAGTTCTTGGTAAAGACGTAAAAGTACGCTGAAACACAGATGGAACATTCGTTTAGTTGCCAGCTTTCTTACAAAATATAAACGTGTTGTTAAGCCTGCCCGCGGCGAATTAGGCCAAGGTGTACATGCTGGATTGGCGCATTTTAATGATGTACAGAAAGCGATAGAAGCAACGCATTATTACTGTGATCATGTCGTGGTAGCGCAAATGGTACGCGGTGATGATTTACGAATTATTGTTATCAACCTTCATGTGATTGCTGCAGCCATCCGTTGTTCGCCTGCTATCATAGGCGATGGGCAGCATACGGTTCGTACCTTAATCGAAAAGCAAAGTCGTCGTCGACAGAAAGTAACTGCAGGTGAAAGCCGTATTCCTATAGACGATGAAACTCATTTTTGTTTGCAATCGCAGGGCTATGCATTAGATGATATCCCTCCTCTTGGCGTACGCTGACTGGTCGCGAAAATACGAATTTACAAATGGGTGGTACAATTCGTGATATTACTGCTACGTTACATCCCACTCTAAAAGAAGCTGCAGAATATGCTTCACGCGCGCTTGAAATTCCCGTTGTAGGCCTTGATCTTATTGTTGATGCACTGAATCAATCGAACTACGTTATTATCGAAGCGAATGAACGGCCTTCTTTGGCCTACCATGAACCTCAACCTACAGCAGAACGATTTATCGATTTATTGTTTCCTCAAACACATAACGAGATACAAGAGCGTTAAAAAAATAAATACTATATATACTTACCGTTGCTTTAAGGTAAATAATTAAAGCAGTTAATGAAGCTTTATATCCCTCATTCATCTGAAAGGAAATGATATGTCTACCAGTAAAGATAATGAACGTAAACATGAAGCTTTTGAGCGCGTAGTTGAAGAAACCTATACGCCGGATAGTATCGCCGAAACGACGACAGGCTTTCGTGACAGCATCACCAATATTGCTGCAATGGATAATGCTGAGTATTATCAAAATCTCGACAATATGCCTAATCGCCATCTTTATGACAAAGGTTACTTCAAAGATGCGCATGATGCTAATGGGGGCAGTGACACCACTCAGGTTCAATCTTCCAGTCAACCCTTAACTGATACCCGTCCCTTAAAATACCCTGAAGCGCAAGACCCAGTAAAAACTTAAACATGCTGTTTATTGATTAAATTGAAGAATATTTAACAACATAAAAAAACGGGCATTCTAGTTTCTTGGAATGCCCGTTTTTTTAAAACACTTCTCAATATCTACATAGATTATTTTAATACTATTTTTCTATCAATAATTTTACGCAAAATAGTATTTTTAACACCGGTGCAAAAAGCATTTATTAAATTCGTAGAAACCGTTTTTTTACCATATGAAATTGCTGAAAACTTGTCACTGAAAATAAGCACGTAAATAAACCTATTAATGATATTACCAAACTTGCCCATGTATCATCAGCAACCTCACCAGGCAGAATCACTGACTCTTGAGGAGAGGTAGGAGAAACATGAATCTTAATAGTGTCACCAAGCTTATATTGATCGGTAATAGCATTTGCAGCCTCCCATGTGCCGCACCCTATTGCTTCTGTAGCAAGTTGATTGCCGGTATATGTTTCTTTACCTACAGTATAACGGTAGTAAACTTTAGGGAAAAATGCTTTACCTTGACCGCAGCCAATAAACACCATTGAAGATAGTACCGAAGCTTGCTTAACAGGCCATTGAGTAGCGCTATAAGATTCTGCTATAGACTTTATGTTAATCGCAGCATTACTAAGCATCAATATTGAAAATATAAGGATTAAACTAAACTGTACGGGATTTTGATTTGTTTTTCCGGTCATTTCTGACACCAATTCTAAAAAATGATTTTAAAATACGCTACTACGCGTACTCTTTTTTACGGATCAAGGCAGGAAAAAATCAAACTTTATTGATAAATAATTTTATGATCGATATTATTGATATAGTAACTGAAGCCTTAAAAAGGTATCCGCCTTAATAAACACAATAAAATCTAATATAAAATCTTTTAAATGATTGAGTTTAATTCGTAATTTAAAATAAAACATACAATTGTTTAAAATCAGTTAAACTAGCCAAATCAGTTAAATCAGTTAAATTTAATTTTCCAAAACGATCAAAAAATTATTTATTCCTTTATTATCTTATTAAGATAGTTATATATTTAATAAGTCTGTTATCACTATTGTATTATATTGAATAGCTAAACTAGATTTATTTTTTCAACTAATGCGATATTCAATTATACATTCTTAATTTTGGCTTTATGATTCCTGTCAAATTGCATATTATTTCTAATATCTAATAAAAAGCAATTTAATTAGATATTCTATAGCTATCAAACAAATACCAATCACTACTCCTATTTGTGACTCTAATAGTTAAGTAGTTAGTGTTTGAAATAAAATATTTCTTTAGCGTAAAAAATATGGCGCAGCAGCAGCCAATACCTTACTCATTGCGATAACTTAATCAACTCTTCTTTTACATAAGCAGCGCTTTGGCTTGCTGGAGCTAACTCTAAAAAACTCAAATAAGCTTTTTTAGCTTTCTCTTTTTCGTTAAGCCGTACCCATGCATCACCTAAATTCAAATACGCTACTGCACGAGAAGGATCAATTTGAAGCGTATTTTCAAACCAGCGTACAGCTTCTGCAAATTTATTTTGTTTAAAATATACAAACCCTAAGTTATTCGCTGCAAGAGCAAAATCAGGGCGGTATTTTAACGCTTCGGTAAAAGAAGCTTCAGACTCTGCATAATGTTTTTCTCGGTACAGCTGTAGACCTTGATCATTGGCACGCTGCGCTAATTGACGTGAAGAACCCTCTATTGCTTTGGGTTTGGCTATTTTCTGCTCTTCACCATTTAATGTTTTAATACGTATTGGTGTACTACCTGTTTTACTAAGAACGGTATCGATTTTATGGTTCAAAGCAATTGCATCAGGAGAGAGTTGATGTGTGCTTGCATTTAAAAATTCTGGTTCCTGATGCATTTCGAATACAAATTCGCCTCCTTCTGAGCCAGGTAAACTACCAAATGCTGGAGTTTGATGCGATACACTTTAAACCGCAGGAGCTACATAAGCCGCTAGTTCAGTAGCGGTAATCATGTTATCGCGATTTAAATCTGCCTTACCATTTAACGCTTGCAGTAACGTCCAGGTAAAAATTGAGTGACCATTAGGCCCACCATCGGCGACTAATTGATCGGCTCCTCCTGCAGTTAACATCTGGCGCCCTACCCGTTTGGCGTTTTCTCGCAAAAATGAAGAGCTGTTTATACCCCTTGTAAGGCCTAAACCGCTATAACATGCATCCATTACAAATAAAACATGCTTAGCTTCTAGAGTTTCTGCAACATTTTGAAGATCAGTCATGGCTATAGCATCTACTGAAAGCTGCTTTGGATCAGAATCTACTGGAATAATGTAACCAAGGTTACGCCCTGAGCTTAATGTACGTGTGGCTCCGTGGCCTGCAAAAAATATAAATACCCGATCATCTTTTTTTAACTTGCCTTGCCCTAACTGATCATGAAATAACGATAAAATTCCATTGCGCGTTGCTTGCTTGTTTTGAAGCATTAACACTTTACTTTTCTCAAAACCCATTTGATTAATGAGTGTATCGTAGATTGCCTGTGCATCTTGTACTGCATAATGTAATGGTGGCCATTTTTTATAATCATTAATGCCAATGACAATTGCCCAACTGTTTTGGTAGCCTGTAGTAACTACCGCTTTTTCAGGTTCAAACGCTGCACGTTCTTTTTTTACTTTAAATTCTTTGCCATTCCATGAAGCGAATTGATAATTTTGGGCTATTAGTTCATCTAATACCAAAGGCAAGGCTTTTATGGTTCGCTGGTGGATATCATGAAATAGAATAATGCCGCGCTGTTCTTTATCTAACGTTTCTAACACTCTGTTAGCGATTGACTGCGGTACAGGATCAGCCCAATCGCGCGAGTCGATATTCCACATAATAGAACGTAGCCCTAGCCTATTAAGAATTTCCATGCCTTCTTTATTTTTTGCGCCATAAGGAAAACGAAATAACGGGGAACGCGCTTTATCAATAGCTTTAAGCAACTGGTCTGTTTCTTCTATTTCATTGCGTAAAGTTTCTCCACTTTGTTTAGATAACAATGCATGGCTATAACTATGATTTCCTAATATATAGCCTGACTTCAAAAGTTTTTGGCTAATAGCTGCCTGTTTTCCTAATACTTCGTTTCCCTGCTCATTTTTTTTGCCAAGGTTACGGCCTATTTGAAAGAATACTGCAGGTACGTTGTATTGCTTAAGGATGGCAGAAATTTCCTCAGTATATTGTGCATGCGGCCCATCATCAAAAGTAAGCACCACCGTTTTAGCTGGCAATTGATAACCAAATATCTCTTTTTCTTTTTTTACGTTTTTTTCCTGTGAGTCAGGATACGAAATAATGACCCCATACTCTTTTAAAATTTGCTCTTTAGAATATAAGGCACGTATTTTACTTAGATAATCTTCCCAGCGTTCACGTTTGAGCCGAATAGAACGCTTTTCGAAACGTGAAAAAATAGACTTGAGTTCCTTATCATAGTTCTTCTCAATATCATTTAAGGCTTCCAGATCTTCTGTTACTCTTTTATGTAATTTAATTGCGGGCAACGTCTGCTGCTTCGCAATAGAACTTTTTAGCTTATTTAACACCTCACGAAACGCCAGGCGATCAGCATCGTATAACCCTTCTCCTGACTCAATATAGCTCAATATAATTTCAAACGCCGCTTCCTGCTGCAGTGCAGGCATTTTCACTATCTGTTCCAAACTAGTATCAAATGTTTCTAATGTGATGATATTTTCATGAAACAACATCTGGCCTATACGGTTAACTTCTTCTTTTTCCTGCCCTTTTAAAATAGCTTCATCGCCTAATAAAACAATTATTTTTCTGTAAGCAACAAGAATTTTGTTTAATTCTGGAGGTAATATAAATTCTCGTGATTGCTGTACCGTATTTTGTGTTGAAGGCAATACTTTAGTTGCTGTTTGCTGTTTGCTCTTCAGCTATTGCCTGATAAGAAAGTATGCATAAAGAGAATGCCATCATCTGTGTTAGCGCTGATAAGGAACAATAAGCATAGGTTTTCAATTGGTCAGAACCTTTATACGAATAAAGAAAAAGAAGCTTTCACATGGCATCGACGTACAAATGGATAATCTTCAATCTTTTTATAAAGGAAATATTGTTAGGCTTTCTTATGCCCATAGCTTAGCTCTTGAGGCATCTTAACGTGTTACCTATCTAAGATAAGTAGGATCAATCGCTATTATTTGCAACTATTTAGTTTTACTCTATTTTCAATTTTTGCTTTTTTAAATTTCGGAAAGCACTAAATAATTTAACATAAGTTAAATTATACGACATTCAATAATATATAAGTTTAATAACGCAGATTTTGGCTTAGGTAGTCCCTGCTTTTTCTATAGATGAAACCCTGTTAGCTTATTGATAAAATGAATTATTTGATGCTACTACAGCAAAACATGGCTTTTAAGCATGTCTAAGTTTGTTGAAGAAGCTGCCGCCGCATAAAGATAGTCGCTTGTGGGTTATCATTATACCGCTCACAAACTTCATAGCCTCGACGCTCATAAAAACGTATAGCGGCTTGTAAATCATCTTTTGAATCAAGGTATGCAGCGCTATAGCTCTGATTTTTGGCATACTCTTCCAGAGCATTCATTAGGGCATCTGCTATATGTTTGCCTCGATAAGTTTCTCTTACATAGAGGCGCTTTACCTCACACGATTTTTCTAATGTGGGCAAAGGCCGCAAAACTACACAACCAACAATATTTTCCTCATGTGAAGCAAGCCAAACACCCGAATCGAGGTGAAAGTATTTTTTTAATTGATCAGGAGTATCACGAACCATTACTCCAATAACATTACAATATTCGTCAATGATAGTATTTACAGCGTTGATTTCATCTTCTGTCGCTCGATAAACTTTTATGTTTGTTGATGTTAAGCGCATCGGGTTAGCCTGCTGCCATCGGTTTAATAATCAATATTAATCGAACCTAAGATTTTTTGACAGGCCTCCTGCCCTTCTTGGTTAGTGGATGCTAAAACATTTTTTTCTTGCTCAGTAAGCGAAATAACTGCTTCTTTACTTAAAACTTTACGCTGATAGAGGCTTTTTACACATGCTAGCTGCTCACTAGAAAATGTAAACTCATCCTTCCATGCGGCTAACGCTTGCTCTAGATTTAAAAGCTGAGTGCTTATAATGTGGGCGCCGTTACTCCATAGTTGATCCCAAGGTTCACTGGCTATAAGTTCATTATCGTTAGTTTCATTACCCCTTCCCTCACTCCAAAAAGCGGCAGTAACAATTGGGCGGGTTTCTCCATGGTAATCCTGAAGCATAAAGTCTAGTGCCTTAGCTTTTAATGATTGAAGTACACCATCTGGCAACCCTTCAAAATACGTTTCTATTTTATAACGTTGATTAGATGCTATAGGATTCCGTGAGCTATTTGCATCAAAAAATACAGCCACCACATGCTCATTATCAAAGGTTATCGTAGCAATCGTACCGCTCATATCATTCAGTAAATAGGTATGCCCATGCCATGACTGCATGGCAGCTAGTAAGGGTTCTTTTGCGACCCAAACAGCGTGAGCAATGGTTCCTAAGAGTGCACCATGATAAAGTTGCTGCTGGGTATAACCTAAACGATGGATCATTATTCTCCCCTTTTTTCGTGTTTAAGCGAGCTATTTTATTCTGCAAACACCAATGAATTTAACATAACTTAGATTATGCGACTTCTTATAACTGATAGTGAGAATACGTAATGGTGACACATTTATAAAAAGGCATTAAATTTCATCTAATTAATTTCCTGAATAATAAATCTTATCATTTTCAAATATTTACATTTAACTGCTTACCTTAATCTATGCACACATTTTTTATATTCCTTCTCCCCTCGTGGGAGAGGGTTAGGATGAGGGGGCGTTAAAATTATCTAAAAAATTGTTTTACATACAACTAATCGACATATTAAAGGTAAAAACTATTTCTTGGGTTCATTTACCAGCCCCCTCATCCTAGCCCTCTCCCTCAAGGGGCGAGGGAATAAAATCAAGCTGTTGGCAAGATGTGTGTATAGATTAGCTGCTTACCTCAAGGCATCAATTTATTACTCTTGGCTATGTTGGCACGGTTTCCTAATACAATCGCATTGGCATAGGTATTCCAGCCGCCGCGTGAGCGCGGATAATCATGGTCGATTTCTGCGGCGCTAGGGTCTACTTTTACGCCTGGCTGGCGTGCTACAGAAGGCACAAGCACAGCGCCCCCTTTATCTGATTTCAGCACTCCGCCATTATTTTTAAGATTAGCTGCAATAATTACAGCCTTTTGCGTTGCCGTAAAATCTTTTTTAGGCCCGACTCCTGCAATATCAGGAATGCCTGCATAGGGGTTAGAAGATTTACCTTTCGCTGACTTATTAAACGGTGCGATAACATCAGGGTCAGTAGCACCAAAACTTGCAATCACAATAGCAAACGGCATGCCGCGTTTTCCGCCACCGCTGATATCACACCATACAATTTCTGCATCGAGATCAATTTTTGATACCGTAGAAATTTGCCATTGCCCCGAAAACTGTACTAGCACTTCATCACCCGCTTTGACAGGTAAAGTGACTGTTAAAGGAGCCGTAGGCGTATTACCTGTTGGATTGATTTCTCCATGTACGTGAACGGTTTTTCCATCTTTTGTCGTTGCATCAGTGACCAAGGTCAACGCCGTCATTTTATATTTAGATTTAATTTTATTTAACGCTGCTTCGATTTTTTTTGGCGGTGTTTTGGGGTCTGCAATCACCTTTGCTGCGTCAGCCAAACCCTTATTTAGATCTTGTTTTTTCTGCTCTTCAGTACGTTCATCTTTTTTATCTTTACCGAATACTTTAGCGAACAGCTTCTTCGCCATTGTTACAATCCATTTAATCAGGCTATCTAAGGCCTTATCAACAGGCGCACGTACTTTATTAATGACCCCCATGACTTTATCAGCCACTTTGCCTAGGCCGGCAAAACCTGCCAGAAAATTAATGGCTAATGAGAGTAAGCCTGCTAAGGTACTTTCTACTTTACTTGCTGCTGCTGCAATATTACCTGCTGCAATGGCAGTAATTGAATTGATAAAACCCGTTACCACTTGAATAATTTTTGAAATTTTATTCACGAATACCATCACGGTATCGTAAATCGACAAAATGGCTGAAATAAACCCAGCACCAGGAATAAACATGGCTACCATTTTAGGCACTGCTTTTTTCACGACCATATCAACAACAAAATCAGTAATGCCGCCAATCACCATGTCTTGCAGATTCGATAGCGCATCTTTAATTTTATCCCACGCTGCTGCTGGCCCTTGCGTCACTAATGTCTTAACAATATCAAAACCAACTTCCATCGCAGCTACCGCAGGCTCACCCACCACTTTCACTAATTTTTGGCGTACATTTTGCCAGGTAAGCCCTAATACTGAGAAAACAAACTTAACAATTTCGCCTAACGAAAACGCTCGGGGAATGTATACACCGGGCAACGAGCCTGTAAGCCAGTCGATTAACCCTGCTTTTAAGTGTCCGCCAAAGCGCCCGGCGAAATTTTGAAACCCTAACTTCGCAGCATTCACTAAATTGCCAACAAAAGGAAGCGGATTTTTCAAAATACTTTTAAGAGCAGCGCCTGTGCGCTTTACATAGCCTAATGCGCCTGGGCTAATGACATCAAAGATAATTTCAAGTAAGTTCCAAACTGCATTGCCAGCCCAACTCATAAAACTGCCAACAAAACCGCCAAACACTCCGGCAATTTTAGCGAAAGCGCGTGGCACCAGTACGATATCCATAATAACAAGCGATTTAAACGCATTGATAAACAACGTAGGCACTTGTTGCACAAAGCCTTTAACGGCTGATAATGCACTGTTAAACCACGCAAACGCACGCGGCACAGCATTCGCCGTTTTCATTTTGGCCCATACATCTTGTTGACCAATCAGCTTCATAAAGCCGCCAATCAGCGCTTCAGCATCTTGCGGTACCGACTCACCCGTTACAGGGTCTTTCCCTAACACGGCACACAACAAATCGTAGGCGGGAGTGCCCTTTGCTAGCGCTGCTAACGGTTTGAGAATGGCATCTTTGATAAAGTTAATAATGCCGGTAGCCAGGCCTTTAACAAAATTAATAATTTGATCGATGGGTGCAGTAAAAATGCGTTTAGCACGATCCCACGCGCCACCTAAATCAAGCAAATCGCCAGGGCTTAACGAGCGAATAAAATCGCTAACGGCTTGTTTAATGGCACTGCCGACTAATCCTAAGCTAGCAATTTGTTGAGCTACCCAATTGCCTACCTTATCAAATACGCCATGATTCTCTAATGCTTGTGTAAAAAAACTCGCACCTGGTACAAACTCAATCACAGCACGCAGAATATTACCGGGGCTTCTATCAACACTGCTCATATTAATGGGGTTCACCCCCAGCACAATCGTAAACATACGAAAGCCAGGAATCAGATTAGCTTTGTCAGCAATGTAATTTAAAGGGTTAGGTAGACTCAGGCTTGGTAAGCCCCAACGCTGTATTTCTGGAGGGCTAAATTGCGCCACAGTAAGATCAACGCTACGTTGAACGGCGGGTTCTGTATTCTTTTTCTGTGACGCGCCCCCTTGTTGAATAGTATGCGTCAGCTCGTGAGCAATTAGCTCACGTCCATCTGGGCTATCGGGTTGATAATGCCCTGCTCCAAAGAAAATCTGGTTGCCTACAGTAAACGCTCGTGCATTGACTTGGCGGCTCATCTGCCCTGCTCGCTCTCCCGTATGAATGCGAACATTTGAAAAATCAGCACCAAAACGAGGCTCCATAAACTGTCTTACACTAGGCGGTAACGGAGCATCTCCTGACTGGCTAGCGATCTGCGATGCTAATAAAGAGGAGGCTACGGGCGCGCCGCCTTGCTTCGCTTCTTTTGGTTCAGTAGGTTCTCGTTGAATAATACAATTGGCTAGGCGCGATAATACGGATGAGTGCGGTAATCGCATCACACTCGCTGGGCTTATTACACTCGATGAGCTTGCCTGACTTGCGCCTGGCATCATAATCTGACGTGATGAAGGAAGAGCGCCTGTAGCTATATTAGCCATAGAAGGCACTTGGGCATCAGGTATGCGCATAACACGCTGTGCGGTTGATTCTGCCTCACGCTCTGCAGGGTCACTCGGCGAAGACACCTTTAATACACCCGATAACTGCGCCACATGTGAAGGGCTTTTTACCGCGATAGGTTGTGAAGCTGCAGCAGGGACGAGTGTAATAGCAGATTTTGCATTTTCTGCACGATTAACGAGTTTCGAGGAGTTAGTTAACATAATACCTCGGCTGAATACCTATTAATATTGTTAAAATTTGAAAGGTATTATTCCCTCTACCCTTGAGGGAGAGGGCTAGGGTGAGGGGTTTTATAAGCAATAAAAAATCGTTTTTTATCAATAAAACGATTTTAAAAAAACATAATATGTGTGCGCTACGTATCATACCCCTCACCCTACCCTCTCCCTCAAGGGGAGAGGGAAACAAAGATTGATATAAAACCTATTAAGCAATCGTCTAAAACTAAAAAGCACGCCCCTCCTTCATGAGTTCGCGCCGGATGCCTTCCTCAACATCGTCTGCCAAAATTCTTGCAGGGCCATTAGAAGTCGTTGCCCGAGAAACAGCACGAAGCGATGCATAACGCACCACATTCATAATTGTGCCGCCTGAAAGCTCGTGCCGCTCAGCTAGTCGGGGTAAATCAAGCGACTCTTCAAGCCTTACTCTTTCAGGAAATGCCTCACGCCAAAGGCGCAACCGCTCAGGAGCACGCGGCATCGGAAACTGCACAACCGATTGAAAACGGCGTAAAAAAGCATCATCAATATTGTGCTTAAGATTCGATGCAAGAATCACCACCCCATCAAACTCTTCAATACGCTGCAATAAAAAACTTACTTCTTGGTTCGCATAGCGGTCGTGAGCATCATCGACTCGCGTACGTTTTCCAAATAACGCATCGGCCTCATCAAAAAATAATATCCAGCCTCGATGCTCTGCCTGATCAAAAATGCGTGCTAAATTCTTTTCTGTTTCCCCTATGTATTTTGATACCACCATCGATAGATCAATTTTATAGAGTTCGCAGCCGCATAATTTTCCTAACAAGCAGGCCGAAAGCGTTTTACCCGTACCGGGAGGCCCGCAGAATAAGCTTGTATAGCCTGGCCTTAATTTACCTTCCATTCCCCAATCATGGAGCAACGTAGCGCCATGCTTCAGCCAGCTTTGCACTTCATTTAGTTGTTCAAGAGTAGATGCAGGCAAGACAAGATCTTTCCATTCAAGCGTGGTGTGTACACGCCTTGCCGGAAAGCTTTGATCAAACGACGGCTCATGCTCCACGCCATGCGTTACCACGCCTAAAAAGCGGCGCGTTACCTGTAAAAGCCCATTAAAACCAGGTTCACTGGTAGACGTTGGCACGCAATGCATGACTTCTAAACGAGCAAGTTTTTCATTCGGATCTAAGCGATGCAGTGTTGCAAATCGGCTTTCTAACTGATCACTGCCTACCAAAAAGATGGCTGTTTCACACGTGGGCAAAAATCCGCCATGGGCAGCACCTTGCGCACCGCCAAACTCTGTAAACCCTCGTTGGGTAATTTCATTGCGCGACCAGAACACATCTAATAGTTGAGGGCGAAGATAAGGGGTCAATGCTAAGATAATTAATAGGCGATCAGTGGCATCAAACGTATGCGATTTAATAAAGTTGGCATAAGGTGAAACACTTTCTTCTAATGAGGGTGGCAGCAAATCATTATTAGGGAACGCTACGCTTACGGAAGGATCAGTAAAATATCCCTTTAAACGTGCTTGAAGCACTTGGCTCAGCCAATCGAGTTCAGCCTCAAGATCGTGTATATTCGCCATCCAAACCTGTGTGTTCATGATGCAGCCGCCCATTCAATAAATAATGGCTCAGGCATCCAGGGAAGTTTAACCATGCTCATTCCCCAGGGTAGCTGGCCTAATAATATGTCGAAACCTTTACGTTCCACGCTTAACTGCCAGCCTTGGGCGATTTTGCGCAATATTCCTGATCGCTGTAAAAAAGAGGTTCTTAATCCATCAATGCTTGTTGCGCCTAACGCCGACCAATGTTCAATCACCGCATGTAGCAACTGCTCAATTGCTTCCTCATCCTCGTTAGAAAGTAAACCCGGACTGATCAATAACGGCTCTATTGGAGATAAACCAAGCAGCACTTTTAACGTTGTTAGCTCAAACTCCAGCGATTCTGTAGTTCCATATAGAAGGCTAACTAACAAGGCAGCAGCGCGAGGTAACTGAGCCTCGGCAAGCTGGCGTTTTTCTATCTTGTCTGCTCTCTCTTTGCGTTCTTGTTCTTCCTGTTCATTTACCTCTTCTTGCACGCTGATAATGCACCCTCTCAACTCTAGAAAGCGCGCTATAAAGGGATGCACTAATACCAGCCCAGCATCGCCTGCTAAATAACCTTCGCTTTCTGATGCACCAAGAGAGGCATTTGACGTGTTAAGACCTAATGCTAGGTGCTGTAAAGACGAGTTATCAACAGAATAAGGGCGAGAGGCAGCAGATGGCGTATTTCCGCTCCCTACAGTTGTATTTATTTTCGTTAAACTTTCAAGCCTTGCCTGCAAGGGAGCAGCAAGCGAAGGTGTTAAAACTGCGAGAACTTGCCTAATGCTTTCCTGAAGCCATTCAGAAAGCGTAGGAACAAGCGGATACTGTGTGTCTTGCTCGTTTAAAGCGATTGCTGCTGCTTGAATACGCAGCCTTAATCCTTCCCCTAGTGATGCATGATGTAAAAGAGCTTGTAATATAGCTGGCAACTCACGTGCTGCCGCTTGAGTTGTGACTGACAACGATTCTGGTAATGCGAATGCACCGATAGACGCAGTGTGATACTCCAGCAACGCCTGCCTATCACCTGTTTCAAGTAACATTAGTAAACGAAAGGCAGCGGTATAACGGGTTAACCAATCGCCCTGAAACTGTTCAAACAAGGAATTCAGCTTCTGCTTGCCCTCACAGTCTGCTTTCATCCATTCATGTGCTTCACGTCTTAGTAGCTGAGCGATTGCTGCACTTTCGAAATTTACACTCTCCACTCGCCCTGATTCCAAATAACATTTAAGTATCGTCTGTTGATGTTCTCGGGCAGTGAAGCGACTTACAGCGTATTGCTCGGGTTGCCTTTTTATTTCCTGCAGCACGACATCTAAGCACTCACTTAAACTTTTAACTAGCAGCGTTGTAAATGCCTCACCCTGACCTTGTTGATGGGGTACTTTTACATGTAGTGTGAGGCGAGGAACCCTTACTACATCGTCACCTACTGCTAGCGCATCAAACGCGCGCTCAAAAGCAGGCAGCACCACTTCTTGCAGATGCAGATGCAATTGCTGACGCACCTCAAACGCGGCTTCTTGCGAAGGTGCGTTGATGAGCCATCGTTGTTTGCGAATGCGATGCGCCATCGACTGCACTAGCCTCTCAAGTTATATGCTTGCGCTATTTGCTCAATAGCGTTGCCTTTACTCAATTGACCTGCTTGTACTGCTTTCTGCTGAGCAGCTTTAAACCCTTCTCCCATCGTTTTTTTAGCGGTAGCACTTGAAACACGGCTGATGCCTTGCGTAACGACACTCATAGTTCGTTCGCCATTACCGCCTTTCGTTAGATTCATGTTTGATTCTGCAACATACTGTGTGGCTTCATTCACCGAGCGTGCAATCTGCTGCTCAATCTCTTCTTGTTCTTTTCTTAGTTTGTTGCGGGCGGCTAATGGAGTTTCAGTATCTTGCAGCAGCTCTAGAATTCTTTCATGCTGCTGGCTGGCTGAGGCAATATTGGAAGCATAGTAATTGGCCATTTTGTCATCAATACCTGCAACAATATCTCTATAATTTGCCGTCATGCCTGTATAGCCCGCTCTGATATCCCCTACTTTACCCAGTATCTCAATATTTTCTTGAAAGAAATTCATGTACTTGTACTGAACATCAATTTCCCTCATCCATTCATTGCGAATACCGCCCTTAAGCGTTTCAAATTGCCACTCTATGGGTTTTACCATGACAAACCCTTCTTTAATACTAGTAGGAGGTGTATAGGTAAAGGTAGGCTCTTCAGGCTCGTCTTCCACCTCTTCCACCCAGCGGTAAGGCAACATGAAATCAGCAATGACTTTTGCACTTTCATCATACGCCACCACAAAGGTACCGCCCCTCAAAACGCCGCCGGCATGCTCTAATCCTGAATGGCTTTTTAAAAATTGTGTGAATAAAAACCGATCATTCGCTTTCGTATCTTTATCGCTGATTAATATATCTAGCCAGTCGAGCCAATTTTTATGGTTGCTGACAATGGCAGTATCAAAAGCTGTCACATAATCGGTACGTGAAACATCGCCAAAATCTTGTTTAAAGGTGCCAGCTGTTTTAATAGCGGTGTCGTGCTGTGTACTCCAGGTGGCATCTGCCTTAAACTCGCTATAGCGTTTTTTAGACAACGCCTGGCGGCTTTTAGCAGTCGCATCGGTAATGGTTGCATCATAGGTATCGGCACGCGTGAGTTTGGCGGTGTCATTAGGAATTTGCCCATTCAAGGCTGCACTTTTAATACGCTGCTTATATTCTTTACTAAATACGTCGGCACGCACCATTTCACTATCTAATTCAGAGCGTACTAACTTATGAATGCGATGCAAATCGTTATAGCGAATTTTAGGTAGGCGCTTCAGTTTGGCGCGGTCGGTATGCAATAAAATCGAGCACACGGTAAACGGCAAATTACGGTTGATGATTTGCGCTTCAAGAGCATTCATCACGGTATCAATGTTCTGCCCAATATGACCTTCAATACGGAAAAAATCAAACGCCCCTATTTGGTAATTAAGCGGATTTAACGCCCGAACACTGCCGCCATACTGTGCAGCACGATAACCAAAATTGCGGTTATGTGCAGTACGTTGGCTTAAAGCAAAATTCCATACACTATGAATAGGTAGTTCACCTTTAAACGCATAGTAAAAAGGTATCGCGCGATCTTCTAAAGGAAATAACTCACTGCGGCTGGGCGTAATAGAAATTGCGGTATCAGCAGGCACTTGAAAGGTTTGAATGAGTGTATTTAATTTCCTCATTAAAAAGCGCACATAATCGCGTACTTCAGTGGCATTACTAATTAAGGGTGAAGGGTATAATTCAGTACGCAATTGCCCAGGGTTCGATAAATCGCCCAGCACCAGGTGCTTAGGAAACGCAGTAATATCGGGGCATAATACGCTACGATCATAAAACGCATGCTCAACCAAGCTATTCCAGGTTTCAGCAACATCTTTAAGAAAATCGTAGTAGTACTGAATACCCGCATCTTGTGCCGCAAAGGTATTTTTAAGGGTGACAAGCCGGTTTACCCAACCTACAGTGGGGTTACCATTCATGACCTCACCTAACAGCACGGGCAATTTGGTATAGAGTTGGCCTATATTATTCATGAGATTGGTATGAATATTCGAACTGGCATTGCGGTAAAGCGTTGCCAGAGCCGCCATATTAGTAATACTGCCTGCAAGCTGCGGGCGATCTGCCACAATTTCAGATAACGTAAGCGCGGCCTTACTATAGGTTGCCACCTGCGTTAACAGCAATTTAGCGTTATCGCGCGAAACCAGTAATAAGCGGGGGGTATGAAGCGCGTCTTTTCCTAAATTATCACAATCAGTACCTGAGCAAAGATCGGGATCTTTCTCATAGCTTTCCATCAGCATCACGACGACTCTATCTGCCAATGCTCCGGGCAAGGTTGTCATCGCTTGCGCGCGCACATCACTCTCGCCTTCACGCACCAACTCGAATACTTCCATCATCGTTTCTGCGCTGGTATAAAAAGGCAGATAAACAGGTGCTGTTTTATCATAAGGCTTGATGCGATCAAAGGTGCTATCTACCGTGCGTACTAATAAATCGCCATCGGTGGTGATGCCTACGCCTTTACTCACTTTAACCTTGCTGCCCTCTAGCTTTACATTTAAGCCGCCAACAATGCCTACACCTAATAGCTCTACACGCGTGAGTCGGCTTTGATCATCAAGATAACTGCTAAGGCCATTCAGCTGCTGCTCAGTCAATACCTGATCGCGTTCGAACACGGTATAGCCTGTAGATACTTGCTCCAGACTACGAATGATTTTTAGTGTGTCAGCCATTGTTGCTTACTCCTTGCAGCCTGATTCGATATTAGAATTAGAGTAAGGAATAAGAGGCTAAAACTTTTAAAAATTTCAGAAATACATTACTGATAACTCTCAACGATGCAGTACTTACCCGCTGAAATATTCAAAAGTTTTAACCTCTTATTCCTTGAAGTTTAAATTTACAGAGCCATTTAAAAATAAGAAATTAAATAGTAATTTCGTACAAAGCATAGCGAGTACGAACGCCTTCTTTATCATTCCCTAAAACCTTCAAGCTCTAAGCAAGACAAGGCGAATTGAGAAAAATTTAGACGCCGCATATGGGTTATATGCAAGGAAAAATTTTTCTCAATTCAACGCCGTATTGCAACGAGATTGGAGGTTTTATTTAATAGAGCCTAATGAGGTTCTACCTAACAAAAAAGGCGAACCCTTTTCCTCACTACCGCAATCATGTAAACGCTCGCTCGGATAAATATTCTTTACGCGATATAAGGCATCAATGAGCACGTTTAATTTCTTTACTCGATCTGCTCGGTCTGTTGTCATATCAGCACCCGCCTTCAACGAAATCCAATCACGATAGGCAGGCTCTAGCAGCGCCATATCCTCTTCATTAACCCAACAGATTTTAGGAAGAAGATGCGCGGGTGTTTCAAAACGAATGGTTTCTTCAACAAAGCGGCGAAAATCCATATTCTGAAAACGCCCGGCATAGGCTGGCAGCACAATATGCAAACGATAGGAATACGGATCATCATCAGAACAATCGCTACAGGTAGGGTCAACACAAATAGGAAGAAAAGGGTCTGTTTTTCCACCGGGACGCAGCAATAGATTTTCGATAAGATATAAGCCTTCGCCACTATAGGTTTTCCGTAAGTGCGAGCGAAGCAAATCGATGGCTACATTCATCGCCTCTTCAGTTTCAAAATATTCAGGATGTTGAGCGATGCTTTCACCCTCACTACTCAAAATATCAAAGGTGTAGGTGTCATCATCTTCTGTTTTAAGAGCAAAATTATCGAGAGACTGTGCCTGTTCAATCGCTTGTATCATGATTGAAAAAGCATCTTCTTCTGTAGGATACCAGGCGCTATTTAGGAGAAGAATATCGCCGCTTTCAGGGTGTTTAATCTTAAACCCGTACTCATCATCAGGCGTTTTTTCTATCTCGGTGTAATTATCATAAGGAATTGATGTCAGGTTGCGTCGGTAAATGCCAGGGATATCTAACAAGCGCGCAAGACGCCGCTCTAAGCCAGAAATATTGTAAGAATTCCAGAGGTCTTGCTCTTCCGCTAGGGTAGCGTTGTAGGCTAGAGAACGCTCAGCTCCTAGTTGAGGATAATCATTTAGAAAAGCACTTTTGGTTGCCAAGGCACTTGCAGCCCCTTCACCAAAAGCTGAATGCATGATATTCACATAATGGTGAAAGTCTTCAGCAAATCGCGCCAGTAAGTGATCAAAAAAACGGTTGCGGCGCGCCAACGCATCGGTATCGCTTTCTAACAGACTGCTCAAAGTCTCCGTTGATAACCCTTCTTCATAGAGACGTAAGGCATCAGGAAAGCTATCGACCAGTTGGGCAAAATAGCTGGGTGGTGTAGCGCTTGAAATTTTACGAGAAAATAATTCACGCATTGATGAGAGTTGCGCGAAGTAATTAGCCATCACTTGATCAAAAAATAATAAATAGCCTTTAAGTTGTAAGGCTAACGCCTTTCGTTGAGCGTCGGCTTGAGCATCAGACTGTGTCGGCAACCCTTGCTCTGACAACCCATAACATACCGGAAAATGATGCTGAAACGAGGTATAGCTAGCCGTTTTTCGAAAGCGCCCCAGAGGAATAGGTAAATCTTCTTCATTGACTGTTTCTAACTTAATACGCCTGGCTTCATTCAAAGCAGTTAAGGTTGCGGCTTTTTGAGTGGCGTTAATGCTAACGGGCATTTGCCGTTTATAGAACACTAGTCTGCCTTGGCTATCACTCAAACGAGGGCGCTTGCCTACAGGCACCTCTAACCGCCAGGGATTTCCGGGAGCAATAGCCGTATCACTTGCACTACTGCCAGGGCTTAAGGGGTTCACAATAATATCGCGTATTGCCCGTACCCCAGGAATATCCATGATCACACTAATAATGTCAGAAAGTCTGATTTCAGAACGTAACTCAGCAGCTTCTAGCTCAGCATCATCAATAAAGCCATGCTTCAACAGCGGCCCTTCAAAAATCTCAGCGACTGTATAGGCTGTGCCATCAGAATGCGTTTTCTGCAGCATTTCGCTCAAACTATAATTGAGTACAGGCGGTGCCAGGTAACGCTCAACCTCAAATTGAATTTGGGCTGCAATGCGTGATTGATCAGCGTCTGACTCTAGCTCTATTTCTGCACATAAGGTGTAGTAGTGATCGTTAACAACTGCAATGCCTACGAAGTCTTCACATAAATTACGGTTGGCCTGTAGCAAGGCCATGGCCTCAGTTTTGATGTTTGTTTGAAGTTCTTCAGCGTTTTCTTCCGCAGTAATAGACTCATCAAATTCGAGCAGAATCTTATATAAGCCTTTCAGTGCAATTTCACGTATCCCTGCTACTCCGGGGTGAACACGCAACAGCTCGCCTTTTACGGTATCTGCAAAATAATGCTGTTCTGCTGGCAGTATCCAAGCGTTTTTAACGCCTTTCAAATCAATTAATATTTTTCGGTAATCATGAGCAGTTAAAGGCCGGTTTGGCAAAATCTGGCGGGGAGTAAAAAACTGATCCGCCATGGTCTGTGCATTGTCTGTTTCTGTCGCCAATAAATCTTGTAGTGGAAATTTCGCCCGGTAGCTAAGATCGGTAAGCGCATACGACAGCAGCTCAAGGGTAGTGATACCGGGATCATGTTTGTTATGGTCAGTCCATATACGGCGGGAGAGACGCCGTATATGATCTAACCCCAGCGCATATAATTGTTGCTGATCGAGCGCTGGATCGGCTTCAGGAACACGAGAAAGTGTAGGGATTAACATCGTTGTTTGCAACTGCATAATATTCGAGTGCCTCAGCTATCCAAAACTTCAGTGATGGAATGGGTCGCATTCGATACCAAAATAGTATCGGGCGTATCGGCGCTGATCTCTGCAACATCTTTCATCGGGAGCGCTCCATCAGGAACCACCCCCATTTTGAAATTCGTTACGAAATCAACATAGGGCAATTCTTCAATAAAATCGAGTAATACGGAGCGATACAGCCGCCCCCCAAATTCTAGTGCCTGGGGTGAAACATCATCAGACGCATCCGATGCATAAGCCCACGGTGAAAGCTTACGAATAATGGCTTCATGCAATTGCTGGCTGTAATAATTAAAAGCAAAACCTGCGTGAAAGCGCACATTAAAATCAAGACGCACACGCTGATAACGCGGATTTTTTACATGAAGGGCCACCTGCATACCGCAGTGCTGTTGGGCGAATGTTGCCATGCGCGTTAGGGTGTCTATATCTACCCTCGGTTGTAAGCGATCATTCGCATTTTGATTACGTAAATCAGGAATCACCACTAACATTACATGGCCTGGCGCCAGCCATGACTGCTCGCTAGCATGAGGAATACACTTTACTTTATGCACATGCGGAAACGCCTCAAGCAACATGCGCTCGTAGTCCCACGGAGTAATGCACCGTTGCCGATGGCGTAACCGTTCAGAGGCATGTTTTCTTAATGCGCTATTCGTTTCTTGCGGGCTTCCCCCAAAACTGGCATAGGGCTGGGAAATTGATTTGATCGCAGCAGGCATCGTACCGCTAAACGATGGCAGCACTTTAAGCTTGGCTATACTGCCTTCAGGCAAAGCCTGCACTAAATGCCGTGGGTCATTCCCTTGATCAACAAACCTGAGTTCTACTGCATTGGTGGCAACATGAATAAACTCGCAAACCGCTGCACTATACTGTGATACCGTTGCTCTGAGCCATACCCGCTCATCAGGCATCCAGGTATTCTCTGTACTGGCTTCACGTGGCAAAACAATCGTTACAATACCACTGGTACGGCATTCATTCGTGGTATCAATCACGCGCTCTTGAGGCGATAACAACCGCCAGTAGTTATCACATAATACTGACCACTCGAGGCGTTGCGGCGGTACATCTGGGTTAGCGCTGCCTTCAGCGACTTGAATCAATAAACTGACTGCATCGCCTGCATTCACGCCCGTTAGCCCAATTAAAAACTCACCTTCATAGCTAAAGTCAGCAATCAAACCAATACGCTTCTCTTGTAGGTAGGACAGTTGCTGGCGCAAATACGCATGCTCACGGCGCTGACCAAAACACCCAACATGAAAAAATTGCACATCAAGACTCGTAAAGCTTTCTTGATCGACAGCACTTACATCAACCGCTTCAGACTGCGCCTTATAAGAAAGACTCATCGCCTGAACGGTGGGTGTATAGGGTTCATTTAATACAATTTTGTCTTGTTTCATCGCATGCTGTATCGCCTCATAGCGGTAATCAGCATGTAAAAAGTCATCGGTCAGCGCCAGCGTAATATAGCCGCTGCGAACTTGCGGGGCAGGCACCGCGGTTTCCCCTGCGCTGCCTCGCCCAACCACATTAAGATTCAGCCGAATACGCGGGCGCTTATGAATCGGTTTTGCCATGGTGATGCGGCGGCCTAGCAAACGCGATATCCGGCTACCCGCTGAAAATAATGCAAATAAACGTGAATCGGTTTTGTTATCTTGCAAAGGCGCTGAAGGCGGCGGTGCATTCACACTCAATACTGAGGTGCCTGCGCTATCGCGCTTCATGATATCGACCACTGCCGATTTACGTTGCCCGCTTCGATCTTGATAGAGCAGCGAAGCGCTAATGCCATCTTTGATTTTATTTACATTGGAGTAATTGTTATACCAACTTGTGAAGTTGGCGGGAGCACCCTGCCAAGTTAAGCTGACCGTTAAATCAATTAGGTTTTTAGATAGCGCTTCTTCACAACCAATCATAAACCGTGAACCAGGAACAGGCTGTGGGCCAAAGGGTAAAAACGCTTTTTTAGGATTCAAACTGCCGCTATCATTTTCAAGCGATACCGTTTTTAAACCTTCAACCTCTACATAAATTTGCGCTGTGCCAACACTCAAGCTGCTTATATCTTCAACATGCAATGAGGCTTCAGGCTTGAGATGCAGTTGTATCACAGGCGCTGATGTCGCAAACGCATGCCCATGAATATTCACATCATAATCAATGACTGCTGGAGCAGTTTCAGGAATAACAAAGCTAAGTGATAGCGTATTGCCTGCCAACGCTGCTTCAGGGTTTAATGGCCCATGCCAACCTTTGGGGCCAGTTACATAGGCTTCAAGTGCAGCAGCTAAGGCGCTTGCCGTATGTTTTTGAGCATTGATCGCACTGAGTTGCAAATCAATACGAAGCGTTCGCGTACCTTCTTGCAAACGTAATAAGGGTGACGCTAAAGCGAAGCCAACATGTGCAGGGGGAAGCTTAGCATTTCCAAAAGCGGGCCAACGTGCATGGTCGGCAAGTAGCTCGCCACCGAGACCATCTGAAGAATTAGCAACAGGGGCAAAATATAATCCTTGATTCGAATGAAAAATACTGTGCAAGGCATCTACTTTGCCTTGCCCGACGAGGCTTTCCCTTACTGGCTGATAAAGCAGCTCACCACCGCTGGCATCTTTACCGGCACTAAAGCGGTAGTCAGGCGTAATCGCGAGTGGCGCTGTGCCTTTTTTTAGCTCCAATATCACATGCACATGATCAGGTTGGGCAGGTTTAGGCTCAAAACGCAGTACTTGTCGAAACTGAAAATCTAAATGTCGTTCGGTGATTGTATTGAGCGCCTGTTGCGGATGACGGTAGAGATGCAAAAATGCACCGAATAAACCTAAATGCGGCGGCACATCGCCTGTTTCACCCTCCAGTAAATGCTGATCATCGGCAGCGCTACTCACTGTAGGGAAAAAATCACTCCAGTTTCCAGCGCTATACTCATGGGTATGGCGGTAAAAACGGATATGAGGGGCTAATAACCGCGCCTGCGCCAATAAATCAGCGCCTGAGCGTTCATCAACGCTTACAAAGCCCGGTTCTAACTCAGGCGAAAACCGATCTTGCTGGCTTTGCCCTAATCGGGAAATCTGAGTTTGAATAATGTCTTTTTCAGCCATTAAATTTGCTTCCGAAATCCAGCAACCGAAGCGCGCAGCTCATTACTATCGGTGCGATAAAAAGGAAATACCAGATTAAAACGTGAATTGGTTGCTCTTACTTCATATTCAAGCAAAATGCGTAAGGTGCCTTCGTGTGGATCAGGGCTATCAATATTCAGCGTGAGCACTTTGATGCGTGGTTCATGAATCAAAATAGCTGTGCGTACCCGATCGATTAAGAAGGTACGCAAAGTGGTGCTTAGTGGCTCGAACATGAGCTCCTGCATATTCAACCCGTAGTCAGGCTGAAGAAAACGCTCGCCTGCGCTGGTGCCAAATAGAATGGTCAGGCTTTCATGAATGTCGAGTTCATCGGTACTCATTTTTACGCCGCCGCCTGTGAACTGCGGGGGAAAGCTCCATCCGCTGCCTAGGAAGGAGGTGTAAACGTCGTGGTCTGCCATTCAAACTATCCTCATCACGGAAGTACGTGTGAAAAAGCTCTCCAGCTGCGCGTTGTTGTATAACCAAGCCCCTTGCCGTACCACAACAGTACTGTCTGCGGTGTTATGCCTTGCTGGAAAACTTTTTGACACGTACTTGATTATCATTTGTGTTTACCTAACCAATTAATACAGTTGGGGCGCCTACTACTGCCATTGCACCGCAGATGCAGGCATCGGTGGTGCGGATGGCAGGGCGACCGCCAATTAGCACCGTGGCGCTGCCCATGGGGAAGGCGCTTACTGTTGGTTGGTGCGAAACAGGAGGTAACGGGCATACATGCATATCACCAGCTACTGCTGCGGGTTGACCGCCGATGAGAACGTTGACAACACCGGGGCCGGTTATTACTCCTCCATGGTTGGTGGGGTCACCTACTCGTGCAGCTGATGGCATGATGAACGCTCCTTGCTTCGTAAAAACTTATTATTGTTTATTAAGCTCGCTGCAACTCAAAACCAGGGGCAGCTATGCCTGGCCATATTTCATATTCAACTTCTGGTTTTTCCGTTCCTCCATTCCTGGGGCTTGAAGGTAAGCCAATAGCGCGAGCTGCTGCAATGCTAAGTTCTCCAATTTTATTAGCTGGCCCCTTATCTGCGACTACACAATCTATACTTTTACCTTTGTAAGAAACTTTAGCTTTACAGCCCCGGACAATTCCTTTTGTTCTCTGAATTATTAAGGGTGGAACTACAATATAAGGAATAGTTTCTGCATCAACATAAGCACTAGGATCATTAGGTAATTTTCCTGGATATCGATACCACGTAGTCGATGCAATGATCCCGCCAGCAAATACCTGAGGCTCGTTATCTTCGCCCAGAATAACAATTTGCCTAGCCCACTCTTTAGCACAAACAACCTTGCCATTTTGTATCTTCATTCCCCCATTTGCTAACAGCTCTGAGCCTGAGTCATCTTGTTTATAAGCCGCCAATGCATGGTTTTGTCCATTTGCTCCATCAGCATCGATGTCAGCATCAGCTACA
Organism: Pseudomonadota bacterium; assembly: GCA_040389065.1. Classification (GTDB taxonomy): domain Bacteria; phylum Pseudomonadota; class Gammaproteobacteria; order Burkholderiales; family Casimicrobiaceae; genus JAZKAR01. The sequence continues at coordinate 26,084 of JAZKAR010000031.1, read as the reverse complement.
AAATAAACACGACCATCACTATCTTCATGAATATCGCAGGTGTAGCCTTCAGTGGTAATTGTTCCGATTATTTGGGCCATCATTTGCTCCTTGAGATACCGAGCCAATATGCAGTGGCTCAACTGTTAATTTATTTGGCAGCAAACGTCTAAGTTTTGTCGCTGATAAAAAGTGATTCATCATCAAAAAATTTAAATTTTTACTCATAAAACTATAAAGCAAACCCTCAATTAATCTGCACCATCCCCCCCGAAACCTTCGTCATCGCCCCACTCGATAACTCCGCCTGCATGCTCCCCTCCAACTTCAACTCCGTTCCCCCTTTAGCAGAAAACGAAGTACCTGACTCCATCTTCACTTCAGTCGCAGCTTTCAAGGTAAGTGCCTTACTACTTTCAATCGTAATACCTTCTTTATTCAGCGTAATCGTATTTTTATTCTGGTCTGCTACTACTATCGCGGTATCTTCTTCACTCAGCGTCACACTATTGCCCGCTGGGGTATCAATCTGCACGATTTTCTTTTCATCATTGAAATACAAACGCATGCCTGAACGGCTCTGAAAAACTTTCTCGTGATTATCATCAGAACCTTTAAGTGGCGCAGCGTGAGCGCTGCTATGTAGCATGCCGAGAATCACTGCATGGCGCGGGTCTTCATCGAGAAAACCGACGATGACTTCATCGCCTTTATCGGGCCTGAAAAAGAAGCCGCGATCTTTACCGGCATCTAAACTAGCAACGCGCGCCCAAATTCCTTCATCATTGGGGTTCACCATCGGCAAACAAATCCGAACACGATCTTCGCCATCGGGGTCTTCATTGCTTACCACGACCCCAATTTGTAAGCCAGCCACCCGTGCCAATAAATGGCCTGCGGCGGGAGCCGACATGCTGTCATGTGCTGGCTCATCAGCTTCGAGGCCGCCAAATTGAATATGTGTTTTCCAGCCTTGAACTAGGCTATATTCATGCCGAACGCCCGTAAGAAATACAGCACCATTAAACCGGGCACCCACACCCGATAGCATCACACTGTCTCCCGGCTTTAGAGTTCCAATGCCTTCACACTTTGCCCGACCGCTTGATTTATTCAACAGCGAACGCTGTTTTTCACTATTAGCCCAGGCTTGTACTTCAGGCTCTGAAAGCCCTACATGGCGTAATTGCAATGCGTCTACAGACGCTACCTTTGCCAGATCATCTTCTGAAAAATTACCTGCCCCTTTAATCGAGGGTGCAGCGGCTTCCACTTTAACAATGGCTTGTTGGGCGGGATCCCAACTAATGCCTTCTATAGCACTAAACTGCTGGCGTGCATCAACCTGGGCATCAAACTCTAATAGCGTGGAACCAAACTGTAGGGTAACCGCTGGGCTGCTATTTACCACGGGTGCTTTAATCACTAAGCCATCGTCTTTGGCCCAAATCAGCTTTCCATTGGCTTTAGCGCGCGCTAATATAAAATCCCAGTCGGTGGTATAAAACTGTACCGATTGTTTATGCTTAAAGGATATGGCTTCAACATCAGCCTTAATTTTTGCTTTATTCAGCAGGCTTTCAATGATGTCGCTATCAGATTGATCAAAATAACTCGTATTTTGCCGCGCAACGGTTAGTTTCATTGCCACATGGCGGCACTCTATCATTAGCTGCGGGTCAGCTTGTTCGCGTAAACGAATAGACTGTTTGATCACAACGCCTTTAAAAAGAGATACCGTGTCACTGCCAGCACCAGCCAAAATTTCTACCGTCTGCCCCGGTATAAATATTGTTGACCCACTTAACGGAAAATCACCGCCTGCTGCAGAACCATCAAGATAAGCCAGTTTTGCCGAAGCAATTCGGTTCACAACCAGGCTTATGCTAACGGACGCTAACTGATGCTCACGTGGCACCGTCTCGCCGCCCACTTTCACCGTAAACTCTCGGTGGTTGGCAGAAATAGGCAGTGCGCGCTCGCTGGTTTCATTAGCCCTGGTTTGATCAACCCTTGTTTCATCAGCCATCTATTTCTCCAATGGCGGAAAGTATAGCTGGGTACCCGGCTGAATATTTCGAAAGTCATCTAGACTATTCGCCTGCGCAACACGCAAATAAAAATGCGGGCTGCCATAAATTTCATTACACAGTACGGGCAGCTTATCGCCTGCTTTAATCACTCGCATATGGGTAAGATCAGGCGATTGGTCTTGCGCCATTGCTACCCGTGTGGTGTCATCAGAATTATCTTTAAAGTTAGCAGTAATAATGGCGCGTAGTGGCACGCCGTTTGGGCGAAACATTTTATAGGCAATCGAGGCGCTTTTCAGCACACAGCGTTTCACCTGTAAAGTACCCCAATTCACTTTAAGATAATTAGGGCGGTGAATATCGCCGTTGTAACCCGTTACCGTCTGGAACGATTCAATTTTTTCCTGTACATCAATTAATTTTCCATTGGCACCAGTGCCATCAATAAAAAACGCCAGTGCCAGTTCACCTGGCTTTTGCTTTTTAAAGTTCATACGGCTATTGGTTGTGCCTGCGCCCTGCGCTTCGTCATATTCCATTTCGTAAGAGAGCGTAATTTCATTGGGATTCACATACGACTCAAAGCGCCCAATCGGCTCACCTGAATAATCAGGCGTGGTATACGCCAGAATCACCAGTTTTTCTAATGTGCCTCGTTCACTCATGATGATTAACGCTCCTGCCGATTACGTAAAATCTCTAGCACTTGCTCTACGCATTCTGCTATCAACGCCTGCTTATCATGTGTAGCCGATGCAGTGCCCCCACCGCCTTGGGCTGGCGTTACTTCTACCGATATCACCACTTCATCTACGATAATTGGCATAGCTTACGACTTCTTACTGATTTTGAACGTTTGATAAAAGAGCTGAAGCGATTCAATCACCACGGCATTGTTCGATGCATTCAAATCACTCACCGACCATTTAGTGGGGTACGCGCCCACAAGATGCCATGTCACCAGCGGTTCATGCGATTCATTGAGCAGCGTAACATCTACATTTTTAGGCTCAATGCGATAATCTTCAATGCATTGGCGCGTCCAATTCCATACTGCTGAATTGAGTAACAGCCCGCGTTTCAGCACCAACTCAGGGTATTTAGCGCGGGTTGGGTATTTCTGCACAAAGCGATTCTCCCCCCCTTCAGCCACTTCTTCAGTTGCCATTTCTACCGAAAGGCCGCTCACTTCAGTAAATCGAAGATCGAAATCGTTCGCGGGCAGGCCTAAGACCTGCACTTTGAAATGAAAGCCGACGGGAGGATAATAGTTCGCCATTAGAGATCTTCCTTAATCGTTCTGTATCTCTAACCCTTCATGCGCCAGTTCAATGGTTTCAATCGCTACTTCATTCCCTGAAGCTTTCAGTTGAGGGCCATCGACCTTAACGGGAAATGCGTTATGCGCTTTCCACACCATGACGGGATCATGATTTTCATTCAGCAAACTAATAATCACATCACGACGCTCAACCGTATTCATTTTCACGGTCGATAACCATTTAAAAAATTCGTTATCGCTTTTTATAACACCGCGTTTGAGCGTGATATTGCTGAACTTGCGCAGCCCTGGCATTTTGATCGATGAATACTCGGGAAACGAACCATCGCGATACTCAATCGCCTGATTTTCCTGGGTGAGTCCGGTCACTTCTGAGAAGCCAACACGCGTGCCTCCCCATTGAACTGTAAAGTGAAAAACCGGCAACGGATATTGTGCAGGCATGGTGTATGTCCTTGCTAAAATTCAAAAATAATCAATTAAAAGATAGATAGAGTAGCTAAAATTCTTACCTAGGGAGGTCTTGAAAAATATTGATCCCATTTTCAAAAATAGTTTCAGGCGTTAACAGCGATGGTTGGCACTTACTCACTGAAAATAGGATCAATATTTTTCAAGACCTCCCTACGCCACAAACGCTTAGAACCGATTAAGACGTTTGTAATTTATGAGAAAATTTAAGAATAATAAACTCAGCGGGCCTGACTACCGCCATACCAATCTCAACATTCATGCGGCCTTCCAGAATATCTTGCGCGCTCATCGTTACACCCAACCCTACGCGTACAAAGAATGCTTCTTTGGTTGTCGCCCCAGCTAATGCACCTTCGCGCCATTTCTGTGTCAGATAATTTTCGATCATGCCGCGAACTTTAACCCAGGTATTCGCATCATTTGGCTCAAACACTGCCCAGTAGGTAGATTTTTTGATCGACTCTTCTACCATGTTGAAGAAGCGGCGAACCGAAACATAGCGCCATTCGTTATCATTCCCTGCCAGAGTACGTGCACCCCATACCAAGGTTCCTTTACCTGCAAAGGTGCGAATAGCATTAATAGATTTTCCGGCTACGGCATCGACATTCAGCTCATCGGTTTCGTTACTATCAAAATAGTAAGTAGGCTCAATCACACTGTTTAGGCTAACGTTAGCAGGTGCTTTCCATACGCCGCGCTGGTTATCTACCGAAGCAAAAACCCCTGCAATGGCACCGCTTGGCGGTACAGCGGTCATCGTATTATTAATACCCTTAACAATATTGGCGAAGACACTAAAATTATCGAGAAGGTTTTGCTCATAATTGGTGCTATAGCTCTTTGCACCGGTAACGATACCGTTTATTGCGCTGGCAATCACGGTATACACTTTACTAAGTGCCGCAAAACCTATATCTAACACTTTCACATCGGTATCGGCTGAAGCAGGAACCCCTGTGGTTGAAGCTGCTGGCGACCCTGCACCAAAAATATCGCCCCATTGCGTTGCGCTGGGTACTGTGCCTTGATCCCACTGCGGTGTATAAACACCGGGGGCTGAAAGTTCGCCATCGACTTCTTTTTCTAAAGCAATCAGCGAGCTATATACAGGCTTCAGTGTAGTACCAATAACCGAAGCGATGTCACCCTTTAAGGCGGTATTTTTAAGATCGCTGCCTGATTTTACAAAGCCATCAACCAGTTTTGCTAAGCCATAAATATAACCAAACAAGTCTTGAAGAGTCGCTCCTGTTTTTCCGCTTTGGTAGGCAGTTACCAACTCACCGAAACGGCTAGCGACGGTTTTTCCGTTTCCTACGGTAGTGGTCACCCGCGTGTTAATGTCCTTAACATCTGCATCCACATTATCAAGATTATTCAATAAGCCTAATAACCCTGCATCTGAGGTCAGGCTTTGCAAGGTAACTAATGCCCCGCCTTTTGAAATAACCGATTTAACATCGGCATAGCCAATATTTTTGCTGTAATTCACCTTCAGCCACGGGCTATAGGCAGCACCATATTTAAGATTATTAATACCAATCTTATTGCGAAAGCTTACCCCTAACGCATCATCGTTACGGGTATCAAGCACCGTCACGCGGTCTTTTAAGTTTCCGCATTGCTGAAGCGCACGTTGTTGCACCGCCGCTAAATCATCAGCCCCCAACGTTGCAGCATCAGGGAACAATAAAATGGTAGGTTCATCAACTTTGGTTACTGCATCAACACCGCCCTTTAAATCATCGCGATCAATGCTAGTACCGTAGGTGCCTACAGAAACCACATAGGCTTTACCGCCGCCGTTATCAAAAAATAACCGCAGGCTGTCATACAAATAATAGGTGTTACTTAGTGTACTACGCACAAATTGATTGGCTTCATCAATGACCACTTCGGTAACATTGACTTCTGGCCCGAAGCCAAACAGCGTTTCAAACTCAAGTAAGGACTTAATCGGCGTTGCGATATTTAATAAATCGTCAGCGACCACGCGTGTCGCTTTTCCGGTGTAGCCGATAAAGGCGGGAATGGCAGTCTCCACTTCCGCAATGGACGGTGGAAACACCGAGATTTCCTCGATGTACACATCCGGGGTTCGATACGTTGTCATGAGCGTGGTCCTCTAGGGTTTCGACAGGTGGATAATAAGTTGCGCCTGAGGTTGATCTGCCCCTGGTTGAGACAGGTGTTCGATCACAGTGTCACCATTGCGCTGTAAATGAATTTTTCGTAGTGCTTTTTCTGACCGTGTAATCGGCGTTTGAGACTTAAATAGGACAACACGGGTACTACTATCTCCCAACAAAGAAGGAGATAAATCGGAAGCTGAAAAAACAGCCGGTATAATTTTGTCAAACTTTAATTCCGGTCGGGCATCGTCATTAAAGCCGCCATCGCTAATCGTCAGCTGTTCAAATTCAGTAGACGTATAGTTTTTAGCAACCACATAATATTTGAGCGCCTCTTGTCGGCTGCTAAACGGTATCGTTAACACAGGTGGAGTGCTATAAAAAGCAGCATTAATCGTAATCGCTAGTACACCCCAAATCGTTGAGGCATAAAGTTCAGGCTCTAGGCAAAAAGATTGGCTGTGTTGAAGGCCACCTTCATAGTGTTCGGTAAGCGTATAAAGACCACGCGGTAAGGCACGCAAATCTAACGATGTCTGTGGTTCAGACGCTAACAGGTTTTGCGTCAATACAGTATTAGCCGCAGCGTCTGTTACCTTCAAACTCACAGGGCGTGATGATTCGCTGGGCGTATAGTCAAAAACCTGTGATGCACGAAGCACCCCTTTCACAGGATCTAAAGCAGAAGGCGTGGTGGTGTTCGCATAAAACGGTGTTAATGCTGATGCGGCATTACTTAAAACAGGGTTTGTCACATTCCCAAAATATGGGTTCGTAAGCCGAAGGCCAAACATTAAGGTTTGCCCAGCTAAACTTACCCGGGGTACACCTTCATCATCTGTTTCATACACAACCAGCAATTTTCCATCTATTTCACGGGTCAGCAATCTGCCGCCACGCAGTAGTTCACGCGTTGCTTCAGGTATCACCACCGTAAAATCACGGCACCCCTTAAGGTAGTAAGGATGATCAATACCAAGTGTAAGAAGGGGAAGAAATGTGAGGCTCATAAGCTATGCACCACGGTGTTTACACTAGTGATTGGCTGACCAATACCCATTGCCTCATTATCTTGCAGAGCAATCAGTCGAATACGATACACCACCGAAGGTAAATATTTGGTGCCGATATATGCCCACATTTGATTTAATTGTTCAGTGCCCGAAGGCATCATCTCAACATTCAATTTTTCAATACGTGAATCGAGACCAGGATACTCAGAAGAAGCAAACGAAGGGTGCGATTGAAAGAACATTAAAATATAAGAGAGATAACGCAACGAGTCAGAATAATTTTTAAGACGTGCTGCGCACATAATCACTAAATTAAGCTTAAGATTTGGCTGAAGCATAACGTACTGGCCTTCAATATACGCACGCTCAGGTAATTGTGATTTTAATGTTCGCTCTTCTTCAATATTAATCAGCGCCAGGCGAAGCTGCCCTTCAGCAATAGCCCATTTGCCCTGATCATCAGCAATAGCGCCTACCTCTACTATATTAAGTAGAGCGCCTGTACGTTGTTTGATGTAACCATTTAATTCATTAGCCAGAAACGATAGTGCGCTATCGAGCATGCCGTCCGCTTTCGTCTATAAATAGCATAAGCAGCAAAGCAAAGTCTTATCTTGCAAGACTCCACGCTGCTGAACTTTTTTATTTCTTTTATTTTGGCTCTCATTAGAAACCTAATTTTGAGGCTTAATATTGACGCTTCAAAGAGCACTTAAACACATCAGCAGATTACATCGTCGTTATCGACTTCATTCTTATAAAACTTTAAACAATATTGTATTTTTTTATGGCATTTTAAACTAATGTTGTTTTAATCTTTACTACTCAGTGAGTTACATACTCTCACTACCCAAATTTGTTTTAAACATCGATTAAAACATTATTGCTTTTAAACAACTTTTACTTTTATTTTTTGATTCGTTTTTATTTTTTTATTTCGCTCTATGGTAGATTGTGGCTGCACTAATTAATCTTCTTGAACACCTAATATTCATACCTCTTTTTATATCACCTCTCAGCATTAGAACACCACAAAAAATAACTCGAACGCTCATGTTGGCATTTACTATCAGGATTAAAAATTACGCAATTGGATTCAAATCAAGACATGCTCAGTAAATAGCATAGTCAAACAGCATGCATGTACAACATGATTGCCAACATACGAAGAGAGTTCAACTGCATAATTTCTAAGGATATAAATGATGAATTTTTTTGTTGATCTTGAAACAAAATTATCAAGTTGGAAAAACAGATTAACAACTGCGCTTGGTCAACAAGACCCTTCTCAACAAGCCACTATTATCAATATTCTTACTCAAGCCCATCAACAGGCACAGGCAGCAATTCACTCAGGGCAAACACCCGCTACAAATATTCCGTGGGAACTTTCTCATGGATTATCACTATTGGGGCAGGCAGGCGATAACCCTTTACCTCGTGACCCTAAGCTTTTTAGTACCAAGGTAATGGAAGACGGCACGCTGTTAGGTTGCCGTAAATGGGAGCTGCTTGATCCATTATGGGGTGAAGCATTAGTACAATGGATTGAACATCTCAACTCACTCGCTGCATTTGGCACCACGCCTGCGAATATCAAAATGGATAATACGGTGACGCTCGCCATCTGCGGTGACTGGGGAACAGGAGGCTCCATTGCTGACGCTGTTGCTGCACAAATGCGTAAAGCCAATGCAGACTATACGATTCACTTAGGCGATGTGTATTACGCTGGCATCGGTTCAGATGAACAAAATGATTTCACAAACTGGCCTCAAGGCAAAAGCGGTCAGTTTACGTTGAATTCAAATCATGAAATGTATAATGGCGCTGATGGCTATTTTAATGAATTGAAACTTCGCTTTCCTCTACAAAACAATACCAGTTATTTTTCGTTATACAATGATTATTGGTGTGTGATTGGGCTAGATAGCGCCTATACCTCTGGGCCTTTCGATTTATATATGAAAGGAAACCTCGGGCAACAACAACTAAACTGGTTAAAAACGCTACCAAAAGATAACAAAAAAATTATCGTTTTATCGCACCATGAAGCATATAACATCGATGGAAGCCAAAGCACCCCTCTTTATGATGAAGTGGTTAAAGCACTGGGGCAGATTCCTGATTACTGGTATTGGGGCCATCTGCATAACGGCATTAGCTATACACCTCGCGGTGTATTTCATGGTCGCTGTATTGGTCATGGCGCTATTCCCTACGGGAACGCTTCAATACTACAAGGCAAACCCAATGTTTCATGGTATGAAACACAATCAGCCAACGACCCTAATTACCCAGAGCGGGTTTTAAATGGCTATATTCATGTTGTACTGAATGAGCAAAATATTGCTGAACAATTAATTGGAGAAGATGGCTCGATTAGAATGTCGTTTTAAAACTGCTGGCTACCACCACATTACCGAACCACCGAATTACTGCACTAACGGTAAATGATCCATAATGTCTGTTAATGCCTTACAGTTCCCATGCTCTAACAGGCTGTGACCCGCTAGCGTAATTCGGTAATCTATCGTTCGTGCATTTACTTTTTTCAATGCAGCCACCAATTCTTCCGCCTGAAATAAAGGGCAAACCTGATCATAACGCCCATGTACGATATGAATAGGAATATTTTTAATCTGTTCTATATTCTCTAATAAATAATTTTGGTTTCTACACTCTTCGCCGCTGCCGCCTAAAAAGGCTCCATTCATAAAATAATGATTTTCTATGCGTGCAAATGCTTTAGCAAATTCAGGATCAGCAAAACGTTTCACCTTTTGTTCATCACATTCAAGAAAACTTGTGACGCCCTCCCATACCGACCAAGCAGTTGCGGCAGCAAGTAAATATTGATACTCAGCCTCAGTTTGAGGAGTAGATGAAAAAATTTTAGCATAGGCTTTAATCATATCGCCGCGCTCTTCAGCAGGAATGATCTCTACAAATTGCTTCCATGTTTCGGGATAAAATAAATACGCTCCAGGTATATCAGAAACAGTGGGCTGTTGATCATAGAGGCTGGCATTGCCTTGATAAAAGTAATCAATATCTTTTTTGCGGCACAAAAAAATTCCTCGCAACACCAGTGTCTGTACAGTTTCAGCATGCTCAATGGCATAAGCCAACGCCAATGTACTACCCCAACTACCGCCAAAAACATGCATCTTACTCGTAAGTGTTAAGGCTTCACGAAGCTTAACAATATCGTTAACTAAATCAGAAGTCGTATTTGCAGCCAAGGCAGCGGTTGCATCACCCTCTGCTGCACTTGGTATACTTTTACCGCACCCGCGTTGGTCAAATAAAATAATACGGTAACGTGCGGGGTCAAACACACGTGCCATATAAGGAGCGGTTCCCCCACCTGGCCCTCCGTGAAGAAAGAGTATAGGTTCACCTTCGCGATTGCCATACTCTTCCCAGTACAGGCTATGAAATGGCTCAGTGGAAACCGTTAACCAACCAGTATGATAAGGTTCTATAGGGGGATATTTCCATACCACTTCGCTCATACTCATCCCTTACATAGTGAAAATAACATTAATGTATAAAAAAACATCCCTATTATAAAATTACTTTTTACAATAAAAACATACATTAAATCCCACCTTAAAATGTGTAATTATATTACATCCAAATTTCGTTTGACTTCGTATAATTCCTTTGATAGTATCGCTCCCACAACGATTTTCTATCAAAATCTTGAGCAATGAAAGTCATAAACTTTCGGCAATGTTTGGAAAAAATTTTTCCAATTAAATCCTTCCATAAGAAGTTGAATTAAAAATCAATGAAATTAATATTTTGCATGCTGAAACATTAATCAATCGTTTTTTATTTTCAATTAGGCAAATAAAATGGAAAAAATGTTAGTCGTACTATTTATAGTATTAGGATTTAAACTACTTCAAATACTCTTTACCGTATTTGTTACCCTTATATAAAGAGGGTTGAACGTTTAAAAAACTGAACTGTAGTCACCTAGCTCTACCTGAATTGATTTAATACGCGTATAGCTTGATAGCGTCATTAACCCATTTTCTCGACCTACCCCGGATTGCTTATAACCACCTACTGGCATTTCCGGGGGTGACTCACCCCACGTATTCACCCAACAAATTCCAGCTGCCAAGCGGTGAACCACACGGTGTGCTCGTGCCAAATTTTCAGTAACAATACCTGCGGCTAATCCATAAGAGGTATCGTTCGCCCGGTGAATCACCTCTTCTTCATCATCAAATGTCAAAATGCTCATCACTGGCCCGAAAATTTCTTCACGTGTAATCGTCATCCTATCGGTACAATCAGTAAACACCGTCGGCGCAACATAGTTGCCTGTTGCATACGCACCGTGAACCACGCGTTCTCCGCCGCACAATAGCCGTGCGCCTTCTTTTAGACCAGATTCAATGTACGCCATCACCTTATCAAGATGCTGATGGCTAATCAGAGGGCCAAAGTTAGTGTTAATATCAAGCGGACTCCCCAGCCGAATGCGCTTAACACGCTCTACTACTTTGGCTTCAAAGGCTGCTTTTAATGCACGTGGAATAAAAACACGTGTGCCGTTAGTGCACACTTGACCAGAACTAAAAAAGTTAGCCATTACAGCTATATCAGCTGCACGATCTAAGGAAGCATCTTCAAAAATAATCAGCGGCGATTTACCGCCTAATTCCATGGTCACCTCTTTAAGCGATGAGCTAGATGCGGCTGCCATGACTTTCTTACCGGTAAGCGTACCTCCTGTAAAAGAAACTTTTTCAATAAGAGAATGTTCTGTTAGCCATTGGCCCACTTCATTACCAGGGCCATTGAGTACATTGAAGACCCCATCAGGCACACCTGCCTCGCTATAGATTTCTGCTAACTTTAATGCGCTAAGCGGAGTAAATTCACTCGGCTTAAAAATCATCGCATTGCCTGCTGCCAAGGCAGGAGCAGATTTCCATAACGCAATTTGCAGAGGATAATTCCACGCACCAATACCCGCAACAACGCCTAACGGCTCACGCCGAGTATAGATAAAGGAAGTTTCGCGTAAAGGAATTTGCTGGCCTTCAATGGAGGGAATCAAACCAGCATAATATTCAAGTACATCAGCACCGGTTAAAACATCAACCACTCTGGTTTCAGCCAGCGGTTTACCAGTATCAAGCGTTTCAAGCCATGCCAACGCATCATTACGCTCGCGTAAAATATCTACTGCCCGCCGTAAAATTCGTGAACGTTGCATTGCCGTCATGGCGGCCCACTCTTGCTGGCCTTGTATCGCGCTGGCAACAGCCAGTTCAACATCTTCATGCTGTGCACGATGAACCTCAGCTAACAGGTCTCCATTTGCTGGATTAAATGTTGGAAAGGTAGTTTGGTTGCTACTCTCTACATACCGGCCACTAATATAAAGCTTCTGTGGAGGAAAATGGGCCATAGTAGATTCTTTCTTTGGGATCAGTTAAGGATCAATCAAGGATCAATGAAAGGGAACATCACCCAAAATAGTAGCGCGATGCATAATACGGCGATGAGGAAGATAATTTGCACAGGCATAATGCTGCGTTAATCGATTATCCCAAAAAGCCAGATCAAACTGCTTCCATTTCCATCGAACTGTAAACTCAGGTTTTGCTATCAATTCAAATAAATAACTTAGAATAGCAGCGCCTTCTTTGGGAGATAACTCTATGATACGTGTTGTAAAACTTTCGTTTACAAATATTCCTTTACGCCCCGACACAGGATGAGTGCGTATAACCGGATGCACAACCGTTTTATTTTTATTGCGCGCCTCTTCCCATTTTTTATACTCTTCTGGTGTTTTCCCGTACCGCTCAGCTGTAAATGCTTTTAATAAATCATGCTCTGCTGTTAATGGATCAAGAAATCGCTGAAAAGATTCTGAAAGCGCTTCATAGGCAGCAATACAACTCGCCCAAAGCGTATCGCCCCCTGTAGGAGGTAATAATCTGGCTGATAAAATAGACCCCATTGGAGGTGTTTGAATAAAAGTAACATCGGTATGCCATGTATCACTATCTGGAGGATTATTATCATTGGTATCAAGCACAATGATTTCAGGCACACCCTCAGCGGTAGGATAAATAGGATGAATATGCAAATCTCCAAAAACAGCAGCTAAATCACGCAACTGCTCAGGTGACAAAGGCTGGTTTTCAAAGAATAAAACATGATGTTCATGCAATGCATTCATTAACGGTTCTTTAAGCTCCTCAAATTGGCTAGCATCAAGAAGGTCAACATGATTGATCATTGCACCAATAGCAGGTGACAGGGGTTGAATTTCTATTTTTTTCATTAACGTGGCATCCTGAAATAAATAAATTTATCACTAATTATTCTCGATAGAAAATCAACAGTAACATTTTGATATTAAAAATAAATATACGCTTATGAAAACTTTTTAATTATCCTATTATAGTAATTGCACTCTAAAATAGAAACGTTTTTAGAGCATTTCATTTCATTTTAGTGTTCTTTTTAAATAGGTATAATAAAATTTATTCATTTAAAATTATGTTTTTTATCAATCATTAATAATGATTCAACACTAAAAAAAAATAGATAATTTCATGAAATAAATCATTTTAAGCATCTCAAAAACAAAACCCTTTCCTACTATGCATCTATTAAAGTTTTATACTTAGAAATTACGCAGTTGGTTCTTTCTACGTGAGACGCCCAGCAACTTGCAGTACTGTTTGTGCTGTCTGCGTTGCTATGGCCTTGATAGAAACCAACTGCGTAACTTGTAATACTAAACGCTCAACTTTATAAGGACATCTCAATGGTCAGCCGTATTTATGATATCAGCGTCAATCGCCTCAATGGTCAACCGGTATCCCTGCAAGAATATGCAGGCAAGGTCTTATTGATTGTAAATACTGCTAGTGCATGCGGGCTTACTCTCCAATATGCTGGGCTTGAGGCTTTACAACGTAAATATGCTGAAAAAGGATTCACCGTACTTGGTTTTCCTTGCAATCAGTTTGGTGCCCAAGAGCCAGGCAACGCAGAAGAAATCGCTGAATTTTGCAGCACAAAATTTGATGTTAGCTTCCCGCTATTTGAAAAAATTGAAGTAAATGGGCCACATACTCATCCTCTATATGCATTGCTTAAATCTGCCAAGGCAGATGCAGAAGGTATCGCCGATATTAAATGGAATTTTGCAAAATTTTTGATTGGAAAAGAAGGCGAAGTAATCGCGCGTTATGCACCACAAACAACACCTGAAACATTGGTAGCAGATATTGAAAAAGCACTTGGTTAAATTTTAATCATTATTTTTATATCTTATTAGCTACATAACATCTAAGGGGCATTGCACCCCTTAGATTCATTAATATTATTACTATCCCTGAATGCTTTATTTATCAGGCTGCAATATTATTAAGCAGTAGTTGGCGTATTGGACCAAGCCTTCATTGCCTCTTTACCAGGGCGATCTACCTTAACTGTTCCATTTTCTACTGAGCTTACCCAGCTTAACGGAATATAATGATGTTGACCTGATTCATCTTTTTTTAATTTAATAGAATTTGCTCCCTCTATATGATCAACGGTTGCGAATTTGCCGCCTTGGGAACATACAACTGGCATCTCGGGTTTAATTTCATTGGTATTAATCATACTTATCTCCTTGGAATATTTCTAAGTGGAATTCGCAATGATCGATTGATGAATGACCAGTACTCATATCATTATTATACAAAGCATGATAGCTAATTTTACCTTGCGCACTTATTATAAAAACCATAAAAACAGCAAAGCGATACTACCTCTATGTATAACAAGTATTAGTGCATTATTTGCATGACAAATTAAATTTATATTTATCCGCTAATAATAGCTAACTTAACTATTATTACTGATTTTACGCAAAACTTCAACAAATTTGGTAAAATTGGTAATTATGTAATTTTTTTATAGAAGATATGACAATCTTCTCAAAATTTTAGATAAATTTAAAATGATGGGTCAGATAAAGAATTACTCTACTTTAAGCAGGCACTTAGGCGATTAGTTATTTTTTCTTCACTTTTTATTATTTTAGAAGTTATGTAGTTGGGTTTTCTCGGCGTGGGACGCCCCGCGTTGTAGCAACTTGCCGTACTGCTTGTACTGTCTGCGGTGCTATGCGGGGCATCCCATGCCTCGATAGAAACCAACTGCGTAACTTCTATATTTATAACTTTATTAGTTTAATGAATTTTATCTTTTAGTTAAATATAGTTAGCTCAAAATTTGTAACCCTCCTTTAACAAAGTTATAAACAGAGAGAAATTACATACCATGAAAACTCATCCCACGACTTCATCTGAATCTGCTTTAAGAATGCAGCCCCCTTCTAAACTATTACTCAACGAAAGCTGGGTGTTTAAATGGTGGCAACTTATTAAAGCTGCTATATCTTCATGGGTTGATGATTATGCGCCTAGCATGGGTGCTGCGCTGTCTTACTATACGATTTTCTCACTAGCGCCTTTACTACTTATTGTTATTTCAGTCGCAGGTTTAATTTTTGGAGATGACGCGGTACGAGGGGAAGTTTTTGGTCAGTTGCAAGGCCTCATGGGAAAACAAACTGCTAAAGATATTCAAGGCATTCTAGCGAGTTTTAGCCAACCTAGCAGCGGCATCACAGGCACGATTATTGGAGCCGTGATGCTGATGATTGGTGCGACCACTGTTTTTGGTGAGCTTCAAGATGCTCTTGATCGTATATGGCGAGCGCCGGCAAGATCTAATAGCGGCTTATGGCAATTAATCAAAACACGTTTATTGTCATTTGGCATGATTCTAGGCATTGCCTTTTTATTAATTGTATCGCTTGTCATGGGTGCTGCCGTTTCTGCACTGGGTAAATGGTGGGGAGGCTTTTTTGGTAAATGGGAAATACTTGTTCAGGCAGTAAATGCCATCATCGGCTTTATATTAACCACAGCAGTGTTTGCCCTCATTTATAAAATCATGCCTCGCGTTAAAGTAGGTTGGCAAGATGTGGGGGTAGGAGCAATTGTAACCGCTTTACTATTTACGATTGGTCAATTTTTTATCAGTGTTTATATTGGTAAGGCTGGTGTTGCCAATGGTTTTGGCGCCGCTGGATCAGTTATCGTTGTGTTGGTTTGGGTATATTATTCAGCGCAAATTTTTTTAGTGGGAGCAGAATTTACTTGGGTCTATGCGCATACTTTTGGGTCGATGAAAAATAGACCCATACATAACGATAAACAAGCTGCGCTTGATAATAAAAAATAATCATTTTGGTTAAGCTAGGGCTAAAATTTTTAACACCTTCTTTTTGAGAATAAACCCCCCTCTGCATTACTTAACGCTGAGGGGGTTTTCAGGCTGGGCAAGCCTGATTAGACTTTTTTTAATACTAATAATAGCCTTAACCCTTAGCTAATTTGACTATAACAAGTTTCCACTTTTTTTAACTTATAATTAATTACATTTTTTATTTACATTGTGAATAAATATTTGAATTTATTGTTGCTCTAATTCAAACTCATCCATCAGTTTTTCACATCTTAATTTTTCAGCTTGGCAAAGCGCTGATACTTCAATATACATTTCCCCACTATCTCGCTGCTTAACCTCTCTTTTTACTACGGCAGGGTAAGCGTAATGCTCTTTGGGTACAAACGACCATGTAGAAAAAGGAGCGGAATAATTTGCCATTACCATGCCCCCAGGTCTTGCGGCTTTATAGGAAACATCAGAACGACTCTGCAAGACAACTAGAGCATCTGAAACAGTCTTAAAACGTGTAGTCTCAAGCGGTGTAGCATCACTTGCTAATACGTTTGTGTTGGCTAAGGTAAGTGCAAAAGCTAACAGGGTGCAGAAGATCTTCATTTTTTTTACCTAGAATTAAACTAACCATTGCCCCTCAAGTCGAGTTGGTCAAAATGGTTAAAATGGTCAAAGTGGTCACAACTCAAATATCCACTATGATGACCACAAGCGCAAGTTATTTCTTAATAAATTTTTTTCATTAAGAGATTTATGTTGCAAATTTTTCTTTTTAAAAAGTTACCCCTTAGGCGTTACTGCTAAAGGCATTTAAAGTTTTTTGAAGCGCATACTTGCATTAAAATTTTTGATATTCAAGCTACTTTGTTGCTATCATTTAATCGAATATTTAACTTAAAAGTATTTTTTTCATGTAATCATATGTTTAAAATAAATTATTTTTAGTAAGAGCCTCTTGTAAGCCTTAATCTATAAAGCAGCAATTTTATTGCCACCTTGTTATTGGTATTCATGCTGAATATTTTTGTTCAGCCAAAACCTTCCCTACCAAAACTGCTGCTTTCACGTCGCTGCATATAAAATAGTATAGAAAACTATATGATTAAAAAGAGATAGCTGGCAGGTATAAGGCGGCATAAAGGCTAGAATATTTTATTTTTCCGCTAATAAATGATAGTGAACGATATTTAATTTTCCCTATTGCTTGGAAACTTTTATATATTTTCTAGACCTTTACTTGTGTCTATAGAAAGGCCCGCACTTTATCTTAGTTTTGTAAAAATATAAACATCGAAAGTGAGCTAGCTAGCCTCAGCGCAAAATTATTTCAAACATAAAAGCATCATTTAGCATTCTAAAATTTATGATGATGCTTTATCGCTTTCCTTAAACGGAAAACAATGATTGATGCCTTCCACAAGCATAAAGGTAGAGCGCTGCTCGAATAGAGTAAAAGCTACACGTCGTTCAGGGCTTTTTATGCATTAAAAGGCTCTGTAAATGCCTTATCATTATGTTTGTTGCTTCCTTCAGGCTCCCACATACTACGATAGAGCGATATGTGAGTGGCAGTTACAATAGGATTAATAGGCAAGTAATAGCGGCATAGTTTTTTATAGGTTTGAAGCATGTCTTCATCAAAACAAAAATCTAGCATTCCATCAAAAAGACGTTCAATATACGATTGGTCTTCAGATTGAGCCTGGATAACTGCTTTAACAAGAGGCGTATACTGTGCGACTGCTTTTTTTGATAAAACTTGCAGTGATTTCGCTATTCCAGGAATGGATTCATTTCCAGATGTACCTTTTTTACGAGTCTCCATTTATTCATTCCTATTTTAGTCATTCAGGCATAGCCCTAGGCAGAAAAATTTTTATAAAAAAAGGCGATTTTTCATAACTAAAGATAGTAACGGCTATCATAACTATGCTTAAAATAAAAATTTTTTTACAAAAACCTCAATTTTAAAGACATCGTTTTTTAGCATAGAAACAAGGCTATGTATCAGAAGCAGTACGTAGCTATTTTTTTAGTGAATTCACATCGTTTATACTTCTCAAACGATGTTTAAACAGTACTACAATAGTGATAATGGCTACTCTGACTGTTGCCCTTGTATCGTTACTACAACGCGTCGGCTTCCTCCCTCATTTCGATGCTCGCATAAATAAATTCCTTGCCATTCCCCCAGATTAAGCTGCCCATCTGTAAGGGGTATTGTTAAACTGCATCCTAATAGACTTGTTTTAAGATGTGCAGGCAGATCATCTGCCCCTTCATCGTTATGCGTGTAATAACGCTCTTTTTCTGGCACGGCCTGATTGAAATAATTTTCAAAATCTTGCCGTACTGAAGCATCAGCATTTTCATTAATCGTTAAAGATGCTGAGGTATGCTTAATGAACACATGCATTAAGCCAACTTGAATATTTCGTATACCTGGAAAAAACTGTAATATTTCATTAGTGACCAGATGAAAACCACGTATTTTAGGTAGTAGCTTAATTTCTTTTTGCATCCACATCATCAATGCTCATTACTATAGGAAGCTTTAACACTTGAGGATTTTTTATACTCCTCAAGTTAGCTATCGTGCTTGGAAAAGCAGCGGTATGCTACTCGATACCGCTGCCATTTCAATAAATACAATAAATCTAGTTTTATATATATTCATTGACTTTTATTAGCTGTAGAACCCACGCATATTCACTCTTATAGAGTTTTTTGCTATCGCGCTATCATCTTGCAGCATAGCTTGAATTTACTAAATAAAAACTAAACTTCAATATCTTATCGTAAGGATAAGTAGTTTTTCCATTGCCTCTAAGCATTCATCACATTGGCTTTTTCAATTTAACTCAGCAGTAAGCCTATCACACTGCGTTTGTGCTGCCTGACATACGGTTGTTAGTTCAACGTATGTTTCGCCACTAGACTTTTGTTTTAACTCTCTTCTAACAACTGAAGGATAAGCATAATGATCTCTAGTTACAAATGACCATGTAGCAAACGGAGAAGCATAATTTATCATTCTATCTCCTCCAGGTTTAATAGCAGCATAAGAGACCGGTGATGATTGTGCTCTTAAACTTTCTAAAATATCTGAAACATTTCTAGAACCAGTCACACTATCAGCAGAGATAGCAGTTGTACATGTAAATATAAATACAAAACTCAATACATTACAGATGATCTTCATTTTTTTACCTAACAATAAATTAACCAATACGTTTAAAATAAGTTGATCAAAACTATAAACGATGGGAGTAACATATGATAAAGGCAAATGACATAAAATGTCTTATTTATAGACGCTAAATTTGATCTGCATGTTGCATAGTTCCCTATAGAATATAAGTAAATAATAACAAGTAAATGATTATTAAATAGGTGTTAAAAATATGTTGTGGTATTCATGTTCTTTTATCTCAAGTTTATCTCTCACTTTTTTGCTGAAGAAAGGAGAAATATTTCAAAATAAAATGTCAAGAAATGGAATTAGGCATAACCCTAAAATGCAAGGCGCGAAGTAAGTATAAAGCACTTAGCTATGCATTTATATAGCCCTCTGTTTTCCTTTCTCTTTTAAAGCATTTATTTCTTGGCTCAGTAAAAATAAGATGCAACCCATATATTCTTAGCACTATCATTCCAATTGTTAATAAAATTGATACATTCATTTTAGAGGGCGCAACAAATACATTAGAAAATTTTGGAAAAAGCTCAATGCATGAGATAATAAAGAAAAATAATCTCGCCCAATTCTTATGATAAGCAATTTGTAAAAGTAAAAAACCATTTAAAAAAAGCATTAAACTTGTGAGGGTGGTTGAAGAAGAAGCTATTGCTGATGATGGAGTACTAATTGTAGGCTCCATTATAATAATTATTACATCTATAAATAAAGAAACCCATAAAAGCAAGAGTGCAAAGCTCAATGATTTAGGCTCAACCCCTGCTGAAGATTTAGTGCTCTTATTATTCGGCGAATTAATATTATCTTTGTTATAAAATGGTATTTCTTGCTTTTTTTTCTTTTCATCTTCATTGTTCTGTTGACTATATTGTTTCTTTTGTTCTGATATTTTATTTGTATTTTTATCCTCATCATTGTTTTCAGGCTTCAATACTTTAAGATAATCTCTAGGTTTAAATTCAACCTCCTTTTCATTATCCTTTGAAGAACTTTTCTGATTAGAAACAATTTCTTTATTATTTTCGTCTTTTTGTTTTTCTTCTGTACTTTCATTGGTATTATCTTCGCCCTGCTTATTTTTTTTCTCATCCTTAGTGTAAGATGTTAAATTATTTTTTTCATCACTCGTTTGATTATCGCTTTGGGTAGTTTTATTTTCAGTGGTATTTATGTTATCTGAAGAAATTTCATTTTTTTTATAACTTGATTTACCATCATCACTTTTTTGCTTTTCATTCGCATCGTGAGCATTTTTTTTAGAAATATTTTTACGAGTACCTACTCGTTTTCTAAGACTGTGTGGAGGAAGATAAATTTCAAACTCATGAATTCCCGATGAACGTGTAGGCATATATTTCTCTATTTAATATTAGAAGGTAATAAAGAAAGAATATTTTATAACCACGATTACTAAATATTAATGCTTTTAATATTTCATTAAAAAAATTTTTCTAAAACGATTAAGTAGTCTTAAATAATAAGCTTTAATGAAACCTAAAAGATAGTAGGACTGCTACTAATGGTGTAACAAAACTTTAACAGATAAATATAGGAGTTTTATCGTATTAAATATATTTCTGAAGAATTATTTTATTTACAATACTACTATCTAAAATTTAAAAAAAACACTATATATGCTTACTAGAGTACATACATAACACTTTTGCTAAGCATCTTAACGTTAAGTAAACTTCAAAAGTATCTTTCAAACTAACAGTTTTGATAGCAGTCGCGCTAAGACGTTAATTTAAGAAAATCTGGTAAGCGCTCCATTTACTGATTTCGCTTCGCAAAAATTTACTTCAAAAATCAAACATTTGATTCATAACGTTTTTTAAAAATACTCTAATAGCCGATGTATTTGTTTAGGCTATTTAGCTACCTACTAATCCTTTTTTGTTATTCTCGTATAACTTGATATTATTTTATAACTTATAATAGTTTATTGAGCTTTAATTGCTAACCATAGCGTGGTAACTCTATTTATCAGCTAATGTTTTTAAGAAACACATATCGTTTTTTTAGCTAACCGCCGCTATGATGATAGCTTCAGTTAAAAATTAAAACTTACGAATGAATTGGTTGCTCGCATTAAGTTACTAGCATACTTATAGTATTGAAACATTAAGCTTCTCTATCAATTTACCTTAGAGTACTCTCATGAATAATGCATTTTGGACGGGTGGTAAAGAAGGTTTTCACGCATTTTTACCTGTTTCAATAGGGCTTATTCCTTGGGCGCTAGTAACAGGCATGACCATGACAAGTAATGGACTTAGTTTTTTCCAGGCTCTGGGTATGAATACGATTGTTTATGCTGGTACAGCTCAATTAGCTACCCTTCCGTTATTAAAATCAGGAGCACCAACTTGGCTTATTGTACTCACTGCTCTAGTTCTAAATTTACGATTTTTGATTTTTAGCGCTGCTATTGCACCAGGCTTTAGAGGAAGCAATGTTCTTATACGCTGGTTTTCAGGCTATTTACTTGGCGATGGAGTATTTGCCACCTGCACTCCTAAAATGCTTACCGAAGAAAAGCTTTCTTGGCGATTAGGCTACTATATCGTTCCATCTTTATGGTCATGGCTATTATGGCAAATATTTGGCTGTATAGGAGTTCTGAGCGCAAAATCTATTCCTGAAACTTGGTCACTCGATTTTATGGCTACAATTGCATTAATTGTGTTGCTTATTCCCATGACAAAAGTAAAGTCGATGGCTGTTGCCGCTATCATGAGTGGTTTAGCCTCTATATTATTGAAAGAAATGCCGTTTAAATTAGGAGTGATTACTGCAATAGGCGTCGGAATTTTAGCTGGCTTTCTATTTGAGCGGTTCATTGAAAAAGAACATGCGTAAATTTTAATGAAAGCGTGAAAATGGCAATAGACTCTTCTTTATTATGGTGGAATTTTTTTCTTTTAGGGCTTGCTACCATATTGCCACGCAGCAGCTTTATTGTATTAGGCGAAAAAATTAGTTTGCCTGCTTCTATTAAACATGCTTTGCGCTTTGCTCCAGCAGCCTCATTAGCAGCCATTATTTCACCTGATATTTTTTTAATTCACGGGCACTTTCAAATCGGAAACCCTAAAATTATTGCAGCGATATGCACTGCCGCTATTGCTTTACGTTTACGTAACCCATGGCTTCCTTTTTTGATAGGAATGGGCGTTTTACAAACACTAAGCCATCTTTAAAAAACGCTTTAAATGAACAAATTTAGGTGTATAAAACTTTTTCAATGAGCTATATTTAGGTGTATAAAAACGCCGAGCCATAAAAAAAATTTGTTTTTTTAATAGCTTAGTAGCAAATCAAAATTTTATTATGCACTTTTAAGATAGAATTATAGGTTTATAATTTTAGGTGTATATTTAACGTTAGCTCTTATAAAAGCATATATCTATGAATCCTATATCTCCTGTTTTTCTGAATCATGCTTGTGATATTTTAGCTGCCACAAGCAATGGACTAAGTGGTAACGAAATTATTAAGCTCACATCAGTATATGCAGTACAAAATAATGTTGATCTTCCTCATTCACGTTACCCATTTGAGGCTCCAAATAAGCGTACTGCACTTCTCGAAAACATAATAAAATTTACCCCTGCTGTTCAATTTCAAATAATTAAGTCTATTTGTGAATATCCATCGCTTCTACAAAAAAATCCTCAAGGCATTTCAGATTTAAAGCTAAAACTAATTACTCGATTTTCTCATCTTGATCAAGAGACAACAAAAGATAATGCAACTCCAAAATTGATCGAAGAAACAAAACATTGGTTGGCTTTCTATCCTGAAACACTTCGACTTTATGAGAATGCACTTCAAAAACATGCTTACGGGCTTTTCAATCGTAATGTTCTTGATGACATGCGTCTAGCACTTGAAAAACTAATACAAGAAATCGTCGGCAATCAAAAATCTTTAGAAAATCAACAGGCTCACATCGGTGCATTCATCAAAACACAAGGTGGCTCTCCTGAATTAACAAATATGCTTTTAAAACTATTTGAATATTATGGAAAATATCAAAATTCATATGTTAAACATAATGATGCAGTACATGAAGAAGAAATAATTTTCTTAATTGAAATTACATCTTCTTTTATGAAACATTTAATCAGGTTAAGCGCTGCTGAAAAAAGCTAACAAATCATTCAACCGGACATTTTACCTGCGGCGCAGGTAAAATTCCCTCCGCTAGCGCTACGGTGCCGGTTAATTCTAACGTTAGAAATCATAATTAACTTTTAAAAAGGCTACAATAATGCATCAATTCTCATTGATTAATCTAGAGTCATATAACCATGAAAATTTTAATAATGTAAATATCGATGGTTATAAAATCATTGAGAGTAAAAAAGCACTTTTTGAGAGAAGCGAAACAAAAATATCTGGCAAAGCCACGGACTGGATAGTATCTCCAGCTTCTGGAGATATAAAATGTACTGGCGGTGAAAATGCTATGTTATGGTTAATGCATGATGGGCTAGAAGCTAGCACAAGGTTTGAAAAACCAAGTAGTGCTGTAGCATTTTTAATACATGGAGACCATAACGATGGTTTTGCAGATTTTTATGTTAATAATCTGCACATTGGTACAATTGATATGCATGAATCTAACTATAAAGCATTAGTTATTAATAACTTAAATGAAGAAAAACCGCATACATTAATGGTCAAAGTATCAGGCAAACAAAATAAAAAAAGTAAAGGCACGCATGTTCATATCTGTGCTGGTTTCGCATTAAAACCATCTGGTCAATAAAAAAATTTCTAACAAGTTATTCAAGCGGACATTTTGCAGCGGCGCTGCAAAATTCCCTACGCTACGCTTCGGTGCCGCTTAATGCCAACGTTATACAGCCTATCCAAATATTTCATTTACTTAACCCTATTAAACTTAAACATTACATGCCATGAAAAAAATTGTTTTTTTTATTACTTTATTATTTTCAAACTTAGTCTACGCTGGTGGTGATTCCATTCAAATTAAAATAATCTCTTACAATAAAGAGCAAAAAATTTTAATTTTTCAACCTTTACCTACACCTAATTTAAATCTCTTTAGCGAAGCTAAAAAAGTAACATTTCTTTTAAATTATGAATGCCATAGTAGTGTTTATAGTTGTCTAACTAGAAAAAGAACATTTAATAAAAATCAATATCATGAAGCTCTTAAATATCTAAGTAAAATCGCAATCCCCGGTAACATCATTGAACTAGGTATTATGGGGAGTGGGTTTTACAAACATAAATCTCAAGCTAACACCTACATTACTAGCGGGCTATTCATCTCTCACGGTACAATATTTGTTTATGAAAACCCTTTTCTCTAATCATAAAATTTAACAGTAACTTTACGGCAAGTAAACATTTCAATAACTTAACCTGATCGAAATATCAAATGCTCAAGGTTTAAAATGTATTTCTTAAATTTAAGCATCGGGGCATTGTTTCCCCCAATATTGCAAGTTACTTCTACACATGAAATTCAACCGTTTTTGTATAACAAGTTATTCAAGCGGACATTTTGCAGCGGCGCTGCAAAATTCCCTACGCGTGCGCTTCGGTGCCGCTTAATGCCAACGTTAGCCACTATAAATTCAATGATTATGTACTTTGATCTCACATCCTTTCAACACCCAATGAAGCGTGTATATAACTTGGCGGAACACCTTAAGAAAAACCCTAGCCACGTAAAGGCCGCGCAAGAATTGACGCTTAATATCAATAAACCATTCCTCGGTCTTAAAGGACAACATGGTCTTTTTGGTTCTGAACAATGGTGGGCAAATATTTACTCAGGAAAACTAATGGTAAAAGTAGTTACAGGTGTTATTCAAGAGATGGTCTTCGCTGGTCAAGATGCTAGATGGGGAGATCAAACCAATAGCTTCAAACTAAAGCTTGAAAATGGCTCAGTTTTACTCAAATCAATTTATACACATGAAAAAACAGATCGAAAACTATTTCAGCCAGGCGCCACAGTGGCTATTGCCTACGTTTTAGATGAATTAAAAAAACAACCAGCCTCCGATGGTGGGGTTAACTATGCAGAATCCGTTCTAGAAATGCTTGTTTCGATGCCGCCCCGTGGCTAACAAGTTATTCAAGCGGACATTTTGCAGCGGCGCCGCTGCAAAATTCCCTACGCTGCGCTTCGGTGCCGCTTAATGCCAACGTTATAACCTATTCCCATCTTTTAAAATACTTAACCCCGGAGGCTTATGTCAATCACATCATTAACCGATATGATTCAAGTAAAAAGTGAAAAGGATTAAATCATCGATACTAAAATTACTGTTGCCATCATCGGCTTGTTAGGTGCAATTATTTGTGTATTTATCAATAGATGGTTCCACATATCATCAAGTAGACCTTTAGCAGCAGTCAGGTTTATAGAAATCTTAGAAAAAGCAGCGAAAACTACATCTAACGGCATTATCCAAGATATAGATATCGCAGAATTTAAAGCTCATATATGGCCTTGGCAAGCATGTAAAATCAATAAATTATGCAAAAAATATAAAGCGGCTAAAAAGCGTAGTGATGAATGGTATACAATTATTTTTAATCTTCACGCCTATGTTTCAAAATACAAGTAATTGAAATTTTAAATTAGCACTTACCATTTAATCAATGTCGTATCTAACATTTGTTATAACAATT
>JAZKAR010000030.1:0-69390 GCA_040389065.1 Pseudomonadota bacterium | reverse complement strand
TAGTGAATAAGTCATACTTAATATTATGTCACATTAATGTTGGCTTGCTATAGTACTAATTTTACATTTTCGAGGAAATGGGCAGAAATATCTTTGAGGATATAGAAGGTAAACGCCGAACCCAGTTCCACTTGCCTAGCTTGTCAGATGCTTCATGCGTCCATTCAAATCCTGCACTTTTGAAAAGCCGTTGAGCACGCACGTTATCTTGATGAATGCGGGCAATAAGTTCGGTGGCGCCATATAATTCGATAAGTTTGTTTAGAACTAGTTTGCCTAATCCATGTTGTTGGTAGTGAGGTAAAACGGCAATGCCAGCTATATAAAGAACATTGCGCCTATGCTCGCGTAATTGAAAATTACCGATGATTTTATCTTCTTTTAATAATATCCAACTACTATAGCCTTGTGCATAAGCGTTGTGATACCAGGGGGCTTCTACACACCACTCTACGGGGTAGCATTGGCGATCAAATGCAACAAGAGCATCCCAATCGCTTGTGCTCGTCATTAACTCCCACTGTAAATTTTTATGGAATTTACTAAGGCTGATATCAACTGAAATTTTATTTACTCCTTAGAAGTTGCGCTGTTGGGTTCTCTGGGCGTTGTAGCAACTTGCGGTATTTATGTGTACTCAATGGGTTGCTATGTGGGGCATCCTATGACTTGATAGAACTCAATGGTGTAGCTTTTACTTCTATTAGGTACGATATGATTCATTTTGTATTTTTGGTCGAGCCATCAATTTTTTGGATCGCTCTTCAGCTAAAGGCTCAAATCCAAATGTATTAAATACACGGCGGGCTTCAGGATTACTTGAAGAAAGAAACCAGCTTGCTACGCTATTAAGTTGAGCATGATTGATGATAGCCTCGATCAATTTTTTCGCGATACCTTGTCTGCGAAATGTCGAGTCAACATACACATCATCAATCCAGGCAAAGGTAGCTTTATCTGTGACCACTCGTGCAAAGCCGACATGTTTATTCTCAGAGATTGCAGAAAAGCAAATAGAATGTTGGATAGCTCTGTTAAGCGTTTCTTCGCCAATGCCTGATTGCCAGGGCGAATCAGCCATGAACTCTTTGATTTTTTCAAGATCAAGCTCCGCATGACCATTATCTATAATTTGAATAGACATAACTTCTTTCTTAATGCGTAATATATAAACGTTAGCTTATCAGGCTATTTTAACGATATTGCCATCGTTTTAACGAGGTTTGCCTTTAAGTTTATGCTAAACCTTATACGCAAGTCGCTGTCGTACATGATTTTTTGATGAGGGGTAACGAGAAAGTCTTCTTTACGATTTTATCGGCGTTTTTAAGTGCGCACGCCATTGACCAGGTGCCATGCCAAAGCGAGCGCTAAAACTATGTGTAAAGGCTTGCTGGTCTGAATAACCAAGGCTGTCTGCTATTTCAATCAGTTTATTGCTTGGATCAGAAAGCAACTTAAGAGCATAATCTAGGCGTAGACGAATATGATAATGTTGAGGTGTATCGCCAAAAGCGTGGTAGAAAAGATCATGAAATCGCCGTTGCTTCCAACCAAAATGAGTAGCCAACTCTGTTGTAGTTACCGCGCGGTTGATATGAGTGCGTAAATAACATTCGATTTGTTTTACCGGGAAACGAGCTGCATCGTTAGCATTGCCACCCAGCGAGAGAATAATCTGATCGACTAAATGTACTGCTAAAAGCCAATCATATTGACGCTGCTTGCTGAATGCTAACGTGTTAACTTGATAAATAATGTTGTCGACATTCGCTGGTACAGCAAATTCACGTGGTTTATCTAAAAGTGCATGCGGAATAGCAATTGAACTAAGCGGTAAATCGACAACCAACTGGCAGTTTTCTTTATTGCCTACAAAGTCGTGTCTTGATCCTCGAGGAACAATGACACCGCGCATGCTATACGTGCGATAAAGATTGCCTTGTATCTCAAGCTCAGATTGACCCTGTAAACCAAATAACACTTGGCAAAAATCATGTACATGCCAATCGGGTATTGTTTGATATACCCGTTCCTCTACAAAAGGAGCATTTTGATAAAGCATCAGCTCTTTTTTAAGTGGCATGTGGAGTTTTCTCTTTAGTTACTTCTTTAGTTTTTTCTTTATAGCAAAGCAATACCCCAAGTAAAGCAACGATAAATCCTGCTATCTGCACAGGGCTGATGTGAGAGCCGAATAATGCATAAGATTCAAGCGCAGCTAAGGGCGGTGCTAGATACATTAACGTAGCAAACTTAGTGACTTGTCCGTTTCGTACTAACCATACTAATAAACCGGTACCTAATCCAGATAGTACAAAGCTTGCCCATGCTAACGAACCATAGAGCACAAAACCTGGCTGCCAATGAGACTCTTGTAGTATATAAGCAAGTATGCCAGTAAATAGTGCGGCTCCTACATTTTGCAATGCTAAACTAGCACAGATATCTACCTGAGCATCTGAGGTTTTTTGCAGCATAGTTCCTATGGTGAGTGATAAGACTGACAATAAACCAATCATGATATATATTCCTTGAGAATTAAAGCTATGAAGAGGCTTTAATGAAGGAAACAATACCAATAAGACACCTACTAGCCCAGCAACAAGCCCGTACCAGAATTGAGCGCCAGGGAGTTGACGCACTAACGCGATTGAAATTAGCGCGGTAAAAATAGGCTGTATGGCGCCAAGCAATGCCATGGCAGCAGGTAAAAGACCATGTGCAACAGCCCAATAGCCGCCTGCCAAATAGATGCCATTTAGCATAACGCCGTTTAGTAAATAAGTAGGCCATTCGCGCCATTTGGGCCAGCGGGCACCTGTAATAAGCGCTATAGAAGTAAAGAGTAGGGCGGCTAAGATAAAACGAGCAGTTAAAAACAAGTTGGGGCTTGCAACAGGCACAATGCATCGCCCTACGACAAAGCCTGTTGACCAAATAATAACAAAAAGTGCGCTTAAGCCTTTCATCTCATAAACTCCTATTTACTCTATGGAATGATGAGACTAATAGAGGTTAGTGGATGTGTCTTGTTTGAAACTGCAATATTGAAATTAAAAATGAGATGGTTAGGTATGGGAGACATATGCAAATCTAAGCATAGTAAAATTTAGCGTAAACCAAAAGGCTTGCCAGTAGTGATTGCGAGGCAAAATAAAATGATTGGTTATGGTTTGCTTTATGCTGTTTTAATCATTTTAAGATGGGGAAGCGTGGCTTCTATAAATTCATGACCATTAATTGTGTAGCCCAGTTTTTTATAAAAATCTATAACAGGTGTTCTGGCATGCAAGGTGAAATGCTTAAAACCACGATTCTTAAGATTTTTCTCTACTTCATTGATAAGCGTTAATCCTATGCCTTTTCTTTGATACTCTGAAGATACAGCCATCTGGCGAATCTTTATTTCAGTAGAAGAAATAGGGGCTGCAACGACACAGGCGATTAATTTTTCAGAATCAAATAAGCCAAAATGCAGCTGTGTGTTTTCATGGCTGGTTTGTTCCCAATCTTTTCTGGTGCGACCTAGCGGTTTACTAAGAATATCTTCTCTTAGTTGCAGTTCAAGCGCATAAGCTGGAGAGTTAAAAGAAATTTCTCGAAATTCCATCGTGTGTTATCCAAAAAAATGAAGGAAGGGTTTTATCTTTTCGATGTATTTGGCGGGGCATGCTTGACCCAATATTGAAATGCTTCTTCATGAATCTCAATGTCTAACTCTGAAACACGGAGTTGCATTTGTTCTTGAACATCTGACACTGCTTTGTTGTAAATAGCAGGGCCAATTTCTTCAATGAAGAATCCGAGCAGTGCATCTGCAGCAATGTTGCCAATTTGTTCTTCCATGTTTTCGCTAAAATAGCGCTCTATAGATGAAATTGCTTCTTTACGCACTTCTTTCGATAGTT
The DNA here is from genome assembly GCA_040389065.1 of Pseudomonadota bacterium. Taxonomy (GTDB): domain Bacteria; phylum Pseudomonadota; class Gammaproteobacteria; order Burkholderiales; family Casimicrobiaceae; genus JAZKAR01. The sequence continues at coordinate 65,479 of JAZKAR010000030.1, read as the reverse complement.
GAATTGGCATGGTATTCCTAAATGCAAAAGCTGTATCGTTGTGTTTGCTAAATCAAAATTTATCGCGGAAATATTTAAGATACAAAGCAAGAATAGTTAGTTGAATTTAAGCAGCACCCTAAAATATCCGCTTGAAAAAATAGGATGCTGATATGCCTATATTTATTGTTGAATATTGGGTTCAACCAGTAGAGCTAATGCACTTAGTGATTCTTGCCAGCCCAAGTAGCACATTTCTGTCGGAATGGCTTCAGGTATGCCCTCTTGAACCACATTGAGTTCGGTACCGCATAGCACAGTTTTTAATGTAACCGTGACATTCATGATGCCCGGGAGATTAGGATCATCAAATTTATCTGTATATCGAATACGTTCATTTGGAATAAGTTCTAGATATTCTCCGCCAAATGAATGAGACTGCTGCGTAGTGAAATTGGTAAACGACATTCTGAATGTGCCGCCAACATGCGCTTCCATATGATGTACAGTTGCAGTGAATCCATGGGGTGGAAGCCATTTTGCCAATGCATCTGGCGTAAGGAAAGCCCGGTAAACCTTCTCGGCAGGAGCCTTTAAAACCCTATGGAAACGTACTGTATTGTTAGCCATCATCCGCTCATTTTGTAGGTTGAGATTGCTAAGTATAATATTTTTTATGCTTAAGATGAGATGGAAATTACTTTTTTGCAATCATACGAATTGCTACTAACGCATTTTTAGGAATAAATTCAGAGACGCCAATTGCAGACCAAGAAGGATAAGGTTCTTTAATATAATGATCCTTCACTTTAGAAAATGTGTCGCTATACTTTTTTAAGTCTATATGGAACGTAGTCATTTCTACTATATTGTTAAACCCCAGCCCAGCTGTTTTTAGATAAACTTCCAGCTTAATGGTAGAGCTCAGAGAGTTGGGAGGGCTTCGATAACGATATTTATTGAAAATAATATGCGATTTTAGGTGTCAAATGGGTGCCATGTTTCTCAGGCAATTTGTTCCTGAAACGCCATGTTACGCCAGTTTCAGGTTTGATTTAATCCACCATCAGCCACGATCACTTCACCAGTGAGATAACTAGATTGCGCAAGCATATAGGCAACATCTGCAATCTCATGTGGCATCGCGCCTCTACGCATTGGGGCTTTGTTTTTCCAAAGATCATGAGCGGCAACCCAAGCCTTTGTCATTGGCGTATCGACTAAGCCAGGAGCGATTGCGTTGATCCTCACGTCTGGTGCTAACGTAAGAGAAAGTAACCTAGTCATATGATTTAACGCTGCTTTGCTAACAGCATAGGGAATCGATGCCCCTTTTGCTCTAACACCTGCATGAGAAGAAATATTGATGATACAACCAGGATAACCACGCCCTGATGAGGCTCTCAAAGCAGACTCAGCTTCTGAAATCAGCAGCCAAGGTGCAACAACATTAACCCCATATAGCTGGTGCCATATTTCAGGAGTTGCCGCTTTCAAATCGGAATGAGCAATAACCTCAGAAATGCCTGCATTGTTTACCAATATGTCTAATTGACCATGCTTATCAAGCACCTCTGATACAAGGCGTTTTACTTCAGTATTAAGTGATAGATCAGCTTGGGTATAGCTTGCATTACAAAGTTCATCTGCCAGTGCTAAGCCTTGTGTCACTGACTGTTTGGAATGCAGGGCAACAGTTATGCCTTCGCTTGAGAAGCGGCGGGCGATAGCCTCGCCTATACCCGAGGTCGACCCTGTTATTAACGCAACGCGATGATTCATAGATTGCCTCGATTCCTTTCATGGCATAACGAATGAAGGGGATTACCCCAAATCGGCAAAGGAGAAAACTTAGAGCATGATACAGAGTATTTATAATGTTAGAAGTTACGCAGTTGAGCTATATCAAGGCATGGGATGCCCCGCATGGCAATGCGGACAGTACACGCAGTACGGCAAGTTGACATAACGCGGGGCGTCCCACGCCGAGAGAGCCAACTGCGTAATATTCTAAATGTATAACAAAAGCTACAATGCTCGTAAACCTTACTTATTCTAGCAAAGAAAAAAACATGTCTAAGCGCACTGCTTTTATTACTCATGACGATTGTTTAAAACATGAAATGGGGGCACACCATCCTGAGCGACCTGAAAGGCTTATTGCTATAAAAGAAAAACTAAAAGCCACAGAGCTGCAAGCTTTGCTTATTCCTTACGAGGCACCCCTAGTTAAGCGAGAGTATCTTACACAAGTACATACAGAAAGTTACGTAACGCTTCTTGAGTCGTCTGTATGTGATAATGATTATGTACAGCTAAATTCTGATACTGCAATGAACCCCTATACTTTATCTGCTGCTAAGCGCGCAGCAGGTGCAGCAGTATTAGCAGTTGATTTAGTAATGAGTAACGAGGTTGACAATGCTTTTTGCGGTATCCGTCCGCCTGGTCACCATGCTGTACGTAACGATAGCATGGGATTTTGTTTTTTTAATAATATAGCAGTGGCAGCAGCTTATGCTATGAATACTTATCATTTAAAACGTATCGCCATTCTTGATTTTGATGTGCATCATGGAAATGGCACCGAAGATATTTTTCATCATGATAGCCGGGTGCTATTTTGTTCTACATTTCAGTTTCCTCTTTATCCAGGAAGTGGCGTAGATTCCGGAAATGAACATATCATTAATACTCCGCTAAAATCAGGAGCAACAGGTAAAGATTTTCGTGAAGCCGTTAAGTCATATTGGTTGCCTGCCCTTGAGATCTTCAAACCAGAATTAATTTTTATTTCAGCAGGTTTTGATGCGCATCGGGATGATCATTTGGCGTCTTTGAATTTATTAGAAGAAGATTATGAATGGGTCACTCAAGAAATTAAAGGTATCGCTGATCAATACTGCCAAAGTCGTATCGTTTCAGTGCTTGAAGGAGGGTACAATTTGAAAAGCCTGGCAGATAGCGTAGCAATACATTTACGAGCGTTAATAGCATAATATTACTGTTTATGATGGGCGGCTCTAATAAATGAGCTTTACAGTGTGTAAACTAAACAATTTTATTTTTTAATGTTAAATTAAATCTCTGCAGATATTATTGCTATATGAAATTACTATTTACAAAACACTAATAATAGCCCTTGGCTATTAGCATGAAACTACTGTTTGTTAATTTTAAAAATTATTTCTTATAAACAATATTGAAAGTAAAAATTTATTCAACAAAAATTATATGAAAATTTTAGCTATTTTTTGCTATTTATTAATTGTTTTTCAAAAATAACTATTTTAAATTAGGCAGTTATTATCCAAGCTGTTTAAGCTTGCAGTTAAATAAAAAGAATAAATTTGTTACTTTTATAGCGTGAATGTCAATTAACTTTAGTTTAAACGGAGGCTATATGACTCAGGGTAGAAAAACAACTGAAGGTAATAGAAATAACAACGAAGCAAGAAACGACGATAACAGAAATGACGAAAATAGAAGTAACAATAATACCCGCAATGCTAGCAGCAGTAACAACAGCAATAGAAATGAAGAAAATAGAAAAATGACCCTAGAAGAAGCAGGGCATTTAGGTGGGCAAGCAAGGGCAGAAAAATATAGTTCTGAGGAATTATCTGAGCAAGGCCGCCGAGCAGCTCAAACAATTGAAGAAGAGCGTCCTGGTTTTCATGCTGAAATAGGGCAGAGAGGTGGAGCAGCACGCGCTGAGAAATATAGCGATGAAGAGTTATCCGAACAAGCTCGACGCGCAGCGCAAACTGTTGAAGAAGAGCGTCCAGGGTTTCACGCTGAAATTGGTAGAAAAGGTGGTGAATCTCGTGCAGAACAGTCTCGCAATCAGCAAAGTCGATAACAGCTACATTCATTTACCGTAATTAGTCTGCATTTTCTATGAAAAGTAAATGAAGAGAATGAAGTTAGTTATTAGTGATAGCTAAAAATTTCTATTTGTTAGTGTATAAAAAAAGCTCACAGAATTTGAGAATTATATAATTTTCAGGTTTTGTGGGCTTTTCTCATTTGAATTTTATTCTCTAGTTATATTAATGAACAAAAATTTGGTTTGCCTCATTCACTTTTGCCCAAGAGTAATGGAGCTGCTTCAAGCGCTCAGGCAGTTTGTCGGCAAGGGTAAGAATAGTACAGCGAATCAAGGTTAAGCTATATGTTAAGTAGCAACCTAATAGGCTATTTAAAATAGAAATTATTATTATAAGTATGAAAAAATATTTTTAAAAAGTTAGAGATTTATTAGCGATAAGAGTTTTTATTTTTATAGTATAAGAAATATATGACAAGAAGTATAGTTGTAATTATATAAACTTTTAATTCATAATGAATATAAACCATAAGTACTATGCAACTAATGATGCCAATTAAAGGTAAAGAAAATAAATTAATCGCATTATTTTTTTTATAAAGTAACGTAATATTGGCAAGCTGAATTGTGATAAATATTAATAAAATGAATAATGTAAAAATGCTGATAAATGTTTTAATATTGTTCGGTGAAAGTAAACAAGATGCTACAGTAAAAAACGCTAGTATCGATAATCCTATTATTTTAGAAGGTAGCAGTTTTATATTTAATATTTTTAAATTTTTGTTAGCGATAAATAAAAGTGAGTTAGTGTGCGTGAATATAATAAGCGCAGTACTAGCTGTAAAGTAAAATAATATAATACTCAGTGTCTTGCTAATCATAGGATGCATGGTTTGTGTAAGTGTATTAAGAGGAGACATACTAGGCGCTACTTGATTAGATAACATTACTCCCATGGAGATCCATAATACTAATAGGTAAATTACTAGTGTAATACATAAACTCCAAAATAAAGCTTGTTTAAGGTTGCGCTTGCGTTCTTGATCAGCCTCGGCACTATTGGTAATATCTTCAAAGCTAATATACATAAAAAACGATAAGCTAGTGGCTGCCAAAAAGCTTCCGATAGTTCCAATATTAAAATCTGCTAACGTTTCAGCGTGAAATAAACTAGTGTTATCTTGCTGTAGCCCCCAAGTTATTAAAAAAAATAAGCCAGTTATTTCTGTAATGACTAAGAAAATATTTAATGCTATTGATTGCCTAAAACCTGAAATATGAAGCGTTGTATAGGTCAACAGTAAGAAGGAGGCGATGAAGAGGGGCGGTATAGTAAAAAATATATTTATGTAGCCTGCATACGCTAATGCGACTGTTACACAACATGTAATGATATTAAGTATAATCTGATAGCCGGCTAAAAAAGAAGGTAAGTGTTGTTTAGCTAATGTTTTTTTTAATGACACATTGTCCGTGTATTTACTAGGTAATAAAGCGATAAGTTTACGATAAGAAAATAATGTTAAAATTGCAGTAGTTACTAAAAAAAAGAAATTTATCCAGCTCGCTAGTTCCGTAAACCCAGTAGCTTTTTCAATCGCTGAGTAAATTATGGTTCCTATAGCTGCAATGATTCCATAGAAAAGAAGTTGATAAAATGATAACGAACGATTTAAAGCAGCATTCATAGTATTTTCCTTTTTATAGGCTCTAATAGACCCTTATAGTGCCTTAGGATATTAATTAAAAACATACGCTCAGGAGCAAGTCTATTTTTAAAGGGGCAAAATAATTAGGGCATAAGCTGTAATCTATTATTATGAGAGCTAAATAAAATTGATTCAGTGGAGTGGCCTCAATAGTTGTAATTCTTAAGGGTATTGGTTAAGGTGTGGTTAAAGTGTTAAGGCTTAAGAGCATCTTTTAAACGAATGTTTTTTAAAAAATCATTTCTGAGTAAAAATTAATTAAAATTCACTAATAGTAAAATTATTATCGAGTGTAGCAATTTTGTATTGTTACAGTCACCTTAGTGATGAGTAAATAAAGCGTTGGCAATGGTGTTAGTAATGGCTTTAGCAGAGGAGTTTAATGTGGATAAATGGGCGCAAGTTAATAATATTAAGTTACATTATTTAGATTATGAAGGTAATAGCCCAGCGTTAGTGCTTATGCCAGGTTTGACAGGCAATGCTTATACGTTTGAAGGGTTAATAAAGGCTGGTTTAAGCCCTCATTTTCGAGTGATTGCGCCTGATCTTCGAGGCCGAGGGTTAAGCGATAAGCCTGAGTCAGGTTATAGCATGGCTGATCATGCAGCAGATATTATTGGTTTGTTAGATGCCTTAGGCTTAGAAAAAGTAGTTTTAGGTGGGCACTCGTTTGGAGGGCTACTGTCTTTATATATGTCTGCTCATTATCCTAACCGTATAAGTAAGCTGATTATTATTGATGCCGCCGGATCCTTGCACCCTGCGGTAAGAGAACTTATTCAACCTGGTATCAACCGGTTAGGTAAAGTAATGCCTTCGTGGTTTACTTATCTCGAAACAATGAAAGAAATGCCTTATTATCAGGGCTGGTGGGATTCCACGATAGAAAGTTATTACCGCGCTGATGTTCAGATAGGTGAAGACGGCACCGTTAAGCCTCGCTCTCGTCCTGAAGCTATCATTGAAGCTATTGATAAAGCCCTTACTGAAGATTGGGCGCATCATATTAAAGCGATTACGCATCCTTTACTATTACTGAATGCTCTTGGAGCTTATGGTCTACCCGGTACGCCGCCTCTTTTGCCCAAAGCCCAGGCTCTTGAAACGGTGAATGCGGTTGCTGATGGGCATTATGTCGAAATTTATGGTAATCACATGACGATGCTTTTTAGCGTAGGGGCGCATCAAATTGTGAAAGCTATTCAAGAATTTGTATAAATAATTGAAATTACCTAGTTGCGCTTACTTAATACGTGGCAATGCAGATAGCAAAAGTAGCATGCAAACAGCCAGCATGTAAGAGATCAAACTGGGTATTTTCTAAAAAAGAAAGAGAATATGGAAGGCTTGTTATTAATCGCATTATTTTATCTGGCAGCAGGTGTCATTTCTGTTCCTATTGCGCAGCGCTTAGGCTTAGGTTCAGTATTAGGTTACCTGATTGCAGGTGCTTTAATTGGCCCATTTGCGTTAGAGTTAGTAGGCGATCAAACCCGTGTGATGCATTTTGCTGAGTTCGGTGTGGTCATCATGCTTTTCTTAATAGGCCTAGAAATTCGCCCTTCATTGTTATGGAGCATGCGGAAAACATTTTTTGGCTTAGGCGGCGCTCAAGTATTATTAACAGGCATTGCTCTGGCAATTGTCAGTATGCTACTGGGGCTTGATTGGCATGCTGCAATTGCGGTAGGTTTTATTCTTTCACTTTCATCCACTGCTATTGTTTTGCAAACGCTAGAAGAAAAGAACTTGCGGCAAACAGCTACGGGTAGTGCTGCATTCGGTATTCTTTTATTTCAAGATTTATCAATTATTCCCTTATTTGCTCTCTTACCTTTGCTAGGAGTTGCAGGAGAAGGCAGCCACACTATTAGCCAAGGTATTTTGGCACATTTTCCTTTATGGATTCGTACAGCAGGCATCGCTGGAGCCATTACATTGGTTATTTTAGTAGGGCGTTATTTAATGCACCCTATCTTTAGATTTATTGCAACAACGCATTCTCGAGAAATTTTTACAGCTACCGCATTGCTCTTGGTGATTGCTGTAGCGTTGTTAATGCAAGCTGTAGGGTTATCAGCTGCATTAGGCGCTTTTTTGGCAGGCGTAGTACTAGCAGATAGTGAGTTTAGGCGAGAACTAGAGGCAGATATTGAGCCATTCAGAAGCTTATTGCTAGGCTTGTTTTTTATGTCTGTTGGCGCGAGTCTTGATTTAGGATTAGTTGGTGCTAAGCCGTTCCTCTTGGGAGGAATGGTTATTGGTTTAATGAGCATTAAATTTGCTATCGTGTTTGTAGTTATGCGGCTTTTTGGTAATAAAGCTGGCATAGCGGCTCAAACAGCAGCAGCGTTAGGGCAGGGGGGCGAGTTTGCATTCGTTCTTTTAGGCGTAGCTACTTCTTATCAGGTAGTGAGTGAAAATATAGCTTCACTTGTCACGGCTGCAGTAGCTGTATCTATGGCACTGACGCCTATCGCTCTCATTCTTTACGATAAGTTTTATCGTAATACCTTGCCGCCAAAAGATGAGCCTGAAAAAGGACATCTTGAAGAAAGGCCAGACGCGATTATTGCAGGTTTTGGTAGGTTTGGTCAGATTGCGTCTCGATTGTTGATTGTCAACGGTTTTAAAACTTCTACCTTAGATTCAAGTTCTGAGCAGGTGGGGTTAGTCAGACGATTTGGTCGGCGTGTTTACTATGGCGATGCAACCCGGCTAGATTTATTAAGAGCTGCTGGTGCAGCAGATGCAAAAATTTTAGTGGTTGCAATTGATGGGCGTGATCAAGCTGAAAATTTAGTAGAAATGGCTCGAAAGCATTTTCCTCATTTAAAAATTCTTGCTCGAGCATTTGATCGACGCCATGCTTACCGTTTACTTGATAAAGGTGCGCATGTAGTTGAGCGTGAAACTTTTGAGGCAGGCTTAACATTAGGCCAGGCAGCATTGGAAGTATTAGGGTTTCAAAAGCATCATGCATCTTCTGCCGCTAGGCTTTTTCGACGTCATGATGAAGAGGTTTTTTACAAACTAGCTGATGTGTGGAGCGATGAAGAGCGTTATATGATTGCCAGTCGTGAAACCAGCGAGAGAATGAATGAGTTACTAGCAGCTGATATTCAGCGCATGATACAAGCTTCACCAGGTGATACTTCCAGTAAAGAAAATTAAAAAACGTATAGCGAGAACCAAACCATGCATTTTATATTATTTTGTGTCGTATAATTTAACTTATGTTAAATACATTGGTGTTTTCCGAAATAACTTAGAAAATAAATACCATTCAAGAAAGGGCACAAACAATATTATTGAGCTGCTTAATAAGAAAATGAAATCGTTCCGCAGAAGTATTTCCGTAACCAATCACAAGACCATTGTCTTCTTCAGTAGGTTCAATAGCGAAAGCAGAAAGGGCAGTAGGGCCAATGCCGATTTTTAATGCTTCTGCAACAAGCATTTGGTCTGAAACTGTTTTTGGTAAACGTACTGTAAGGTGTAAGCCGCTATTACCGCCTAAAACTTGATGCTCAACAATAAGATGAGCAGCAAGTGCTTCTCGTAATGCATATTGCCGTTCTCGATAAAGCCGCCGCATGCGCCCTAGATGGCGAGAAAACTGTCCACTCTCGATAAAGTGTGCCATCGCAAGTTGTTCTAAACGGTGCCCGCCACGCAGTATTTCACTAATAACTGAAATCAAAGCAGGGGATGTTAAGCATTCAGGCAATACCAAGAAACCTAAGCGTAATGCCGGAAACATGGTTTTACTAAATGTACCTACATATAATACGGGGCTATCTTGCATTAGCCCTTGCATAGATGCAATCGGCTCGCCCTGATGCCTAAATTCGCTATCATAATCATCTTCAACAATCCAAGCGCCTACACGACGCGCTTGCTCAATAAGATCTAATCGGCGCGTTATTGAAAGTACTGCTCCTGTTGGGTATTGATGAGAAGGAGTGGTCTGAATCAGCCGCGGTGAATGCGTTAGCCATGCCTGAGGCGGAATAACAATGCCATCGTTATCTACGCGCATGGCAATAACGTTTAAATCTCCTGCATAAAAAGCATTTTTAGCACCACGATACCCTGGTTCTTCTACCCACGCGGTGTCTTTTGGATTAGTAAATAGCTTGACGCATAACGATAATGCTTCTTGCGCGCCTTCAGTAATAACAATATGAGAAGCTTCACAACGAACTCCTCTTGAAATACGTAAGTGATGAGCAATCGCCTGGCGTAAAGCCAATTCTCCTAATGGATTTCCATATCCTAGCGATGCAGCGGGTGCCTCATGCAACGCGCGATCATAAGCTTTGCGCCAAAGGTGAATAGGAAAATGGTTAAGAGCAGGTAAGCCAAGCGTCATGGGTAATGTTCTATCGCTAGCACGTTGCGAAGCGGCAATAGGTTTAAGCCGTTCGGCATAAAGAGCGTTTTTATTAGCCTTAATAATTAGTGCCGTTGCAGCATCAGTATGATGTTTAGAACCCTGATGACTCTTTAGCTGTGCCACGCGTGTGCCTTGCCGATCAGCAATTATATAACCTTCCGCAGTCAGTTGTTCATAAGCAATTAATACTGTGTTACGAGAAATGTTTAATTCTTCTGCTAAAGCACGCGATGATGGAAGTTTACCCCCAGCAGGAAACTGCCCCTGAAGAATAGCGTGCTTTAATCGTTGAATAAGCTGCCACTGTAATGGCCTAGCATTTGGCCCATCATCGAGAAAGCTTCCTAAAAATGTAGTGTTCATTTATGTGGCCCTATGATATTTCACTATTATGGTACTTTTTATAATGCCATAAAACCTGTATCTTCAATAGCTAACTTAAGTATTCGCAGTGTTCGTGATACATGTTTTCTTATGAGGTTAAGCTATGTCAGTCAGATATAACATTTATGACCAACCTATTAGTGCTGAGATACCCAATTGGACACCTCGTGCAAAACCTTCGCGTATGCCAATAGCAGGCCGTTATTGCCGGCTAGAACCTTTACAGGCTGATTGTCATGCCAATGACCTCTTCGAGGCATTAAAAGTTGCTTCAAATGATAGCGATTGGACCTACCTGATTGCTGGCCCTTTTCACGATAAGGCTAGCTATCATGAGTATGCAGAAAATATTTCGAAAAGCGATGATCCCTTACATTTTGCTGTAATTGATCTAGCAACAGGTCTTGCGTTAGGAACATTAGCACTTATGAGAATTGATGCTGCTAACGGTGTGATGGAGGTTGGCTATGTAACATACTCACCTAAACTTCAACGCACGCGTGCTGCAACCGAAGCGCACTATTTACTCATGCGCTACGCCTTTGACGAGTTAGGGTATCGCCGCTATGAGTGGAAGTGCGATAACTTAAATGCGCCATCGCGTGCAGCAGCACTTCGAATGGGATTCCAATTTGAAGGAATTTTTAGGCAAGCCTCTGTGTATAAAGGACGTAATCGTGATACCGCATGGTTTTCAATGCTTGATAGCGAATGGCCTTCTATAAGAACAGGGTTTGAATTATGGTTAGCAGCTGAAAACTTTGATCATAATGGTCAACAGCAGCAAAAGTTGGCAACTCTTATAAAATTACAAAAATAATCTAATGTGTTCAATCTGATGTAAAGAGAATAGCAATGACTTCAAACACAACGCTTCAAATTAAATTAGTAGATACCAACGATTTTGATGCCTGGTTGGCTCTATGGCAGGGTTATCAGACTTTTTACAAAACAGAAATTCCTATGGAAACAACATTAGTTACATGGGCAAGAATACTAGATGCAAAAGAACCTATATTTAGCGCATTAGCCATTTTAGAGGGGCGGCCTGTGGGTATGGTAAATTGGATTATGCATCGATCAACGTGGACAGTAAGTGACGATTGCTATTTGAAAGATCTTTTTGTAGAAAGTGATATACGGGGCGCAGGAGTAGGGCGAAACCTGATTAAGTATGTTTATGCCAACGCTCAGCAAGCTGACTGTTCACGTGTTTGGTGGTTGACGCATGAAACTAATACAGATGCGATGGTGCTCTATAATCGGGTTGCTGATAGATCTGGATTTGTACAATATCGAAAAGCATTAAATTGAGAATAAACGTTTGATTGTTTGTATATTTTTAAACTGTAAATTCAACTGTAACGTTTGGGTATGCAGTTCGACAATAGATAGATGTTAACAATTACATATTTTTTAAACGAGATACTCATTTAGCTGTAATGAATTGCTAACCATACTGTTGGTTCAGTAGGATGTGTTGCTTCTACCCGATGTTTCCGGTGAGGAGCAATTTCTATAAAATCTCCTTTCGCAAGAAAATGTAGCGTTGGATCATCTTCAAAGCGTAAGGTGGCTTCTCCACTTACGACGAGTACCCATTCGTATTGCGGCTGATCATACCACTCACCTAAAGGGGTAATATGTCCATAGGATATAATTCGTTCAATACGAATATTAGGGTGTGAAACTAGGGTATCAAAGCATTCGTTGTCTAGTTTACCAGCCGGAAGAGTAAAAAAATTAGAGGTAGTAATAGGCATGATGATTTAAAGTTTGCTATCTCATTTATATATATATTTAGAAAGGTCTATTAACTTAAAGAACATTCTTTAATTCTTTTGATTTGACCATTTTTTTAAAGCTGCCAACGTATTTTCAACATGTTTATCAGGTTGCATATTTGTATACGCATAAATAATATTGCCATTAGGCGCAATCACATAAGAAGTACGGTTAGCATAGTTAGTGACTAATCCTAAAACAGATTCATAAGACTTCATAATATGCTGATCGGTATCAGCAGCAACAGCAAATTTACTACGGCATTCACTTACTGAAAATTTCTTTAGGGTCTCAATTTTATCATTTGAAATGCCTATTACAGTCGCGTTTAGGGCATGGTATTTATCCATAGCCTCAGCAAAATTATGCGCCTCAATGGTGCATCCTGGTGTAAAAGCAGCAGGATAAAAATAAAGAACAACAGGGCCTTTTTTGAGTGCGGTAGCTAAAGAAAATGTAAACTCTTTGCCTGCTAAGGAAGCTTGGGTTGTAAAAATAGGGGCTTTGTCGCCTACTTTTAATTCAGCAAATACGCTTGTCATAGAAACAGACAGAATGATAAAAAAGAAAGTTTTCAAAAAAGTTGGCATGATTAGCGTTTCTCTTAAATTATTTTTGGTAAATTTAGAAGTTACGCAGTTGAGCTATATCAAGGCATGGGATGCCCCGCATGGCAACGCAGACAGTACATGTAGTACAGCAAGTTGACATAACGCGAGGCGTCCCACGCCGAAAGAGCCAACGGCGTAACTTCTAAAATTAGAATAACATTTTGATTAGCGCTTTTATCATATTTAGTTAAGAAGATATTAGGAGGAAAGTACGCTGGTACCTTGTTCAACAATAGTGATTCAAGATACCAGTTGCTTTATAAAGAATATTTAGAAAAATGCCTGACTATCTTGGCTGATTTTATTAAATGAAACATTACCAACTATTTATAATCGTGGCGGCCTTCAGCAAATTCTTCAATCATTTTTCGATTAAAAGCAGGTAAGTCATCAGGTTTTCTACTAGTGACTAATCCACTATCTGTTACTACTTCTTGATCAACCCAATTTGCCCCAGCATTGGTTAGATCAGTTTTAAGTGAGGGCCAAGAAGTTACTGTTTTACCTTTAAGCGCATCTGTTTCAATTAAAATTTGAGGGCCATGACAAATAGCAGCAATAGGTTTGCCAGCACTTACAAAGGCATTTACAAATGTTACTGCGCTAGATTCAGTTCTAAGCTTATCAGGGTTCATTACGCCGCCTGGCAGCATCAAGGCATCATATGATTCTGCTTTAGCATTTTGTAATGAGACATCAACTTTTACTGCATCGCCCCAATTTGCTTTACTCCACGAGCGTACTTGTCCTTCTGTCGGCGAAACAACATGAACTTCTGCACCAGCTTGTTCAAGCGCTTTTTTAGGTTCTAAAAGCTCTGATTGTTCAAAACCATCAGTAGTAAGAATAGCAATCTTTTTTCCTTTTAAAGCCATAGCAGTCATAATAAGATACCTTTTCAAAAATGAAAAATTTATCGATTATTATTTTACTCTTATTATTATTTAAATTTCAAATATAGTTATCTTTAAACTCATTTTTCAATAGTTTGTTAGTATTTTTTATAGGCTGAGTTATGCTGTTATTTTAATAAATAAAATATAGATTGTTTGGTTATATTTTAATGCTCATAAAATAATATTTACTATAAAAAGAGATTTAACTATGAATGATTTTATTTTTTTAAAATTTTAATGGTTTTGTCAATTGCTAAAAACTACTGAGGTTAATTAACTAGGAAATCATTACTTGCGCTTCCATTAAAGTTTTATTAAGTAAAATTAAGGAGGCTATATATTTTCATAAATTTTAGTGCACCGCTTATTACTCTCTTATCTCAATCTATAGTAAATGATAAATTCTTAATGTTTTTTAGTCGGTTAACTAACATTAAAAACAACCTAAAGATTGAATAAGATAACAATAGCGGTGTGTATTTTCTGTATACTTAAAATATTAAGTTTTAACTCAATCTTAAGGGGTTACCGTAAGGCTAGAAAGAAGGTTATTAAAGCCTGTTGTACTTTCCCACACACTGTTATTCGCTAATCGAATGGAATATTCGGGTTTGCTAGAAAGCGTAGGTTCAGGGTCAGGTAAGTTCAGAAACATAGCATAGGTACCCGCTTGTAACGAAGATGGAAGTGTAAAGCTCTGATTTAAAGTTATGGTTTGACCAGGCAGCCATAGTCGAGGATTAGTCGTGAGTGGAAAGCGATATACCGCGCTTGTGGATGTATTACGCAAAATAATTTCTGCGGCACGAGGATTAAAAGGAGCGGCCCAGCCAGAGTTTTTTAATGTGAGATTAACAGAGAATGTTTTTAGCACTTGAACGCTAGAAGGATACGTGCCGCTTTGCAATACAAATCGATACCCTAATTGACGTTTAATTTGGTCAAAACATCCTTGTGCTTTCCAGCTGTTGACAACATCAGCTGAGTAGTCGCCATTCAATAGTGACCAATGAAACAGGCTTAACTCTTTTAATGCTGTAGCGCAATCTGATCGGGGAGCATTTAATGCACATGTTTCTCCTCCCATCGCTGTGTAAGTTGTATCAGCAGATAGATAAGGATAATCTAAAGAAGTATTGGTATAGGTTCCTCCATCATTCCACGGAGCTAAGAAGCAATCGTTATGATGCCCAATACGAGCTTGTGAAGAACCATTAAACGCAGTGCTAGACGTTAAGGCAGTAGCACCGCTATACATATTTTGCTTTAGAAGCGGGTATCTCAATTGAACCATTCTATTAGAAGGAAGGATGGTAAGTAATTTGTCTACTAAGGCCTTTCGGTTTGCCCAATCTGTCGTAGTCATTTTGCCTTGATCGCCAAAGTTCTTGGTGTAATACCACTCACCCCATGCCCCGATGAAGCCAGCTTCTAACACCGTAATAACATCTTTGTTATTTTTTATATAAGGAGCTAATTGATCTAAATGCGCACTTACTTGGCTAGGAGAAGCATCATCACCTGCCATATCTTCAGTATAAGCAAAACGTAAAATGGTTTTCAAACCTGCCTGCCGTACAGTATTCATTTGAGTTTGTAAAAAATTTAATGCCGTTGCGCTTATGGGTGATTGCTTAAAATTTTTTAAGTAAAACATGCATATAACAACTGTTTTCGCTTCAGAGGAACGATAGCTCTGCAAAGTAGCTAAGTCAAAAGGCGTTTCATCGCAATTACTAGGATAATGATAAATACCGCGTTCAGGATTGGGAATATCTGTAGTATTTTCAGCATAACTAATCTGACGAAGAGATGATGCAGGATCAGTTGCAATGGGAGTAGTAATTATAGTGGGATTAGTTGCTTTAGTTCTGCGGCCAGCCCAAGACTGCTCCATGAATCCCATTGTGATAACACTAAAGCCAACACAAAAAAGCGCTTTTCTATTCATAAATGTTCATCCTTAAAAACAATTTTATCCTAACTTTATTTCAGCAGAATAAAACCATATTTATTAAAAACTCACAGAGCAAATGTTTAAAAATAACTAACAAATTTTGTGTGGGGTAATAGTGAATGTATTGCTACTACATTAAATTTACTAAATACAGATGAAAGGCAGTCTTACAGTAAATTCAAATGTTCGAGCGTGCACAGTTTTATAGTGGAATTGGGCTTTTATCTACACAGATATTAATATCAATGACACAATAAACTTATTAAGTTATATTGTTATATAGTGAGTAGGAGATAAATCTATGTCAAGAAAATTGATTTTTACTGCCGCCTTTATAGGCTTAGCGTTATGTACCTCTTTACCAGTTTATGCAGCGCAAGATACGATTACGATGCATCAAGTGTATCAAGCAGCACAAGCAGGCAAGTTTGAAGAAGCACAAGTTATGATGGATAAAGTGCTGCGCGATCATCCTAACAGTGCAAAAGCGCATTATGTACAAGCTGAACTTTTTGCAAAGCAAGGGCAAATTAACCAAGCCAAAACTGAATTAAATACAGCTGAACGTTTAGCGCCAGGGCTTCCTTTTGCTAAGCCTCAAGCCCTTCAAAGTTTAAAGGCTAAGCTATCTGTATCCGATTCACATGTTGCTAGAAAATCTTTACAATCACCCCAATATCCTGCCAAACCTAATCTTGCACAAAGCGGAGGCATACCATCATTTGTATGGATAGCTGGCGTTCTTTTGCTAGCTTTTTTTATCATTCGCTTAATATTTAGAAGCTTTTCAGGCATATTGGGAGGCAATCGCTATGGTAATTCTGGCGGAGTAGGAGGAGTGCCTGGTGGTGGTGGAATGGGGAACGCGCCTGGTTATGGTGGCGGCAATGGGGGAGCAGGATCAGGTTTGTTAGGCAGTTTAGCCAGTGGGGCAGCAATGGGAGCAGGATTAGTAGCAGGTCAAGCGCTTGCGAATCGATTTATGGGTAATCATCAAGAAAATGCTGTTAACCCGCTAGAGAATAATGATCCTAATAGTAATATGGGCGGTGCGGATTTTGGTGTCGCTGATAACTCTTCGTGGGATGATGGTTCAAGTAACGTGAGTTTTAGTAATGATGATGAGTGGAATTAATAGTTATTATAAAACAATGCAAAAACCTCGCCGAAGCGAGGTTTTTCTTAGCTACACAAAAAAATTATTAGATAATTTTAATGTTAGAAGCTTGTTGACCTTTTGCACCTTGAGTTACGTCAAAGCTTACTTTTTGATTTTCTTGGAGGGATTTAAAGCCATCCGAACGAATTTCTGAGAAATGAGCAAATAAATCTTCACCACCTTGGTCAGGGGTAATAAATCCAAAACCTTTGGAATCATTAAACCACTTAACTGTACCTGTTGCCATTATGTATTTCCTTAAAATTTAATTGGTGAGCGAATGCTCAGTGTGAATGAAAATCAAGGAAGAAGATAATAAAACTGAGGTACCACAATGAGCAACTACACTTAACATAAACATTCTTACCACTTGAGTCAATTACGCACACATAGTTACATAGTCTGCTCTAAAGGTCAACATAATTTTATGAAAAAGTGTACTGCATAGTGTTTATCACCTTCCCCTTTTGTTTTTTCAATCACAAATAGGGAGCTTTCTTCCTTGAAGATTTTTGTACCGTTATGTTAATAAGGTATCTCCAAGGATAAGCTATTTTACCTAAAAATAAGCAATTGGATATTTGAAATTAATAAAATCGGCAAAATGATTATTTTTTTTTAGACGATATTCACCACAATTAAAAATTATACTTTGTAACTGATTGGATGCTAATGATTTGATGTGTATAACAATAGTTGAGGTTTTTTAAAAAAAAAATTAAAAATTAGCGCTTAATAAAAAAAGAAATTTCGGCAAATTTTTTAAAAATTTATTCTGGTAAACCGCGTTTTCAGCTGTTAGACTGTTTCTCTTTACGCTTATTATTGCTAAATTATTGTGACAATACATTCTTTTTCAAGTTTACCTTTATCAGAGGTTTTCTTAAACAATCTTAACCGTTTAGGTTATCAGCAGATGACGCCTATTCAGGCGCAAAGTCTCCCATTAATACTCGATCGACGTGATGTGATCGCGCAGGCAAAAACTGGCAGTGGTAAAACTGCTGCTTTTGGTATCGGCTTATTACATAGCCTTAACCCTGCTTCTTTTGCAATTCAAGGCTTAGTGCTTTGCCCTACACGAGAGTTAGCAGATCAAGTAGCTAAAGAGTTACGTAGACTAGCATGTGCTACAGATAATATTAAAATACTAACATTATGCGGCGGAGCGCCAATGAGACCTCAAATGAGTTCTCTTGAACATGGTGCACATATTGTAGTAGGTACACCTGGTCGTATTCGTGATCATATTGAGCGTAAATCTATTGATTTAACGCGCATACGCATGTTAGTGCTTGATGAAGCAGATCGTATGCTTGATATGGGCTTTCAGGAAGAAATTGCAGGTATTATTAATGAATGCCCGCGTGATCGACAAACGTTGTTATTTTCTGCCACGTACCCTGATACTATTCGTAAAATAAGTGCCCGCTATCTTAAGAACCCTATAGAGGTTAAATTAGAAAGCCAGCATGCAGCGAGCCAGATTGAGCAGCGCTTTTATGAAATATCCCCTTCACATCGTAATGCTGCAGTTGCTGCACTTTTAAATCATTACAAACCTGTTTCTACGTTAGCATTTTGTAATACTAAAGTTCAATGCCGAGAGCTAGCTGCTGATTTACAGGCACAAGGTTTTAGTGCACTGGCGTTATATGGTGAACTTGAACAACGTGAGCGTGACCAAATACTCGTGCAATTTGCAAATCAAAGCTGCTCGGTACTTGTCGCTACCGATGTGGCTGCCAGAGGATTAGATATTCAAACATTGAATGCTGTTATCAATGTTGATGTTTCTAAAGATACAGAAGTTCATATTCATAGAATTGGCCGAACAGGTAGGGGTACTGATAAAGGGCTGGCGCTAAATTTGTGTGCGCCTAATGAAATGAGATTTGTTAATTTAATTGAAGATTATCAAAAAAAACCTGTTGAATGGTTTAGTTTGCCACCTGCTATGCCTAAAGAGCAACAAGCGTTACAAGCGCCAATGGTGACATTATCAATTTTAGGCGGCAAACGAGATAAGTTGCGTCCTGGTGATATATTAGGAGGCTTTACAGGAGAGGGCGGTATGGAAGGCGCAAATATCGGTAAGATTAATATTTTTGAATTTGTTACCTTTGTTGCTATTAAACGCAGTGTTGCAAAAGCATGTTTTTCTCAATTATGTAACGCTAAAATTAAAGGGAAAAACTTTAAAATGCGTTACCTTATCGAATTTTAATACTAAGTTAATGACATAAATATTCAAGTGCAGTTAGTTATAAACACTTAATTTATGTCTTGCTATATGTATACTTATGTTTATTATCTGTAAGCGCTTTAAGCACAATTTAAAATAATAAAAAATGCGAAACATCTATGATGATGTTTCGCAATTCCTTGTATTTAATCAGAGGCAGAACAATTACGTATTACGCGTATTATCATTCTTATGGCTTTGCCGACCAGCCTCTACGTGTTGTTCATGCGTACCGCCTTGCGTTCCACGTGAACGGTTATCATCCTCTTGTAAGCGACTACCAGCTGAGCGCGCATTTGAGTCATTTTTATGACTTTGGCGGCCTGCTTCTACGTGCTGCTCATGGGTTCCACCTTGAGTGCCTCGTGAAGAAGATGAAGCCGATCTGTTGCGTGTATCTTCATCATCTTGTGAGCGGCCACTAGCAGAACGTGAATTCGATTGGTTTTCTGAGCTTGAGCCTGAAGCGCTCATAGATGATTTGCCTGATTTATCATCTTGGCTTGCGTGAGAACTTCCATGACGTGTTGCTTCTGATTGCTGTTGCTGTGAAGCTGTTTGATTACGAGAAGGTGCTGAACGCTCATTTTGCTCTTGAGATTGAGCATTTCTTTGATTATCTTGCTGTTGATTAGGATGTGAACTGCTACGTAAATTCTGTTGGTCAGAATTATTGTTTTGAGCATTTCGTTGAGTGTTTGCTTGGTTATTACCAGCATTTTGACGATTTGCATCAAATTGCTGCTGAGGATCTCTCTGAGCTGATGAAGCATTTAAATTGTTATTTGCGTCGTTTCTTTGGTTCGAGGTCATATGAGTTCCTTAGTTTTAAATTAAAGAATAGTGAGTAGTGTTTCATTAAAATTTTATCAAAATAATAAAAGTCTTAATGGTAATAATACCCCCTACGACATTCCTCTTTCCTTACCCCCTTTACATTTAATAAATAAAATTTCTAAAAATATAATATATTTAATTTTAATTTATATGCTACAGCAATAACCCCTATATATATTTTAAGTAATTATTTTAAAAGAGGTTGTATTTTAATTATTTAATAAAAATATAATATTTTATTAAATAATGCATGGTAATATGTATATTCAAAATTAAAGTTTTGTTGTTTTATTATTTAATATTAATTATTTGTAGGGAGTCATCTGATATTTATCATAAATATCAAAATGTTTTGCTTATGCTTTAACAAGTAGTATATAAAAATATAAACAGCAAAGAGGAGGAGTAATAAATTTAATTTATTACTCCTCCTCTTTATTTATCAATAATACATCTTGCTATACTTATAATAGAAGAAGCGTAATACCTAACAAATAAAGCATCGTTATTTTAAATTTTATCTTTAGTATATTATTTTGGAAATACAGGTTTAATATCAGGGACAGCGAAAGATTCAGGGGTAGTAATAGCAACAGGATCACTAGCAGGAAAAGTAGCCTCTAAGCTATCATCAAGCAACCATTCTACTGAAGTATCTGAAGCTATCACTTTGTGTTCTTCATTAATATTTTGCTCATTCATTTCAGTCTCCTTGAATTAATCATGTTAGTGTTCTTAACGTTAATGTATTTCCACCTCCAGACTGATAAGAGTGGCTAAGGCTTATTTTTACTAGCGAGAGAGGGTTTCTTCAGACGCATTCCAATGAAACTGTACATTCTTAGACGCTTTTGATCCCACTGTAACTCGACGCTTTTGAGCGCGTCCTTCTAAGTCGGCTGTAATATCATACTGCCCCGCAGGAAGCTTTATATAAACGAGAGGGCCTACTTGTTCTAGACTCAACAGGTTTTTACCGCGTACACGATTAATAGTAAGCCTTATGTCAGACGTATATGCATTGCTGCGGCCCTCTGAAAAAGTAAGATGAAGATTATAGTCTCGTGCTGCTTGCTTGATAGCAGCAAGCTCTTCATCACCAATTCCTCCAGATAAGTAATCAATACCATTTTGCGACTTTGGAGAAACAAGGTTAACACTTTCATTAACAGAAACTACGTTTTGAGGTTCATCAGGCGGTGCTGCATGAGTAAGGCCTAGCATAAAGCTTAATAAGGTAATCGCTATTATTTTCTGGGCAGCTTTCGCAGGGTAAATGGTTTTCATAGTAAAATTCCTTTCGTTAATTACATCATTAGGCGTGTAAAAAGCGTGTAAAGCGTAATATTTACTTGAATAAAATTTTACTGAAGTTTACTTTTGGTTAAGTAAGCTTTTGTAACATTCACTATAAAATCATTATTTATTTTTATATGCTTATTTGATATATTGATATGAAATTACTGGGCATAAAAATACATGTACATTATTTGAATTAGTTAGGGCTTTGAAAAATAGTTACAATAAAATATAGTTCATGAAAGTTTTATACTTTATAAGTATACCAAGTTTTTATGAAAATAAAAACTTTAAAATTATATTTGTTTCTAAATGCTTTTGTTGCAATCCAAATTATTTTTTGATGATAAATAATAAAAAAATAATTTTTATAGGGTATTTAGTTATTCATTCTAGGAAATTTTTAGCTCCATTAAATTGTCATTTTGAAATGTATAGAAATTAAAAATTATTACTGCACAACTTCTAAAAGAATAAAAGGGAAAAATATCATGTTAAAAACGCTAACGAATAAATTTACTTTACTTGGGTTCAGTATTGTATTGGCAGGGTGTGCCTCGTTGCCTCCAGTATTATTTCAATTGATTGATGATCATTCAAATACCTATGCAGGCTTTTATGATTCTAATGATCGTCATATATCGGTGGCAATTAATAAGAAGCAATTTAATGGGTTTTATATTGTAAGTCGTGGCACTACCGCAGGTACTGCATTAGTTGGTTACGGTCGCAGAATTCATGCAGTAGATACTTTTTCTGAAGTTACCTCTAACTCTGCAAAAGCCTATATGTCGGCGGTAGATGGAGAAAAGATAACATGTGATTTTTTGTTTGAAGGCCGGCAGGCTGTAGGAGAATGTAAATCGTCTTTTGGAAAACAATATCAATTTGTTGCTGATGGAAAATAGAAAATGATAATAAAAAGCGAAATCAACCCTTTGGCGGTTATTTTATTTGCTTAATTCTCTATAAAAATAATGGTTTAAAATATACAATATCGTTTTCGCCAATTGTTAGCCTGCTATATAAAAGGCATGATAGGTAAGTATTACTGCTCTAAGTTTACTATTTAATATTTTCATGAAGTTTTATCAACTAGTGCTTCTGCAGTTGAATCTAATTATGCATAAAAATTTTAGGAATCAATATGAGCTTTTCTCAACTCATCATGGAAACTTTAAATGATGAGTTATCTGATATCAATGATTTACCAAGTGCTGTTCGTATTATGTTTCGTCTTTTGCTTGCTGCCTGTTTAGGTGGCTTACTAGGTTATGATCGAGAAGCTAAAGGTAAGGGAGCAGGTGTGCGCACGCATATGCTCGTTGCTTTAGGTTCAGCTATGTTTGTATTTGTGCCTCAGCAGGCAGGGGCTTCAATGGGTGATATTACGCGTATATTACAAGGGTTAGTAGCAGGCATAGGTTTTCTAGGTTCAGGTGTAATTATTAAGAACGAGAAAAATGGCGATACTAAAGGAATGACAACTGCAGCCGGCATTTGGCTAACTGCCGCATTAGGCATGACAGTAGGAATGGGCCGCGAAGCAACTGCGATTATAAGCACTGTATTGGCTCTCATCATTATAGCCCTTGTTCCTAAAGTAGAAAAACCTAAAACACATATCAAATCATAAAAAATAGTCTTTTAGAAGTTATGCAGTTGAGCACTATCAAAACATGAGATGCCTCGCATCGCAATGCATACAGTACACGTAGTATTATGGCAAATTGACATAATCAACTGCGTAGCTTCTAACTTTTTAAGTTTTACAGCGTAAAGCTACTTTTATACTGAAAATAAAAGCTTGCTGTATACAAATTCATACCTTTATCATATGCCTTTAGAAGTCATGCAGTTTGATTCTGCCAGTCCAGTGTATTAGCAATTTGACCTATTCCTTGTAATGGCTGCATTGCAATATTGATGAAAATCAACTGCGTAACTTCTAGTCTTACTGTCTATTAAATTCAAGTGCTTATGTAATGAGACTGTACTATAAGCCATAGGTTAACATCACTCCATAATAAATAGTGTTTAATTAAATTTTACTAAGTACAGAGAAGCAATATTTATGATGCTGCTCCACTTTGATGCTTAAAAATAAGCGTAAGGTGTTTTTGACATTTGATTGAAGCATGAATTTTTCAAAAGGTAATTGATAAATGAAGCAGGGCTTTACTACTACCATATTACATAGCGATCGGCGTCAAACTATTGAGCATGGCGCCGTTCATAAGCCGGTACATATATCTGTTCCTTATGCATTTGAAGACCCTGAAGATCTAATAAAAATTTTTCAAGGCGAAAAGTCAGGTTATGTTTATGGTCGCCAAGGAAACCCTACCAATAGCGCCCTTGAAGCAAAAATAAATGCAATGGAAGGAGGGGTAGCAACAGCGTGCTTTAGTACTGGCATGGCAGCAATTAGTGCAGTTTTTTTGGCTTTATTTAGAGCAAATGATCATATTATTGCTAGTGCTTATATATTTGGAAATACGAATAGTTTTTTTGGTACGCTAAGTGCGTTTGGGTGTGAGATTACTTTTGTAGATGCAACGCAGGTTGAAAATGTTGAGGCAGCCCTGAGGCCTAATACGCGTGCTGTTTTTGTAGAAACCATTGCTAACCCCTGTACACAAATAGCAGACCTTGAAAAAATAGGGGAGCTTTGTGCCACAAACAATCTTATCTATATTGTTGATAATACCTTAACGTCCCCCTATTTATTTCAGGCCAGTACAGTTAAAGCTTCTTTAATCATCAATTCCCTTACAAAATATATTGCAGGGCATGGCAATGCGCTGGGAGGGGCCGTGACTGATACGGGGCATTACAACTGGCAAACATTCCCACATATTTATGAAAACTATCAACGCGGTGATTCAGCATTGTGGGGAATAACTCAAATACGCAAAAAAGGCGCAAGAGATATTGGCGCTACATTGTCTGCAGAAGCAGCGCATAGAATTGCAGTAGGGGCTGAAACGCTCGCTTTGCGTATGAATCGAATTTGCGGCAATGCCTTAGAGCTTGCTGTATTTTTTACAGCCCATCCTGGAGTTCAGAAAGTTTATTATCCCGGTCTAGTAGCGCATGCTCAGCATAAACTCGCAAAAAGAATATTTAAATCATACGGTGGATTAATCTCGATCGAATTAGCAGAGGGTTTAAATAAAATAGATTTTCTTAAAAAATTAAATACCGTCATATGTTCTAGCCATTTGGGTGATACACGTACCTTGGCGATTCCGGTAGCGGATACCATTTATTGGGAAATGGGCGCTGAGCGACGCCAAAGCATGGGTATTAATGATTCATTAATACGCCTATCAGTCGGCATAGAAGACATTGAAGATCTATTAAAAGATTTTAATCATGCTTTGATGGTGTAAGGCTTGAAGTGTAAGGGTAAATTTTAGTCTTAAGAGGGTATGTAGAATATAAGATTTTGATTTGCGAAGTTCATTTAGCGTTTACTAAAGGTATTAGGTTAGTTTGCGAGTCTCGCCGAATAAGCCTAATACCCACAGTAGAATTGGTAATATAAAAATATTTTGATTAGAGGTTACGCGGTTGGGTTCTCTTGGCGTTATGGGCACTTGCCGTACTCCTGTACTATCTGCGTTGTCATGCAGGGCATCCCATGCCCTGATAGAACCCAACTGCGTAACCTCTATTGATATTGAAAATATGATAGCAGGGTATTAGAATTTCATTCTTTGCTAGCTAAACTAACCGAATTTTCTTACTGCATCAAGCGCTAGCCCTGCACCAATACTACCGAATAAATCGCCATCTACTCGCTTAGCAGTAGGTAGCAAAGCAGCAACACGCTCACGCAGCAAATGTACTCCACTGGCACCCCCTGTAAAAAATACAGTATTAATGCGATCAGGCGCTACATTTGCATCATGAAGTAAATTGGTAATAGTCGTTTCAATTTTTGAGATTAAATGTGAAATTGAGGTATGAAATGTATCTCGGCTAATACTTAATAGCTGATCATGTGCAATACGCTCAAGATTTAAATGCGCATGTTGCGCTTCAGATAGTTCAATTTTACAGCTCTCTACTTGCAAGGCTAGCCAATGGCCCGCGCGTTCTTCTACTAAGCGAATGAGTCGACTTAATTTATCGCGCTCTTTTGCTTGAATATAGAAATCTTTAAGCTCGTAGTGGGTTTTTTGTGTATACAGCAGATTAATACTGTGCCAGGTAGCTAGATTAAAATAATAGCTAGAAGGCATTTCAAGATTGTTTTTTAATGTTGAACCCATTCCGAGCAGAGGCATAACGCTTGAAAGACTTAGATATTTATCAAAATCTGTTCCGCCAATATGCACACCACCTGAAGCAAGAATGTCGGGTTTGCGATCAACCTGTTTGGCGCGTTCTGGTGAAAGACGTACAACAGAGAAATCAGAGGTTCCGCCTCCAATATCAACGATTAGCACTAGTTCTTCACTGTTAATGCTTGATTCATAATCAAAGGCAGCAGCAATAGGTTCATACTGAAACGTAATTTCTTTGAAACCTACTGCGTGAGCAATGGCGGCTAGGGTATCTTCAGCTCGTTGGTCTCCATCAGGGTTACCATCTACAAAAAAAACAGGGCGGCCGAGAACAGCGTAAGATAAGCTTTGCTCAACGGCTTTTTCTGCTCTGTGTTTAAGTTCTCCTATAAAGTAGGTAAGCAGTTGCCGAAACGGTAATGCTCTTCCGTTAACTTCAGTTTGCCCATCAATTAAACTAGAACCTAAAAGACTTTTTAAAGATCGCATCAACCGGCCTTCATAGCCTGCCAGGTATTCGGCTAATGCTGCACGTCCGTAGCAAAACGTATCTTCGTCGGCATTAAAAAAAATGACTGAAGGTAAGGTAACTTTGCCTTCTTCTAGGGGAAGTAAAGCAGATTGGTTAGGGCGACTCCAGCCTACCGTAGAATTCGACGTGCCAAAATCCACGCCACAAGCTACAGACATGAGAATCCTTTATATTCATCAGGAAGACACCGAGTTTATATCAAAATGTCTGCCTTATACTAATTACTCTTATAAGCTTTTATCAGGTTATGATAAGTGATAGAAGTGAGTGTTTTTTTTAGTGCTTTTTTAGATGTAGCAAAGTGATTAGTTTCAAGGTAAAACGTTTGAGCGGCGTTAGGGCACTTTGTTATACTACTCACAGTGTATGCCATGCTTTGAGCAGTTTTGTATACGTCTTAATATTTAATCATTTTCATTAGAAAGATTCTAAAACGTGATAGAGCTTCCTCAAGGGCATGAGCCAGTCATGCGGCTTATTCCTGTTCCATCTGATGCTAATTTTTATGGTGATATTTTTGGTGGATGGGTGATGTCACAGCTTGATCTTGCTGGCTATGCTATTGCTGTTCGAAGAGCAAAAGGCCGACTCGTCACCGTTGGGATTGAGTCTATCCGTTTTATGCATCCTATTAAAGTGGGGGATATCGTTAGCTTGTACGGTACGATTGTGCATATAGGTAGTACATCTATTACTGTAGAAGTAGATGTGTTTGTGGAGCGCAGCCCACTGTATGAAGAGATCTTACGTGTTACTGAAGCTAGGCTCACCTATGTAGCGTTAGATGAAAATGGAAATAAACGTTTAATAGTTTAACGCATATATATTGCTTTGGAACTAAGCGAGCTATCTATATTAGAGCAAGCTGCTATCAATAAAAAATAACGAGACCTATGAAATGATTCAATATCAGCCTCACCCTATATAAGATTTATCCAGATTATACTTTAAGGTAAGCTACTACTATGAAATACAAGGATTATTATCAAGCATTAGGCCTTGAAAGAACTGCAAGCGCAGACGACATAAAAAAAGCTTATCGTAAGCTTGCTCACCAGTATCACCCTGATATTTCGAAAGAAGCCAAGGCTGAAGAAAAATTTAAAGAGATCGCAGAAGCCTATCAAACGCTGAAAGATCCCGAAAAACGCGCTGCCTATGATCAGTTAGGGCAACCTCAACCGGGGCAAGATTTTCATCCTCAAGCTGATTGGCAACGGCAATATGCTAATCAAAGCGGCTCATTTTCTTTTGATGATATGGATCTTGAGGATTTATTTGCAAGCTTTCAAGGAGGGCGTTACCAATCTCAAGCTGGTGTTGGCAGAAAAAGAGCTGTAAAGGGGCAAGACTACGAAGTAACCGTTCATTTATCGGTTGAAGAGGCGTATACGGGAACGCAAGTAAAGCTAGATCTAACGATGCAAGAGTACGATGAACAACATAGATTGCGACGTGTTCCGCGTTCGATTACTGCGCGTATTCCTAAGGGTGTTACCGATGGGCATCGCTTATGTCTTAAAAATCAAGGTGGAAAAGGTGCAGGAGGCGGGGCTAATGGCGATTTGTACCTTACGATTGCTTTACATCCGCATTCGTTTTTTCGCGTAAAGGGCCATGATATTCATGTGGATGTTCCTTTAGCGCCTTGGGAAGCAGTATTAGGCACTCAAATTGAACTGCCTACTCCGGCAGGCAAGATATCGTTGAAGATTCCTGCAGGTACCCAAGCTGGGCAAAAGTTACGATTAGCAAAACGTGGTCTTCCTCTCCCTAAAGGAGAAAATGGTGACCTCTATGCCAATATTCAGATCGTAGTGCCTACTGTGATGAATGAAGAAGAGCAGATATTGTTCAAAAAATTGGCTGATCTTTCTAATTTTAATCCCCGAGGTCATTTCGGATAAGAGGTTAAATATGAACATGACGGAATCGACGGAAGTACTATGGTTAAACACCATATCTGAAATGAGCTTGCAAGAACTCTCGGAGTATTCGGGAATGTCTCAAGCTGAGATTCTTACTTATGTAGAAGAAGGCGCTATTATTCCTTCTGATGTGTCAGCGCCTTCTCTGTTATTTAGTGAACGTTACCAAGTAACGATACGAGCAGCACGTCGGTTAAGAGATGATTTTGAATTAGATACTAAAGGTCTTGCTGTTGCTATTAGTCTTCTCAAGCGTATTCAAGATTTAGAACAGGCATTACAGCACAAGAAAATTTAACAACGTTAGAAGTTACGCAGTTGAGCACTATCAAGGAATGGCAACGCAGACAGTACACGTAGTACGGCAAGTTGACATAACGCCGATAGAGCCAACTGGTAAGCCATTTCTTGTGCATTATAAGCGCTGTTCAGCTAATCGCTTCTTATGAAGCGCAAATGCCTGCACGCTAGATTCGGGTAAAGTGTTTTGGTCTAACAAATATTGCCATACTGCCTCACCTTCAGAGTCAAGTGTATAAGCGCTTAAATGACGTTGTTTTACCCACGTATCTAACACTGCGCTATAAAGCCATGTTGCAAAATCTAACGACTCACTGGGAGCGTGGTTATCCCATTCTTTATCAGGTGAGAGAAAAAGATGGCTTAATATCGTGTGGTTGGCTTCAAAATAAGCATGTATGGTTTCAAGATGTTTTAGGGCTTGTGCACGTTCTCCAGCCTCAAATAGCAAGCGTGAAAGCGTGAGTAAGCGTGATACGGTAGGAGCTTTTTCAATCAATAATAATAAAAGTTGTATTGACCATTGCCAGTCTGAAAGCCGATCTGTCATCGAGGCGCCCGAAGCGTTGTTAAGCGCCTGTACTGCTA
The DNA here is from genome assembly GCA_040389065.1 of Pseudomonadota bacterium. Lineage (GTDB taxonomy): Bacteria > Pseudomonadota > Gammaproteobacteria > Burkholderiales > Casimicrobiaceae > JAZKAR01. The sequence continues at coordinate 36,741 of JAZKAR010000030.1, read as the reverse complement.
AACCTAATGCAAGCTCTTCCATATCTGTATCTGGGTGTGCATGATCGCGATAGTCTTCTGCAAGTTCTCGATAAGCGGGTGACCAGAGCTTAAGTTGTTCTGCTACCACAATAGGAGAGGGTACTCGATCAAGCGGTTTAGGCTCTACCCAGCGTCCTTGCTCAATCCAACTATTTAAATGCTCTTTAGGAACCGCAAAAAGATTAGCGCAATAAGGCTCATATTGCGTAATACATGACCAATCATAAGGTACTAAAGCATCAATAAAAGGAATATATCGGCCTAATTGGTAGGCTGAAAGCTGTAATTGCTCAAGATGCTTTGTATCCCATGCTTCTGAATTGCGAATAGAAAAATATAACCACGGCCGATTTTCTAAAATTTCAGGATGACGAGCCAGCCAGCCACCTTCAGCATCGATAGCTGCGGCACCGACTCTAATAATATCAATATTAGGGATACGGGCTTCGGTGGTTAAATCACCTAAGCGTGAATGTAATTGCGGTAACTCTTGGCATGAAAGAGAAAGGCTTTCCTGCGCTAACGCATCGAGCCGAATGCTTTCAACTTGGCCTTGAGCGCCTGCCTTAAGCGCTGCTGCAACCGCATAAATACCTGGGTCGCTACCAATATCAAGCACATGATCGCCCGGATGAATCCATTTCAGATAGCAGTTTAATGAAGGGTCATACCATGTGCCTTGTTCTTCAATCACAAAACGAAAAGGGTTCTCTAATGATTCAGGAAGCCATAAAACAGGCTTTTTTTCAATATGTTCAGCGATAATGGGAGAAAGCATTACGCCTTCAAAAACGGTAGAAGGGCTCGGTTGAGAACGTGAAGAGGGTGAACTTGAAGTATTATTCATAGTTTAATCTACCTGCTTTCTGAAAACGGCATTCATAACGTTATCGGCAACAATCATGAAATTTTAAGAAATCTGAAAAAATATAATAATTTTAAGGTTTCTTATATAAAATAATAGCTTGATATAAAAAATAGCCAAATAGCTGAAAGAAAGAGAAATCGTCATGCGCTCCGTTAAGTTTACAAAAATGCATGGTCTAGGTAATGATTTTATAATGATTAATGCTTATACGACCCCAGTTGAGCTATCAGCCGATGATATACGTTATTTAGGTAATCGTTATTGTGGTGTTGGTTTTGATCAGTTGCTTATTGTTGAAAAGCCTACTCTTTCTGAAGCCCAGTTTAAATACCGTATTTTTAATACAGATGGCGGCGAGGTTCAGCAGTGTGGAAACGGCGCTCGCTGCTTCGCACGTTTTGTGCAAGATGAAGGTTTAACGCAGGATAACACCTTTGCAGTTGAAACATTAAAAGGCATTATTCGGCCTACCATAAAAGAAAATGGTTCGGTTCAAGTGGATATGGGAATCCCTCTTTTTGAGCCTATGTCGTTACCTTTTTTGAGTGAACAATGTGAGATCACATACCCAAATAGTAAACCTCTTTACTCACTCAATCTTAACAATGATTCAAGTGTAAATGAGATGGTTAGTTTTGGGGTAGTTTCGATGGGAAATCCCCACGCAGTTATTTCTGTACCCTCATCAGAGCTAGCACCTGTACAACAGGTGGGTGCTTTATTAGAAGTGCATCCTGCTTTTCCCGAGCGTGTAAATGTAGGGTTTGCTTATTTTGCGAATGATCATCAGATTCATCTGCGCGTATTTGAACGAGGTGTTGGCGAAACCCTGGCGTGTGGAACTGGGGCATGCGCAGCGGCGGCAGAAGGTTTATATCGAGGGTTTCTTCAAGGAGAAGTTGAAGTTTATATGAAAGGCGGAATGTTAACGGTGGAATGGGCAGGGGAAGGACACCCCTTGTTAATGACAGGCCCAGCAACAACGGTGTTTAGAGGAGAGTGTGAGTTACCCTCTTAATGGTGTTGAAACTGATACCTCAGGGTTAACAACGTTGTTATAGTATTTTGAGACCCATTGCAGCGTTGTAGATGCATAGAAATACAAAGCGCTTTCTGACGAATCACAAAAACGGGGCAGCATAACAAAAGGCGGATAACGCTAGGTCATCCGCCTTTTAGTTTGCCGGCTTTAGCTTTGAATTACATAAGTCATTTCATTACGATGGAATAGACATTCCAGCAATATGGTTTTCTATTTTTGATCGAATAGCAATTCCATTTTCATCTTGGTTAAATTGAACACCAATACCCGGCACTTTACTACCTTGAACACCTTCAGGCGCAATCCAAACTACTTTAGCTTGTATTGAAATTTTAGTAGGATCATCAAGCAAAGAAATTAACATAAATACTTCTTCGCCAAGTTGATGAGGCCGATGGCTAGGAACAAAAAGACCGCCGCCTTTAATATAAGGCATATAGGCAGCATAAAGAGTATTACGATCACGAATATTTAAGGAGAGTACGCCCGCTCCTGATCGAGGTGGTGCGGTGATAACATCAGACATAATTAGATTCCCTTTTATCCCTTAAAACGATCAGTTCATACCGTATTGCGCAATACAATACCCTGATGTAGAGGCGTATAGGATTGGTTTGATACATCCGCCCCTACAGCTTCTTCATACCATTTGCCTTATTCATCTATTCAAATCAGATCCCTATGCTTGACCTGAAAAATCAGCACAGCTATCAACTAAAATACTAAATATTGACCCTTGGTACCGGGTATTCATGTTTACAATGGGTATAACTCCATAAACTTAATTTGGCATACCGTGAATAACAAAACCTATGTAGACAAAATTTGCTGAAAGAGTTTGCAGATGTTAATCATGCCTACACCACTCTCAGCGCGGTTAATTTTCACGTTTCATGTACCAAATTCAAGCTGTTTTAAGCATCTCTTGTGTTCGCACTGGTTAACAGTGTAGATATGGACTAGCAATCAGGTTCCTAAATAGAACTAATTAAGACCATAGGGCAGCATACTGAATCACTGAATGCTCAAGTAGCCAGGCAGGATTTAGCGGATGCTTACTATGCTGCTGCACCGTTTTTAAAGCATGATCCATATTTAAGAGTTTGGGAATAGAAATTTTATGTAAATTTTCCTTTAAAACAATATGTTGACTTGGAAAGAAGCGCGGCTTTAGGCCATGATGCACTCTTAACCAATCATGAGAAAGCTTATGAAGGCTATCAATCGCATAGGCTAGGGCTGATCGGCGCTCTGCTTTGGGGCATTTGTCGATCCAACTTTTCCAGCTATCAATATCAATACGTTGATTCATATTGAATAAAGACTGTAATAGTGGTTTAAAAGATTCATGCGTTTTTTTAAGGCTTAATGCTTTAAGCGGCGCTTGCCCAGTTTGTGCTAAATCATCTGCTGAAATATCTGCAGATTCACACCATGCTGCAACCATATCATGCGGGGGAGTTGCCAGCTTAAGTTGATGGCAGCGGCTTCTTAAGGTAGCTAATACTTGGTGCGGATGATGGGTAATCAGTAGAAAGTAGGTATTAGAAGGGGGTTCTTCTAGCAGTTTAAGCAATGCATTCGAGGCTGCAAGATTTACAAGCTCTGCTGGGTAAATCAAAATAACTTTTGCTTGCTGACGATGGGCAGGCAGATAAATACGATCATGCAGTTTGCGAATAGCATCAAGCTTGATCCAATCACTTTCTGCAAAGCTTAAGAAATTAAAATCAGGATTTTCAATATTCTCAGGTAAACAAGCATAATAATCAGGGTGTCTATGCGCTGTTAACCATTGGCAGCCTGTGCAATGACCACAAGGTTCGCCTTGCTCTAAGGGTGTTTCACATAGCAGACTATAGGCCATCCAACGGGCTAATGCATATTTACCAATACCTTCAGCTCCGCTAATGAGCCAAGCGTGCGCCCAACGTTCGCGATGTGCTAATAAGTGTTTAGCGGTGGGTTCTAACCAAGAAAATGACGGAAGCATATTTGATTAACCATGCATCGGGTGTCGGTCAGTGGTGTTGTAGTAACGTAGCCAGTCTTTTAAAAAATCACTTAGCCGCTCTTGAATAATAGGAATAGAATCAGCGCCATTGAGCACATAAAAACGATGAGGCTGCTGCTTAATTCGATCAAGATAGCCTTGCCGCACGCGTTCAAAAAAGTAAGGAGATTCGTCTTCAAAACGATCTTTAATATTATGCTCCTGATTACGCAGAGCGCGTCTTTCGAGGCTTAACTCTACACTTAAATCAAAATAGAGGGTTAAGTCAGGCTTTATATCGTGTTGAACCCAGGTTTCAAGGTGTTGAATAATTTCATTATCAATTCCACGCCCTCCACCTTGATAAGCGTAAGATGAATCGGTGAAACGATCGCATAAAACGCATTTTCCTTCTGAAAGGGCAGGCAAAATACTTTTTTGTAAATGTTCATTGCGTGCCGCAAACATTAAAAGCAATTCTGTTTCAGGTGCCAGAGTTTCTTGAAGCAAAATATCTCTGAGCTTATTGGCTACCGGTGTACCGCCAGGTTCACGCGTTTCTAGAACGTTGAAACCTTCTTTACGAAAAACGGAATGAATATAGGGAAGGTGCGTGCTTTTGCCTGCACCATCTATACCTTCTACCGTGATAAATAACCCCGGATACTGTACAGACATGAACTGACCTTGTGCTTCAGAGGGAAAAGTCATCAAGATTAACATAGAGTTTGCGGGGATGGTTAGAAAGGGTACAATGGGATGAGAAAAATTATTAAAAACCATTTATCTTAGAGGTTACGCAGTTGGCTTCTATCAAGGCATAGGATGCCCCGCATAGCAACGCAGACAGTATACGCAATACGGCAAGTTGCTATAACGCGGCGCGTCCCACGCTGAGAGAATCCAACTGCGTAACTTCTATATCTTTTCAACGCCTATACCTGACCCTATTCACTTTCTTTGGGTTATTGTCCCTCTTGTGGGCCTAAGTTAAGTCCGTTAACTTTATATAGTAGATTTCCATAAAGGTATATATGAATGAGATCATCGCAAAATTAAAAACACCTGACGAATGCGTCATATTTGAAAAAAATGCAGCTAATATGGGACGCGCTGATCTTGCCGTTGAGGCACGAAAACGAGCTATTGAGCTTAGAGCTTTAGTATATGGAGCACCTACCGAAGCAGAAAGAGAATGTATAGAGGCAATTTATGCCTATGAACAAATGCTCTCCGTAAAGAATGGAAAAAAAACCAGAGCTTTTCGTACATGGCAATTAATTAAAAAACACGGAATCATTGAAACTGTTGAACGTACGGTAACACGTGAAGATGATCTTGCAGCATACGATTTATTGTCGAAGCAGGCATTAGAAGATTACACATTTGAGGGAATCGTATTACGTCATCCTGATCTTTTTTCACCTGAAGCATTGGGTCATTCACAACGACGCATGGCGGAGTGGAAAAGTGCTTAATACGTTTTAAGAGGCGTAGATACCATTTGAAGAAACTCGTATAGAAGCTTTGCTATAGGAGTTTCTTCCGATTTTAAAGACCATTATTACGCAATGCGGTCTCATAACCAAAAATAGCAGGCAATCCCCCTGTATGCAAAAATATTGTATTAGCAAATATAGGGATAAGGCCCTTTTCAGTACAGGCACGTAGTCCAGCCATAACTCGCCCCGTATAAACAGGATCGATAAAAAGGCCTTCTAAGCGGGCGCAGTCTTTTATTGCATTTGCGACAAAACTATTTATTACACCGTAACCGGGATGAAGCACATCATCGTGCAGCTCAATATCGCTATCGTTTACTGGATTTGGAATGCCAAGCATAGCAGCGATTTTTTCGCAGTGTCCTGAAATTCTAGATCGCTGTGCAGCTGCCGCACGGCGAACACATATCCCAATTACTTTTCCATTCCATCCTCGTGCCCGCAAGCCGAAGAGCATACCTGCATGTGTTTGTCCGCTGCCTGAGCCAAGTACCAGATGATCAAATGTGTCTGTTTGCCGTAACAGTTCTCCAGAACAGCGAATATATCCAAGAGAACCATAGGGCAGATGATTGGGGCCAAGCGGAATAATAAAGGGACGGCGACCTCTGGCTGTTAGTTTTGTTGCAATCTCGGCAAGCTGTAAATCAGCGCCTTCCTCATCTATGCCTGTTGGGGCAAAGTAAAGTGTAGCTCCCAGTAATTCATTCAAAAGCACATTGCCTGATTTTCGATAAATAGTATCAACATTAGGCACCCTATCTTCAAGCTGAATATGGCATTCCATTCCCAAGCGAGCTGCACAAGCAGCTACGACACGAACATAATTGGATTGAATTGCACCCGTTATTAGCACTGTATCAGCATCAGCAGCTTTAGCTTTGCCAAAATAGTATTCTAGACTTCGCACTTTGTTTCCGCCGAAAGCTAAACCCGTTAAATCATCGCGTTTGACTGAAAGCTCAATACCCAAAGTTTCGCTAAGCCGGGGAAGCCTTTCAAGGGGTGTTTCCCATGTTAGAAAAGGAACACGCTCAAATGTGTTAAGAATATCATCAACATTATTCGGATTTTGTTCTTTCATCTATTTTTCTCTTTGATAGCAAGTGAAGGGATAACTCAGGATGCGATAAAGAAACCGACCCCGATAATTATGAAAACGAATGCCGATATTGCTGTGTAAACGTAATCTCGTTTGCTTAAGAATAGTGCGAGCATCAGCCCAACACGCGCAATAGGAAGAAGGATAAATAGCGCAATACCAATATTTACAATGCCAGAACCAGTTATATCAAATAAAAATCTTGGGCTAAGATGGGTGAATTCAATAAGTAAGCCGCCTGCAATAAGGGCAGATGCCATGCATGTGCCATACCATAACAGCGTTGCAATAGTATGATTTTGTTGGTCAATACACATAACAAAATTATTCATGTCTAAGTCCTTGAAAAGCATTAAAACCAAAGACACTCATGAGCATGGGGATAGCTAGTAAAGCAAGTATGGCAGCAAAAAGGATGCGTAGCTTTTCGCTAGGTAAGCTCATTAGAAGGCGCCCTCCTGTTAGGGAACCTAAAACGGAGCCGAGCGCAACTGGTCCAGCAATCGCAATATTTATATCGCCTCGCACGAAATAAGCGCCTGCGCTTGCGGCTGCTGTTACGCCAATCATGAAGTTGGAAGTAGCCGAAGACACTTTAATAGGCAGCCTCAAAACAGTATCCATTGCAGGAATTTTGAGTACTCCGCTTCCAATTCCCAATAGAGCTGATATGAGTCCCGCACCGTACATCAGGCATAAGCCGAGAGGGATACACCCAACTTGGTAAGGTACATTCTGTCCTAGTCGATAATTAGGGATGCTGGAGTGCAGGCGCAATAAAGTAGCCCAGCTAGAGCGATCAGCCGGAGTGTCAGCTTGTACAAACTCATTGCGTTGAGCCAGCATTTGCTGTGCTGAAAGAATCAAAATAGCTGAAAATAATATGTAAAGGTATAAGGTAGGAATTATTCCGATCAAGAACACCCCTGTCAAAGCACCAAGAGTCGTAGCAATCTCCAAGACAATGGCAAGACGAATATTAGTCAATCTATTCTTAAGAAAGAAGCTGGCGCTTCCACACGAACAAGCAATGACAGAAACAAGACTTGCACCAATGGCGATATGCATGTCGATACCAAAGAACAGCGTTAAAATAGGTACGATAAAAATACCGCTCGCCATGCCAAGCGTGCTGCCAAACGCACTGGCACCGAAAGAAGCTAAGAGTAGCCAACAAGCAAATGATATTTCCAATTTAATGGCCTCAGATTATATACATGGACGTTGGCGTGGACGTGGCCGTCTAGATAGGCGCGTAGTGAACTTAATTAAATCGCCGCGATAATAAAGCTTCTCGTAGTCAAGCGGTTGCTGACCTTCGCCATAAGAGGTGCGCTCAATAAGAAAGATAGGACTGCCTACCTCAATACCAAGTGCTTGGGCAATTTTTTCATTAGCTGTTACGGCTTCTAATTGATAATGGGCATCGGTTAGGTATAGATTATATTTTTCTTCGAGAAGTGAAAAAATTGGCTCAACCTCTAAGTTGTTAGTTGCAACTTTCTCGCCAATTTCTAGAGGTAAATAGGTCTCATCAAAAGATACCGCAACTCCATCAGCCAAGCGTACACGTTCAATCAGAAAAACTTGAGTTCCAGTAGATAAGCCAAGATGCTGTGCAACTATTTTACTAGCTGGCACAGGTCGCATGTCAATAACACGGGCAGTTGGAGTACGTCCAAGAGCCTGCATGTCTTCAACAAAACCACTTAATTCGGTAAGCTCCTGAGTAATGCTAGGTTCGGTAACAAACGTTCCTTTACCACGCCGAATTTCAATCAAGCCATGGTTTACAAGATTTTCCACAGCTTTACGAATAGTGGTGCGGCTAACATTAAATCGTTCAATTAAGCTATCTTCAGGCGGCAATTGAGTACCAGGAGACAGGATGCCAGCTGCAATATCTGAGGCAAGCGCAGCTTCAACTTGCATATAGAGAGGTATAGTATTCATGGCGACATCATGACATCATGACATCATGATGTCAATAATGATTAAAAAAAAACCCAGAGATATTCCTCTGAGTTTTTTGTGTTGATAAGCTTTAACGTTAAGCTGAAGCTTGCTGGCTAATAAGTAATCGGTTCATTGCATTTACAAAACCTGCAGGATCATCAAGCTGCCCACCCTCGGCTAATAAAGCTTGATCAAACAATAAAGGTAACCAGACTTCTGCATCTGCTTGCCCAGCTTGTAAGCGCTGAACAAAGGGATGCTTAGGGTTCAACTCAAGAATTGGATGGCTATCGGGTACAGTTTGACCAGCTGCTTTTAACATGCGTTGCAAATGGCTAGAGAGTTCATGTTCATCGCCAATTAAACACGCAGGCGCATCTGTTAAGCGTGATGATAAACGAACTTCTTTAACACGGCCTTTAAGCACATTATTAGCTTGTTCAATGAGAGGTTTAAAGCTATCGCTAATCTCTGCCTGTGCTTTTTTCTCTTCTTCATCCATAAATGAATCAAGCTTTAAATCGCCTTTAGCAACAGAAGCCAATTTTTTGCCTTCAAATTCCGTAAGGTGAGCCACGGCCCATTCATCTACACGATCAGCCAATAACAGAACTTCAATTCCTTTTTTACGGAAAATCTGTAAATGAGGGCTATTTTTTGCTGCATTAAAGTTATCAGCTGTAATGTAATAAATAGCATCTTGGCCTTCTTTCATGCGTGCTACATAATCAGCAAGTGAAATATTGGCAGTAGGGTTATCGGTATAGGTCGAGCTGAAACGCAATAGCTTAGCAAGGCGCTCTTTGTTAGCATTGTCTTCACCCAAACCCTCTTTAAAGCAGGAACCAAAGTTTTCCCAGAAGGTGGCATATTTTTCTTGCTCGTTTTGAGCCATGTTTTCAAGCAAAGCAAGAATTTTGTTGGTACAACCCTTACGAATAGCATCAACATCGCGTGATTCTTGTAGAATTTCACGCGAAACGTTTAAGGGTAAATCATTTGAGTCAACGATCCCTTTAACAAAACGCAGATAGCTTGGCAGCAGTTGATCAGCGTTATCCATAATAAAGACACGGCGTACATAGAGCTTCAAGCCGCGTTGTTGGTTACGATCCCACAAATCAAACGGAGCGCGTGAAGGAATGTATAACAATTGCACGTATTCTTTACTGCCTTCAACGCGTGCATGTGCATAGGTTAAGGGGGATTCAAAATCATGACTGATTTGCTTGTAAAATTCGTTATATTGGTCTTCAGTGATTTCAGATTTAGGCAATAACCATAATGCTGTTGCTTGATTGATGGTTTCCCACTCATCTAAATCGATATTTTGTTTTTTCTCATCATCCCATTGCTGTTTGACTAATTGAATAGGCCATTGAATGTGGTCAGAATATTGTTTGATGAGACGCTCAAGCGACCAGCGTTGTGCAAAATCGTAAGCATCTTCTTTAAGCTTAATTGTAATGCGTGTACCGCGGTCGGATTTTTCGATATCTTCGAGTGTGTACTCGCCTTCGCCCTTAGACGTCCAGCGTGTGGCGGTTGTTGCTTCGGTACCAGCTTTACGTGTTTCAACAGTCACTTCTTCAGAAACGATAAAAGCGGAATAAAACCCTACACCGAATTGCCCAATTAATTGGGTGTCACGGCTTTTATCGCCGGTAATACGGGAAAGAAACTCTTTGGTTCCTGAACGAGCAATCGTACCTAAGTTTTCAATGACTTCTTCACGCGTCATACCGATACCATTGTCTTCAAGAGTAATGGTATGTGCATCGTCATCGTAACGTAATCGAACGCGTAACTCTGAGTCGCCTTCGTACAAAGCAGAATCATCAAGAGCTAAAAAGCGTAACTTATCTAAGGCATCAGACGCATTAGAAATCAGCTCACGCAAAAACACTTCACGATGGCTATATAATGAATGAATCATTAGATGTAAAAGTTGTTTAACTTCGGTCTGAAAACCTAAGGTTTCGGTGCTCATATAAAAACTCCAATTTAACTAACCAAATGTATATGTATCTACTATTTTTTTGAACGCATACAACACTTATTCCAGTAAAGCTTCATCAAACAAGGCTATAACACTGCCACAGAAGCTTTCCTTGATTTTTGACGCCTGAGCTGCGTGAGTTTCTTAAACGCTGTTATAAAAAACAGACTTTATAGTTTAGACCTTACGCAGTTTTAGACATTACGCAGTTTTTAGATGCTACACAGTTGAATGCACTTAAGATAAGGCAATTAGCATAAGGAGTACAACAAATTGCCAATAGGCTGAGAGAACTTAACAGCGTAACGTCTAATGTTTTTTTACCAGTGGCTTGGAGATGGGGGAGGCTAGGTAAAAAATCAAGGTTAATCCCCTAATTTGTTAGGTTTATGTAGAATTAATTTTACATGTGTAAGAGCATACAGAGCGACTGCAAGCATATACATACTAGTATCTCATTAAGGCCTATGGGAATTTACTAGGGCGAACATGAGAAGAGTAGCGAAGGTTTATTTCGTCAAATTGTGTTTGGTATAGCGTTAGACCATCTAATCAAAAAAACTGACTTCAACAAAGGCTAAATAGATATGATAGATCCTACTATTACATGTCCTCAATGCAAGACAGAAATCAAATTAACTGAATCACTGGCAGCTCCCTTAATTGAGTCAACGCGTGTTCAATTTGAAAAACAACTAGCCCAAAAAGATAGTGATATTGCCTTGCGTGAGCAATTGATAGGCGATAAAGAGCTTAAATTAGCAGAAGCGCAGCAATCGCTTGAGCAACAAGTGCATAGTAAAGTAGAGCAGCAACTAAAAATTGATCGTACCCGTATTGTTGATGAAGAGGCTCGAAAAGCGCGTTTAATGCTCGCTACTGATTTAGAGCAAAAAGCGAAGCAGTTAGAAGAATTGCAAGAGGTACTTAAAAGCCGCGATGAGAAGTTAGCAGAGGCCCAAAAGGCTCAGGCAGATGTTATCAAACAGAAGCGTGAGCTTGAAGACGCGCATAGAGAAATAGAGTTAACCATTCAAAAGCGTGTACAAGAAGATCTAGATGCAACGCGCGCTAAAGCTCGTAAAGATGTGGAAGATGAACTTAACCTCAAGGTAAGGGAAAAAGATCAAACGATTATTTCTATGCAGCATACCATTGAAGAGTTAAAACGCAAGGCAGAGCAAGGTTCACAGCAGCTTCAAGGAGAAGTGCAAGAACTCGAATTAGAAAGCGTATTAAGAACTAAGTTTGTTTTTGACTCGATTGAGCCTGTACCCAAAGGTGAGTATGGGGGCGATGCCCTGCATCGTGTCTTTAATGGCGGGCAAGCCGTTGGCAGTATTTTATGGGAGTCAAAGCGTACTAAAAACTGGAGTGATAGCTGGTTAGTAAAGTTGCGTGAAGATCAGCGCACCGCAAAAGCAGAAATTGCAGTGATTATTAGCCAAACCCTTCCTAAAGGAGTTGAGGCTTTTGAAATTGTTGATGGTATTTGGGTCGCGCACCCACGCGTTATGCTGCCTGTAGCAACTATTCTCAGGCAGTCATTAATTGATGTGCATGGGGCGAGGCAAACCTCAGAAGGCCAGCATACTAAAACAGAAATGATCTACCAGTATTTAACAGGTTCGCGTTTCAGGCTTCGCATTGAAGCGATTGTTGAAGCGTTTTCTACCATGCAAGAAGATCTTGATAAAGAGCGAAAAGCTATCATGAAGCAATGGGCAAAACGCGAAGAACAAATTTATCGAGTGATGGCAGCTACCGTGGGTATGTATGGTGATTTACAAGGTATTGCGGGGAAGTCTTTGCAGGAAATTGAAGGGCTAAATATTGAGGCGTTAGAAGCTCCAAATCACTAAAAAGTGCTTGCACTGTAAAGCATAGCGTTGAAATGACAAAGGGGCATGTCCAATCTATGTAGTTAGATTCTATCAAGGCATGAGATGCCCCGCATAGCAATGCAGGCAGTACACGCAGTACGGCAAGTTGCTAACACGCCGAAAGAACCAACTGCGTAACTTCTAAACTTATACAGCGAAACCTAAGCCAATAGAAATCAACCTTATACCTCTGAATATACATGGTCTATTTCTTTGCAAAAGAGTCCTACATGTTCTTCTTTTGTTGCCCAAGAAGTTATTATTCGAATTGCTGAGGAGTTATCATCAATGTATCTCCAAACATAAAAATCAAATTTTTGGAGTAACCGTTCAATCTTCTCATTTTCTAAAATTGGAAATATTTGATTGGTAGTTGTTTCAGCCCACCAATCACAACCTACATTTTTGAATGTTTGTTTGATTTGCATGGCTTGCTGATTAGCATGTTGTGCAAGATGAAAATATAAGTCGTCTCTGAGTAATTCCTGAAACTGAATCCCTAAAATTCTTCCTTTTGAAAGCATGGCACCTTTTTGCTTTAAGTGATATTCAAAATCTTCTTGTAAATGTTGAGTATTAATTACAATGGCTTCTCCGATTAGTGCGCCATTTTTTGTTCCTCCTATAAAAAAAGCATCTGTATATTTTGCAACGTCTGATAAATTTAAATCATTATTTTCAGCTGATAGCGCTTGGCCCAATCTGGCACCATCCATGTACACAATCAGGTTATTTGCTTTGCAAAAATCCCATAATTCCTTTAATTCTTTTTTGAAATAAATGGTTCCTATTTCTGTTGAGTTGGAAATATAGACAACCTTAGGTTTTAGCTGATGCGGCTTTAGCAGGTGAGCATCGATGACTTGTTGGATGAGCTGGGGAGATAGCTTTCCATTGTTTGTTTTCACGGAATGGATTTTATGTCCGGTTGCTTCGATAGCGCCTGCCTCATAATTGGAAATATGCCCAGTTTCTGCTGAAATTACACTTTCAAATGGTCTAAGAAAAGCTGATAGCGTCACAAGATTAGCTTGTGTACCGCCTGTAACGAAAAATACTTTTGAGTGATAGGAGTTGGTTTTTTGTAGGATGATATTTTCTGCATCTTTACAATAATCATCTGCTCCATAGCCTTCTTGCGGTTCAAAATTAGTGTTTGATAAAGCGCTTAAAATTCTTGGATGACAACCCTCAGAATAATCATTTTTGAATGAAATTTTCATGGCGCTATCCTAAATGTAGTAATTAAATTATCTGAAAGGGATTGTTTAATTGGGTATAAATCCTGGCAAGCATGAAGTATTAGGAGAATCCCTTGCTGCTAATTTTGCTCATCTTTTGCCTCTTGAAATCTAAATTCTCTACCTCCAGATTAGTCTCAACGGACATTACACAATGTTCGCAGTGGTAATCATTCTGACATGTTCAATATGGTGCTTAGTTAGAGAGTGCTTGATAGCAAACGGTAACCGTTTAAGCCTATTTGCATAAGTAAATCGATACTAGGCGCAACCTAACGAAAGGGAGAAGAGTTATGTATAGATCTACCTCAGCATTTTCTGGTGGTCTGTTTAATGAATTTGATCGCCTTCAACAAGAGCTTTATAGCGCATTGGGTTCTTTAGGTTTAGCAAATAGCATTCGCTCAGCGTCACGCAATACGTTTCCACAAATTAATATTGGCAGTACATCTAAATCCATTGAGGTTTATGCGTTTGCACCAGGAATCGATCCGGATAAGCTCGATACGACGATTGATCAAGGCTTACTAACAATTTCAGGGGAGCGAGAAGCAACGCCCGATGCTCAACGTGAAGAAGGTGGGCGCTACGCAAGTGAGCGTTTTTTCGGTAAGTTTAAGCGTGTGATTAACTTACCTGAAGATGCTGACCCTACTCAAGTAGAAGCGCGCTATCAAGATGGAGTTTTACGTATTTCTGTTGCTCGGCGTGAGGCGCCTCAACCCCAACGCATTCAAGTTAAATAAGGTTAAAGTAGAGCTGTTGCCTATTATATAAGGATACTTTACGACTGCGGTCTTATGAGTGTTTATGAGAGACGGATGCACTCAATAAAGTTTACGGAAATTCGTAGGTAAGGAGATTTAAGATGACTATAAATACCAACACAAACACCACAACGAAATCAAATCCAAACCCTGCTAAGGGCTTTGCAAATCAATCTTTAACAGATAATGATAAAAACACTACCAATAGTGATGTGTTTAAAGCTGAGACTTCTGAAGTAGGGAAAGCTTCTCAGCAAAAAACAGATCAACAATCAGCTATTTTGCCTAAAGTTGATGTGTTTGAAGATGCCACAGGCATTACATTGATTGCTGATTTGCCAGGGGTTTCAAAAGAAAAACTAACGTTACATGTAGAGGGTGAAACGCTTCAAATTGAAGGTGAAATTACATCGGATATGCCAGACGATATTAAGGCTATTTATGCTGAAGTGCAAACACCGCGTTATAGACGCCTTTTTACACTAAGTCGTGAATTAGATACAGAAAAAATTGAGGCTTCCTTCAAAAATGGCGTATTAAATTTACGCATTCCTAAAGTAGAGCATGCTCAACCGCGTAAAATTGAAGTGAAAGTAGCTTAATTTTTTTGTGGTAGTTACTTATGCCAAATGTCAAAAATATGAATAGCATTTGGCGAAACTAGGCTAGACTCATTTATAAGACAAATGATAGTGCCCTGAGTAAACAAAAATTGATCACACATATCAATAAGTGCTTACTCAGGGTAAATTTTTAATATCCTCTAATATAAAAGATAATAAAACAGTGGCATGCAATTTACCATGTGAAACAATAAAAACTAGAAAAAATGCTTGAGGAAAAATAATTACTATGTATTTTTTGTTAGCAGTTACAAGTGTACAGATAGAAAGCTCATTAGCACAATTACTAGTAGCAAAAATTGAAAAATTAATTATTCATAAATAATATGGCATTGATGAAAATAAACGAAAAAAATCATGCTTTTATTTTCATTAATGCCATGTCTGCTAATATCTGTGTAAAATCGTTAATAGGGTCTTAGTAACCGTATGTTGTCTTATGGTACATAGTACGTATTTATAATGTCTAATTTTTTTTGCTACGCATCAAAATGTACTCAATGAGCTAGCCTTAAATAAGCCATTTGACAGAATTTTTAGGAATCCTATGAAAAAAATACTCTTAACGTTATTCTTATCAATTGCTGTAACCGGCCAGGTAAATGCTGGGTGGTATACCGTATATAACTTTAAAGGGTCGATTAATTCAAACCCTATTCAGCTTTCTATTCAGCTTCTTCAGGGGTATTCAGGCGACCCTAAAACTGTAAACGTAAAAGGCGTTTATATGTATGAAAAAATTCACGAGCCTATTACATTAGAGGGTACTTTAAATGAAGGAAACCACATTTTATTAAAAGAAGCTGATAAAAAAGGGCCGCATGCTATTTTTGATTTTGTTTTGAGCGAAGCTCCTACCATTACAGGCAGTTGGCTCCAATTAAATACAATGAATAAGTTAACGCTCGTATTAGAAAAAAATGGGGTGTTGAATGATACTAATTCAGCAACGGTAATCAACCCAGTTGAAGTGATGCAAACACCTTCTCTTTCAGATAAATACTTTATTGGCGTTTATTCAAAGAAAGCAGGTGCAGATCGCGCTAAAATGGATGCATTAAAAATAATAGATAAAAAAACAAATACTCTTTTTCAAGAAATTAATTTTTCACCTGTAGAAACAGCAACAGGAAATGTTTCTACCGTTATTTATGAAAATACACAATTAGCAAAAAATAATATCCGTGTGCTGAATGAAATAGGAAAAATGGGAGGCTATTTAAATATCAATTTAAATAGTAAAACTAAGCGCTATGTACTCAATCCAAAGCCTGTGACAGAGGGTGCACGCTAATGTTTTAAATGAATAACAAAAGTTTAATTTCCAATAGCATTATCTTAAGTAGATAATGCTATTGGTATTAGGCTACTGCTGATAATACTTTAATGGCTTGTTTCGTAAGAGTAATTCGTGTATCCAGCCCATTCGTTCCACCATTAATAGCTTTAGTAATACCTATGTAATCAGCTTTATCGGCTAACTCATTACACCCATGGGTACTCCAGAACCAAGCTGCACTTAATGTCGCCCAACCTGTTTCAAGCAGCGCATTCGGATCATTTACAAAATCGTGACCCACTGCTTGACTAGCTGCTGCGTAATTATTTTTTCCTGTTAACTGAATCAAACCTCTTCCACGATACTTCCATCCATCACCAGAAGCTTCATCGCCATTTCCCATACGATTACTATAAACCCGGTTAGCTATTGCTTGAGGTTTTTGAGCATATTGTTTCGCTAACGTAGCCGTAAAACGAGAGGGAAAAACTTCTATCAGCCGTTTCGCTGAGTAATTAAGAGACTCTTCAAGTAACTGAAACTTACCTGATTCGGCCATCAGTTGACCTAACCATGCTGCTACTCGTTTAGTGGTATTGATATTATAAGTGGCGGCGGCGGTATTAAGTGCATCGTACCAGCCAATGGCTTCGGAAGAGCCAATAAGTTGCCCAAGTGCTTCGATGGAAATGATTGCATCTGCCATAACTAACTCCTGTTAAGGTTGTATTAATACATCATGTTCAAAAGGTTTACTTTTTCTAAGGTAAGTAAGTCATGCGCTAAGAGGCATGCGCGGTCAAAAATATCTTTTTTTTTGATGATATTTTTATAGCTAACGTTACGTTTAATACTGAATAAAATGTCTTTGTGAAATTGTAAAGTTTGAGATAAATCAACACGTATTGTCTTTATTTAAAGGCTTATTACTCATCCTAATGATGGGTGTGTTTATGTGCACAGAAAAAGTTGACTTGGTGAAGATTAACTTACATTGTTTAAATTGTATAGATAACATGTGATGCAAATGTAAGCTTAGCGCATGAATAGGAATTTTTAAAAGCATCTGCTAATTTATTAAAAATAAATGTTATGACTAACTGATGCATCTAATTGATTTATTTATTTTAAAAGTATAAGAAAGTTTAAGAAAAATCAACAATAAACCGTTACAAAGACAAATTTTGTAAATTTATGTTAATGAGGAATTGTATGCGTACATTCATTACTTTTGGATTCGCTCTGTTATCAATGGGAATCTCGTTTAATGTATCGGCTGAAGTGCCTGCAGCAGCCCCTGGAGATCTTCAATGGGTATTACCTAAAATGCCTGTTCCTAAAGATAATGAATTAACGCCAGAGCGTGCTGAGTTGGGTAAAAAGCTTTTCTTTGAGCCACGTCTTTCAGGCCATTCGAATATGGCATGTGCTACCTGCCATAATCCAGCCTTGGGGTGGAGTGATGGATTATCTACTGCTCGAGGTGAAAAAAGTAAAGTGCTAGGGCGAGCAACCCCAACTATTGTTAACACAGGGTACATTACATTGCAGATGTGGGATGGTCGCAAGAAGAATCTCGAAGATCAAGCAACTGGCCCTTTAGATTCGCCTGATGAAATGAACGCTGACTATACTGGGTTACTAGCGTTTTTAAATTCAAATCCTACGTATAAAACAGCGTTTGAAAAAGCGTATCCTGGAGAGAAAATCGATAAAGTAACGTTTTCAAAAGCAATCGCTTCTTTTGAGAGAACAGTTGTTAGTAATAACTCACCTTTTGATCATTGGCTTGCTGGTGATAAAAATGCACTAACTATGCAGCAATATAGAGGCTTTCAATTATTTAAAGATCCCCAAAAGGGAAATTGTGCCGTATGCCATGCAGCGCCTAATTTTACAGATAATGGTTTTCATAATATAGGTCTGGCTCAATTTGGGAGCGATAAACCTGACTTAGGGCGTTACGCGCAAAAGGCTGTTGTTACGATGAAAGGTGCTTTCAAAACACCAACCTTACGTGATATCGATCGCACTGCTCCTTATTTTCATGATGGTTCCGCTAGAACATTAGACGAGGTAGTAGAGCACTATGCACTTGGCGGAGTAGTAAAGACAAATCTATCGCCTAATTTAAAACAAATTAAACTCAATGCTGAAGAAAAGGCTGATATTGTAGCCTTTCTGCATGCCTTAACATCAAAAGAGAGTAAAGAGCATCTGCCTAATACTCAAACGAGTTTCCCTCTTTTACCTTAGCAAATACTGAAATAGAGTAATAGTTAAGCGTTGATAAATTTAGAAGTTACGTAGTAGGCTCTCTCGGCGTGAGGCGCCCCGCGTTATGTCAATTTTGCCGGCTACGTGCACTGTCTGCGTTGTCATGCGTGGCATCCCATGCCTTGATAGTCCTCAGCTGCGTAACTTCTTAAATTAATAAAGGTTTGTCAGCGCTTAACTAGGCTTAATTTTAAACATCGCATCTTGTAATGTGTCTTTAGTGAATGGTACTTCTAATTTTTGCTTAAGGCTTGATAAATTATGTAACGTATAAGTTGCTAATGCTAATTAGCAACGCACTGGGGTTTAAATTAGCCGGCAAAAGATTGTTACAAGAATGCCGATAAAGTTGCAATTGGATAATATCTTCTATCCAATCTATATATAGGAAAAAATTATGTCAAAATTTTTTGTTTTATTGTTGGGAGTTCTAGCATCTTACAGCTTTGCCGCAGATTTTCCCGTCGAACAAAAAAATAAAGCTTTTACAGCCAGTAGTCTGAAAGTAAAAGTAGGCGATACGGTAACGTTTAAAAATGTTGATGCATTTAATCACAATATTTTTTCTTTATCTGATGCTAAATCGTTTGATTTGGGTTCTTATCCTCAAGGTCAGTCACGGTCGGTAACGATGGATAAACCAGGTACTGTTGAAGTAGAGTGTTCTATTCATCCTGATATGAAAATGACGATTGAGGTTGCAAAATAATGTTGAATTTTATCTTTATAAGAAAACTAGCTGTTTTTTTTATGATGATTTGCCCACTTGCTGTGTATGCAGAAGAGCAAGCTGCTAGCAAACCAGAAGCTGAAGAAGCAGTTAAGCCTGAAAGCTTCCCTCCTAAAGACTCTCCGGCAGCTGCTATTATTCGTGGCGAAACAGCTTTTAAACGGTATTGTATTTTATGCCATGGTGTGAATGCCGATGGCAAGGGGCGCGCAGCTAAGAATTATGACCCTAAGCCTGCTAATTTACGAGCCAGTGATAAAAATACCATATATAAAACGATGATCGTTACTAAAGGTGGGGCAGCGATGGGGCGCTCAGCATTTATGCCTCAGTGGAGTGAAGAATTAACCAAAGAGCAAATTACCGATGTTGTAACCTATTTAAATTCGATAGCAGAGCATCCGCCTAAAGATTAAGCAGAAATTGTGACAATATTTTAGATAAATGCTAAGCCAGCTTAAGAGAGTCTTACATTGCTTGAGGTAAATCATCTCAGGAGGTCAGTAAAGACTCTTAACTATAATAGATAAACATTAGTATGAGTTTGTGAACTTAACGTGGGCATCAATATTAATGTTAAGAAAGTTTTTGTTTATGTTCGCTTTTCGATCTGTAAAACATCAAATTTTATCTATTGCAGCAGGTACTGTACTTGTTGTGTTTGCTTCTAGCATTTATACCTATTATCGCTTAAATGAAGCGACAGAAAATAGTAGCGCGGGCGTAGAAGAAAATCGTAAAGCAATTCAAGCAGCAGTGCATGTAAAACGCTCTTTGGGAAGCGTTGAGCGCGATTTATATCATATGCTAGCTGAAACAGACCCTCATGAATTACGTACTTTAGCCATCTCTTCAATTAAAAACAGCTCTTTGCTCGAAGAAGAAATGCAAACACTAAAACCATTTTTTAGTCATGAAGCAGCAATGGAAGAGATGTTAAAGTTAAATGCTACTATGGCTCCAACACGCATGACTGTTATTAGAGCAGCAAAAAATCAAAAGCGCGACGAGGCACTACAAAGTTTACGCTCATTGCGCAGTAGTTTAGAGCATGTGGCAGAGTTATCTTCTCAATTAACTGAGTTAGCTCAAAATAGATTAACCGTTATTTCTGCAAAAACACGGCGTGATATACAAAATACTTTAATTTCAGCATTTAGCATAACGGGTGTGGGGTTAGTGCTATTGATAATAGGGTGTTATCTGTTTGCTGCCTCTATTTCAACCTCTATACAAGAGGTTTTGTTTACATTAAAAGCGCTTTCTGTTGGTGATTTAACAATTCCTTCTTCTAAAAATAGTAATACAGATCGCCAGGATGAAGTTGGCGAAATGACACGTTCGATGAGCAAAACGATCACTAATATGAGTGAACTTATTCGTACTGTTATGTCACGTTGCGAAATTATGTATTCACACATAGGGCGGGTAGGTAAAGTGGCTAAAAGTGCTACTAAGTCTTCAGAAGTTCTCTATGGAGTTTCGACTGAATTGAATGCTTCAGCAACGCATGTACAAGAAAGTGCAGAAATCGCTTTAGGCCGTTTAGAGTTAGTGCTGAATGAGAGCGTAATAACGACGTCAAAAATGCAAAAAGAAGTTGAAGCCTTATCTCAACTTAAAAATGAATTTCATCAATTTACATCAGATTTAAATACTAATATTGAAGCAACCAAGCAGCTTACTAAAAGCGTTGACTCGATTAGTCTTATGACACAATCAATTGCTGAAATAGCTTCTCAAACCAATCTGTTAGCGCTGAATGCTGCCATTGAAGCTGCAAGAGCAGGGGAGCAAGGGCGAGGCTTTGCTGTGGTCGCTGATGAAGTAAGAAAACTAGCAGAGCGCGCAAGCCAAGCAACAAATCAAATTAATACATTTTCAAATGAAATTAAGGTTCAGGTAAGTAGTTCTGTAACAGGGTTGGGCAATTCAAGCGTATGGATTGGCAAAAACTTAGGCCAGCTCGATGTACTAACAGAGTCGGTAAACGCTACCTGTACAAGCGTAAACAAATTGTGCGAAGTGATGCACAATACGCGTTCAGCAATGCAAGAGCAAACTGAGCTAGTTGCACATGTTCATTCGCATGCAGAAAAAATAAGAAGCCTTACAGGCGAAAGTACAGAGCAGGTGGGTATTTTGACTGAAGTTGCCAGTGTTCTTGAAAACTCATCTGAACAACTGAGCAATGTAGTAGAGCGATTTAAGGTAGAGAAAATATAATATTAGAAATTACGCGATTAAATTTTCTCGGCTTGTTAGTAAATTGTTGCGCCCCGTATTCTGTATGCATCGCCATGCTCTGATAGAGCGCAACTGCACAACTTCTAAATTATTAAGCTCCAATTATTCCGCCATTTTTTCGCCGAATAGCGATGGTTGCTGATCGGGGGCGTGCTCCTTCATAAGAACCTGGCCAATTTGAAACCTTATAAGAGGGGGTATTGCTGCTTCCTTCTCCGGGGTGCTGAATATTAACAAATAGCGTTTGATGATCAGGCGTAAAGCTTATTCCTGTAATTTCACATCCATTGGGGCCGGTTAAAAACCGTTTAACCTGACCAGTTTCAGGAATACACGCAAGCATCATATTGTTACCCATACCGGCATATTCTTTTTGATTTAATAGGCTGCTGCTTACATCTGTTTGAATCCATAAAATACCTGTCTCTGCGTAATGCAGCCCATCTGGGCTTCCAAAGTTATCCCCCGTTAAATAGGCAGGGCGATGTTCAGAAAGTGCAGTGTCGTTTCGGCCTGCCATGCCCATAATATTCCATGTAAAACGTAAAGACGCAGGGTCATTATTATCTTCTACCCAGCGAATGATATGACCAAAAATATTGTTTTTTCGCGGATTTGCTTTATCGACATCGGGTTTACCTAACCCTCCGCGATCTTTATTGTTCGTTAATGTACAAAATAATTCACCTGGATTATCAGGGTTAACCGTTATCCATTCTGGGCGATCCATTTTTGTTGCGCCTACTAAATCAGCTGCCAGACGCGTTTTTATAAGTACCTCACCTTGATCGGCAAACCCTCTTTGATTATCTAGCCCATTTTTACCATATGTTAGCTCTCGCCAACCTCCTGAGCCATTCTTATCAAACGTAGCTACATACAGCGTACCGTGATCGAGTAAATGGCGATTAGCATGGCGGTCATGAGGATTCCATGGCTGTTTTGAAATGAATTTATAAATATACTCAAAGTTTTGATCATCACCCATGTAAATAACAATACGTTTATCTTGAGCAATAGAAACGGTAGCGCCTTCATGCTTAATACGGCCTAAGGCTGTGCGTTTGATGGGAGTAGCATGTGGATCATAAGGGTCAATTTCAACGACCCATCCAAATCGATTTATTTCATTACGATGTACTTGGCGATCCCAACGAAAATCTATTTCATTCCATTTATAGTGTTTTTCTTCATTGCTAACGCCATAGCGCGTTTTGTTAAAATCGTAATCAGCAGGTTGTGAGAAATCGCAAAAAAACGTGTCAAAGTTTTCTTCGCATGTTAAATAAGTACCCCACGGAGTCCACCCATTTGAGCAATTTTGTAGCGTGCCAAGAACTTCATAACCGCTGGGATCAAGCTCAGTTTGCATGAGTGGATGCCCAGTTGCTGGCCCACTGATTTTAATAGGAGTTTCTGCTGTAATACGCCGAGCATAAGGCGAGGGTCTTACTACGTGCCAAGCACCTTTTTCGTTTAGTTGATTAACTTCAATAATCGATACACCTACGGAGGCCAATGCTTTTTTATACTTTTCATCTGTCATGAGGCTATTGCCATCAGGGGTTAATAGCATAGGGTCAAGATATTCATGATTAATGGCTAAAAGACCTCGATGACTATTCTTAGAACCGTAGGGAAGGGGAAAAAAGTGCATGCCGTCATGGTGCATACCAGCTTGAGCATTTTGCTCTTCAGCACTATTGCTTGCATCGTTTTTAAAGGGCGGGTTATTGCCAGGCACACCAACGGGGTCACCCCATGCATACAGTAATTGAGCATTATAGCCCTCAGGCACAATCACTTGATCAGTGACAGAAAAAGGAACTGACTCAAAATTGAGTGCGGTTATTTTCTTTTTAGCAGGCGGTAGCACGACACTACTAGCTTGGCTTTTGGCTGCTGGAAAAAAATTAGTTAGCCACGTTGCTGATAACGAAGTAGCACCCATTAAAAAAGAGCGGCGCGAGACTCTTTTCTCTAGCAGTTCTGATAAAGACAAATTAGCAGAGCGATTGCTAGTAATAGTATTAGAAATCGTAGCTGAAATCTTAGGTGGTAAAGTTGTCATACGCTTGACTCGTAATGAACCGATTAGGCGAGTGTAAAACGTATTTATGACAAGAAGATGACAAGAGATTTAAATCGACGCTTACTATATTAATTCCAGTAGGAAGGTATAAACTCGAAACCCACAGTTAGACGCTATTATTGGGCGTGGCGCAATATGCTACCGCTATTGCACCATCGCTCATTACTGAGTTGAAACCAGTGTTTTTAACTCGTAAATCTTAAAGTATCTCCCCAGTTTCCTACTTCCCAAGTACCATTATAACCACCAAAGCCTTTATCTGTTTTGGAGGCGGTGCCGGAACTTTGATTTGGATTATTGGCTGAACCCGTAATATTTGCGATGCGAATACCAAACTGCGTAATCGAACCATATTGGGCAATTTGGGCATGCATTTGGCTGATATCATTTCCCGCGTTTACCCCAGTGCTGGGGGTAGGACTTGGAGTAGGCGTAGGAGTGGGGCTTGGAGCAGGGGTAGGCGTTGGTGCGGCGCTTATTGCTGCTTTGTATTGTTGGGCTGCTGTTTTAATGCCATTGAAGTACGATGTGTAGCTTGCCTTAATCGTTGTATTCAACTGGTCGCACATGCTATTGCATTGTTTGACGACATCTACGATATCAATAATATTCAAAACAATATCAACCACAGACATAACAATGGCGACGCCAGCAGCGAATTTGCCTACTGCATCCATTGCTTCAAATGCGCTGGTCTCCACTTCTTCAAGTGGTATACCTGCTGCTTCAGCTTGTGCTTTGATGGTGGCATTTGCGATTTTTAGTTTATAAAACAT
Source organism: Pseudomonadota bacterium (assembly GCA_040389065.1). Taxonomy (GTDB): domain Bacteria; phylum Pseudomonadota; class Gammaproteobacteria; order Burkholderiales; family Casimicrobiaceae; genus JAZKAR01. Next base: position 12,343 of record JAZKAR010000030.1, on the reverse strand, counting down.
GATCGCAATTGACATGCCTGTAACAAGTGTTAATCCAAACTGAGCATTTGGCGGAAGCGTCAGCCCAGTTAATACATTCATGAATTTTTTGACATCTGCATCTGATTTAGCGCTAAAGTTCAATTGGTCTAGTGCATCATATACTTTATTGATTTCATCACTGTTATAGACGATTCTCGCAGACTCTGCGTACTGCCGGAACGTCACAGCATCTAACTTTCCGCTTTTTCTTTGTACCTCTGCCATGAATTGCATTAAATTTGCTCGGCAGGTACTAGTATCAAGCCCTTTTGGCGCTTTTCCTATGATTAAATTGTTGTTTTCTTTGTATTTGCTCACATAGCTTGCCACATTAGGGCTTATTTGAGATGAGATGTCGGCATCTGCAGTTGTTAACTTCTCATTTAATATTTTTGATTTTGAGGAAATAACAGCTTTTTCAATTTGCTCAGTGGCCTCAAGTGCTACGAAGGCAGCCATACCAAGCCCAAAAGACCAAATTGATGCTACCGCGGCAACATCAGCAGCCATTTGAGTGGCGTCGGCTGCAATGGTAAGGTCTCGCACCTGACATGCTAAATCGTGCAGAGTTTTAAATTCTGCATCAACGACGGAGTCTGATTCAAAATCACCCAAATTGACGAACAGAGTTTGCTCAGAAATCAATTGATCAATATTGGCGTCGCTTTCGGTATCCCATGTGGACATATAGTTTAAATAAGTAATTAAATCTGTACTAGCCATGCTATGTCCTTTATAAGTTAATAAGGTTTAAAAACGCTTCTTGCAGTACATTCATATCAAAAACAAACTCATCACATAGAAACTACCTACCATTATGTTGTTAGGCTAATATATTGATAATGCATTGAGCCAGCCTAACGCTAAGTTAACGGTCAAATTAGATAAAGAAATACCTTGGGTTATAAATTAATCAAAATATATGGTAAGTATCCAAAGGATTCATCTGCCAACCAGGCTCATTGAGGCGAAGCTACAACCTGATGACACTTGTACCTGACTGAAAAGTAACGGTTTCGGAGATGCCGCTTTAGGGTGTACAAAAATAAGCCAAATGCATTTCGGATGCTGATTCATACAGCATTTTCCGACGTAATTAATAAGTTAAATTTTTATATAAATATCAATTGTTTATATTAATATCGTTAGGTTGTAGCCATTGCTTCCAATGGGCCTAATGGGTGGAAGCACGTCTTTTTTTGGTTGCCATAGTTACCTGTATTTTAGGATTATTTTCCTTCATCAAAGTGTCCTTTTTAATAGACCAGAACACTCTTTACCGACCCCAGATTTGATGCCGGTTGCATTTGCCTTTACTTCAACTCTACCTTTGTTGATACGTTTAAATGTCATACGACGTTCTACGGTAGCGCCTTCTGAAAAAAATAATTGAACTATTATTCGCGGCTTCCTCTGAGTGTTTTTTAATAAAATCCTTATCATAGTCCTCTATAACTTCATCATACTCAAATTTTTATCCAAAGCTCACGTATGTTAGATATGAATTTTCAATAAGCCTTTTTAAAAGTTTAATTTATATTTACAGAGGTTTAGTTTTGATATTAAAAAGATTCATAGGTATTGTTGTTGACATTAAAATGAGTCGTAAGTATAGTTATTGACATTAAATTGTTTCAGTTTTTTAGCTTTACAATATTTTTTATTTATATAAAAAAGGGGTCTTTCATGGAAACAAAAAAAATACAGAAGTTTACTAACTGGCTTTCCAAAATGGTCGCTTTCGATACTCAAAATCCAGGCGGAGATGAGGGTGTTTTTGCTGTGATGTTGAAGGAAAGTTTAGAAGAATTTAAGCCAGACGAACTAAGGTTAGAGCACGTTACTCGGAGTGATAACGTGCCAGGCAGTTGGGTGTTCGCGCGTTGGGGTACGCCAAAACTGCTGATAAATATTCATATTGATACTGTACCAGCTGGTACAGGATGGGCTACTCCACCACATGAGTTAAAGTCTCATGCTGATAAATTAGTAGGCCTAGGTTCTGCAGATACTAAAGGTGCGATCGCTGCCGTACTCACTGCGCTTGAATTGATCGGGCAAAAGCCTAAAGACTGCGCAATTCTGTTATCAGGCGATGAGGAACGTAACAGCGAATGTATGGAGCACTTTCTCAAAACTGTTGACTTAAGCCACATCAAGCAGGCTATTGTGTGCGAACCAACTGGTTGTCAAGTAGGCCAGAGACATCGAGGGATATTCGGATTGAGTGTTGCAATTGAGGGTAAGGGCGGGCATTCTTCTTTGGCCGATCACACTACATCACCTTTGCTTGAATTATCTTGCGTTTCTAATAAACTAGGTTCCTTAGCTATTGAGGAACTTGATAAAGGACCAGAAGGATTTAAAGGCCTTTGTCTCAACATTGCAAATATCTCTGGTGGAACTGAATACAATGTCATCCCACGGAAAGGTCAACTCACATTTTCTGTACGGCCTCGACCAGGCTCAGTACTTAGCGAAACCAGAAAGACTATAAATGAATTGGTTATGAGTAATGCTCCAAATGCTATTTTAACCGAAATTATTGCTCAACCATCGTTTGAGACTTCTGCTCTAGATGATTTTGTGAAATGGTTTCCTGCAGAATGCCAGAAACCTCTCAACTTGGGTTTCTGGACAGAAGCAGCTCTCTTGGCAGAGTGTGGTATCAATACAATTGTGTTTGGACCTGGCGTGATAGAAGAGGCTCATAAACCTAATGAGTCTGTGCCAATAGAACATTTGTTGTTAGCAACAAATCGATTCATTGATATCCTTCCATCGAATAAGTAACAAAACAGCATAATGGAGTGTGAATCTCTTGATTTTTTCAAAATAACGTAGAGAGTTCATACTCCTGATTGCTTATTAGAATAATGAACGTCAATATTCTTCAATTTTCAATTGGCTATAAACCTCCTAAAGAATTTGAAGCTGATATTACAAAAGATTCTTAAAATGAGTTCGCTTTTACTTAACCACTTCAGGAGAAAAAAATATAATGCCAGATATGGAATATTCGATCCAGTTTGTTCAATGGCTACGTTCGGTTGCCCCTTACATTCATGCATTCAGAGGGAAAATTTTCGTCGTGGCTTTTCCCGGCGAATTGACCAGTGCTGGTTTGCTGCCAGTATTAGCTCAGGATTTATCTTTATTACATGCTATGGGCATCAAGATCGTTATCGTGCATGGTTTTCGCCCACAAGTTGATGAACTATTATCCTTGCGCAATATTGAAGCCCGTTATCATAAGGGGCTGCATATCACTAGCGCAGCCGCGCTAGAATGCGCTAAAGAAGCAGCTGGTGAATTACGCCTCGACATCGAAGCGGCATTTAGTCAAGGTTTACCGAATACTCCTATGGCACATTCGGTGATTCGGATTATTTCTGGTAATTTCATCACTGCACGCCCAATTGGTATAATTGATGGCATCGACTTTGAATGGACTGGCGTTACTCGTAAAATTACTTCTGAAACCATTCATCAGATTTTAAATGACGGCAGCCTTGTATTGTTATCACCACTAGGATTTTCACCTACTGGAGAAGCTTTTGATCTAACTATGGAAGATGTAGCTGTATTCGCCGCTACGGCCTTAGGCGCCGACAAGTTAATCTTCCTCAGTGAAATACCGATTATTCGCGATGTTTACGGTAACGAAATGCGTGAATTATCTTCTATTGAAGCTAAAAATTTGTTAGAAACAAATCACTTATCGAGCGATAGCGCGTTTTACCTTCAGCATTGCATAAAAGCCTCGCATAGTGGTGTGCCACGGGTGCACATTGTACCGTTTCAATTCGACGGCGGAGCGCTACTTGAAATATTTACCTATGATGGCATTGGCACGATGATTACCTGTGCGAACCTAGAGTTCTTGCGTGAAGCAACGATTGAAGATGTTGGGGGTATACTGAAGTTGATTGAACCACTAGAAGCCGATGGTACGTTAGTCAAGCGTGGACGTGAATTGATCGAGCGTGAAATTAGTTATTTCTCAGTTATTGAACATGACGGCATAATTTTTGGTTGTGCGGCACTTTACCCATTTCCCAATGAAAACATGGCAGAAATGGCATGCCTCACAGTTAATCCAGAATTTCAAAGCCAGGGCGATGGCGAGCGAATTCTGAAACATATAGAATACCGAGCGCGTGCTGCAGGATATGCTAAATTATTTGTTCTAACCACGCGCACCACACACTGGTTTCTGAAACGCGGTTTTCTCAATGCTACTGTTGATGATCTACCGAAAGATCGTCAGCGTATATATAACTGGCAACGCAAATCAATCGTTCTAATTAAGACGCTATAAAATAGAGGCGAGCTGTATCTTGAACCATATTTAACGTCCTACTGCAACCGCTGAACCTTTACCCTCTTTAGCCCAGCCGCGATACATGCCTTTGGTATTAAAAGGCATGGAAATGTTTCCTTCTTTATCAATAGCGATGATGCCGCCTTGACCTCCGAGCTCTGTAAGTTTTCCCAAAACCACTTCTCGAGTTGCTTCTTCAAGGCTTACATGCGTATATTTAATTCTAGCTGCAATATCGTATGCTAAAATTGCTCGTATAAAAGCTTCTCCTGTTCCAGTAGCCGAAACAGCTACCGTATTACTATCTGCGTAACAGCCTGCACCGATCAGAGGTGTATCGCCTACACGACCTAACAATTTGTTGGTTAGTCCACCTGTAGAGGTAGCTGCAGCTAGTTGACCAAAGCGGTCTCGGGCAACTGCACCTACAGTGCCAAATTTGGTTGATTGCATAGCAGCATCGTGATCAAGTAATAAAGCTTCGTTGGATAAGCTCTGTACATATTTTAATTGTTCCATTCTCTCAGCAGTATAAAAATAATTTGGTGAGACAATGGCTATGTCGTTGCATGTTCGCGCAAACAGTTCTGCTCCTTCGCCAATCAGAAAATTATGGTTGGGATGATGCATTAAAACATGAGCGAGATAAATAGGATTACGTATGGTACGTACTCCAGCTACGGCGCCCACAGCTAATGTTTGTCCATTCATAATACTGGCATCCATTTCATGCGTACCAGTTGATGTAAATGCAGAACCTCGACCTGCATTGAATAAAGGGCAATCTTCTAAAGCGATAACACACGCTAACACAGCTTCTACCGCAGTTCCTCCTTTAGAAAGAATTTTTTCACCCGTATCAATTACTTGCTGCAATGCTTCAAGGTATTGCGGTTCTTTACTGCTTCCTGGAATAATCGTTCCTGCACCCCCATGAATGGCTAAAGCATATGGGAGATTTATAATGTTGCTTTTTTTATTTACTTTGAATGAAGAGCGTTTTTTTTCTGAAAGATCTGGCTGTTGTGGTAAATAGAAACGAGACAACAAATTCTCTGTTTCTTTAGATGAAATATGTATAGCTTCTTTATTTTTTATTGTGATAGTGGCTACTATGGCTTCAATAATGGCCAGTGCTGCAACGTTCGAATTAGGCAGTGTGGGGTGTTCGCTAGCTGCAAAAAGGAGATGGTGTGCTAACCCTTGCATAGGAGAAGCAGGCGAATCAGTAATCGCTACAATCGTTGCTCCGCGTTCAGATGCAAAGCGGGATAATTTAAGCGTATCAGACGAATATCGTGGAAGCAAAATAACTAATAGTACATCTTCAGGTTTAATTGAAGTTAAATGGTAGGCTGCATTTTCATTATCGCCTACCATATTAACGGAAATTGCTGAGTTGAAAAATGGATGTAGACGTGAAGCCGCAGCAATGGCTATATGACTGCTTTGACCAAAGCCTAACGTAAACAATCTATTGGCTTTTATGAGTGCTTCAACAGCGTTTATAAACGAGATCTCTGTATTAATTTCTTTTGCAATTTGAAGGTTAGCCACACCAATTTCTAAAAGCTCTTTCAGTTTATGAGATGATTGTTGATCATTTACTTGTTTTTTGAGTTTATCAATGGGTGATAATACGTTACGCAACGTTGACAGTAACTCACTCTTTAGACCTGAAAACCCTCCACAGTTAATTACACGAACAAAGCGATTGACTGCAGCAACAGATGTTCCTGTTTCAATAGCTAAGTCTTCGATAGTCATAGTGGCTGTTTTCATCGGATGCTGAAGCACATACTCAGCTACTTTGCGTAAGGCAGGAGACAACGTTGTCAATACTTCAGCAATGTGACGCATAACGCCCGTATTGTATACGTCGGTAATTTCGGGGTTGGTATTGATATCCATTTGATTATGAGATTAGAAATTACAGAGTTGAGCAAAGCTGAGTAATGCTGCTGAAAGAGAAACCCCTTGTTTAACTAAAACTTCTTGGCGAGGTAAATCCATTACGGCTTCCTAACTTTCATTAATTCAGATAGCATCCTCCCGCCTCACCTTAACTGACTGTTATGGTCTGCGTGGGAACCTGATTCATCGAAGTACATCAAGTGCATGTGATGCCGATTCATTTGTCTGTAATGAAAAAAGCTGCTCAAAGCAGCCTGCAAAATAAGGTAGTTAGGTGAGATAATCCCTCAGGGCACTGCAAAATAGAACAGTACTCCGAACTTGATGTACATTATACGCCCAAAAATATTTGGAGTACATCGCATAGCCTTATTATTTAATGTGGCGCTGTTGCAAAGATTAGGTTTCCTGGTAATGCAAAGAGAAGTAGGGTAATTATCGGGATAGCAATATGAGCGACTTTAAATAGTGGCATTATCTCAAATTTTATCTATTCTCTCAAAAACGATCGGTTTTGAGAGAATGAAACAAGATACTGTTTTGAGAGTAATTTAAAAGGTTTTTTGATAGGGGCGTGGAATTTTCAGTATTTTCCCAAAAACTGTTCCATAAGAATGAGTTTTTGGGAGAATTTTATGATTGTTGATTATGCTCGCGTCTCTACACGAGATCAAAAATCGCATCTACAACACGATGCGCTTCTTCAGGCGGGTTGTGAAAAATTTTTGATGAAACAGCTAGTGGCTCTAAAAGAGATCGCCCTCAACTTTTAGCTGCACTCGAATATATGCGAATCGGCGATACTCTCGTTATCTGGAAATTAGATAGGCTAGCCAGATCCACAAGCCAGCGACTTGATACTGTTGAAATGCTCGACAAACGACAGATTGGCTTAAGAGTAATTACACAAAACATAGATACAACTACAGCAAGCGGCCGTTTGATTTTCACTGTGTTTAGTGCCATTGCTGAATTTGAACGTGAGATTATTCGAGAGCGAATGCAAGCTGGATTAGATGCTGCTCGCGGCAGAGGTAAAAAAGGTAGACGACCTCGCTCGCTAAATGAAAAATCACTTAAACAAGCAAAAGCTCTACTGACTGATCCTGATATTACAGTAGAAGATGTGGCTAAACGCTTAGGTGTAGGTGTTTCTACGCTTTATCGTTATCTTCCTTCAGCTCGCTACACAATTAACGAAGAAAGTCAGTCACCAAGTCTTTTATGAAATCTATTACCCTTATTTAGACCTAGTCATTACCCTTTCCCATTTGATTTTGTTAAAAAATACTATGATTCCCTAGTGCTTTTCGCTAATTTTTCAAATCATCATTTTGTCTAATGTATGCTTTTGCCTCTCTTATTAGAGAGCTTAAAGACTGTGGCTTCTTGCTGCGAATCGCATGTGCACATGAGACAAATTAGCTTATTTTGTCCAATATTTTTACAGCGATATTGTTGTGTTTTGAACAGCATTCTTCATTAAGTTAATTATATTTTTTTCTAATTTAGAAAAAATAATATATTAATTTTTATGGTTGATAAAATTGTTGTAGTGATGCTTTACCCCTAATTTTTCCACCTAGTATGTCAGTCATAGTATTTTCAAAAATAGTGACTGCTAATTTAGTATCGAAACCATTTTTATACTGAAAAAGAACAGCATCATGCATAGGAATTAATATTTGGATATCATCTATTTTACTTAGTTCAAGTAATGCCATTTTAAATATATATGATGCACTTCCCTGCACTACATGATTAACAGCTGTTCTTTGCTCTTTATCAGATAATTGTCCTGTATTTTTTCTATTCAGATAATTAGAACAAATTGAAGATATTTTTCCTTTAACTTGAAATTCATTACACAATATATTTTTCCAACTTTCAAATATAGTAAATTCTGAAAAATATTTTTTTGCTATTTTTTGGTCTCCACCAAGTTGTGATATGGATCTCAATATATTTTCTAATGACATACCATATGTATAAGATAAAAAAATAATTTTTGCTTTTTTACGATAACTTTCATTATTAAAAATTTGCTTAGATAAATCTTTATATGCATCCATATTTTCATATATATGCATCATTTTTGGATCGTTAGACAAAGCAGCCATGATACCAACCTCAAATTGGTCATAATCTACATAGCAGAGATGAAACTCATTATCAGAAATGAAAATATCTCTATATCGCTTTGAAATATTTTGAATACTTGGAGATTTATGATAAATCCTAGCTGTAGATGTCAAATGAGATTCAACTATTGGACTAATTCTAGATTTAGTAGATGAAATAGAATTAAATATTCTGTAGCTTTTATTAGTCTTTTGTAGATTCCTTAAATCATCAGTATATCCATCAAGAGACGGCAAAAAATCTATTAGGAACTCTAAACTATAATCTTCCAAATTATAACCAAGTTTAATCAATTTTTCTTTAATATCTTCATCACTTGGTAGTTCATATAAAACATTATGTTTTTCAGCAAAAATTTTAAGTTCACGATAAAAATCTAATTTCAATCTTTCTTTATGATGCTTAATAGTTTCCTTACACACACGAATACCTCTGCATGCAGATAATACAAGCTTATTATATACAGGTAATTCTAAAGAAAAAAATCGTTCATATTCTCCTACATTTAATGCTTTAATTAATAAACTATCAGTATACTCTGCTAATTTATGAGAAAAAAGCATACAAATATTCATATCGATAATTTCCTTACGATAATAAATACTTATATACTTATCAAAGTCTTTACTATTTTTATATAATGGTTTTATTGTTTGAGAGATATCCCAAGGCTGTGTAGGCTCTTTTACTGATTTAACACCTTCAACTATTTTAGAAAACAGTACAATATCAATTACTTTCAGTGGTAACTTTCCATGCTTTTTATATAATGAATTTGATATAAGCCAAAAATCATGAGTGATTAAAAATTGATCTAATGAAATAATATCATATGATTCAACTTCTAAAAACTCACTATCTTTATACAAAAAATACCTATCATTCCCACTTTCAGTAAAATCTTTTTGATATAAAAAATATATAAAATTTTCTTTAATCATAGGGAGATATCTCGTCATAAATTTCTTCTATTATTGTAGTATTAAAATCCTTAATGTATATAGTATTTTCTTTAAAATTTTTGTTCTGTTTTAATCTAGAAACAGTTCCTTTTAAACGAAAACATACTTTCCCATACATTGGTCTTAATTTTTCTGGTTTAGTATTTTGTAACGCAATTAAAAAATGTCTCTGATGCTGATAAGACCAATTATCATCAAAAAATTCAATAATATTCTCTATTTCACTTTCTTTACCTATAGAAGCAAGATAGATAAAACAAGCTGGAACCTCTAAGCTATTAATACTATTAATCATCAAGTTTTTACAAAAATCTACAAGAGGGAAATATTCAAATTTTTTGTAAGACATTAATAGAATTAAATGATAGTTTTGCCAACCATGTATTGCTACTTTTTTATCAACAATAAAATCTCCTATAGCCTTAAGCTGGTCAGTAGATAAATCTAAATCTATTAAAATCTTACAAAACTGATCAGTAGATACAGGTTGTTTATAAAACTCCGCGATTAAAGAATCAACAATTTCATTTTCTAAAATAGATTTAGAATCAAATAAATTATTTGATATTAATGTTTTAATACGATTTATACAGTAGCGAAAAGGACGACCTTGAGTAGCTTCCTCATTAATTTGTTTTTTTAGAAATTCAAATAATATTGGTATTGATCTAGTAATTACTCTTTTACTCCTTGATCGCCACATTGCATCAATTATTGTCATCGTATCATTGGAGCTTGGAAAAAAATCTTCGATATTATTGCTATTTTTATCAAGAATAATTGTCTTTTTTGAATTAATATTTAAACCAATTTTTCTAAGCTCAAAAATTAGATGATTTAATGCCTGTTTTGCTTCATATTCATCTAAGCAAATAATTCTAATATCATCAACATAACGAAAATAATCATATCCCCTTGAAACCATATTTTTATCTACAGAATCAAGCACAACGTTAGCAATAAATGAAGAAGCATCGCGATTTTGAGGCAATCCGTGACGATTACTGTAACACCATTTTTCAAGTAATTTTTTTAAGGTATTTACCGCATTTCTAATAGTATTTTTTTTACTGCCAGAGGCATCAATATTGGCTATCATTCCTATAAAAGCTTTTTCAATTGAGTCTATTGAAATCTGCTCAAAATAATTAATCAAGTCTGTAATCAAAAGAGTTTTACTATCAACTAATGCTAATTGACTTATATTTTCAAATGTACTCCACAACTCTATTCTATGTTTAAATAAATATTTTGCCTTCCCATGTTTATTATATCGATGACTAAAAACACGATTAGAAAGAAGCGGGTCAAAAAAAGGAATTAAATAAGTACATATAGCTTGGTATAAAAACCTATCATAGAAATCAATTTCAATAGTGTATCTTAGTCCTAAAGATCTTTTTGGAACATCATATACAAATTTTTTTCCAGACTTGTATTCTCCATGATTATTATCTAAATTTTTAGAAAGAATTTCATGAATACTCTTTCCATTTGAAAGAAGATCCTCATATCTAATAGCATCATAAAACCAATCATCTCTCATATCTTGACGAAGATGTTTTAAAGTCGCTTCAATATCAATCGGAAATCCCAATAAACTTTCGCTCACTTAATAGCCCTCTATTTTTGAATTTTCCAATCAATCTACAAAGCATCTTAGACTATTTATTTCATAGCTTATACGCTTTCCTATCTTATATCTAAGATAGGAACACAGCTAATTTCCTAATTTCCTAATTTCCTAATTTCCTAATTTCCTAATTTCCTAATTTATTTATATGTTTAATTTTTAAAAAACCGTTGATCATCCTACTTGGTCAAAAATTCTGCAAGAACTAATAAATAAGAATATGTTTATAAAAGTATTACGAAAAACTTTATTACCTCTCTATCTCTATCTCTATCTCTATCTCTATCTCTATCTCGAATCCATTCCTTCATCCCTTTAACCTCTGGCATACGCTCAATCGTCTAAACCATCTTCGTCACCGATTCACGCATCTTTTTTAGATCTTTACTCTCAATATTAGGCGAACATTTAACAATTGCTTCAATCATTTCCCTCTCAAAAAAACGCCCACACATAGCTGTAGCGACCTGCAATCATCCGAGGCTCGACCTGCAATCATCGCATCCGCAAACCGGAATTAACTGACTCTATAAAAACAGCTCGACCCGAATTAGTTGCAACTGAGCCTGCAATCATCTATTTCGGTACTTAAATTTATTGTCTATTAAATTAAGATATCTCCGCCACTTTTGCTTAACGTACGTTTGCGTTCCAGTGGGCTTCAGACCCCAATTATGAGCTTAGTATCAATTTACTCTGACCCATTTGATTTAATCTTGCTATTAGCATCTGATTTTTCAGCATTTTTTTGAGGCTCATTCATAGGTCTTTTCGTTAATACAACTTTTCCATCTTTCAAATCTTTAAAAACGAAAAATATACCTATAGCAACAATAAGACATATAAATATTATTATGAATGGATTGGCAGGTTTTCCATTATCATTAAATCCAGAATACATTTTATTTTTCCTTATTTTACCAGCTAAGACCAGTTTTTCCTTTGATAGTGGAAACTCCTCCTCCTGTAACTAGCCCCTTACCATAGCTCAATACTAACTTTCAAAGAAATGATAAATGATGTAAAAAAAGATATCAGTCGATACTTATGCATAACATTTATTTAACTAAAAATTTTTAAAACCATTACATAAAATACTACTGCGCCTCTTCATTATCCGTCGTCTTCAAACCAGATTTCTCATCTGCCACATCATTTTTTTGAGTCGCCACCTTGCGCCTATGTTTCACTATGGGCTTAGAGATTTTAGGTCTTAATGCTGCTATTTCTCTAATCATCTGCAACTGGTTATTTTCTATTCTGGACATCTGTTCTCCATTCCGGGGATGTACGCCCATCGCGCCAGGATAAGCCTGGGAATGGAGGAAGACTAACAATCTGAAACTA
>JAZKAR010000029.1:0-70914 GCA_040389065.1 Pseudomonadota bacterium | reverse complement strand
CCACACTAAATAAGACCCAGATATCATCCATCTGGGTCTTTCCATTTCTACAACATTAATTGTCCATAACTCTCAGCAATTGCATCCCTTTATACGGTATAATCTAAAAGCTCTGAATTACGACGGAATTACCAGCATGGACTGGTTTACATTATCAAATCAATATCCTTCCTCAAGTACTTTAGGTACATTGAACCCTGAGCTTTTCTATAAATACTCTGGAAAACATTCTTCAACGAATACATTGATTGTTTGGCTTCATGGATGGGGCCAAGAGCATACTTCTTTTTTACCCTTACTTCAACAATGTGAAGAATTTGGCGATCATTTATTGCTTGATTTTGCTGGGTTTGGGCATACACCAATGCCTTTAGCTACATGGAATACTGAAGATTATGCTGATCATATCCATCCTTTAATTGATCACTATGCTCAATCTTATCAATATCTAATTTTTATTGGTCATTCATTTGGATGCCGCGTTAGTATTAGATATGCTCAAAAATACACTACAAAACTTAGTGGGGTAGTGATTCTAGCCGGTGCTGGTCTTAAGCGTAAACTTGCGTGGCAAACTAAAATAAAGCGTTTTTTTATTAAATATACTTTAGCGCTCGGCAAAAAAATAGATGCGTTATTTCCTACTAAATTTGCAGATACTATACGTAAACATTTTGGAAGTGCCGATTATAAATCTGCAGGTGCATTGCGCCCCATATTTAATAACGTAGTTAGCGAAGATTTGAGCCCTCTAGCAAAAAAAATGGTAGTTCCTACATTACTAATTTATGGCGAACAAGATAATCAAACACCGCCTGAGTTTGGGCAGCGTTATCATCAAATGATGCCTGCAAGTCAACTTTATATTTTAGCCGGGGTTGATCACTACACTATATTAAATCAGGCTAAGTATCAGGTTGCTAAGCTTATTGAGCAATGGATAAAAGAGCATTTTAACTCTATAAAATAAATACCTAATATTTAACAAAGGAATCCTTGAATGTCCCCCTTCTTACTGGTTTTGCTATGCTTGGTGGTGGGCATATTAGCTTACCGTCGCCAACTACGCTTCCTGCATATTTTCCAACAAGAAGAATATGATAATGAACGGTTTTTAAACTGGTTTAAAAAAGAGCGTGCGTTTGATTTACTAGCCTCATTAGCGCTATTAGTAGCACAGTTCTCAGCCAGTAGTGCTTTGTATGCTTTAGCATTAGTAGGTATTGGTTTTATCGCTTATACAGAGCCTAACCCTACGCAACAGGCTCGAAAAACGCTTAATTTAACTGAAAGAGCTCAACGGTTATTGCAATTGGCATTATTTCTAAGCCTTTTGTTAGGTGCAATTATTATTTTAATTAATAGAGACTATACAGCACTAGGAATGCTAGCAACCTTGCAGGTTCTTCCTTTTGCGCTAGTAATCGCTAATAACATATTTAAATCTCATCAAGAAAAACTTAATCAAGGGTTTTTAGATGAAGCGAAACAAAAGCTTGCAATAGTTCATCCTAATGTCATTGGCATTACAGGGTCTTTCGGAAAAACGTCTACCAAACATATTCTTCATCATATATTATCAAGTCAGATTCCTACCTTAACAACGCCAGGTAGTGTCAATACACCTTTAGGCATTGCTCGTATTATTCGTGAACAACTTACCAATTCTCATCAATATTTTGTTGCAGAAATGGGTGCCTACGGCCCCGGTTCAATCGCAAGATTATGTGAGTTAACGCCTCCTACTCATTCTGCTATTACTGCCTTAGGTGAAGCGCATTATGAACGTTTTAAAAATCTTGAAACTGTTGCTCAAGCCAAATTTGAAATTGCCCAATCCTCTCTCTCAAGAGGCGGAAAAGTTGTTTTACAAGTCGATAGCATGCGTAATATTCATTATGCGCAAGAGTTTATTAAACAGCATCGTGAAAATTTAATTTTAGTTGGCTGTGAGTCTTCTAAAGAAACTGTAGATTTTTATATTGAAAGTCCGATTCAGGATAAACAGGGTATTCATTTCACATTGATTGATACTAAAAAAGAAATTTCTTATTCTGTGCATGCGCCTATTTATGGATTAGCTCAATGTAGTAATGTTGCAATAGCAATTATTCTAGCTACATTAGCGGGTATTTCATTCAATACTGCTATTGCTGCAGTTGCTTCAACGCTGCAAATTCCTCACCGTATGCAAGTACTAACATTACCTAATGGCACTACTCTGATCGATAATGCCTACAATTCTAATCCTGTAGGATTTGCATCTAGCCTTGATCTATTGATGACGTTAGCAGGCAATGAGAAACGCCGTGTTTTAATTACGCCTGGATTAGTTGAGTTAGGTGCTCAGCATCATGCTATTCACCGTGAGTTAGGCGTTTTAGCAGCTAAATACGTAGATATTTTATTGTTAGTGAATCCTAAGCGCGTACCAACTTTTTATCAGGGCTTTACAGAGGCTACTTTTGGTCGATTACAGCGTTTATGTATTCCGGTTGATACATTAAAAGATGCACAAAAATGGCTCGATACAAAGGGCACTGATAAAGATGTAATATTAATTGAGAACGATTTACCTGATGTTTATTTTAAATGGCAACATCGCTAATTGTTATGTATCTGTGATTATCAATAACGAATAGCATCTACAATAAATAAAGTTTTATCATGCGTGTCTTATGCGAATGTATCGCATTAAGATACGCATTTGATTTGAGCAAATTTGATATGAGAAATATTATTACTAGTACGCTTCCAAATGGATAATAATAGGCGTTGCGCAGTTATGTTCTCATAGCATGTTGGTAAATTGCCGTACTCTTTTACTGCATAGATTGCTATGTCTTAAGTGAATTAAACTATTTAGCTTATAAATATATATATCATTATTCAATAAAGTTGACCTCTTATAAGACTTACTTTATTTCTGCTTATGTACTGGTATTAAGATACCGCTTATTGTGCCTACCTACTCAAAATGTAAATAACCAATATTAGTAATGAGCATAGGTTAAATATTAACTATAGGAAAAATATGCGTTGCGCTATGTTAGATAGGAATACTATTCGTGGAGTATTCCCAAAAATTTCTTTTGAACATCAATGGATTGAGTATCCACTTACACATCCCGAAAATTTAATAGAACGTTTGCAAAATGTTCAGGTAGCTATTACTAATAAAGTAATCTTTAATAAAGAAGTTTTAACACAACTTCCTCACTTAAAGTTAATTGCGCTATGTGCAACAGGGTTTAATAATATTGATACTACCGCCTGTAAAGCATTAGGAATTGCTGTTACTAATGTGAGAGGCTACGCTAGATCAACGGTTTCTGAGCATGTTTTTATGCTTATGTTAGCATTAACACGTCGTTTGCCTGAGTATTATAAAGATGTGCACTTACATAATACATGGCCTTTATCTTCTTTATATTGCGATTTCAGTTATCCAATAGGAGAGTTATCTGGTAAAATATTAGGGATTATTGGAAAAGGCAATTTAGGTCAGCGTGTTGCTGAAATAGCGCTAGCCTTTGGCATGAAAGTATTATTTGCAGAGCATAAAAATTGTTCTGCAAATAATGTTAGAGAAGGATATACCCCTTTTGATGTACTAATAAAAGAATCAGATATTATTTCTTTACATTGTCCACTAAATGCAGATACCTATCATTTAATTGATGAAGAAGTGCTTAAAAAAATGTCTTCACATACTCTTTTAATTAACACCAGCCGAGGTGATTTAATTGATGAGCCTTCGTTAGCTAAAGCGTTAGAAAATAATTGGATTGCTGGAGCAGGTTTAGATGTTCTTAGCCAGGAGCCACCTTCTGCTGATAACCCATTAATACAATTAAGACATCATAAGCGATTAATAGTTACGCCTCATAACGCGTGGGCATCTGAGCCTGCAATGCAAGAGGTATGTAACCAAGTAGTAGAAAGCATTGAAAGCTTCAAGCAGGGAGAGCATTTAAGACGTGTGGTTTAAGAAGGCTTATGTTTAATGTATTTAATGATTATATTAGAAGAGTTTGCGCAGTTGAGTTCTCTTCTCGGCGGCATTACTTGTACTTCCTGTGTTGCCATGCCTTAATAGAGTTCAACTGCGTATCTTCTAAAATTTATTTACATACAATGTCATGGTAAGAGTCTAAAGTGCCTACTGAGTTAAATCCAAGCTTTTGAGCAGTTTTTAAATCTTCTCTATTTATTTCAAAAACATTAATGATTCCTGTAGCGCCTCCACACATTTGTATATGCATCATGCCGTTATTGTTTTTCTGAGAGCATTTAACTTTTATTCCTTGTTGATTGAGTTTTTTTAGCATGACCTCAAGTGGAATACCTGAGTTTTCTTGGCATTGTTTTGAGTTATCAGATTGATATACTTTGATCCATGCATCAGAGATAGCATTACCAGTAGATTGAGAAGTGGATGATACTTGAGAAGCTAGAGAAGAAATAAAAAAGGCAGCTAAGATGTAATTAATGGTTTTTTTCATAATGAAGTCTTATCTTAAAAATATAAGGTTAATGAAGGTCAGTTAATGGAATAGGGCGGCCTATTCCATAACCTTGCGCATAATCTACGCCTAGCTCTTTTAATCTTTGTATAATCATTTCACTTTCTGCATATTCGGCGATCACATGTAAACCCATCGCTTGTCCTACCTTGCTAATTGATTCGACCATTACCCAGTCTATAGGGTCAAGAAGGATATCTTTAACAAAGTTGCCATCAATTTTTAAGTAATCAACTTTGAGGTTTTTTAAGTATCCAAAAGAAGACATCCCGCTTCCAAAATCATCTAAAGCAAAATGGCAGCCCATATCTCTTAATCCTTGAATAAGCTGGCTGGCAGTATGCATATTTGTAATTGCAGCCGTTTCTGTGATTTCAAAACACAAGTGACCAGGATCAATTTCATATTCACGTATTCTTGCACTAATAAAAGGCAAAATAGATTCATCGCCTAATGAATGACCTGATAAATTTAATCCTAAAATAATAGGATTAAGAGGGTGTGTTTTTGTATATTGAGCTAACCAAACCAGACTTTCTTGGATGACCCATTTATCTATTTGGGTCATGAGATTATAACGCTCTGCTGCTGGAATAAATGCACCTGGTAATATGATATTTTGCGACTCATCTAATAAACGAATAAGTATCTCATAATGTATAGGTTCATTAGGCCGGGCGCTAAGAGGGCGTATTTCTTGGGCGAACAATTTAAAGCGGTTTTCTTCAAGGGCATGCTGTAAACGTGCAACCCAATTCATTTGCTGATGTGCTTCAAATAAAGGGGTGTCATTCAGGCGTGAAATTTGTATACGATCGCGTCCTGATTCTTTAGCAAGGTAGCAAGCGGTATCTGCAGCACTCAAGAGCTGACTGATGGAAGCGACTTGTGTGCCAAAATTTATAAGCCCGATACTAACGCCTACTCTAAAAATTTTTCCTTCCCATGAAAACCGAAAATCTCTAACGGTTTGCCTAAGCTCATTTGCAATGCGTTCAGCTTGTATAGGAGGGCAATGCTCTAAAAGAACAGTGAATTCATCTCCGCCTAAACGAGCTAAGGTATCACGCTTTCTAAGTCGTTGTAATAAGAGGCTTGATAGCTGACGTAACAACGCATCGCCCGCAGCATGACCGCATGTATCATTTACAACTTTAAACTGATCCAAATCTAAATAAAGTAAGGCATTTTCGTGATTTTCTTCTGAAGTTTCATGAGGAATATTTAAAATGCCATTAAGCCGCCGTTCAAACTCGAAACGATTAATAAGCCCTGTTAATGCATCGTGCGTGGCTTGATGAGAAAGTTGGTGAGAAAGCTGACGCTGAGAGGTAACATCACGAAAGATTAAGACGCCTCCCATAATATCGCCTGCACGATTATGTAAGGGTGCAGCGCTACAATCAATAGCTCTTTCATGCCCATAGCGATTATATAAAACTAACTTTTCATTACCTATGACAATATTGCCCGTTTCTAAACACGTTACTAATGGGCTTTTAATATATTCATGGCTTCCTTCGTTTAAAATTCGCATAATGCGATGTATCGGTTCCCCTAAAACTTCCTCACGATTCCAGCCCAGCATTTTTTCTGCAGAAGAGTTAATAAATTCTATTTTTCCTGACTCATTAGTTGTAACTACTGCATCAGTAATAGACGCTAAGGTGACTTCGGCACGTTCTTTTTCATTAAATAAAGTTGCTTCAGTTTTATGCTTAATAATAGCTTGAACGATAATATCAGCTGCGGCTTTAATTAAATAAAGCTGGTGGCTTTCAAAGGGAGTATCGTCTTGTTGTTGCACTGCTAAAAATGCGTAATGCTTTTTAAAAATGAATATAGGTAGAAATAGATGGTAACAAGGTTTGTTTGTTTCATTGCTATCATCTACAGAAATAAGAGGAGTGTCTAAAATAATATAAGGCTGCTCTGCAATATCATATAAAAGTATGTTTTTTATAGTGCTAGGAATAGCTTTAGGAAAGGGTGTTGAAATTAGTTTTTCATCAGAAGAGGCTATGATTTCATATTTTGTTTGATATTCCTCCTTATACTGGGCTAAATAGACAAGCGAAGAATTGAGTGCGCTATGAAGCTGTTGTGTGGTTTGTATAAAAAGTTGATCTATATGCTCTATTGATAAAGCAGTTTGCCCTAAATGCGAGAGTAAAATATGGTTTTCATTTGACTGAGAAAGATATTTTTGCACAAGAATTTGATCTGAAATATCAATAATAATCAAGTACGTTCCTACATGCGTGTATTTATTATCGCGTTTAGGAATCGCTTGAATTTTTAAATATCGCTCTATGCCATCTGAAAATAGCATTTTTTCAGTAATCATTGTGGCTGATTCAGCATGTGACACTTGGCTTAAAATATTGTTAATAGCTTTCTTTCCTTCTATTGGAAAGATAGACAACCAATCAAGTTTACCTAAATCATTTTCAGAAAGCGGTTCTTGCCTTGTCCATTGTAATGCTGTTTTGTTAATAAATTTGCAGGTGTTATTAATACTGAGCTGAAAAATTGCAATAGGGATAGCATCAGTAATTGCCCGTAATTGATTTTCTATATCAATCATTTTTCGTGCAGCACTGCGATGCGCTGCAATTTCTTTAGCTAAACTTGCATTAGCAGCAGCAAGCTCTTTAGTTTTATAGCGCACAAATTTTCGTATGCTATCTTCACGAAGTAATAATAAGTGAATGACGGCAGCAATTCCACTACAAATAATTAATTCAATAATATAAAAAAGGGTAATAAAAGGGTAGCCATAAGTCGACGTACTAGTAAAAACTTGTAAGAATATTTTTGTATCAAAAAAATCAACTTTTTTATACTGCAACTGGTTAATTTTTTCATTGGGTTGATTAGTTATTTTAAGCGCAGGCAAAGGGTTAATATAAAAACCTAATTGATTAGGTTTTTGTAATGTATTTTTTAAGGCATCAATATTTATAGTTAATTTTAAGAAGGCATTTTTTTGTTTTAGAGGAATGCGTGCTTCTATTATATTTTCAAAGCCTTGGTTTCTCCATTCAGTTTGAGTTTTTGGTGCAAGCGTCTTATTTTTAGAGATAACTAAACTATTTTCAATACTATATTGAAAATTAAAAACAGCTTCATTTTGATTAAATAAAGATATTAAATGGCGAATAGAAATAGAAGGTTTTGAAGCAATATGGGAGGATAGATTATCAGAAAATTCAGGTAAGATATCATTAATTAATGTAGAAAGCTTTTGTGCCGAAGATTGCGCATTTGTGAGGCTGTTAGCCATTTGATCAAGATGATATTGCATCAAGAGCTGAGTTTTATCAGTAAGTATAGTATCCTGATGTTGTTGTTCAGTATATCTATGGTAACTAATAAGCGCCCATCCGATGACTAAGATCAGGAAAAATACAGTATAACGTTGCCGAAAATTTTTTGGCATTGCCATGATTAGTTCAGGTTTCATCCGTGTATCTATTTCTCGATAATAGTAGGTATAGGGCTGATGTTGATCATCAACTTACTAACCGTGTACAAATATTTAAACATGATAGCTAATAAAGAAAATACATTTGTAACGTGTAATTATTTTAGAAAACTACGTTTTTTCACTTACCTGACCAATGAGAAGCTTTCGTAATATAAAACGGTGCAAAACAATAATAAATAGCTAATATACATTATTTAGATTGCGTCAATGTTTTTTTTGATTGGCTGCGTTTTTGTTCTATAAAAATAATTGTTTAGCTATATTGTGTTTGTTGGAGGTAACGCTCGCTAGTGGGTTTAATCAGTTACGATGTAAAAAATATTTACGTAAACAAAATAATTCATACAGCGCTATAGGCCGGTTTTGCATGCAAAATGTATGGAAATGTACTGCTTAGGCTGCTATGCTAGCTAGAGCAAGGTTTTATAAAATTTAAAGAGAGAGTATGAAGAATAGCAAAATTATATAAGGTAATAGACAACGTTTAGCGAGATAGTCATAATAGCTCCACTATGCTTAAATCTATTCTTGAATATCTACCGTTAATCTTATTTGTTCTACTCACTAAGTATTTTGGCAGTTTGCTTCTATACATTACCCAACACTTTGCGGGTCTTGCTGCTTGGCTTGCACTGTATTATGGGGATTTTGCAAAATATAGTGAATTAGCACTTAAAGACCCTAGTAACACTGAGTTAGCCAACGAGGCGCTTAGGGCAGCAACAATTGTGTTAATTGCTTTTTCTTTGGTTCAAGCGTTAATCTATCGCTTAAAAGGTTGGTCGCTTTCATCCATGCAAAAATGGGGATCTTGCTCTGTTATTGTATTAGGTCTTCTTTCGCTTCTTTTTCATAACCCCATGATTATTAAAATGAAACCAACGGTTTTATTTGGGTTGTTTGGTTTAATTGGATGGGGTGTTGCGCAGTGGAAAAATATTAATTGGGTTGAGAAAATGTATAGAGAAGCATTTTCTCAGGCAGAAACTCCTTTGCCAGCGCCTGGTCATTCTATTTGGAATCGGTTTTTAAATGAAGCTAGTGCTTTCTTTATTGTGCTGGCTATTATGAATGCTTTTGTAGCTTGGTATGCTGCCCCTGCACAGTGGGCAACATTCAAAGTATTTGGTTTAAGCCTCTTAACATTAATTTTCTTCTCTTATCAAGGTTTTCGTGTGATAAAAGTTTCAGAAAATTCTAATTCTTAACTTGAAATTTGGTTTATCGTGTCTGATCAATTAACGTTGGATTTTTTTACACAACGCTTGCAGGGTTTAGCGCCGCTACACCTAACCTTTAAAGATGACTCTGCTGCTCATATTGGGCATGCAGGCGCAGCTTCAGGAGGAGGGCATTATACAATTAGTGTTGTTTCTGAGCACTTTATTGCACTTAATCGCCTTCAGCGTCATCGTTTGGTTTACAATTGCTTCAGTGATTTCATTCCCCATCGTATTCATGCATTGAATATTGAGACACTTACCCCTGAAGAGTGGCATGCAAAACAACAGGGTGTTTTTAGCTAAATTTTTGTTATTGTGGAGAACATTTGTGATGAAAAAAAATTTGCTTTCGCTAGCTTTGTGTGCAGGACTGGCTTCGTCAGTATTTGCTGAACCCGCTAAACTTACTGCTCCTAGCGCTCCGGCTCCTAAAGTTAATGTTCCCACCTCAGTAGCTCCTTCAGCAAAAGCAAGCGATGCTACTAAACGTGCAGCTGCAACTGAGCAGTCGGCTACTCAGGAGCCTAAAGTCGAACAGATTAAGATTCCTGAAATTGAGAAATTGACTAAAGGTCATTACACCCAAGCTCACGTAGATTCATTGGTAAAGAACTTCGCAGCGCGTGGTCAGCGCCCTTTGACGCCTGAAGTCAAAGAAATGATTAAAAATAACCTTATTAGCCAGGCTATTGTTGTACAAGAAGCGCGTAAGCAAGGTATTACAAAGCGTGCTGATGTAAAAGCACAAATCGATTTGTACGGCGATAATATTATTGTTGGGGCATTTCTTTCTGATTATTTTAAAGCTAACCCTGTTAATGAAGCAGATGCTAAAAAAGAATATGATGCTTTTGTTGCCCAAAATGCAGGGAAAAAAGAATACCAGGCTCGTCATATTTTAGTTGAAAAAGAAGATGAAGCTAAACAAATTATTGAGCAGTTGAAAAAAGGTGAGTCTTTTGAAAAGCTGGCCAAACAGCATACAAAAGATGAAGGATCTAAAGCTTCAGGTGGTGATTTAGGCTGGGCGATTCCTCAAGAGTCGTTTGTTCCTCCTTTTGCTGAAGCATTGGTTGGTTTAGAAAAAGGTAAATTTACAGAAACACCTGTTAAAAGTAAGTTTGGTTACCACGTTATTCAGTTAGTAGATGTGCGTGGAGCGAAAGCGCCTGAGTTTGAACAAGTTAAAGCCCGTATTATTGAAGGCTTGAAAGCTAAAAAGCTTGAGCAACTGATTGCTGGCTTACGCGCAAAAAATAAATAATTAAATAATTTCGGTGATGTCTCAATGACATCTCCTAGTTAGCCCTACTAATATTGCCAAAAGGTAGTGTTAGTAGGGTTTTTTTTGGATCTGTTTTTATAAATTTATACCAGTCATTAACATTAAATGTACTGATTCATGAGTGTGTAGATGTATCGGGTCGAAATACACAACTGATTTGAACAGTTTGATATGAAAAATGGTATGAGGTTCAGGGTATATAGGTATCATGGCAACTTCTTCGATTTTGGTTCTTTTTTATAGCCGGCACGGTGCCGTTGCTAGTATGGCAAGAGAGATTGCCTTTGGGGCTGAGTCAGTAACAGATACGCAAGTAGTGCTACGCACTGTTCCTGCAGTTTCGACGGTGTGCGAAGCTTCAGAACCGAGCATTCCGTTAGAAGGTGTGCCTTATGCTACATTGGATGACCTAAAGCAATGTGATGGCTTACTATTAGGTTCCCCCACTCGGTTTGGAAGTATGGCTGCTCCTTTGAAATATTTTTTTGAACAAGCAAGTGCTGTGTGGCATTCTGGCGAGTTAGAAAATAAACCAGCCGCTGTGTTTACATCTTCTGCAAGCTTACATGGAGGTCAGGAAACAACCTTATGGTCGATGATGCCTCCACTCTTACATTTTGGAATGTTTTTAGTAGGTTTGCCTTATAGTCAGCCAGCCTTAACGGCTACCTCTTCGGGAGGCACGCCATATGGAGCAAGTCACTGGCGTGGTGATAAGCCGCCTGCAACATTAACTGAGCATGAGCGCCAGTTATGCCGTGCGTTGGGGCGTCGTGTTGCATTGCTGGCACAACGTTTAAAGACGTAACACTTAGTAATAAGATAACGTTACCACTATTTCTATTGATTTAAAGCATTCATGTTAAGGTAATCAAACCATGAGATTAATTTTTAAAGATCCCCGTTTGTATTACGGTTTAAGCCTGATTTCAATGATTGCTTTAATTATATTGGGCGGGGCTTGGGAACGCTTTCTAGCGCCTTTGCGTCCTGGTGGAACGATATTATCGTTAAAAATATTGCCCCTCTTTTTTCTCTTATGGGGAATATTAAAAGGGCGAGCAAAAGCTTTTCAATGGGGAGTCTTGGTTGTTTGGCTGTATGTGGCGGAAGGATCAGTGCGCCTCTACGTAGATCGCGGGATCTCTCAGCAGTTAGCAATCTTAGAGTTATTCTTGGCGCTCATATTTTTTGCGAGTTGTACAATGTGGTTGAGGCTTGTTCGTTTGCAAAAATGATGTGTATATAACGCTCGCTGTTTTGAAACACGATATTACAATTATTTCTTGAGTATTTTTACGCAAAGTCATTATGTTATTTCTTTACGAATCCAATCGACTTGAGTATTTATATGAAATGCTGGTGGTTAGTATCTTCAAACGCCAACAGCACGACAATCCCTTAGAGCCTAAAATAGTGGTAGTGCAATCAAAAGGAATGGGGCGTTGGCTAAACTTTCGATTGGCGCAATCGAAAGGAATAGCTGCTAATGTTAATTATCCTTTACCTGCTTCTTTTTTTTGGCAAATATTAAATTTGTTATTAGGGAAACAACAGCGCCGCTCGGCATTTGCCGGCGAGGTAATGACATTTCGAGTGATGCGCTGGTTGGAAAGTGATTCGAACATAAATGCGTATCCGATGTTGCAGCAATACCTAATAGAGGGAGGCGACTATCGACGTTATGAACTGGCAGTTCGAATTGCAGATGCATTTGACCAATATTTAGTGTACAGACCCGATTGGCTAAGTGCGTGGGAAAGTAACCAACCTGCTTTAACATCATTAGGGAAAGCAATTAGCGATCAAGATGCTTTATGGCAAGCTGCTATATGGCGTGATTTAGTGCTTGAAAGTGCTGACGATCACCGAGCGCGCTCCTTAGCGCAGTTGTTTGCTCAGCTTGAGCGAGGCGAGGGAATTGAAAAGCTGCCCAAGCGGATAGCGCTGGTTGGCATTAGCAACTTACCTCCAGTCTATATGCATGTGTTAAAGGCATTATCGAAACATATCGATGTTCTATTTTTTGCATTGAATCCTTGTTCAGAGCCTTGGGGTGGTATTCGAGATGAGTCAGAGCAAGAGCGCCTAGCATTCGAATTATCAAAAAAAATACCTGCTAGTGAGCTTGATCCTTCTGATTTATATCTAGAAGTAGGGCATCCTTTATTGGCGCGCTGGGGGAAGCAAGGGCGTGATTTCTTTGATAGCTTAATTCAAGAAGCAGAGCTTGAGTCAGTTTTTGATGAAATAGTTGAGCCGAAAGTTTTGCTGCATTGGTTACAGCGCGATATTCTAATGCTAACGAATCGAAGTGAAAACAACCACCAGAGTGAAAATTCCTTAAATTCCTTTATACCATGGGATCCGATTCTTGTTTCTCCTGATGATCGTTCGTTACAAATTCATGTATGCCATAGTGAAATGCGAGAAATAGAAGTATTGCATGACCAGCTTTTGGCATTGTTTTCAGAGAATCCTCTATTAAAACCTTCTGACATTGTTGTTTTAACACCTGATATTGAAACGTATGCACCTCTAATTGAGTCAGTATTTGCGCCTCAGGCTGGTCAACCCACTATTCCTTTTTCTATTGCAGATCGAAGCTTTGGCAAAGCTTCAGCGCTCACTCAAGTATTTATAACATTACTTGAGTTACCTGAAAGCCGTATGAGTGCAGAGTGGGTATTAAAACTTTTAGATGTTGAAGCGATTCGATCACGTTTTGGTATTGAAGAGAGTGCATTAACCTTAATTCATCATTGGGTAAAAGAAACGGGAGTACGCTGGGGCCAAGAGGGGAAACATAAAGAAGCTTTAGGGCTGCCTCCTACCGAACACAACACATGGCGCGAAGGTTTAACGCGCCTTATGTTAGGAATTGTTTTGCCGCATGAGGCTGCTCAACATACACATCCATTATATGAAAATATATTGGCGTTTGATGATGTTGAAGGAAGTTCTGCGCAGGTAGCTGCCAAATTTTCGTGCTTTGTGAATACCTTATTTGACGTTGCAGAGTCTCTCAAGGGGAGTGCCACGTTAGGTGAATGGGTACGACGTTTAGATGCGATGCTTGATCAATTGTTGAACACACAATCGGATGAAGATAGCTTAATCGTACAATGTTTGCGTGCGTATTGTGTGACATTGAATGAGTTAGCAGAGCAAGCGGATTATCATCGCGAAGTGGAGCTTTCAGTAGTACGAAGCTGGATGAAAGCACGCCTAGAATCTGAAGGCAGCGAGGGAGGCTTTTTAACCGGGGGGGTAACGTTTTGTACGATTGTTCCCATGCGAAGTTTACCTTTTCGAGTAGTGTGTTTATTGGGTATGGATGACCTTACTTTTCCCCGGCCTCAGCGAGTGCAGTATCTCGATTTAATCGCACGTTATCCGCGCAAGGGAGATCGTTCGCGCCGAGCAGATGATCGATTTTTGCTATTAGAAACGCTGCTTTCGGCACGTGATATTTTATATTTTAGTTATGTGGGTAAAGATATTCGTACTGACCAGGAGTTACCGTCTTCAATTTTAGTCGCAGATTTAGTAGAGGTGATAAAGAAAACATGCATTCCTGCTAGTTGTTTAGCCGAGCAGCCTGATGATGAAGATAAAGTTACCTATCGAGCATGGAAGCAAAGTGCTGAACGCCAGCTACTTCAACAGTTACGCACGGTACATCCTTTGCAGGCGTTTGATGCGCAGTATTTTAATGGAACACAAGCATTGCCAGGCTTCTCAGCATTATGGTGTCGGGCAGCCCACTATGCAGGGCGTGGTTTGATAAGCGGTCGAAATTTGTTAGATAAGGCACTCACTACGAGTACACATGATGTGACGAATGATAGTACTGAAAGCATACAGCGCCTTGATATCGATGAACTCTTTAGGGCGTTAGCAAATCCAGCCCAACATTTACTTCAGCGCCGTTGCGGTTTAAGCGAAGCCCGATGGAGCGAGGCTTTGCCGATTACCGAGCCTTTTTCAATAGAATGGGCAGAAAGAAAACTCTTAAGGTATCAGGCATGGGAGATGATAGAAAAAGGGTATGCGGTACATATCCCTGAATTGGCTCGTGCAACAGGTGTATTGCCTCATGGAGAATGGGGCATGAGGCTAGAACGTAAAGAGCGAAAGTTGGTTGAGCGTTTGCATCAGCAGGCAGAATCTTATTTGGCAGCTTATTTGCATGAAGATAAAGCCTGGCGGCTTTTATGTAAGCCTGATATTGAGTTAACCGGATGGCTAAGTGGCGTGCGTGATACAGGATTAGTCTTTATTCAGCATCATAAAATCACTCCTTATAGTTTGTTATCAGCTTGGTTAAAGCATCTTGCTTTGTGCTGGAGTGATGTTGAAGGAAAGTGTTCAACGACTACATTGATCGATGAAACAAAAATTTATCAGTTTAAGCAGTGTTTGAAACCAGACGTTGTATTAGCAGACCTCGTTGATATCTATAGAAAAATATCTGTGCAGCGCCTTTCCTTATTTAGAAAAACCAGTGCAGCGTATGCTGAAAGTCTAGCGGCAGCACTTGCTGATAATGATTTAGATCATCGTGCTGAGGCGCATAGTATTGAAGAAGTAATTTTGCAAGTGAAAGATAAGTCACTAGAAAGTGCGAAAAAAGCTTGGGAAGGTTCCTGGATACGCGTTTCAAGCGGAGGGTTGGAAAAGCTGCCTGCGGAGTGGGAAAGTGACCCCTGGCTTGAACGATTATGGAGAAATCATCAACCGTTTGATGAACCCTTTCATAAGGAATTTTGTGATTTAGCGCAACGCGTATGGTTACCTTTGTATCGACACTTAGTCGAAATATAAGTGATTTTTTTGACAATGTTAGCTGCATTGCAAAACATGGTTACATGTAAGTGATATCTTGAGAAAGATGGATTTATTTTTTGCAAATAGTTATATCAAGCCAGTTTTTTATAACTATTTTGACATTTATTTTTAATTAATCCTGTCTGTGTTGGCAGGTAGCATGTATTGACAAACCCTATCAAGTGACTCAATCTAGGCCCCGGTAAATGTATGTTTACCATATTTATGTTTTTTTACCTACTGACAATGCTTCTTAATACTCGTTGTCTTAACATGTGGCTCAATAAGATTCTTATCTTGATTTGAACCAGTAAGATAAGAAAACGATGAGGTTATTTAGTTGAGCATTGAGTATAAAGTCTTCATTTCATCTTTTTAAAAGGATATTTACGATGGCTGATTCAACAAATCAAGCGGCACAAAAAAACATTAATAGCAGTGAAGAGGGAAAATTAGTAGCCCATGCAGTAGCAGGAGGTTTCCATCCTGGTCAAGCTCCCTTGAAAGTGATTACAGGTCATCAAACGACCAGCAGTCTAAATTTTGAATTGAAGCCTGGTGCAATCGTTGCTCATGAAGGTGCCAGTGTTATTTTTGTTTGCGGCTAATCGTATACAAAAGTAGATGATATCAGGCTGTGTCTCTAAAGGCTAAAAAGTTTCGTCTTTAGAGACACAGCTTGATTATTTCATAGCTGAATATACAGAGGTGACTTCTTTATATTCCAGTTATTCCTATATTCGACAATAGGCTTTAATCGCATGTATCCAAGACTTCGAGAAAATGTGTGGCATATTAATCCTCAAAAAGAAATGGCGACGCTGATCACAAGCAAAGCTACATTTGAGGTTCCTACTCTTCCTGCATTAGAGTTTTTGAAAATGCGAAGTTATTGTACGGGTCATTATTCTATTGACGATATCGCAGTAAAGAGCGGGCTTAAAACCGATGATGTTAATGCGTTACTTGGTTCTTTAAAACCTGCAGAGATTATCTATTTTTCTGAGGCAGCTGAAAACCCTTCTATAGAGCATGTTCGTGATGCGTTTATGCGGGCATGTAAAATTTGGAGTGATGAGCTTCGAATTTCTTATATCGGCAACGAATTTGCAGCGGGGAAATTGCCAAAACCTGCGCTAGTCGGGTGGCTGATTGAAATGTACCACTATATTAAAGATTTTCCTTATGCAATTGAGCATGCTGCCCATTGTGCGACGGGTGAATTAAAAAAAATACTTACTCAATATGCTAATGAGGAAAAGGGGCATGAAAAATTTGTACTAGATACACTCGTTAATTTAGGCTTATCACGTTCTGAAGTTGAAACCAGTATTCCGCTTCTTTCAACCCGGTTGGTTGGTTTTTTGATGCGGGAATTATTCGAGCTTGAGCCTTCTTCAGTATTGATG
Organism: Pseudomonadota bacterium; assembly: GCA_040389065.1. Taxonomy (GTDB): domain Bacteria; phylum Pseudomonadota; class Gammaproteobacteria; order Burkholderiales; family Casimicrobiaceae; genus JAZKAR01. Next base: position 54,151 of record JAZKAR010000029.1, on the reverse strand, counting down.
GTAGCAGCGGTTATTGAGGCACAGGAATTTAACGAAGAACAAATTGCAGAATTTAAAGTTAGCCTTGCCGAGCACTATCATGTAGACGCTAAAGCGTTTGACCCTTATTTTAAACATCAACAAATTGATGTAGGGCTAGGGCATGCAGAGCTTTTAGAGTCACATCTTGATCTTATTGAAATACAAGATAGAAAGTGTTTGGATCAGGTTGCTAATAAAATTCATGACCTGAAACATGCCTTTGATCTTCAGGGGATTGAAATAAAAGCGTACTTTAATCGCTTAGATGGAAAATATTTTCCGCGACAGCCTGTTAATTTTGAGTCTATTTGATATAACAAGCCTGTTTCTGTCTAGCAGCAAACAGGCTCTGGAGCTAGATTAATAACGCTGTAAGAGAAAACGCTATGCCATTATCGAGTTCTGCCCCCGATATTCAACCACTTCACATTGCCATTGTTGCGTTTGATGATTTTACCGATATTGATTTAATATTTATTTGGGATCTTCTGAATCGTGTACACCTTCCGCATTGGAAAGTACGCATTCTTGGAGAGGCTTCTTTTCATCGATCCATGACAGGATTAACCATCTCAACACATGGTCCATTAAGTGAAGCGAACACCGCAGATGCAGTGCTTTTCACCAGTGGAAAAGGAACACGCCTCAAAATACAAGATGAAGAGTATCTGGCACAATTTAATCTCAATCCTGAGCGACAGCTAATAGGTTCTATTTGTTCGGGCGCCTTAATGCTTGCTGCATTAGGTTTGCTTCAAGGAAAGCAGGCTACTACTTATCCTTCTGCAAAACCTCTATTAAGTGCGTATGGGGTACATGTTATTGAAAAGCCATTGGTGATAGAAGGAAATATTGCAACTGCGGGAGGTTGTTTATCTGCTCAATATCTTGCAGGGTGGATTATTGAAAGGTTAGTGGGAGCTGATATTGCTAATGCCGTGATTAAATCTTGCCAACCTGTTGGAGAGGGGTTGTTTTTTGATACGCCTGTAGAAGCACCTCAACATGTTACACCACCCTTGCAACAGGCATCTGCCTCATGATGCGCTATAAATTTCTGGGACATTCAGGCCTTCGCGTATCCGAATTATGCTTGGGTACGATGACATTTGGTGAGGATTGGCGCTTTGGGGCTTCTAAGGAAGAAAGCCAGACGATTTTTGATGCTTTTTGCGAAGCAGGCGGCAACTTTATTGATACAGCGAATACGTATACTTATGGAACCAGTGAAAAGTTTGTAGGAGATTTTATTGCTTCTAAGCGTGATCATTTTGTTTTATCGACCAAGTACTCATTAAGTACCCAACCAGATGATCCCAATGGGGGAGGTAACCATCGCAAAAATATGTTCAAAGCCTTAGAACAAAGCTTGAGGCAATTGAAAACAGACTATATTGATATCTATTGGTTACACGTTTGGGATTTTGTTACGCCTATCGAAGAAATTATGCGGGGTTTGGATGATTTAATACGATCTGGCAAGGTTCATTATATTGGTATTTCTAATACACCTGCTTGGATTATCTCTCAAGCTAATATGCTCGCAGAGTTGCGTGGGTGGACAAAATTTATTGGACTTCAAACAGAATACAACTTAATTGAGAGAACCTCTGAGCGTGATTTGCTACCCATGGCTAAGTCATTGGGGCTTGGTGTTCTCGCTTGGGGGCCTTTAGCGGGTGGGGTACTGACAGGTAAATATAAGCTAACTGGCGATGATATTTATATTGAGGATTCAAAACGTGGAAATTGGTTAAATAGTGATCGTTTGACGCGAACCGCTTTACATATTGCGGCAGAGGTTGCAGAAATTGCAACAGAGTTAAACAGACCGCCTGCGCAAATTGCGTTAAATTGGATGAGGCAGAAGCCAGATAATATTATTCCCATGATTGCTGGCAGAACGTTATCGCAGTTTCAGCAGAATTTAGGATGTTTGGAGTTTCAACTTGAGCCATCGCAGCTGGAACGCTTGAATGAGGTCAGTAAAATTAGCCCAGGATTTCCTCATCATTTTCTTGCCTATCCTCCACTACTTCAAGCGCTAAGAGGAAATAAGGGGGGCGTGACAGATTTTCCTCCCACTTCCTAGTACCTCTTCAAGAGCCTAAAATTCAAAAACAATTTCTGATAAAACGACACGGACGCATACAATTTTTTCATAACATCTAGACACAGAGTAGACGGAGCATAAACCCTCTGGAAAAATGTGTGGATAGCATTAGAACAAAGGAATAGGCATGATTTGTGTTGTAGCGACTATTAAGGCTAAAGATAAACAGCACGACACGATTATGGAAGCATTTCGTGAAATTCTTCCTGATATTCAAGCGAAGAAAGGGTGCATCGAATATAGCTTAGCCATTCATATTCAGAGTGTTCCTGATGCCTCACGCGTTGATCCTAATGCGATTATTTTGATTGAAAAATGGTCAGATTCAGAGGCATTACAAGCCCATATGGCTGATCCGGTTTACCAAGCTTGGTATGTGAAATTGTGGCCATTAATTGAAGATGCCTCCATGCAGATATTTGAAATGGTATGAAATACAGGCATAAAGTTATTGCGCTACCTGCCTAGCCATTGGAATTTGCTATACATGGGCCATGTTATATATTAGTGTGGCCCACGATTCCATAAGCAAGTACCTTAAAAGCGGGTACGTACCCCAACAATTAAACTACGACCAGGTAATGGAGCAACATCTTTTAATACCGATGTTGCTAGCCGAATATCTTGATTTAACAAGTTTTTAGCCAAGGCAAACCACGTAATTTGCTGGGTTCCGTAGCGTTGTGTATAAGAAAGATTCATATCAAGCTGTGTGTAAGAAGGCGTCTTTGTCTCAAAAGCGGCAAGACGGTTTTGCTCCTGTGCATGTACTAAAAACAACCCACTACGCCAGGCCCCTTGCTTGTATCCCGTTTCTAAGCCGACACGTGTGGCTGGTTGCAGTGGCAGGCTACCATTATCATCGAGGCTTCCTCGTGAAGTATCAGCAAATCCACGTAGTGATAGGCCTTCTTTATGCAAGTTATAGCTGATTTCAGCTTCTAAACCACGTATTGTGGCATCAGCCTGATTGAAAATTCGTTCATTAAGATCGCCGCCAGCATTTCCATCTTCATCCAATTTGTTACCTGTTAGCTGACCATACACAAAGTTTTTAACGTGGTTCTGAAAAACATTTGTTTTCCAGCGGATTAACCCCTTAGTTTTTTGTAGCGATAATTCAATATTACGAGATGTTTCTTTATTAAAGTTGGCATTCCCTTTATCAAATGTGCCCGTCGCATCATGAGGGCCATTGGAGTAAAGCTCTTCTGCGGCGGGTGCTCGTTGTGCAATAGAAACCGTTGCGCCCAAACCATAACCGGGTGTAAATGACCATAACCCTCCTGCAGAATAGGAGGTTAAATTAAAAGAGCGATCTACCCCTGTAACAGGACGATGATCAACCGCTTCTAATCGAAGACCGGCATTGATATGCATTGGCCCAAAATCTCGCTCTTCAACTAAAAAACCTGCATAAGATGATGACTTGGTTTCAGGTACGGTATCAGGGCTGCTAGTTGCAGCGCTTAATGCAGAAAACTTCGTGTTATCGGTTTGTATGCCAAATGCGCCATGCCAGCCAGCCAGCGGTTTATGGGTAAGTTCCCAGCGGGATTCCAACGCTTTATTAGAAAAATTTGTTTCTGGTATATCACTCAGGTCTAATTCGCTATGCTTATAGTCGGTATAGCCTAGTTTGAATTTAAAGGTTTCGAATGCAGCGAATGGTTCTTTGACCAATGCATCAATATCGTAACGCCTTTGAGTTTGATCGATTTGAGAGCCTTCCTTCGTGGGAACGCCGTAGCGGTTATTAAGCTCGCTGATTGAGGCGCCAATATGCCCCCATTTTTCAATATAGGAAGCGCCGACGCCAGCATTATTTTCATGTGTATAAGAATGAGGAAGTCTACCTGAAGCTGAAGAGGAATCATTTAAACCACTGAAGCCTGGAATCTTATAATCGTCTGCATGGAGTAAGTTTCCATCAATGTGCATACCTATGGGGCCTGAAGAACCATCAAGAGATAACGATACATGTTTTCCCTTGTCTGCTGTGCTATACCGCATTTCGGCTTCTCCCGTTGGTGCTGGTTCGAGCTCTGTCGGGATGCGATCATTTACAATATTAATTAAACCGCCAATAGCGCCTGATCCATACAATAAAGCTGCCGGGCCACGCAAAATCTCAACCTGCCGTGCTGTTGAAACATCGCTAGCGGCAGCATGATCGTTAGAAATTGAAGAAACATCGGAAACCGACATACCATTTTGCAAGATTTTAACACGCGGGCCTTCAAGGCCACGAATAATAGGGCGTGAGGCAGCTGCACCAAATGCAGAGGCTGATACCCCTAACTCGTGTGATAACGTATCGCCTAGTGAGCTTCCTTGTTTATTTCGCAACTCATCGCCTGATAAGACTTTAGCGGGAGCAAGAATTTGTCCATGCTCATCACTTTTAAATGGAGTGGCAGTAACGATAATTTCTGGGAGGGTCGCTATTGTTTCATTCTCTTGTTGAGCAATGGCTGTTGTTGATAACACAGTTAAGGCAGATAACACTGCCTGTGCTACTACACTGCGTTGAATAGTCATAGGTATCCAGATCCAAAATACGTTAAAAATAGGTTTAGAAAACATTAGAAGTTACGCAGTTGAGCACTATCAAGACATGGCAACGCAGACAGTACACGTAGTACGGCAAGTTGACATAACGCCGAGAGAGCCAACTGCGTAACTTCTAAAAATAAAGGAAGCCTGCCAGAGCGGTTATTCTTTTGAGGTTAAAGCTAGCTGCTTCTAATAAAAAATACACTTAAGCACAGCTCACACATAGCCCTTTTACCGTCATTTCCAGGCCTTGCATCTGGTATCCTTCTGGCAGGGGAATGTCATAAGTTGATTTGATTTTATCTAAGCAAACCACTTTGTCGCATTGAGTACATGCAAAGTGTGGATGCTGATGAGAATGCGCTGGACGATCATTCACCAAGAATCGCCATGCACGATCTTGATTGCTAAGAAACTTATGGGCAAGCCCTTTTTCAGTCAGCCATTCAAGAGTGCGATATAGGGTGACGCGATCCATTTTTATTTGTTCGCCTAGCGTATGCTCAATCTGATAATGTGTCATAGCCTTGTGTTGCGATAATAAAAAAGCTAGTACCATCGTGCGCGTTCGTGTGGCTCGCCCACCGTGAGTTTTTACCAATGCTTCTGCTTGGTCGATTAAGTTTGGGTGTTTCATCATTCTGCAAATCCTTCTCACTGCAACAAGATTGCATTTGTGCAGTATATGATAAAAAAATAGCTATATGCAATAGTGTTGCAATAATTCGTTTAATGAGGAAAGTATGATTGTCGCGTAGTTAATGAGGGTATCATTTTGAGTGGTTTGAGAAGCGCTAACCTTTTAGGGATCGCGTTTATATCTGCGGTATTCAAGGGAGTAACATATGAATAAATTGATCATGGCGTTCATGTTAGCGGCAACTACACTGGTAAGCCATGCTCATGAGGCTACACCTAAGCATGGTGGAATTGCAAAAACGGCTGAAGATTTACAATTTGAGTTAGTCGTTCAACAGCAAGATGCAACGCTTTATGTTGAAGATCATGATGAGCCTGTTGATACAGCAATGGCTAAAGGAAAGCTAACCATTCTTAATGGGTCTAAAAAAACCGAGGTAGAATTGCACCCTACAGGAATAAATCAATTAGAAGTGAAAAACGTGCCGCAATTAAAACGAGGTGCAAAAATTATTGCTCACATTACGTTAGCAAACGATAAGGCAGTACATGTACGTTTTTCGATTAAGTAATTGAGGAGCGAAATAGTCGATTTATATGTCTTCTCTTCAATCTACGTCAGCCGTGCAGTTATCGATTCAAGTTCTGCAATCAGAGTTCGCAGGGCCTTTTTCGCTTGATATTTATCAAGGGGAATGTATTGCTTTGCTAGGAGGTTCAGGTTCAGGGAAAAGTCTTTTTTTAAGAATGATTGCTGATCTTGATCCTAATACAGGCAGTCTCTATTTAAACGGGCAATCGCGTGAACATTATTCTGCCCCTGAGTGGCGCCGCAACGTTATCTATCAAGCCGCTGAACCTGCCTGGTGGGAGCGCTTAGCAGGTGACCATTTTTCAAACGAAGAAAAAGAATTTATAAAACCCTATTTTGACAGCTTAGGGCTTTCTCATGCAATTTTAGAGGCCGAAATTATTCAGCTTTCAACGGGTGAACGGCAGCGCTTAGCTTTATTGCGTTCTCTCGCTAAACGCCCTCAACTGCTTCTTTTAGATGAGCCTACAGGCGCATTAGATATAGCGACTACTTTAGCGGTTGAAGCATTGTTGATGAAGTTTTTTCAGGCAGGGCTTTCACTTCTTTTTGTGACACACTCAGAAGAACAAGCTAAGCGCATAGGGCATCGCCTTATTCGTATGCATAATCGACAATTGGTCGCTTAATTCATGAATGTTATTCAACTTCAACCCTTAGATTTAGTTCTGGCTTCCAGTTTATTATTATTCGATGCAGCTATTTCTGTTGTGCTAAGTTTAGGAATGCATCGTCAGCTGTTATGGTCTTCAGTTCGCATGGTCATTCAGCTATTAGTAGTAGGCGGTATACTTCACACGGTGTTTAGCATAAGCTCTCCTCTAACGACCTTAGGCATTATTGTAGTGATGATGATGGCAGCCACGTATGAAGTGGCTGCTAGACCTTCCCAAAAATTAAGCGGATGGCAAGGCTACCGTATTGGTGCTATTACGATTAGTTTAACGAGCAGTATTACGGTTCTAATTGCTTTACTGACCGCTATTCGCCCTATTCCTTGGTACGATGCACGTTATGCCATTCCGTTAATGGGAATTGTCGTCGGAAATGTTTTAACCTCTGCCAGCTTAGGAATCGATACATTTTTAAGTGGTTTATTTCAGGCTAAAGGAGTCGTTGAGGCACGGCTGGCATTGGGGGAGACTAGCCAGCAGGCTTTATCTCCCCTTATACGGGATGCTATCCGAAAAGGTTTAATTCCTATTATTAACCAGATGTCAGCCACTGGATTAATTACGCTTCCTGGTATTATGACAGGGCAAATACTTGCAGGGGCTGAACCTATGCAAGCAGTAAAATATCAAATCTTGTTTATGTTTCTACTTGCAGGAGGCGGAGGGCTTGCTGCTGTGGTAAGTGTTTATCTTACTGCCCATGCCGTAACCGATAAGCGCCATCGCTTACGTCTTGATTGTTTGGTAAGACGACGAAAATAGAAACAAACCATTCACCCTTAGCAAATGGGTGCTGATAGTTCTTGATCTATAGCTATGAAGAAAGTGCACTTCCCTATGAATGCCTATGCTAGTTTAACTATAAATGCTTGTCCTGCTTTACTTCAGCATACGTTTAAACAGTTGGAAGATGCTCAGCCAATATCGCTCGCCACATTTTACGGTAAAGCCATTCTGGTAGTGAATACGGCAAGTGAATGTTTATTTACGCCGCAATACCAGGGGTTAGAGGATTTGTATCAATGCTATAAATCACGAGGGCTTATCATTTTAGGATTTCCTTCGAATGATTTTGGCGCTCAAGAACCAGGAGGCGAGGCAAGTATTGCAGAGTTTTGTATCCATAATTATAAAGTGAGTTTTCCTATGTTTACTAAAACTCATGTAAAGGGGGAGGGTGCTCATTCGTTTTATAAGATGCTTAAACAAAAAACAGGGGCGGCACCCCGCTGGAATTTTCATAAATATCTGATTTATCCCAAAGTAAACAAAGTAAAAAGTTTCAGTGCGTTAACATTCCCAAGCAGCGGTCGACTCAAACGTGCTATAGAGTGTGCATTAGAAAGTATTGAGGTAGAATGAGTAATACACCACTGTTTTTACATGATAGTTCAGGAGTTTTAGCATGACCGCCCCGCATAGTTCCCCGCAGAGCTTGCCCGATACTCAAGCTGAGCAGGATAAGCGAAATCTGATGATAGACAAGGCGGGAATTAAAGATTTGCGCTACCCATTTATTTTTGCAGCTCAGGCTGCTACGCAGCCAACCGTTGGCATATGGTCAATGTATGTAGGCGTTCCTGCTACTGAAAAAGGCACGCATATGTCGCGCTTTTTAGAGTGCTTAGATGCAATGGTGCAGAATGGTCAAGCGTTGGGGTTAAAAGATTTTGTGGCGCTAGAAGCAGACATGCGCCAGCGTTTAGATACGGCAATTACCGGAAATATTTCAGTACGGTTTCCCTTATTTGTTCGCAAGGAAGCACCTGTCTCTAAAGTGACCAGTTTTCTTGATTACGATATTACTATAAGTGTTACGACACGCCCTGAACATACAGGATTGCTTTCGCTAAATGTACGGGTACCCGTTAAAAGTTTATGCCCTTGCTCCAAGAACATTTCTGAGTATGGTGCCCATAATCAGCGCTCTAATATTATTATTGATGTTGATCTTACGCCAGACGTTGAGTCAGTTGCTATTGAGCGTTTAATTCGTTTGGCTGAAGAAGAAGCTACGTGCGAAGTGTATGGCTTACTTAAACGTGCTGATGAAAAATGGGTAACAGAGCGTGCCTATGAAAATCCAAAATTTGTAGAGGACACCGTGCGTGATGTTGCCCTGAGAGTACAAGCGCTTCCTTATGTGAAGCGTTTTCGTGTGGCGGCTGAAAATTTTGAGTCTATTCACAATCATTCCGCTTATGCAGAGATAGAAGGTACTGGTCGCGGTTGATAAATCTTAACTACAAAACATTTAAACTAGACTAACGTAACATCATTTTTAATGGTTTTTATCTTTAGCGCCCTACCTGCATTAATGCTGTGGTAGAGGAATTTTTTGTAAATTTTATACAGCATTCGCAAAGCGGCAATCGAAAAAACTTGATTAAGCATGCATCAAAAAAACTAAGACATACTTATATTCTTTTTTGTAATTAAGTATACTTGATAAGTATATCAATTTTGATGCAAAGGCTTTGACGATGCGATTTTTTATTCCGTCAAATTTTTTTCTTTGGCTATTAGAGCGTTTAAAGCCTAGCGATATGCATAAGCTGTTATGCATGGCGGCACTGATAGGTTTTTTAGGAGCCTTAAGTACGCTCGCATTTGGTCAATGTATTGAGTGGGGAGGACGGTTGCTATTTGGCAGCCATCAAGATCTTATAAAAGTAGCTAGCGCACTACCGCTATGGAAGCGCTTTTTAATACCTACTTTAGGCGGTATTGTTGCCGGTTATGTGCTGCAATGGGCATCGCGTTGTCAATCAAGTAATACCTCAACTGACTATATGGAAGCCATTTCTGTAAAAGATGGCTCTTTGAATATTAAGCAGTCATTGTATCGTGCCCTTTCTTCTATTTTGTCGATTGTTTCAGGAAGCTCAGTAGGGCGAGAAGGCTCCATGGTGCAACTTTCTGCCATGACAGCTTTATTATTTGGCAAGTGGTCTACACTCTCAGCGCTAGATCGGCGGTTGCTCGTTGCGTGTGGCGGAGCAGCCGGGATTACCGCTGCCTATAATGCGCCGATAGCAGGAGCACTTTTTATTTCTGAAATAGTGTTTAAATCGATTGCGGCCCAAAGTTTAGGCCCTTTATTGGTGGCTTCTGTTGTTTCTAATTTAACGATTCATGCCTTTCTTGGTCATAGACCCGTGTATGAAATGCCTTTCTTTACCACAGTGTATGATGCTGAAATATTTTTGCATGGCGGGGTAGGCATTCTTGCAGGGCTTGTAGCTCCTGTGTTTTTAAAAAGTATGGCTATCACCCGCCAATGGTTTAGGCAAATTCCTTTGGGATTTCCATTCAAATTAGGAATAGGCGGAGCGATCGTCGGCGCTATTTCTTTACTGCATCCTGAGGTATGGGGGAATGGTTATGGCTTAGTGAATCAGATTCTCGATGGGCAATGGGTGTGGCAGGCTTTGATTATTGTGTCGCTATGTAAGTTTGTTGCCACCGTTGCTGCTGTGGGTTCAGGGACAGTAGGCGGGATTTTTACGCCTTCTTTATTTATGGGGGCAGCGTTAGGGTTTATATTTGGTGAAGGTGCGCATATGCTATGGCCATCTTTAGCGCCTTCTGCTGTGTATGCAGCAACTGGTATGGCTGCTTTTTTAGCGGCTACGACCCATGCGCCACTAATGGCTATTTTGATGATTTTCGAAATGACTGGAAATTACAAGGTCATGTTGCCTGCCATGTTGGCATGTGTCATGGCGTATTCTATTGCTAGCCGTATCAGCCAACGTTCAGTGTATGCAGATTCATTAAAACCAGAAAAAACGGCGACTAACTTCTCAACGATGACAGTAAAAGAAATGATGCATAATGATCCGCCTACCGTGCTGCATACTGCTTCGTTACAGGAATTTGAGCGTCGTTATGTTGCAAGCCGGTGGCAGAATGTATATGTTATTGATAATGAAAAGCACTTTTTAGGGGCGGTGTCTTTACATGATATTCGCCCTATTCTGCAAAAACCTTCACAGCTAGGGTTACAATTACCGCCTCAGTTTTTACGAAAAGATTATCCTCGGGTATCTGAATCAAGTAGTTTAGGGCGAGCGTTAGAAGTGTTTGCAGGGCATTCAGGCGAACGTATTCCCGTTATCAATGACGAAAATAAATTATTAGGCTATATTGCAAAAACCGATTTAATGTTGTTGTTGCAAGAAAGTTATGTATAAACTGCCTTATGTATTTACTATTACTGCAGTCCTAAAAATAAAGCTAAATGAATTTTATAGACAATGAAAGCATCTCTTAAAAACTCTCTTCAGCCCTCATTATTACGAGGTGGCATGCCAGCCAAAGATCGTGAGATTTTTTTTAAACGATTAGCCGAGCATACGCCACACCCTGAAACAGAACTGCAATTTAGTACGCCTTTTGAGCTATTGGTATCTGTTGTACTTTCAGCACAGGCCACTGATAAAGGTGTAAATAAAGCCACAGCCAAGTTATTTCCGATTGCAAATACTCCGGCAGCTATTTTAGCGTTAGGTGAAGCTACCTTAATGGAGTATTTAAAGACAATAGGTTTGTATCGAAATAAAACTAAGCATGTTCTCGGGTTATGTGCAGCTTTGCTTGAACATCATCAAGGAGAAGTGCCGTGTACGCGTGAGGCGTTAGAGGCTTTGCCCGGTGTAGGGCGAAAAACAGCAAATGTAATTCTCAATGTAGCCTTTAATCAACCTACTATGGCAGTGGATACCCATATCTTTCGTGTCTCTAATCGTACACAATTAGCACCTGGTAAAAATGTGCGTGAGGTTGAAGAGGCTTTATTGGTGCGTACCCCAAAACCGTATTTGCAGCATGCACATCATTGGCTTGTGTTGCATGGTCGTTATGTGTGCCAGGCACGAACACCGAGGTGTGGAGCCTGCGTTGTGTTTGATGTTTGTCGGTATAGTGAAAAGGAAAAATTTGCGGATGTTGTTTAATCCTAGTGTTAGTGAAGTGCGCCAGTTTTTTATAGCGGCATGGAGTAAGTACCAACAAAAGCACGTGCTTACTCCTTTAGAAAGCATCGTGGCGGCAATTATTGAGCGGCATCCTGAATACCATGCCTGGCTGGCAGATGAATCTGCGGTAGATCGAAAAGCCATGCCCGGTATGCAGCCTCCTTTTTTGCATCTTTCTTTGCACCTGGCCTTAGAAGAACAAATTGCGATTGATCATCCGCCCGGAATACGCGCGTGCTGGGAACGATTATGTAAGACGAATGAAGAGCACGAGGCTTATCATAAAATGATGGTTTGCCTGGGTGATATTATTGAGCAGGCACAACGCAATGGTGCTTGGCCTGATACAGAAACCTATTTGGATTTACTGAAGCGGGTAGAGTAGTAGGTAGGCAGTAGATACGGCTAAAGTAAGTGAGTCTTTAAATAAGCCTTTAAGTAAGTTAATTGTTAACAAGAGTCGGTTACCTTCGCTAAGTAAATAAATAAAAGGAAAAAAATGAGCGATTTGCCAAATTGCCCGCAGTGTAATTCAGAATATACCTATGAAGATCATGCTATGTATGTTTGCCCTGAGTGCGCCAATGAGTGGGCAAAACAGGCTGATGTTGAAAGCCAAGATAGCTACGTTGTACGCGATTCCAATGGCAATGTGTTAAAGGATGGCGATAGCGTTACAGTAATAAAAGATCTCAAAGTTAAAGGTTCTTCGTTAGTCGTAAAAGTAGGAACAAAAGTTAAAAGCATACGTTTAGTAGAAGGCGATCATGATATCGATTGCAAAATTGAAGGCATTGGGGCAATGCAATTGAAATCAGAGTTCGTTAAAAAGGCTTGAGTTTAAGAGAAGGTATGTAGCGTAGTATCTAAAATATTATGTATAACTAAATTTTTTACGGGGAAAATTCTATGAGTCGAGCGATGCCTCGTTCTCTAGCAGTTGAAGAGCGGATACAGCTTGGGTTACGTGCAGCAAATCGTCATATGTATCAGCAAGATAAAATATGGTCACGCTATAGTAATGATAAAGTAGATATTGCTGGTACGTTAGCGCGAGTGCTTCGTACACTCAACAAGTCATTGCCGCTTGATGAGCCCTTAAAAGCATTGTCTATTGGTTCTAGTAATGAGCCGCAATTTCGAATTTTAGAGTCGGCGTTTCGCGGAGGATTTTATCTGCTAGACATTGAAAGCGCTGCTCTAGAGGTGATCAAAGAACGCATCGAGCGCCAGAATATTCACCATTTGCATACTATTCATGATGATTACTGCAAAGCACTGTGCGATACAGAATCAGTATTGCGTTTTCGCAAAGAGTATCTTGATAATCAATGCATGACATTAATTACGCTTCATCATTCGTTGTATTACAGCCCAATGAGTTTTTGGGACAATTTTTTATCAGACATTTATGAGCATTTATTGGTAAATGATTCAGTTTCTGATGTGTCTGGAGCAGTTCATGTTGTGTTGATGGCAAGTCGTAGTGATGAGCCTACGAGTACAACATGGTTATACAACCATTTTGCTGGTAAATTTTTTGATCATTCTAATGATCAGGATCTGAATGTATGTGCCGAAAAACTTAGAGCTACTCCACGTTTTGACGATGCTCAGGTGTTAACGAAATCAAGCCGTGTTGATTTCTTTGTCGAAGATTTTGAGCTTTTTATGTCGGTGGTATGGATGATCTTGCTACATCCAAATGTTCATACATTCAGCGAGGCGCAGCAGAAGGAAGTAACCGAATATATCTACGAGAAACTATGGAGCCGTGGTTTGCCTTTAATTCAGTTCCAAGATCATTTGGTTATTTACCGCGGCAAGGGAATTTCAGGGCTAATTTGAAAAATAGATAGATTTCGATAGATGTTAAAGCGCTGGCGAAAGAAGTTAAAGATGAAGTTTCATCATGAAGTTTTAGCGTATTTCTTCCTCATCATCCTCTTCTTCAGCCCCGGTATCTTTCACATCTAATTCTTCTGGCACCGACCATTCAGTGGGTAATAGAGGTTCAGGGCGGCGGTAAGTGGTGGCTTCTTCCATCTGATAGACATAGGCGAGTACTTCAGCAACTGCAGAAAATAAGGTGGCTGGAATCGTTCTTTCTAAATCGCCATGATAATAGAGCGCTCTGGCGACAGGCGGTGCAGATACGATAGAAATTTCATTTTCGGTAGCGATATCGCGAATACGTTGTGCCACACGCCCCATACCTTTTGCCACAATTTGCGGTGCAGTCATGCTCGCTTCATAGCGCAAGGCAACAGCATAGCGTGTGGGGTTGACGATAACGACATTCGCTTTAGGAACCTGCGTCATCATTCTTTTTCGTGCAGCATCGCGCTGTAATTGACGAATACGCGCTTTAATATGCGGGTCACCATCTGACTCTTTCGCTTCTTCACGCAGTTCTTCTTTTGTCATGCTCAGTGATTTGTAGTAGCTATACAATACCCAAGGTACTTCAATAAATACAATAACCAGTAGCGCGGCACTTAACCGCATAAACATTTCGCCTAACCATGCACTAGCATCATAAAAGGCAGTGGGAGAGGGTACTAATCCTAAGGTAAAGGTAACGCCTTGATACTTAATTAATAGCCAGACAGCAACGATAGAGAGCCATCCTGATTTAATCATGGCTTTTACAAGCTCTTCTACACTATGTTTAGAAAATAAACGCCCTAAGCCTTTAAAGGGATTCACTCGATCAAATTTAGGCATGAGAGAGTCGGGGTTAAAATACCAACCCCCTACTAAAATATTAGCAACCGCTACTAATACGGCAATACCAAACATCATAGGCATCCATAATTTTGCAACGGGCATAATAAGTTCTGCGAAGCGTTCAGTCATGTATTCAGGAGAGCTGGCTGACTCCAGGTTAAATATTAAACCTGCCCGCATTAAGCTAAACATAGAGTCTCTTAAATGCTGACTTGAGCCGTAAAGTATAGAAGCCATGGCAACAAGCATTAATACGCTGCTTAACTCTCTCGAGCGTGGAATGTTACCTTCTTCTCGGGCGCGTTCAAGTCGCCTGTCAGAGGGCGATTCGGTCTTTTCTTCGTCGGAATCTTCTGCCATATATATTTAGAGTAATCGCGCCGATAAGAGGAGATAGGGCTTACACAAAATTGCGTAAGGGTGTTATGGCATGGCATCTAGCCGTACTATTAAGTACTGTTTTCGCTGCTACGTCTTGCTAGAACACTTTTGTGTAACGCCTAAGAGTAAAACAAATGAATATAAAGTGTAACACTGCCTTAGCAACTAAAAATGATAGTGTTATTTTTAGATGGAATTTAGATGAGATGGTGATGTATTTTGTAGACATTGATCGTATACAAAAATATATTAGTCCTTGCAGGATAGCTATATGAAGATGATGCTTGGAGCTTTTGGGAGTGTCACAAATGACTATTTCAGGTGTTTAACTGCCCGGTATTCACTCCCGGATTTAGGTTAAAAGGATAATAGGATGGAGTTGGTACTCACCTTTCCAGAGTTGATGAATATTCCAGGGAAAGTATCGGATATTCTCACGCAAATGAGCTTGCATTGGGATACGCTTGCCGAAATGCCTCCTATGAATGCGGCATATATTTTAACGGAAAGCCTTGCAACATTTAATCGTTTACCTATGCGTTTTGACGAACGTGCCAGTTGGTTAGAGCGTTATCAACAAAGTGCTCAAACGGTTTGGGATGCTTTAGAACGTATGTTCGTATTGGCGCCTCAACCATTAAAAGGCGAAGCAAGAAGTGCGGCTGATCTGGCGTTAAGAATGTGCCAGGAAATCGTATCAGGTTATAAGCGGTTATTAAACGATACCATTACTACTGCAGGTAACAAACTACCTGAAAGCTTAGTGCTTTCATTAATTTTACGCATTCAGCAGGTTTCGGGTCGAATTTTAGTAGTCAGTGTTTTAAGTTATCAAACGGTTCCCGCAGGTTTGTGGTGTGATCTTCATCAGTGTTTTGCGTTTGCTATGCGTAAACAGCTTCATAATCGCGCGCTTCAGCCTGATAAACCTGGTTACACGCTAGCGTATAGTTACGCTCAATTAGTATTGTTAGGGTTAGCTAACCCTTATAGTTTTCGCCCTGAACAGTGGCCGATTTTAAATGAATATATTGCGCGTTTTAGCGTATTTTTAGAGTTATATCCTGATTTACCAGATAGCCCTAGCACCCTTAAAATTCCTACGATGCAAGATTATCCGCCTCGGTTTCCCTTGCAATCGACGCCTAACTCGCCTATTTCTTTACCGCGTGGTGAGGTATGTATTGGTGTAAATTTACAACGTGTTGTTGAAAATTTAGAGCAAGCCCGAGGGCAATTGAATAATCCTGATGGGCCTTACGCTGAGTATTCATTAGTTGAGCGTAATCAGCGGCAGCATTTATTAGAGCATTTAAATCGTTTCTGGCGTGGAGATTGGGTACGCCGTCATTCACGCGTGCCGGTGTCAGGAGAGGTGGAATTAGTATTGGGTGTTAGAGCTGTTGCCGAACGCTTAAGCCTTCCGGCAGAGCAGGTTGTTTTTAAAACAAATGCTATCTTAGCGAATCATACTAGCACGGGCTATGCGTTCAGAATTTTAGGAGAAAACCCTCCCGCTCTTTGCATAGGCGAGTTAGTCTATATTTATTTTGAGAATGACCCGCCCTTGCTTGCAACATTGCGTTGGATGCGTACTGCGATTGTGGGCGAAGCTGTAGAGTTTGGCGTACAACTTATTTATGGAGCGCCCAAGCCTATTAAGCTAAGGCCTGCTTTTGACCATCGGCAAGGTACTAATAGCCCACCCATATCATTTCAATGGGCAATTCAACTGGCTGTAGAAGATGATGTGCCAAATACCACCCGCTTTTTGTTAGCAAGCGGTTTATGCCAGACTGGGCAGCTTTTGTTAGCCCAAGATACAGATACCTTAAGCTTATGGCAATGTGCAGATTGTATTGAGCAAACAGCTTCTTTAGCAATATTTCATTTTGTTTCAGCCAAACCCAAGGCTTCTTCGTAGTATTATAATTTAGAGCTGACGCAAAACCGTTCTGGTGGCAAAGCATACTTATAGTATGTAGGTCGCTATACCTGGTTGGAGCAATTTTGCGTTATATTATTCTTCAGATCGAATTTTTCAAATCATAGTTGTATCTTAACTGTAGAGTTCAGCACAAGACATGCCTGACTAAAAGCATTTAAAGTAGTTATGGCTTATAGCTTATACAAGGTATTTTGAGCTAAATATTTATCCTATTGAGAAGTTATGAGTTCACTTAAGGCATAAGATGCCCTGCATGGCAACGCATGACAGTATCCAAAATACGACCGCAGACTATAACAAGCTGCCAACTCGTTGAGAGAACCCGACCGCATAACTTCTACCATTTTTGAGAGGGCATTGTGAACACTAAACAGTCTGATGATCAATTTCGCTTATCTTCGTTAACCACTCGAACAGGAGATGATGGCACTACTGGGTTAGCGAATGGTCAGCGCTACAGTAAGTCACATAACCGTTTTGAGGCGTTAGGCGCTGTTGATGAGCTAAATAGTCATTTAGGTTTGCTGCAATGTGCTGTACTAGAGTTAATGGGAAGTGAGTCGGTATACTGCGTTTTTCTTAACGATCTTCAGCACCAGCTTTTTGAGTTAGGGAGCGAACTTGCTTTACCTGAGAAATCGTTTATTAAAGAAGAGCATATCCAAGGTTTAGAAGCGTGGACAGCGCACTTTCTCTATTTCGTAGAGCCTTTAAAAGAGTTTATTTTACCTGGCGGTCATGCTGGTGCTGCTCAGGCGCATATTGCTCGTACAGTATGCCGGCGTGCCGAGCGTTGTGTAGTGCGGCTGCATGAAATGGAGCCGCAGTCGTTACCGATGCGCCAATATTTGAATCGGCTTTCTGATACTCTATTTGCTTTTGCACGGTTTATTAATCAAGAAGCGCTGATGCCCGATACCTTGTGGCAACCGCAGCAAAAGGCAGGTGTGCCTCCTAAGCATAAATAACGTATGCATTCACGTTTATAAGAATATGTATGCCCTTTTTATGGGAGCGAAAGATAGCACGAGGAATAGTGTATTTAAACAGTAATTGAAACCGGATTGGTTGCATATGCTCCATATGCTTCTGGAGTATTTTGCTCAGCAGCCCCGTAGGCTTTCATCAACTGCATGACTGTTTTTTGTACAGCCGATTCGCTAGATTGACTGGTTGATGAAGCTTGTTGGCTTTGTTGATAAGCAAGACGTTCTGTTTCGCTTACCTTACCATCTTGATTGGTATCCGCAGGGTCGAATGCACTACTAGAGGTAGACGCTGACTCTTCAGTTCCTCCAGGTTTTCCACCGCCACCGCCTGGAGGCGGCCCACCCGCTGGCCTGGCTTCATTAGACGGCCCTGAAGTTCTCATTTCATTAAACTGGTTATCTAACTGATCAGAAAATTTTTGCAGGGTATCTTTCATTTCCTGCTTAGTGATTTGCCCATCATTATTATTATCTAATGCTTCAAACAAAGCGTCCGTTTTAGAGCTGGCAGTATCGGTATTGGCAGAAGCGGAAGTGACGTTGTTATAAGCCGTTTGGATATCTGCTTTGTCAAGGTAACCTTTAGCGTTCGTATCAAGTTGAGCAAAGACCTTATCGACAAGCTCAGAAGGCGTCGAGCGTTGCGGTTGCGTAGATCGCAACATTGCTGAGGATGCTTGGCCTAGGTTACTGATTAGGCTGCTCATTAGTCGTACTCCTTTGAAGATAGCACTTTGGCTATAAGCAAGCTTCATTTTGATTAGATACTTTGATTATGAGATAAGTGCTTTATGATTCAAGCAGTATGTTAGCTAGAACAGTAGGAAGCTGTTGCTTTGTGTGCAAATGCTATGAAGCTTTATGCAACATTTATTTGATTTTAATAGATAAAAAACTAGCCAGTTCTTTTTTTGTGGGGTATCCTTAACTTGAATATGTACGAAATCAAGTTAAGGATTGAGAATGCCTAATAAAAAGGATCATGGCGGATATCGTGCAGGTGCAGGTCGTAAATCTACCTATAACGAACCGACTAAAGCCATGCGTATTCCTGAAAGCCAAGTGGGAAACGTACTCGATTTTTTAGCGGCTTATCGCCAGCGTAAACATAATAAAGAGCGGCAAGTATCGGCAAACTTAGCAGCAAATGAAACTACAGTCACTCTCTTATCCTCTGTCGTGTTTGAGGCTCCTTTATGGAGTATTCCGGTCATGTCTCATCGTGTGGCAGCAGGGTTTCCTTCGCCAGCCGATGATTATATTGAGCATGGTATCGATTTAAATGAGCATTTAATTCAGCATCGTGAAGCAACTTATATTCTTCGCATATCTGGCTGGTCGATGAGCGGAATAGGTATCTATGATGGGGATGAAATCATTGTAGATCGCGCGATTGACCCGCAGGATAATCATATTGTGGTAGCCGTGCTCAATAATCATTTGACTGTTAAGCGGTTGAAAAAATCAGGAAATCAAATTCGTCTTGTCGCTGAAAATCCTGAGTTCCCTGATATTTTAATCAAAGAAGAGGAAGAATTAATTATATGGGGAGTGGTAACCCGGGTTTTGCATAAAGTTTAAGTTTTAATTAGGGTAGGCAAGGGGGAGGGCTGATAATGAAAGAGGCATGTAGCCAACGTATTGCATTAGTCGATGTCAATAATATGTATGTATCGTGCGAGCGCATTTTTCGGCCTGATCTTGAAAAAGTTCCTCTTGTTGTGCTCTCCAATAACGATGGTTGTATTGTTTCACGATCAGCAGAGGTAAAAGCCATGCAAATTGCTATGGCAGAGCCGTGGTTTAAAGTGAAAGAGTATGCCGAGGCGCAAGGCGTGAAAGCGTTTAGCAGTAATTACGCGTTATATGCAAATATTAGCAATCGTATTATGTCTATTCTGGCGGAATTTACGCCGTATCAAGAAGTTTATAGTATTGATGAATCATTTTTAGATTTTACAGGCATGCCTAAAAACCTCACAGATTATGCCCAAACCATTCGGCAACGCATACGGCAATGGGTGGGGGTACCTATATGTATTGGGATTGGGCCTAGTAAGACCTTGGCAAAGTTAGCCAATGCTATCGCTAAAAAAAATCCTTCTTGGGGAGGAGTATGTGATCTTAGCGCGCTAACACCGTTAGAAGTGCAGACATGTCTTGCTGCCTTACCCGTTTCAGAAGTATGGGGAATTGGGCGCCGTTTGACCAAAGCACTAGATAAACTAGGGATTAAAACAGTGCGAGACCTCCAGGCAGTAGAGCCTGCTTTGATGAGAAAGTTATTTAGTGTGGTCGTTGAGCGTATTGTGCTGGAGCTAAGAGGGATTTCATGCTTAGAGCTGGAGGAGCTAATTGCTGATAAAAAACAAATTATTTCATCACGATCGTTTGGGCATGAAGTATATACGCATGATGATCTTAAAGAAGCGATTACGCTCTATATAGGAATTGCTGCTGAAAAACTTAGAAAACAGCATTCGGTAGCCAAAGGCGTATATGTTTCTATTGCCTCTAGCAGGTTTAAAACAAGCCATGCCTTATACCGTGAGAGTGTGCTGATTCCCTTACCTGATTACACGGATGACACATTAATGCTTACCCGTTTTGCGTTGCAAGGATTAGAGCGCATTTATAAGCTAGGCATAGGCTATGCAAAAGCGGGTGTCATGCTGGTGGAAATAATTTCTAAAGACGATATGCCACCAAAATTATTCGTAGATGATGAAAAAGAAATTGCGCACCGAGCTTCGTTAATGCATACCCTTGATGCAATTAATCGACGCTATGGAAAACATACCTTAGGGGTCGGTGTGGCAGGGTTAAATCATCCTCGTGATTGGTCAATGCGGCGAGGCAATAAAACGCCTGGTTATACAACCTGTTGGGAAGAGCTGCCGATAGCCTATGCAGACTAATAGTAAATGAACGAAGATAGCTAATCTGCGAGCAGCTAAGTTCACGATGTGGTATTCAAGTAAGGCAGCTATAGCATCATAGCCGGTAAATAATTGTTAAATAAGTATAAAAAAACATAAAAAACTTAAGGCAGCTTTTGCAATCCATGATAGCCCACATAGCACCCTACCAGCATAATAAGTACGCCTGAAATATAAGGCGCTTTACGGGTAAATTCTCCAAATCCATTCCAGTGCTTAGAAACATGCTTTACGCTTAAAGCAGCTAGAGCACCCGATGCTACCAATGTTAATGCTAAACCAATACTAAAAGATAAAACCAAGGTTGCACCCAAGGCTATTTTTTTAAGTTGCAAACACAATAAAAGTACCGTGATAGAGGCAGGGCAAGGAATAAGCCCACCAGTAAGGCCAAATAAAATAATTTGCCCAGTTGTTACGTGCCTGTTAGCAAAACGCTGCTGAATATCTTCAGCATGCGCTTTCTCATGCGGATCTTGATACGTTGAAGATGAAATATTAAGAGCTTGATCGTTGGCAGGCGAAGCTGATGTATGCTGATGACCATGACCATGACCATGACCATGACCATGACCATGACCATGACCATGCTTGGCGAGGTGCTGCTGTCGCCAGGTTTGCCAAATCATCCACACTGCGATTCCTATAATGATCACAGCAGACGCTACCTGAAAATAAGGTTCTCTGGTTTCAAAGTTTTCGTGTTGCCCAAAATAGAGGCCAGCTAGCGCTACGATCCAAACCACGGCAGTATGAGAAAGGGTGGCTGCTAGCCCTAGTAAAATTGCCTGAGAAAGAGTGCCGCGTACCGCCACAATAAAAGCTGCCATCAGGGTTTTTGAGTGCCCTGGCTCAAGGCCATGCAGCGCTCCTAAAAGTATGGCGCTGGGAATAAATAGCCAGGGGTTAGACGCGCCATTTTGAAGTAGCGTGGTAAAGTCTGGCATGGGAGGCATCCTGTCAGAGGCTGAAAAAACAATTAGTATACTGTTCCTCTGTCGCAGTACGCTACTGTTCGCTCTGCAAGAAATCTATAGAAGAGATCGAATGAAGGGGGAGAGACTTGAAATAAAGCGGATGTATATATGATGTATGTAACAGAGTTATATCATTACGTGTGGTTGCGCCCTATCGGTACCTGCTAGATCCCGCTAGATAATATAAGCACCTCTTAGGCCTTGTTAAGCATGTAGAGGTGCTTTAAAGAGATCAGCTACTATGCATTACAAGTAGGTTTCCACTGAGTGATAAGATCTTTTTCACGTGCAATACGTGCGTTTTCGCTATCTGTTGTGGGATAAATATGGATATGGGTTGCACCATTACGTTTAGCGGCTTCTTCTTTTTCAAGACTCAGTTTACGATCGCTAAGATTTTTGGTTTGACCAATATAGATAGGAACCCACATTTCAGGGGAAGCCTCTTTAGCAAAAACAAAATTGGCTGGCGTTTCTTTGAATGTCGTTCCAATGGGGTGAATGGAATGTGTATAGGTTGTACCAGATTTGCCGGGCCAATCGATCTTTGGTGTATCAGTCATTGTTGATGCTCTTTCATTGATGATTGAGAATAATACCGTTTGCCTTCATAGCATCCTCAAGCGAGTCTCGCAGAATGTGGATGATGTTGACATTGGGTGTAGATCTGCAACGATGTAACCCACCTTTTATGCCAGTTAAATGCTTGTTGTTTTATACAAGTACAAGCTCTTAATAAATACCGTTTGTCTTATTGGCACCTAAGCAAATTAGACACCTTTCTTGATTGAATCAACCAGCACAAGAAGGTGAAAACGGTATCTATTGAGACAGTTGGTATAAGGTGTGGCAAAAGTATAAACGAAAGAAATAGCGAGAGGGGGTTAGCGCTTCTGCCTTTAGGCAAAAGTGTGGGTGAATACCTACAAGCAGCATAAACCAAGCTTTTTTATTGGCTATTTTTAAAATAAGGACTATTTTTGAAGCTGTTTTTGTTCGATAGTGGTTAATACCATTTTTACTTGCATCTTTAAATAGCTATTCTATGGCGAATATATAAAGATTAGAAGTTACGCAGTTGAGTTTTCTTAGCGTGGGACGCCTCGCGTTATGGCAGCTTGTGCCCTACTCCTTGTAATGTTTGCGTTGCCATGCGGGGCATCCCATGCCTTGATAGAACTCAACTGCGTAACTTCTAAAGATGTTCAGTGTGTTTATTTTAATATGCGCAGGCCCTATAGTAGGGCCTGCCAATCAAATCACGGAGCCTTTAATATGAGTGAATTAGTATTTTATACAAACCCTCAATCTCGCGGACGCATTGCGCACTGGATGCTTGAAGAGGTAGGTAGACCCTATAAAACGGTGTGGCTTGATTTTGAGTCTGATATGAAAGACTCAAGCTTTCTTTCTATCAACCCTATGGGAAAAGTGCCTACACTTAAGCATGGAGACGCTGTTATTACAGAAGCAGCAGCTATTTGCGCGTATCTGGCTGATTGTTTTTCAGATAAAGAGCTGATTCCGCCTGTAGGGCATTCTAGTCGCGCAGATTATTATCGGTGGCTGTTTTTTGCAGCAGGCCCCTTAGAAATGGCAACCTCAGCTAAAGCACTGAACTGGGTAGTGCCTGAAGGAAAAAGTAGAATGGTAGGGTTCGGTAGCTACAACGACACCCTTCATGCGCTTGAAACCGCCTTAACTAATAAATCTTATATTTGCGGAGATCAGTTTACAGCAGCAGATGTGTATGTAGGTTCATGCCTCAATTGGGGAATGATGTTTGGTACCATTGAGAAAAGGCCTGTTTTTGAGGCGTATGTAGAGCGATTAAATTCACGCCCGGCGGTGAAACAGACGAATCAACTTAATGAAGAGTTTTTGAAGCATAAAGGCAAATAAGGTTGATGATGAGGGGCGGCACTATGTTAATGAAAGAAAAGTACGATGCTAATGTTTGATCATGCATGGAAAGCTTGGTTATCTGAAAACATTCAGTTAGGGTGTTCTCAAGAATCTATGATTCAAGCCATGATTAAAGCAGGTTTTGAGTCGGCAGTAGCATCGATTCTAGTGGCGCAAGCGTTAGGTTATTCTTTATCAGGCAATACCAACACCCAAGAAAACCTAGCAATCGAGCCAGTTAATCAGCCGGCTGGCCGGCTAGCAAAGCCAACTGCCTATTTATATGAGCCTTCCCTCATTAGTACACGTAACAGCATCACGATTGATCATCATACCGTCAATGTTTTGGCGCGCTATAAGCAGCCTGAAGTGGTTATATTCAGCCATGTGCTTTCTGATGAAGAGTGCGATGAAATTATTAAGCGCTCTCACAGCAAACTTAAGCGCTCAACCACCATTAATCCTCTTTTAGGCACTGAGGATGTGATTGAGCGCCGTACAAGCGAAGGTACTTATTTTAAACGTTGCGAAGATGATTTCGTGACCAACATCGACCAGCGCATAGCACACTTAATGAATTGGCCCATTGAGAATGGCGAGGGGCTGCAAATTTTACACTACACGGTAGGTGGCGAATATCGTCCTCATTTTGATTATTTCCCCCCCGAACAGCAAAGCAGCAGTTCTCATATCGCAAAAACACGCGGAGGGCAGCGAGTAGCAACATTAATTGTGTATCTTAGCGATGTGCTTGAGGGAGGAGAAACAATTTTTCCTGAAATGGGTTTATCGGTTGTGCCTCAAAAAGGAGGCGCTGTTTATTTTCGATACTGCAACAGCCAGGGCAATATAGATCCGCTTACGCTACATGGCGGTGCGCCAGTGATTTCAGGAGAAAAATGGATTATGACGAAATGGATGCGGCAGTATGCTTATGGGTAGCGGTGAGAAAATCATAAATATAATTCTTTCAAGTCTTAGCTCTCTATAGCAATCTCCCAAACCACATCATTTATTTGCCTTAATTGAATATCACAAGAAATGAATTTCTTGATAATTTCAATATTTGTCATGGTGTGCAAGCTTGGGCGAAGGGTGGTAAATTTCCCTTTGCCTGCCAGAGCGAATGGCAGTAAAAGTTGATCTGCTAAATATACGCCTACAGCAGCATTACATTCTAAATAGTCGACTGCAGCATTACACGCTTGCGTTGCTACTTTTTCAGCCGTTACCCCTAGTTTGCCAAAACTTGCAATGGTTTCTGTTACGTTTTCATATGCCAATGTTAATATCAGAATATTACCTGGGCAGGCACTATTTTTAATTTGGCGGATAAATAACCTATCTTCTGCCCATCCCAATCGTTTACTTATCACGTTCAGCTCACGACGCGGAATATCAACAGATAGATCAGCAAAAAAAGCTTCAGCTGAGCATTTTAGCTGGCTGCCTCTATTGAGTAATTCAAGAGGTTTTAGGGCGGCAACTGGACAAATGTTAAATTCTACTTTTCCACCCCCCGCAGGATAAAAGCCATAGGTATGCAATTGGGCATCGATATCCACTCCCATTTTTTTTAGGATAGGAAAAAAGCTATCTCTTAAAAAATCAAAAGGAGGAGACTGCATATTATGGGTTCCACCTTCCAATATGATTGTTGAGAGCTTTGTACCCAGCATTAATGCAGGTATTACAGTTTGAGCAACCAGATTGGTACTTCCGGCAGTACCGATAGAAAAGTGATACTCGCCACTTTTAATGGTGTTCGGCGCAAAAAAAAGCTCTTGCGAGCCTAACTCGGCTCCTTTAATGTCAGCATCACAAATTTTGGCTGCCGCGTGAACGCAGGTTAAATGCTGGCGCATTAGGCCCGGCATCTTTCGCTTAGATCTAATATTTTTAATGATAAAGGGTTGGCCTGAAATCATGGAAAGAGAAAGTGCAGATCGTAGCATTTGCCCACCGCCTTCTCCTTCAGAACCTTCTATAATGACTACTTGATGACTCATTTTTTACCTTGCTCACTTAACCTTTCACACAGACAATTTGCTTCAGAATATACACAACCTCTACTAACTCTTTCTGTGCGTGCATCACGGTATCGATATCTTTATAAGCAGAGGGTGTTTCATCAATCACATCTGCATCTTTTCTGCATTCCACATGTTTAGTGGCTTCAATATGCTCTGCGAGTGAAACACGTTTTTTTGCTTCTGTTCGAGACATCACGCGCCCCGCGCCATGTGAGCAACTACAAAAACTTTCTGCATTCCCTAGGCCACGCACAATAAAAGAGCGCGCTCCCATACTTCCGGGAATAATTCCCATATCGCCTTTTCTTGCTCTCACTGCCCCCTTGCGGGTAACAAAAATATCTTCACCATAATGGTGTTCACGTGTTACATAATTATGGTGACAATTAATCGCTTCAACATTTGCATCAAATGGTTTAGTTATCACATGGCGCATGGCCTCAATGGTGTTTGCCATCATAATTTCGCGGTTCATACGAGCAAATTCTTGCGCCCATTCCACAGCAAAAACATAATCATTAAAATGCTGCGACCCTTCAGGAAAATACGATAAATCTTTATCGGGCACATTAATCATCCAGCGCTGCATGTCTTTTTTGGCAAGCTCAATAAAGTGTGAGCCTATTGCATTGCCAATGCCTCGTGAACCTGAATGCAGCATAATCCAGACGCGCTGCTCTTCATCAAGGCATACTTCTACGAAATGATTTCCAGTGCCTAGTGTGCCTAAATGGTTAATATGATTTGTATTTGCTAGTTTTGGGGTGGTATCAATAATTTGCTTGAAACCGCTTTCCAGATTTTTCCAGGCTGTTATGCTTTTTTCAGGTAGTTCACCCCAGGCGCCTTTATCACGTTTGCCTCTAGAGAGTGAACGGCCATGAGGCACTGCTTTTTCAATCGCTGAGCGTAACTGAAACAAATTATCAGGTAAATCAGACGCTGTTAAAGAAGTGCGGGCTGCCATCATACCGCAGCCAATATCTACACCGACAGCAGCAGGAATAATGGCACCTTTAGT
Organism: Pseudomonadota bacterium; assembly: GCA_040389065.1. GTDB lineage: Bacteria > Pseudomonadota > Gammaproteobacteria > Burkholderiales > Casimicrobiaceae > JAZKAR01. The sequence continues at coordinate 27,654 of JAZKAR010000029.1, read as the reverse complement.
AGGCACAATGCTTCCAATTGTAGAGCCTTTACCAACATGCACATCGGGCATCACAGCCAGCCATTTAAAAATAAAAGGCATGCTGGCAGTTTTGATTAATTGATCTTTAGCTTTTTCATCAACAGGCACCCCTTGCGTCCACATTTTAATGGGGCGAGAATTTTCCATAGCAATGACATCATAGTTTTTAGTAGACATTTTTTACTCTCTTATAAATAAATAGACATTACGGAGCAAGTGCGCTGGCAACGTACTGCCTGCTTGTAGTAACTGCTGGACTCATTAACTGAGCTATCAACGGAACTATCAACTAAGCATGCCTTGATAGCATTCAACTACGGAATATCTAAAAAATTTTTTCTTACGTTTTAAGTTAAGCAAAAATTGTTCCATGAATGGTTTGAATAATAAATTAACCTTACGAGCCTTATAAATTAAAGCTTTTTAAAATAGTGAAAATAAATAAGTAAACATCGAGCTTGTAATTTATTATAATTTATTCGATATATTTAGAATATTTTATAAGGTTTTATATGGTAGTTATCGGATTTTTAGGAACAGTTTTAGATAGCGGAGCCAAAGATCTAAAGCGATGGCATAAATGGAGACCCACTGTAAGCCTGTGCCAGCATGAACATATGCAAGTCGATCGCTTGGAGTTATTGATTAATGGTAATAATCAAGCGTTAGCTGAAATCATTGCCAATGATATCAAACAGATTTCACCTGAAACGACAGTAAAGTTTAATGCTATAGCGTTGAAAGATCCGTGGGATTTTCAAGAAGTGTTTGGTGTGCTTCATGAGTTTGCAAAGAGCTACGATTTTGATCTCGAACATGAAGAATATTTCATGCACATTACAACGGGTACCCATGTTGCTCAAATTTGTATGTTTTTACTGACAGAAGCTAAGTATTTTCCGGCAAAGCTGCTGCAATCTTCTCCTCCTCGCCATAGTCAAGATGGCCCAGGGCATTACACCATCATAGATTTAGATGTATCAAAATATGACTTGATTGCACAGCGATTTGAAAAAGAACAACAAGATGCAACTTCGTTTCTTAAGCTTGGCATTCAAACAAAAAACAAAATATTTAACGATGTCATTGAGCAAATCGAAAAAGTTGCAAGCATTACTACATCTCCTATTTTAATCATGGGGCCTACGGGAGCAGGTAAATCACAATTAGCCCAGCGTATCTATGAACTCAAAAAAATACGTCATCAAATAAAAGGTGCATTTGTGGAAGTAAACTGTGCCACGCTTAAAGGTGATATGGCAATGTCGACACTTTTTGGTCATAGAAAAGGAGCATTTACGGGAGCAATACATGATCGTTCAGGCTTGTTATCAACGGCAAATATGGGTGTGCTATTTTTAGATGAAATTGGGGAACTAGGCTTAGATGAACAAGCGATGATTCTTAGGGCAATTGAAGAAAAGAAATTTTTACCTGTAGGGGCAGATAAAGAAATTAGCAGTAATTTTCAGCTGTTAGCAGGCACCAATAAAAATCTTGCAAACGAAGTAACGAAAGGAAACTTTAGAGAAGATCTTTGGGCGCGCCTGAATCTTTGGACATTTCATCTGCCTGGATTAAAAGATAGGCGAGAAGATATTGAGCCCAATATAGAGTATGAACTTAAGCAATACGCGAATGAACATGTAAAAAATATCAGTTTTAACAAAGAAGCACGAGAGAAATATTTGGATTTTTGTTTATCAAGTAAAGCTATTTGGTCGTCAAACTTTAGAGATTTATCAGGGTCAATCAATCGGTTGGCTACGTTAGCGCAAGGCGGGCGTATAAAAGTGAATGATGTCACCGAGGAGATTAAGCGGCTTCAACGATTATGGCATGTATCAGTCGGTGATTCTCGTATGCAGCTATTAAATAGTATTTTGTCGGAAGAGGAAATACATGAAATCGATTTATTTGATCGCCTTCAGTTAGCAGCAGTTATTGAAATATGCCGTCATGAAAGATCATTAAGTGAAGCAGGAAGGGTGCTTTTTTCTAATACACGAACTAAAAAGAAAACAGTGAATGATGCCGATCGCCTTAGCAAATATCTTCAGCGCTTTAATTTATCGTGGACTGCCATCAAAGGATGAAATTGCCGAGCACAGTGTCTTATTGTGGCTCAAGTTTAAGCGCGTTAAGGAATTCTTTCATAGTATTTCTAAAAAATACTGCATGTATAGATTCAAGGCGATTAGACTTTAACTGAGTAATATATTGAAAATCGATAGTGCTATTGCGAATGACGCCCATGGCCCAATTTTCAAACATACGTTCATTGCAAGGAGACAAGTAAATAATACTGGCATCGTCATGCCTAGGGTCATCTAGTATCTTTACATACTGCCGTAAAACACTGTGTTCTGGTCCTTCTAAAACCTGCATAAACATTTTACCGCCGTAAATAAGTACACCTGTAAGATCAAAAGCTGGGTTATTTTTCTTTGAAGATTTCAGAATTTTGTTAATTTCATCTTCGTTAATAGGTCCTTTTGCTTGGCTAATATAGAGAAGGCGGATCATGGATTACCTTTTTATTCATATAGATTTCTTTTTTAGGCATTTTATTTGCCTAGATAATCTATTGTTAATTATCTAGGCAATTCGTTGTTTTATTGATATCTATTACATATCGACAACTTTTCCAGGGTTCATCAAATTAGCAGGGTCTAACGCCTTTTTAATCTGGCGCATGAGATCACGCTCTACAGCATCTTGATAGTGATTAATGGTGGTTACTTTTAGCTGGCCTAAACCATGTTCTGCGCTAATAGAACCTTGATAGGCATGAACATGATCAAAAATTAAGGTGGTTAGCGGTTCTTTAATAGAGTTTAAATATTCTGGTGAGGTTTCTTTAGGTACATAAACACCCCAGTGTAAGTTACCATCACCCCAGTGACCAAAACAGGTTGTCTGAACATTGGGAAAGTGCCCATGAATAAGCGCGCCCATGCTGTTTACCCATGCTGTAAGCTGACTAATGGGAACCGAAATATCATAATTATAAGCATGAACGATACTTTTTTCGGAAGTAGGGATATTTTCACGCCAGCGCCAACCTTGCTCATGCTCACGTGCGGTTTGCATTAACTGCATAGAATCAGCCCAGTTTGCAAACAGCTCGAGATGATCTTCAAACCATTGTAAAAGGCTTGAGTGAGGCGCAGTTTCTGCAAGCTCGATCCAGGCTGTCCATTTTTTTAATGGGGAGGGAAACACCCAATCAGGATGGCTAGTTTTCACCCATTGCAGTGATTCGCTAGACATTACCTCAAATGCGCATAAGCGATCGCCAGCGGCTTTTCGAAACAAGCCGAGTAACTCATCAATTTCTGCGAGGGTATCGACACTAATCCAAACGCCTAATACATCTGCCCAGCGTGGCATCATTTTAAGGGTAGCGGCGGTAATAATACCTAATGTACCTTCTGACCCCACAAATAAATGCTTAAGCGAATAGCCAGTATTATCTTTTTTTAATTTTCGTAAACCTGACCATAAGCGACCATCGGGTAATACGACTTCTAACCCTAATATTAAATCACGCATCATGCCATAGCGCACTACATGCACACCTCCCGCATTTGTCGCTAAATTTCCACCAATTTGGCATGTGCCTTGCGCGGCTAAACTTAGCGGAAATAAAAAACCTGCTTTTTCTGCTTCGTTTTGTATTTCTTCTAATGTGCATCCTGCTTCTACAGTCATTGAGGCATTCAACTGATCAATATCGCGAATGGCACGCAGGCGTCTTAAAGAAATTACGAGTTGAGAACCTGAGTGATCGGGGGTTGCTCCCCCACATAATCCAGTATTTCCCCCTTGAGGAACAACAGGTATACCATGCTGATGGCAATGCGCCAGCAATACTTGAAGACCATTCACATTTTTAGGTTCAACCGCAAGTGAGGTTTTTCCGTGAAAATGCCCACGCCAATCAGTACATAAAGCGTTGAGCCGATCAGCATCGGTAATGAAATGTAAATCAGGATGTTCTTTTAAGCTATCTAAGGTAGAAATAGGAAATTGCATGATAGGGGCTTGCCTTGTTGGGATGCAAAAAGTATTAGTTAGTTATATGCTATGCTAAATCAGTACGTAAAAGCGTTTCATCTGGTACAGATTGCGTGCTAAGTAAGGCACCGTGTTGTTGCACCATTTGTGCGCCTGTACGCGCTGCTATTTTTAGGGCCGCTACTATATCAGCGCCATGTGCCAACGCGGTAACAGCTCCTGCTAAAAAAGCATCGCCTGCGCCGCTAGTATCTACCGCGTTAGCGGGGTAAGGAGAAATAGTAAGAGGATGCTCGTGGTGTTCTTTAGAGAAAAGCAGCGCACCTTTATCGCCATTTTTTACCACTACATAGCGAGGCCCATGCTCTAGAAGTTGTTTTCCTAATGTTTCGGGTGTGGCAGCTACTTCAGCAAAGTATGCCAAATCATCGGGGTACGTAATGAATACCATCGTGGAAAATTTTACGAGTTTATTCATCACCTCTTGCCCGTACTGTTGAGCCGCTTCTAAGGTGTCATGAGGATTTTTTTTCCACAGTTTCCAGCGAAAGTTAGGGTCTAAAATAATACATGCCCCTTTTTCTTTTGCACGTTTTACCATATCGAAAAAGTTGTGATACGCTTCATCCGTCATGGGGCGAGATGCACCAATTCCCGATAGGATAAAAAAACTGTTCTGATCAAGTGCATTAATCAGGTCATTAATTTTTTGTTGATGCGCTGAATTGAATAGCTGGCGTACCGCTGAATGATCACGGTCGTGATAGCGCATGGTATGTTTACCTGATTGCATTTCTATATCAATGCTAAACGCAGCCGTATTCGTTCCCTCAATAACACTTAATAGCGATATATCAATGCCATTATTCTGTAAAAAAGTATTTATTTTTTGACCGCGCGCATCGTTTCCTATCGCGCTAAATAAGCTAAATGTCACGGGTGTATGATCATCTAATACATTGGCAATGATGGGTTCCATGCGCTTTCCACCTACCAGAACGCCAACGCAATCGCCGCTAACACCTACTTCACCTTTAGCATTAATCTCTTCAAGGGGTTCGCTATAGGCAATAATTTTTTTTATCATGGATGATCTCATTTACCGTGAGGCGTTTCAAAAAAGAGAATAGAAGAAACTTATGCAATTTCTTTTAATGCCTTTGCAACTCTACGAAAATCAATAGGGTGCCGAGCCTCTAGATACTCTACTTTTTCTTTCAGCTGTTTCGCTGAGAGTCGAAAAGCTTTTCCTTTCGCAGCAAATACTATTTTATTTTTTGAGTCTTCAGCAGCAACGACGATAACTTGGTCTTTAAAGCTTTGGCGAATACGATTGATATAGGTATTTAAGTGAGGATCAGTACCAAATAAATTAATGACTAAGACGCCCTGCGTTTCTAATGACGCATAGCAATAATCATAAAAGCGTTGGCTGCCTAGTTGAGGGGCTTGGCCTGTTTCTTCAAAACCGTCCACAATCAGAATATCTGAGAGCGAACTGGGTTGCTCTACGTATTGAGCGCCATCTTCACATAAAACAGTAAAGCGTTCATCATTGGGGGGAATATGAAAGCGATCACGTAGCGCAATTACCTCTAGATTAATTTCTACAACCGTAATACGGCTGTCGGGTAAATGACGATAACAATATTTTGCTAACGAACCTCCGCCCAAACCAATCATCGTAATATGTTCAGGATACGGTTTAAATAATAAAAAACCCATCACGGTTCGCGTGTAGCCGAGCATCAAGCGATATGGATCGTTAGCCTTCATTTTGCTTTGTGTGCTGCCTATCGAAAAATGAAGCGAAAGATGTCCGCTATCCTCGTACAAGGTTGGTTTGTTACTGTGATTAGACATTAACTTGAACGTGTTTACCCATCGAGAAAAAAGGTTAGGGCTCATTAGTTATCGCTTGTTTAAAATTTTCTGAATTATACAAAATTCCAAAAGCATTAGGGATTAGATTTTCATCTAATGATATTTGTCTTAACCATTAACTGTATATAGTGGCTGAATTTTTGTTGTTACCAGATGCGATGCGATATAAAACATGAGGTGTTAGCGGATGTGATTTTTCGAGAAGTGGAAAATCAAAATTGTCAGCAGGGTGGGTTTGCATGCCTAATCGCTTCATCACTGCAATAGACTGAGGATTTTGAAGCGCTGTGAACGCAACCACTTCTTGAATAGCTAACTGATTAAAGGCACACGCTATCACTGCTTGCGCGGCTTCTGTTGCGTACCCATGCCCCCAGTAAGGTTGATCAAGCCGCCAACTTAGTGCAGTGCAAGGGTTCGATGGTAAAGAAAAGGGTAGAGGGTAAGAAGGTTTATGCAAACCAGCAAATCCAACAAAGGGATGGATGCCGGGCACTTCTATGGCCCATAGCCCCCAGCCGTATTCGTCGAAAAAGGTTTTTTGTTGATCAACAAAATTATCAGAATCCTGCCGAGTTAAGGTTGAAGATGCCAAAAATTTCATCACCTCAGCATTCGCACTCATTGTTGCAAAAGGTGCGTAATCGCTATCTTTCCATAGCCTAAGAAGCAATCGCTGTGTCGTTATTTGAATAGGAAAAATGGAGGCGGTTGATACATCAGGCATAGAGTGGCTTAAGGAATTTAGGGTAAGGAATGAAGATAGTATCTAAAATGTAAAACGGCTACAAGTTGGCACATTGGCGTACTATTAACCCAAGTTGCGACTGATTTTTAAAAGGAAAAGATTGGTTTTGTTTCCAATAATTTTACTGCCCTTTAATGCCAAAGAAAATTTACACAGATACTTTTACAGGTTCTGAGGTTGACTGGTTTTTTAAAAGAAAGTCGGTTGCGTTTTTCAATTCAAGAGGCATGCCATAAAAATAACCTTGCACTTCATCACACCCCCATTTTTTTAAGATTTCAATCTCTTCGCGTGTTTCAACACCTTCAGCAAGAACAGTGAGATTCATGGTATGTCCTAGATTTATAATAGATTGCACAATGGCAATATCCTTATCTGAATTGCTCATTGAGCTGATAAAGCTTTTGTCTATTTTTAGTTTTTGAATAGGAAGTTGCTTTAAATAGTTTAAGCAAGAATAGCCCGTTCCAAAATCGTCAATGGCTAACTTAATGCCAAAGCTATGTAATTGGTTTAATAGACCAACTATATAGTCGATATCTTCTATCATTAAGCTTTCTGTAATTTCTAATTCAATATGTTCAGGATTTACATCAGCGAGTTTTAAGGCTTTATTAACTGTGTTTATGAAGTTATAGTGAAGAAATTGTCTTGCTGATACATTTATTGCTACAACTATATTTTTATTGCTTGAGTTATTCCATTTTTTTGCTTGTTTGCATGCTTGTATTAAAACCCATTCGCCAATAGGAATAATAAGACCAGATTCTTCTGCAAGCGGAATAAATTCAGCAGGAGGAATTATTTTTCCATCTTTTCCCCATCGTAATAAGGCTTCAAATCCTATATGCTCTTCTCCTGAAATTTTTAATTGGGGTTGATAATGGATTCTTAATTCACTTTGCTCAATTGCGCGGCTTAAGCTCATTTCAGTAGATAAATCTTCCAATATTTTTACTTTGATTTCATTAGAGTAAATCATAAGATTGCTTGACTTATTTTTTATAGCTACTTCTAAAGCAGCATTAGAATTTTTAATTAATTCTATTGAGTTTTCTCCATGTAATGGGTATTCTGAAATCCCCATTGTTATGTCTATAAGTAACTCGTGCCTATCAATGTCAAATGAGCGCTTCATTAGCAGATTTAGTTCTTTTGATATATCATTTAATTGCTCCTTATCATAATAAGGACATATCGCTAAAAAATTGTGTTTATCTAGATAAAAAAGGGTTCCTTTTCGGTTTTTTATAAAACTTACGAGCCGATCAGCTATTTTTTTTATCAGAACATCCCCAGACTCATAACCTAAACTGCCTAATATTTTTTCGAGTTTGTTAATGTGCATTAAAAAAATCATGCTTTTTTGATGATCTAGTAATTTTATAGTATTTTTAAAGGCATTGTAATTTTTGCACCCCGTATTAGGATCGTGCAGTGCTTGGTATTCTAAATTTTTCTCTATTTTAATTTGTTTTTTTAGAAAAATAATTGTTGTTAGTGTTATAAGAAGTATTATTATTGTGTATGAGTAAATAAATTGATTTGTTATTCGTATTTTTGATTTTGTTTTTTTGTTTTGCTCAATAATGCTTTTTTCAATTAATTTATCTAGCTTTTCTTTTATTTTTGTTGTGTTGCTGTCGATATTAGCTAAAATATTTTTTGCGGCGATTTTATTTATTTTTCTTTTTTCTAATATCTTATTGAGCTGGGTTACTAAAATTTTATTGGTTTCATATATTTTTTCTACTTCGATAATTTCAGTAGTTATTCCAAAATTTTTTTTGACCATATTTAAATGGTTTTCAAATAATTTTTCTTTTATTCTCTCCATTTCTAAATATTTTTTTTCATCGGAGTTTGTTATCTGTGAAATATATTCGTGTATTACAAAGTCATAATCAAAGCTATCGCTTTCTAAATGTGCAAGATCGCTGATAATCGACACTTCATCTTTTGACATTTGTTGCATCATATCATCAATAGATTTTTTTTCTTTCCCTATTAAAAGCATTAGTAGTATAGAAAAAGCTATACTCAAAGATAACAGTAAAAATAAAAATTTTTTTTGAAAAAGTCTTAAGTTTATAATCATCTTTTTCTTTCATGTATAGTTCTCATGTCTTCATAACTTAGCGGTAGTGCTTGAAAAAATTTGAAAGTAGCTAAGTAAATATTAGCAATCACTTATTGTGTGGAAAAGACTAAAACTATTTGAATGATTTTTTATAAACGCGTTTTCTCTTTCACGAAAATAATCTTGGCTTACTATTCCCCACGTGTGCACTCTATGGCCTGATACATCCCTTACCTCATAAGGTTTTCTCATCAATTTTTTAAACTGCTAAATAGTAACCGGAGGTATGGATACTAGTACTTGAGCAAATTGATAAAAATGAAATCATGAGTTGAAAGAATGCTCTGCCATAGGTTAAATGAAAGCTTCTCGAGGCCAAATAACTAACTCTATGGGAGAGCCTTCATGAAAAGTTTAATAGAGACCTTCTGCCCGATAAGTAAGTTCTGCAAAGAGGTTGAACCTAAATGGAAAAATGCTTTTCTCAATGCAGGTAAACAGAAACAGTTAAAAGAAGCTGACCAGTCTTCTCAAAAAGCGATTTATCTCTTCAATACACATCGAGCTTTTAAACAGTTTCTGGAGAGTTGGCACATCTCTTTCACGTTAGAGAAAAGATAAAATTGTTGCAGCAATGTTGTTTAAGTTAAAGATATGTAAGACAATGTAAACCAATTTTAATTGCTAGGCGTTCAAAAGCCCATACTTCATCATAATGTTAGAGATATATCATGCTAAAGAAAATGTTCTTGGTGTCAGTTTTTCTTCTTCCTACCTTTTCTTATAGCCATAATTATAGAGATACAGCTTACGAAACGGTTGAGCGTCCGCGTCAGCAGTGCTGGACGGAATCAAGTAGTGTTCGCTATCGTGATAATACAGCCGGCGTTATTTTAGGAAGCATTGCTGGAGGCATTTTAGGAAATCGCGTTGCTAGAGGCGGGCATCATCATGGAAGAGTAGCTGCTACAGCCATTGGTGCAGCGACTGGAGCGATTGTAGGCGATAGCTTATCTCGCTCATCTTATCCTGCTTACCGTAATGAACAACATTGCCGTACAGTGATGGAGCGCGTGCGTGTTCCTGTCGCTGCGCCGCAAGAGGTTGTTTATAATGAGCCTGTTGAACTGCGCTCATCGTTTTATACTGAACCTGAATATTCAGAGCGTGTTGAATATCATCATAGGCATCACCGTGGCTGCCATCATAGAGATCATCAGCATTATTCTGGATACGATAGAGATTATAGGTCTAGGTATTATCAGGCGTTTGATGATTAATTAAGCTATGCGAAGTGACGCAGTTGGGTTCTCTCGGCGTGTTGGCAATTTGCTGTAACTGCATGTATTGTCTGTTATGTCTTGAGTAAACGCAATTGCGACACTTCAAAAAATAGGAAGAGTAAGTACCGCTACCTAGGTTTCTCTTAAATTTCTCTTAAATGCTTAAAGCCATCTTAAAAAATAAGTTTATTCAATGTTTACCTTCATGGATTAGCCATTCTTTGAATAAACGAATTTTTCTTATGCGGTTGGCTTGTAGTCTATGTGCAATATAATAAGCGCGTTCATTCATTAAGGTTTGGGGAAGAGGTTGGATAAGACGCCCGGCTGCTAATTCAGCTTGTGCTAGAAATACAGGTAATAAAGCAACACCCATTCCATTGGCTGCCGCTTCAATAATCATAAAAAAATGTTCAAACCCTGGGCTTTGGCGGGTGTCAGGTGTAGGTAAATCATGCGTATTAAAAAAAGTATGCCAGGCATCAGGGCGCGTTGTATGTTGTAACAGGCGATGCGCGGGTAGATCAGCCAATGTAGTTAAATGAGGCCCGTTTTTTAGTAGCGCAGGCGAGCAAAATACACCTACATTTTCGTGCATCAAAAGCGTTGCTTCAGTATCAGGCCACTGCCCTAAACCATAACGAATTCCGATATCAATGGCGCCAGACGATAGGTTAACGATACGATCAGTAGTCGTAACATCAACCAAAATTTCAGGGTGTTGCTGCTGAAACGTATGCAGCCGGGGCATCAACCAACGCATTGTAAAAGTAGGTAGAGCGCTAATCGATAATACCCCGCCTGAGCCATCTATACGTTGAATGGCCCGCGTTGAAGCTGCAATACGATCTAATGCTTCAGCAACATGAGCATAATAGGTGGCCCCAGCTTCGGTAAGCTCGAGGTTTCGTTTTCCTCTCAAGAAAAGTTGCACGCCTAGTTCAGATTCTAAGCTTTGAACCATACGGCTAATAGCACCTTGTGTGACACATAATTCTTCTGCTGCGTAAGTAAAGCTAAGGTGGCGGGCCGCCGCCTCGAAACTTTTCACTGCATTCAGTGAGGGGAGAGCGCGTTTGGTATGAGTTAATCTCATGATTGAAAGCAAAAATCTCGTTTGTAAGAGTGTTGATTTTACCTCACTATAAGTACCAGTTATCAAAGTATTACATCTAGAAGCGTCGCAGCTGAACTTTTTCATGTCTTGAATGAGTTCAACTGCGACACTTCTAACAATTCATTATGAACGATGATGATGTTTTTTTTAGAAATTAGACAGTTGGATTCTCATGGCGTGTTAGCAATTTTCCGTACTCCGTAGACGGTGTTTGCATAACTATTAACTGAGCATGCTTGATAGAACCCAATTGTGTAACTTCTTTTTTTACAGTTTGTAGGTAAAACACCATGAGAAAAATTAACCCCTTTCATATCGCTTTTCCTGTTAGTAACTTAGAAAAAACACGTGCATTCTATGGGGAAGTATTGGGTTGCCAGGAAGGGCGCTCAACAGATCAGTGGATTGATTTTGATTTATTTGGTCATCAAATCGTTGCGCATCTTAGTGCTGCTAAACAATCTGTCATTCATAACCATGTAGATGGCCATGGTGTGCCTGTTCCGCACTTTGGTGTGGTACTCGATTGGGAAGACTTTCATTCGTTTGTAGAGCGCATCAAAAATGCAGGTATTCAATTTGAAATTGAGCCATATATTCGCTTTCAAGGGTTGGCCGGTGAGCAAGCCACCATGTTTTTTTATGACCCTTCAGGCAACGCATTGGAATTTAAAGCATTTCGTGATCAAAGCCAATTATTTGCTAAATAACGTTTGTTATCAAAGATACTCATATGACCTTATTAGACCCCTCAATCATCAAAACGCTTTCTAGTGTTACCACCGCGACCTTAACAACGGTGCTTTTAAAAAAAGGCCTGAGAAATGTTTGGATTCGTGGAGCGATGCCTATTCAATCTCAACAAAGTGGAGTGGTAGGGCGTGCGTTTACATTGCGCTTTATTCCTGCACGTGAAGATTTAGCTACCCCTGACTCTTGGAGTTCACCGAAATCAACACGTGCTGCCATTGAACAAATGCCCGCAGGTTGCATTGCTGTAGTAGATGCAATGGGAGTAAAAAATGCAGGTGTGTGGGGTGATATTTTAATGGCACGCATGGCAAAAAGAGGTGTGGCGGCGATGATTACTGATGGCGCAGTACGTGATGTATCGGGCGTGTTAGATACACAACTTCCCATATGGTGCAGCGGTACGGCTGCTCCGCCGTCCATTGCTGAGCTAACATTTATCGATTGGCAGCAACCGATTGGATGCGGTGGCGTTGCTGTTTTACCAGATGACATTATTGTGGCTGATCAAGATGGTGCTGTGGTGATTCCTGCACATTTACTTGAAGAGGTTGTTTGTTTGGCAGCTGATCAAGAGCGGCTTGAGGCGTGGATTATGAGTGAAGTAAATGCTGGTGCTGCGCTTCCCGGGCTTTACCCTCCTAATGCTGAAAATAACGAGCGTTATGAAACGTTTTTAAAGCAACAGTCTTCCACGAGTGGTTAGCCATTTTTTTGGGAATGACGCAAAACCAGTTTTGTTTGATTTCTCATTATTTGATTTCACATTATTTAAAGCGATTTGTTCTATTAGGTTTTTGGAGTACTTAGTATGTCTTTTCTTTCTCATCGCGTTCAATCGATTAAACCCTCACCAACACTTGCGGTAACCGCTCAGGCTGCACAATTAAAAGCAAAAGGGCTTCCTATTATTGGTTTAGGCCCCGGGGAGCCAGATTTTGATACGCCAGAACATATCAAACATGCAGCGATACAGGCTATTCAAAACGGCTTTACTAAATATACCGCAGTCGGCGGAGTGCCTTCTCTGAAGGAAGCTGTGATAGATAAACTTAAGCGTGATAATCATTTAACATATACATCACGACAGATATTGGTATCAACAGGCGCAAAGCAAAGTTTTTTTAATCTTGTTTTATCGGTGTTTAACTCCGGTGATGAAATGATTATTCCTGCGCCATATTGGGTTTCGTATCCTGATATCGCTTTAATGGCTGAAGGTGTGCCTGTGATTGTTCCTGCAGGAATTGAACAAGACTTTAAAGTGTCACCTGCCCAATTAGAGAAAGCGATAACGCCTCGAACCAAATTGTTTGTGATCAATAGCCCTAGTAATCCAACTGGGGCTGTGTATACGCTAGAAGAACTTAAGGCATTGGCAGAGGTACTTAAACGACACCCGCATGTTTTAATTGCAACCGATGATATTTACGAGCATATCCGCTTAATAGATCAGCCTTTTGTAAATATTTTGAATGCAGCTTCTGAACTATATGACCGCACGATTGTTATTAATGGGGTATCTAAAGCCTATGCAATGACAGGTTGGCGTATTGGTTATGCAGCAGGGCCGCTTGAAATTATTGCTGGTATGGAAAATGTACAATCGCATTCAACCTCCAACCCAACATCTATTTCACAAGTTGCAGCAGAAGCCGCTTTACGGGGAGATCAATCGTGTATGGTGCCCATGATCAAAGCGTTTAGAGAGCGTCATCAGTATATTGTTGGTGCATTGAATGCTATTTCAGGCGTGAAGTGCCGTTTTGCTGAGGGTGCTTTTTATGCGTTTCCTTATGTGGGAGAGGCCATTGAGCGTTTATATAAAAAAGGCTTTATTGATCAACCCGATGATGTAGCATTGAGTCGATATTTATTAGAAAAAGCGAATGTGTCGCTTGTTCCTGGTTCAGCGTTTGGTTTAGAGCAGTATATTAGACTTTCTTTTTCAACATCAATGAGTGATTTGGTAGAAGCATTAAAACGAATGAAACAGGCGATTGAGCAACCTGGCGAGCATTAGAGCGGTACTAGCTTTTTAGTTTTTAGTAGCTGAGTTGCACACACCTGGCATTCAGAATCAGCCTGAAAACGGCTGGTTCGCCATTGATTAGAGGCAACATTCAGTGAAAAAAGTGTATGGGTGCTGGCTTTGCCTACTCCTGCTAATACTTTAAGCGCCTCGCCTGCCTGCATTGCCCCAACGATTCCGACAAGCGGCGCAAAAATGCCTGTGGTTGCACAACGGCGTTCTTGTATGTCGTCTCCTTCAGGGAAAACGCAATGGTAACAAGGGCTATCTGCTTGGCGAAAATCAAACACCATTAAGCGGCCTTCCCATTCCACCGCGGCTCCACTCACTAAAGGAAGTTTGTGTTTTAAACAGATTCGATTGAGGGCATAACGTGTATCAAAATTGTCTGAGCAATCTATAACTAGATTCACATCTTCAGTTAAAAGGTAATGCTCGCATTCTGCTTCGCTCCAGCGTACTGCTTGCGGTTTAATCGTTACTTCAGGGTTAATCATCGCTAAGTTGGCAGCTGCGGCACTTACTTTGTGTAAGCCAATATTAGATTGTCGGTATAACACCTGGCGCTGAAGATTATCTAGGCTAACGGTATCAAAATCAACCAGAGTAATAGTTCCTACGCCTGAAGATACAAGGTAGGGGGCAACCGCACACCCTAAGCCGCCCATTCCTACTACCAATACGTGGCTATTTGCTAAGCGTTGTTGATGCGATTCTGCCCATTCATCTAATAATAAATGCCGGCTATAGCGAAGTAGAGTTTCATCATTAAGCATGGTATGCGTAAGCCAAAGTACTTATACCGAAGGCTGAAGCTTACTGACTAAAAAATTGACTAAAAAATCAATGGCTTCATTCCGGTTGAGCGTACTTTGTTCAATCGGTTGTCCTCTTAACGCTTTCAATGTCACCGTACCGTTAGCGCATTCTGATTCGGCAAGAATAGCGGCGAATAGTGCGCCGCTGCTATCTGCTTTTTTCATTTGAGATTTCAGGCTGCCCGCAGGGCTATGCAGTAGCACCGATAACCCTGCTGATCGAAGTTGCTCAGCGTACTGAAGGGCAATGGTTAAGCTGCTTTCGCCTTGATGCGCTAAATAGACGTCTAAAGCAGGCAAAGGTTTGGTACAGGCTTGTTGATCTAGCAAAAGCAAAATGCGTTCAAGGCCAATTGCAAATCCGCAGGCTGGTGCTGATTTACCGCCTAGTTGTTCGATAAGGCCATCATAACGACCGCCACCGCATACGGTTGCTTGCGCACCTAGGTCACGCGTTGTCCACTCAAACACAGTGCGGTTGTAATAATCTAAACCGCGTACCAGGCGTGAGTTGATGGTATAGGGAATGTCTGCTGAATCAAGGTACTGGCACAATAACTCAAAGTGTGCACGCACCTCAGTGCCTAAGAAATCAGGTAAATGTGGCGCTGCTTTAATAATATCTACTAAATCAGGATTTTTACTATCGAGCAAGCGCATAGGGTTAGTATGCAAACGTCGTACTTCTTCTTCACCTAACACACTGCGATGTTGCTCAAAGTAATGAATAAGCGCAGTACGGTAGGCTACACGATCGTGATAATCACCAATACTATTTAGCTCAAGCGTTAGGCCTGTAAGACCTAGTTCTTTCCAAAGGCGATGAATCATCATCAACTGTTCTGCATCGAGTTCAGCACCAGCAAAGCCTAATGCCTCTACCCCAATTTGATGGAATTGGCGGTAGCGCCCTTTTTGAGGCCGCTCGTGGCGGAACATTGGCCCCATGTACCATAAGCGCTTACCACCCTCATACAATAAATGATGTTGAATAACAGCGCGTACACAACTGGCTGTGCCTTCTGGGCGTAAGGTTAGTTTTTCGCCGTTGAGTCCATCTACAAAGGTATACATTTCTTTTTCGACGATATCGGTGACTTCGCCGATAGAGCGAATAAAAAGCTCGGTAGGTTCAACGATGGGGGTGCGAATCATCTGATAACCGTAACTATTTAACACTGTACGTGCTGCGTTTTCAAACGTTGCCCACAAAGGTGCCTGTTCAGGCAGCACATCATTCATTCCGCGAATTGCTTGTAACGCTTGACTCATTCTTTCACCGAGGATTTATTTCAAATATTATAATTAAGGCATATTTAAGATATGTATGCGATCGTGCACCTACAAATATGTACGCACATTTACTCTTATATGAGCATTATTATACGCCTCGGCGAAAATTAGAGGGTAGTTAATGCGCTACCCTTTAATATGCTCCATTGGTGCGCTCTTTAATGTACTCATGATAAGCGATCAGTAAGTGAGAAGAAAGCGTTAGTTTGAAGCAGAAATTCTGCTGCTTAGCCATGTAACAAAGCTATCACGATTACGTGAGCATACTATTACTTTACCGCTGCCGTTAAAACGTAAAACAACGCCTTCGCCAGTGGTCATACTATTCACTAAATTACCAAATAATCCTTTATTTTGCGCGGTAGCAGCTGATACGTCATACGTTAAGCGGCTATCCCATGCCACTACATGGCCATTATCAATAATTGTTGTTTTTCCAGGTTTCACATCTAGCGTGAATAGTGCGCCAAAGCCTGATACGACTAACTGGCCTTGCCCACTGGTTTGCCCAATCATAAAGCCGCCTGTGCTACCCATTATCGCGTTACCCAGCCCTTGCGATCTTGCAGTAACTTGCACGCCTGAGGTAGCTGCAACATATACACCATCACTTAAGCTATATTGAGCAGCGCCAACCTCTAATACCTCCATCGCGCCGGGTAGCGTAGGGGAGAGTAAACAATCACCTTCTCCTCGAGTGGCTTCAATATGCTGCTGGAAAAAAGATTCTCCGTTAGCAAAGCGTCTAAATAAGGCTTGAGTAATACCGCCTTGAGCTCGGCCACTTAAATCTAAGGTATCTTCCATCATGACCATGGCATTAGATTCGCAGTAAATACTTTCGCCTCTGTTTAAAGAGACATGTAAAAAAGGATCAATTTCCCCTGTGACAGTAAATGTTGGCATGCGATATATCCTTAAATTGATCTGATAAGTATCTGACAAGTGCTGAAATGATAGGTTTTAGCATAAAATATTTTAAAGAACCTTGATAGTGGTATTCTTAGGTAAGGCTAGTTTGTGGCGGTGTGTGTATATGCATGAACTACTAAGAAAAGTAAGCCGCCAATATAGATTTTGTACAGGCTGTAAAGCAAACAAGCAAATTTTTTACATGAAAGTTTATGTTAACTAACCACTCGTAGCGGCTATAATAAAAAGCAGAGGTTTATGATTTCTTGGCTATAGGCTAGTCTCGGTGATAATGCAGGCTAGCAAAAAATCTTACGTTAAAAGGATGGTCTGACCTAAAAAGAATCCGTTTGCGTTAACGTATTAATGGCTGTTTGTCATCTGGCAAAAAGCTCAGTTTACTTTATATTTCGTACCTCATGTACGCTATGCAGTTGTTATAACCTGGCACTACGCATAGCACTTTGTGTAGGTGTGCTTGTAGCTCTTTTTGTTTGTAGTTCTTATAAGAAAGACTACATTTTAACAAGCATTTTTTATTAATTCATAGATGGGCACCTCTAAAAACCCCAAAAATTAACCTGATAAAAAAAGATATATATACACATTGTCAGATACCTGGCTATCTTTTTCTCTTATACGCATGATTTAGGTCAAAAAAACATTCAAGTGAATAGATATATAAGGTAAAGGGTATTTTTCTACTAAGCTAAGCTAAGCTAGCTTACTCGTCGTGCATGCCTCTAATTAATTTTATTATTTTCTTCCATAGTAGAAATGAGGCAGAAGAGTACGGTTAGTGCTCAGCTTAGAAGATTGTTTTATAAAGTTTGTTTATAAAAATTAAAGATAAAACAACGCTTTATTTTAATGTTTGCTATTCCTCGTTATGGCTTTATTTCTCGAGAGGAAGGAATAGTGTGCATAGTTTAGACTCAGCAAAGCGGAATAACAGATCAAGAGGGTTAATGTTGAAGTTTTTAAAGGTACTTAACTATACTTTTGTATGGATAGAAGCTTATGAAGCTCATAGATTCTTTAGTATCTCAAGCTGATTTTTTTACAACTATTCGCCGCGATTTACACGCGCATCCTGAACTTTTTTTCGAGGAATTTCGTACTGCAGAAATTGTTGCTAATACACTTGAGCAATGGGGAATTGAAGTTTATCGTAAGATAGGTAAAACAGGTGTCGTAGGTGTACTTCGCTCAGGAAATGGGGGGCGTTCCATTGGATTAAGAGCCGATATGGATGCGTTGCCTGTCACCGAAAATAATACATTTGCTCATCACTCGGTATATCCAGGAAAAATGCATGCCTGTGGGCATGATGGTCATACTGCTATGCTCCTGGCTGGAGCATGGTATTTATCGCAACATCGTCAATTTAATGGAACTGTAAATTTTATTTTTCAGCCAGCCGAAGAGTGCGGTGGCGGTGCTGAAGCAATGATGGCGGATGGTTTATTCGAGCGTTTTCCCTGTGAGGCAATTTTTGCATTACACAACTGGCCAGGGTTTAAAGTAGGAGAATTTGCCGTTAAATCTGGCCCTATTATGGGGTCGATTACAACCTTTGAAATCCAAGTGATTGGCAAGAGTGTTCATGCAGCCATGCCTCATTTGGGTATAGACCCGGTTTTGGTTGCGAGCCATATTGTTACTGCCTTACAGAGCTTGGTTTCTCGTTCTTTAGATCCGTTAGATACCGCTGTGGTATCTGTTACTAGAATTAATGCGGGCGAAGTGGTTAATGTTATTCCAGATCAGGCGACTATGCATGGCACCATTCGAGCATTTAAAACCAATGTAGTTGAAGATATTGAAGCAGGAGTTCGGCGAATTGCAGATCATGTGGCACATGCATTTGGAGCGACTACTAACATAACATTTGAGTATGGTTATCCTCCAACAGTGAATGACCCTGAACAATCAGCATTTGCAGCGACAGTGCTTGATGATATCGTGGGGGAGGAAAATGTGCTGCGTGTACATGAAGCCTCAATGGCAGGGGAAGATTTCAGTTATATGCTACAAAAGGTTCCGGGTGCTTATATTTGGATTGGTAACGGCGATGGTTCCCATCGTTTAGCAGGGCATGGGATCGGAAATTGTATGTTGCATAATTCAAGTTACGATTTTAATGATCAGTTGCTATGCCTTGGAGGGTCATTTTGGGCAAGGCTAGTTGAGCGTTTTTTAACTGCATAATGTTTTTGATAGTGGTTTTGGAGCATGCATTTTCAATGATGCTATGCAAATGCAACCGATAAGACTAGTGAAACTAAATAACTTCCTTAAGATTTTGATTTGTTAGGAATTTATTAGGTAATGTCGAAATCTGTATTCGTTACACCCACGAGCAGCAGTAAAAAATGAATAAGATTTAGATAGCCCTGCTGCTCTTACAAGCTTTAAAACCGACTATTTAGCCCGTAAATACTATCATAGAACTTAAAAAGAGAGCGTTTTATGGCATTATTCGCACAATCTAAAAAAACGTCTTCTTTGCCTTTTTATTTTAAAAGTTTAGAAGATTCTTCAGGATGCTCATCTACGCTTCCCAAAAGCGAAGCGCTCATGAATGAAGAAGTGTTAACGGGTGCAGAAAGTATTTGTGCATTAGCAGCAGGTTATTTGCCTGGCAGTGTAGCATTACGCTTAATGGGGAATGCAGATGAGGAGTTTTTGCAAACCTTATACGCTGAAAATTATACAGCTACCTATGGGCAAGATCATTTTTTGCAAGCTTACTCTGAAGAAGATAAAAAAAATATTCTTCATCAGCGTTATAAGCAGCATAAGCAACGTAATCAAGTTAATTATCCCGATGCTTATCCATTGATGATTTGCAGACAGGGGTTACCTATTGGTAAATTATCATTATGCGAGAGATCGGAAAAAATAGAATTGGTGGAGCTTTCACTTCTTCCTACCTGGCAACGTAGAGGCGTAGGAACAGCCATGATGCATTGCATAATGCAGCGCGCGAGCGCGTTAAAATTACCCATAACAGTAAGAGTTGCACCGGCTAATTTAGCCTACCGTTTTTATTTGAAATGGGGATTTGAGGTAGTGGCTAATACAGGTCTCTACTTAGAAATGCGTTGTGCAGTTAAATAATCGATAGATAGCAATCATAAAACAAAGATCACATAAAATGGCGGATTTTTTCCGCCATGCAACCCATATATAATGTGTATCAACCTTTTCGGTTTCATCATAGATGACGAATTGAGCGCACTTCGCTTATAGCAACTTCCACCAACCTTCTAAATTCTTAAATCGCTATCAAACTGCCTATTAAGCTTCTTATTAAAGCTGTCATAAGAAACTGTTCTACCATATTGAAAGGTTGTTTGGTATAGCACTGCTATGTATTTTTGCCATCGAGTATTCAGCCTACTAAAAACTACGCCGTATTAATAAATTAGAAGTTACGCAGATGTTTGCGTGTTGGCAGCGTGCTGTAATTTATGTATTGCCTGCGTTGCCATGCTTTGATAAAGCTCAAGTGCGTAATTTTTAAAAACAGCGTTAAGTATTCAGTAAAAGGGGAAAAGCGTGGGCATACCAGCGCGATTTTACCGCCATGGCATTTTTTTATTGCTTGCTCTTGTGATAGCAATGGGTACCGGGCTATCAATGATTATTGCTAAAACAAGCAAACAAGTTGAGAGTGTTGCGACTCCTTTACTGAAAGTAAATATTCCTTTATTAAGCCATGTTTCTCAACTTGAGGCAGGGTTGCTAAGCTATCAAGTAGTACTTAATCAATATTTTGCATATTCCATTACGCGACAGCAATTTACGCAATTGCATGATCAAACCAAAAATGATATTGAAAATCATTTGTTGGCACTAAAAACAGGGTTTGGTAGTCGTTCAGCGATGCCTGTTTTACTTCAGCTATATCAATATAATATTCGGCTTGGGTTGCAATTAGATAAGCACTTAACAGCAGAAAACATTGATTGGGATGGCGCGCGTCTTATATTAGCTGATCTTAGTAATAATATGAATAAAATGCGTGTGCAATTAAATTCATTAAAGAGCGTAGCAGAAAAAAATGTTTATGAAGCCAGTGAAATTACACGCGCCCGTGTTAAAGATATTACACGCTTAGTATATTTATATAGTGTTGCTACATTATTAACTGCTTTATTTGTTATTCATCATATTCGGGCACGATTACGCTCTGAGTCAGTATTGGCTTATCAGGCTTGGCATGATGTTTTAACTGGTTTAGAAAATAGACGCGCATTTGAAAGAGATATTCAAGCGATGGGTGATGACCCTCATATTATTATGTTTTTAGTCATTGAACGTTTTGAGAGAATTATTAGCGGGTTGGGGCATGAGGGGGGCGAGTATTTAATACAGCAAATGGCAACCCGGCTTAAAAAACCGCTTAGCGAAAATGGCGCTAATTTATTTAGATTAGAAGGTGCTACCTATGCATTATTATATAAAATTAAACAAGATCGCTCTGAAATAGAGGTCATAAAAACATTATTATATAATACTATGCGTGAAGCATTTGATATTCAATCATGCGAGGTATTTGTTTCAATGGCGATGGGTGGCGTAGATTATCCTGAATACGGAAAAGAATCTGTTACGATCTTTCGGTATGCAGATGCTGCATTGAATGCAGCTCGCAAAGAAGGCCGGCAAGATGTCGTGTTTTACTCGCAATCGCTTAATACACAGTGGAATGAACGATTAGCATTAGAGGCTTTATTAAGTCATGCGGTAGAGCGCCATGAGTTAGAGTTATATTATCAACCGCAATTAAGTTTACAAAAAAATCAGTTAATCGGTTTTGAAGCTTTATTACGATGGAATCATGATGGTAAGTTAATTTCACCCGCCGAGTTTATTCCTTTAGCAGAAGAGTCGGGGTTAATTGTTTCGATTGGAACATGGGTATTAGAAACGGCGTGCTTGCAAGCTAAAAAATGGAAAGAGTCATTGAATGTTGATATTGTTGTGGCGGTTAATATTTCTGCTCGGCAATTTTTGCATCCTGATTTTTTGAGTATCGTTAAAAATACTTTGTCATCTGTAGGGGTTAATCCCGCGCAGATTGAATTAGAAATTACTGAAAGCATGGTGATTCAAGATGCTGATCGCGCTGTGGCATTATTGGAAGATTTGCATCAATTAGGGTTGAAATTAGCCATTGATGATTTTGGAACAGGCTATTCAAGCTTAGCTTATTTAAAACGCTTTCCTGTGCATAAACTTAAAATTGATCAGTCATTTATACGTCATTTAAAACCTGTTTCTGAAGATGCTGCAATTGTACAAGCAGTGATCGCATTAGGCCATGCGTTAGAGCTAACAGTGATTGCTGAAGGGGTTGAAACAGCAGAGCAATTAGAATGGTTAAAAAATTGGTCATGTGATGAAATACAAGGTTATCACTATGGCCGCCCTACAAAAGTAGAGATGGCAACGGAATTTTTGCAATCAAAAGGTTTAGCGGCGGCTTAATGTTGTTGGGTTTAAAATAATTGGATTATTAAATAATAATGATGAATTATTCCTATGCGTGTATTTGAAAATGCTCCCGCGCGCGCGGTAGGCCATTTTATTATTTCCGATAACTTCTAAACTTAAAAAAAGTTCAATGTTAATTTAGGTAATGACGTGCTAAGCAAGGCCACACCTGAGGCGGTAAGCATACTTAAAACAATTTTTCGTAACATTGCTTCGCTAATGCCAATATATAAACGAGAGCCAAGAAGTGTAGGAATAAGCATAGAGAGCGCAACAATAGCAAACATTGGAAGCATACTAATCGTTACAATACCTTTAGCAATATAAGTTGCCATGGTTACTAGCAAGATAGCAAAGTTAAAGTTTTGAATAAGCGAACGCTGCTCATCTTTAGGAAAACCTCGTAAGGTGCACCATAATGTAGGAACAGCCCCAGAGAAACCTCCGATAGCGCTCATAATTCCTCCTATTACTCCAATAATGCTATCCGCAATACGTTTGCCTGCTGAAATAGGAGGAATTTGACGGCTAAAGAGCATAATAGGGCACCAAATAAGTAATAGAAGACCTAAAAAAACTTTAAAGAGATGTACATTAAGTTGAGGAAGTATAAGAACTCCTAAAGGGATTCCAACCAAACCACCCATAATAAAAGGAAGTAGCTGTTTGAAGTGAAATCTTCTTCGTACAGTTAATGCTCCTAAAGTCTGCCCCATTAATGATCCGAAAACAGCCATTGCAGCAGCAAGACGTGGATCAACCACCCATGCCCAGAATGATAATGCAACCATGCTGAAAGCAAATCCTGAAAGACCTTGAATAAAGCCAGCTACAATAGCGCCAGAAATAATAATAAGAGTAGCATGATCCATAAAGAGTCTTTTAGTGTTCGAGTAAGTAATTATATAATTTTAATAGTTAATGTAGGAAAGGTTTTACCTTTAGCAAGAGTAATGCAACTAATTTTTCATCCATAAATTTAAAATTATCAGGAATGTTTAAACAAATAATTTTCTTATTGTGAAGATATTTTTTATAGCGCAGCGAAAGCTTAGTTTTATGTGCTTTTTCCATCACAAAAATTGTATCTGCCCATTCTAATAATTCAGGCGTAATCGGTGTTTCGGCATCATGATTAAGCCCTGCTGACATAGAATTAATATTAGGATAATTAGCA
The DNA here is from genome assembly GCA_040389065.1 of Pseudomonadota bacterium. Taxonomy (GTDB): domain Bacteria; phylum Pseudomonadota; class Gammaproteobacteria; order Burkholderiales; family Casimicrobiaceae; genus JAZKAR01. Next base: position 4,014 of record JAZKAR010000029.1, on the reverse strand, counting down.
AAGATATGTTCTGCAGTGGGGCTACGCCATTTATTTTGGCTACAAATAAACAGGATATTTCTAGCCATTTAAAAACAACTCAATATTAGGTTCCATAAATAAATATAAGGTTAAAGCACAAGTATTGAAGTTAGAAGTTATGCAGTTGAGCACTATCAAGACATGGGATGCCCCGCATGGCAATGCAGACAGTACAAGTAGTACAGCAAGTTGATATAACGCGGGGCGTCTCACGCCGTGAGAGCAAAATGCTTAACTTCTAACTGTATTAGATTTCTAATTTTAATGCTGCTAAATAACTGTTCATCATCTCTGCTCGTTTTTTTCCTTCTTCTCTTCCTGTTGCAGTTTTTAGTGTATCTACCGTTTTAAATAGTTTTTTAAAGAAATGATCAACCGTGTAGAGTGAATCATCCGGCGGTCTACGTTCACAGAATGGATCATGATGATTATAAAAAGGGCGTTTTAGCATTCCTGCTGTTGCGAAGCAACGGGCTATACCAATTGCACCTAAACCATCTAAGCGATCTGCATCTTGAACGATTTTTGCCTCGAGGGTAAGGGCTTCAATATTAGCGCTAAAACTATGGCATTCAATAGCATGGGCGATGTCGTTATAATATTTTGAAGGGTAATTCAGTGAGGCTAGTATTTCTAATGCTTTTTCAGCAGAAAGTCTTGAAGCTTTGTGACGTAAAGGGCTATCTTTAGGAATAATAACGCAATCGTGAAGCCAGGCAGCAGGCACAACAATGGCTGCTTTTCCGTGTTCTAGCTGGCATATTTTTTTAGCTAAAGAAACAACGCGCTTGAAATGTAAAAAATCGTGCGCGGGATCGTTTGATAAATCAATTTCTTGGATTTTTTGAGCCACTATTTGCTCAAACAATTCAAGTGTTTCAAATGCTTCGGATCGCACTATAAAAAGCCTTTTAAGAAAAGATATAGGTATAACTTAGCAGTTACGAGGTTGCGTTCACTTAAAGCATGGCAGACAGTACGAATAATACAACAAGTTGCCAACACGCTTAGAGAACCCAACTGCGTAACCACTAAACCTACACCCATTTCCTGTAATAAACGTTATTGACTATGTCTTCTACTCAGTATTGTTCTACAAAGCAGAAGACACATCGTTAAACTGCAATTGCAATAGCGCGTTCTTCATGTTCAGTTGCTGAATGAGGATGATAATGTAATTGAATAATTTTTTCAGCATCAAGGTAGGCTTCTTCACCTAGAGCAGCTCTGGTAAATACTTTAAATCCTTGCTCTGGCTTATAGCCATGAATTTCACGGGTATCTAAAGCTTCCATAAATAATACAATTTCCCGACTAATAACCTGCCCTGGTACCAAAATAGGAAAGCCTGGCGGGTAGGGAATTACAAACATGGCAGATACCAGCACTTCGCCCCGATTGATTTTGTTTTTTAACTCTAGCAGGGTGACATAGCAGCATTGTGCTTCGTTATAGGCCATAAAGTAGGCTTGGCGAATATCGCCCTCAGGCGTTGTACCTTCTCGGCGGAAGAAAGGATGAAAACGGCTGAAATGCGGCAAGGGCGGAAGCTGTTTTGTGAGCGATTGAATCTTATTCTTATGCGCTTGCTGTGCGTTTGGATTTTGATCTTCATGCTGCTGATCAATACCACGTGCAATTTTAACTAACACTTCAATTAAGTAGGCAACTGCGCTACGCGTGGTTCCAATATTGGTCATGAACAATACGGTATTGCACGATGTCTTGTTAATTTGAATGCCGTACTGAGTCATTAAGTGATCGTGTTTAAACGTATCGCCATCAATTCCTGTTAGGCCGATATATAACGTTAACCGGCTAGGGTCGACAACAAATTCGTCGTTTTTCCAGCATGTTTCCATATCTGCCCAGCGTTGCTCAGATTCAAAATAGGAATCAATACCAGATGATCGATATTCATTAGGAATAAGATCGCCTGTATTTAAAAAACGAAAATATTTGTTGAGTAAAGGATGCTGCGTAATACGTTCTCGCAATGTCATCGCAAAATTAACTTGTTTTTGAATCAGTTCATATCCTTCAAGTACCACCTGGCGGCGGCCAATATCGAGCGAAGCTAAAATCTGGTAATTAGGTGAAGTCGATGTATGAGTCATCTAGGCTTCATGGAAAGCATCTTCTGCTTTGCTTTTGAAATCCTGATCATACACATGAATCATTGAGCCTTGTCTGAATGCTGTTAATGTTTTATGCGTAGATTGTGTGGCATAAACGCGTACTCTTGCTAGCGCAGGGTCAGCAACTAAGCGTGCATTTAACCATGCGTCTTCATTATCAGGCTCTCCAAATTCTTTTTTGAAGTTGGTGTATCGTTGCTGGTAGGCAGTACTTTGAAATTTTTCTCTTAAACGAGCAGCCGCTCCCATGCCAGTACGGCGCCGATAGGTGGGGTGAAAGGCAGCAAAGGCGAACCATGCTTCATCCCATAAAAAGATCAAGTCAGGTTTTATGGCTAAACATTCTTCTATCACACGCTCAACATCATACACAATGCCATCAAATGTACAGTTGGTTAGCAATACCAGCTTAACGCGCTCAAGCTTGCCTTCACGTTTAAAATGCAGTAATGTTTTTTTGATTTCTCTGATAGGTACAGCGCCATACATCGAATACTCATCCAGAGGATAAGCATCAAGATATACGGTATCAGCGCCTGATAATACCATTCCGTAATGATGTGATTTATGGCAATTACGATCGAGTAAAACAATATCACCAGGCTGTATTAACGCTTGAACAACTATTTTATTTGCCGTAGATGTGCCATTCGTCACAAAAAATGTTCTTTGGCTTCCAAATGCTCGGGCTGCAAGCTCTTGAGCGCGTTTAATAGGGCCTACTGGTTCTGATAAGGAATCTAAGCCGCCAGATGTTGCCGAAGTTTCTGCCATAAAAACACTTTTTCCGTAAAATTGAACAATGTCTTGTATCCAATTCGATTGCAGAATAGATTTTCCGCGTGAAACGGGCAATGCATGAAATACACCGGTAGGTTTTTGGCTGTACTCTTTTAATGCAGTAAAAAAAGGTGTTTGATATCGGTTTTCGATGTTTTGTAAAATACTGTAATAAAGCTCATGCTCATCTTCTTGCCGATAAAAAACACGACGGAAATTAGAGCATAATTTACCTGCAATGGTTTCAGGGGTTACATCACTCACTAAATATAAGTCGAGTTCGGGGCGTAACTGAGTTATTTTTTCACCTAAAATGCGGCACCGTTCGCTTTCAGGCAGCCGGGCCACCCCTTGTTCATCATAATCATCAAGAAGCTGATACAAGATGCTAGCATCAAATTCTGAAAGAAGCGGTAAACGATAACGAATCACGCAGGCCTGAATATTAAAATTAAGTAACACGGCGATAAGGGCATCTTGAAAACTAGGAACGACAACAATTTCAAAAATAAAATGATCGTTAGGTTGTCTCATCGCACGCAGCTGCTCTCGTAATTGTGTTTCTTCCTGAGCCGAGAGTTCGCCAACTACGAGTACTTCAAAGTACAAGCGATCACTATGATCTTCATCTTGATAAGCGTCAGCAGAAGTGAGTGTTTCATGATTATTGGAGGGCGATGAGAAGACGTCGCGCTTATAGGATTGAGTTGATAATGCTGTATTAATACGGTGCACGTGTTCATTCAAGCGATCGTAGTGCTGATGTGTAAAAAGATTTTTTAAACACTTAAATTTTTTTTTGCCGGGAAACGCCCAATAGCTTTCAATGGGTTCCAATGTATTTAATGTCTGTTCTATCGCTGAGAGTTCTGCCAAATGAGTATCTGCATGCCTATATTCAGCATGTTGTAAACGATTTAGATTGTCGACCAAATGCCCCCAGGCATCATGGCGTATTTCCCAAATATTTTGATAAAGATTAATGGCTACTTTTTTCTGAACGTATCCTTTTTTAGATGGGTGTTTCATTTTCTGATCCTGAAGCATATTTTTTTAAGATGCTCAAGCATAACGA
>JAZKAR010000028.1:0-135650 GCA_040389065.1 Pseudomonadota bacterium | reverse complement strand
ATAAATATGTGCCTCAACATCTTATTGATCGCCCTAAGCAAGGTTTTTGTGTGCCCATTGACCAATGGTTAAGATATCCCTTAAAAGAGTGGGCAAATTTATTGCTTCATCCTCAGCGTTTGCGTAAAGAAGGCTATTTTAATGCTGATATAGTAACCAAATGCTGGAACGAACATCTATCTGGCAAACGAAACTGGCAACATCGGTTATGGGCAATACTAATGTTTCAAGCTTGGGTAGAACATTCAGGCACATAAAAATAAGAGTATTCAAAAAAGCGTTTATATGGTTTATATAATTCTCAACATTAAAACCCTGTCATAAAACCTTTTTTCATAAGAATTGATTGATAAGCTACTAGCACACTATAAGCAAGCTGAAAAAAGCCAAAAGATATATTGGAGGAAAATGCATGGCCTTTTCATTGAGCAAGGCAGCTTTGCACTAAGATATATCTTGAAGAACAATGGTTTTGTCACACAATTGAAATAATTTCCGTAAATAATAGCAAACTATACTAAGGAGGCTCTTATATCATGCTGGAAATTAAAGTAAAACGCTTACATGTTGATGCAATTTTGAACAAAAACCGTTCTCAAGGAATTGGCACTATTGATTTATGCGCCCTTTCTAATGGTCGGATTGATCCACCTGGTTTAGTAGAAATTCGTACAGGGCTTGCGCTAGAGCTGCCCGAAGGTTATGCCATGTTTATTGTCGCCAATAGTAAAAATGGTCCTAAATATGGTGTGGGTATTGCAAATGGATTTAATATCATCACCAGTGACTATCGTGATGAAATCAAAATTGTCCTTAATTCAGCGTATCCGTTTAAATTCTTTACAGGCGATAAATTAGCGCAAGGTATTGTATTGCCTACCGCGATGATGACCCTCATTGAAATGGATAATACTACTTTTCCAGAATTATCTCCCTATCAACATCCACATTTTTAAAACAGCCGCTATACATCCAATATTAATAACATTTTTGATAAAAATAATTTATTACAAACAATAGTCTATATCTTTTATTTTGAAGCCAAATTCTCCGCTATTATTTTATCTATCACTTTATTACTGGCAGTAAATAGCTTTAAGCAACATTGATACCTGCAAACATGGTCATCCTAATGATAATATTTATAACGCATTAAAAATATTCTCTTACTCTTTTGCAACTGAAAGCCTTAGCACGCTAGAATAATATGCCCTCAGGGTAATCTGTGTGTTTCCGTGATCAAACTTTCCCCCTTTTAAAGCAGACGATGTATGGATATTTCCACGATCTTAGTAAGCTCTTTATTCGCTATTTTTCTGCTCGCCTTATTAATTTATCTTATCAATAAATATCTACTCAACACTTTACTTAGCTATATCTTAAATCATACGCATCAAGCAGAGCAGGCACATCAAGCATTTATTCAAAACAAAATAGATGCGATCATCAATCATTTACGTGCTGATCACTCGCATTTGAGCGAGCAAGTTAAGCAACTTGATCAACGTTCAAAAGAACTTTGGCTCACCACACGTGCTGACCTTATAGAAAATCTATTAGAAAAACTGAATAGTCATACTCAAAAAAGTCAAAGCGTTTTAATAGGAGGGCTTGAAAGCAATACACGGCAAATTAATGAACGAATGGATCAACTCAGCCACACCGTTAATCAGCGCCTTGCCACGCTCTCAGAGCAAGTAGAGCAACGTTTACAAAGCGGTTTTCAAAGTACACATGAAACATTCACCAATGTTATGTCTCGTTTAGCCACCATTGATGAAGCGCAAAAGAAAATTGAAAGCCTAAGTACAAATGTAATGAATTTGAACCAGATATTAGGCGACAAGCGCGCACGCGGTGCGTTTGGAGAAGTACAGCTTGAACATCTAATCAGTAATAGTTTACCGCCCTCAAGCTACTCATTCCAAACACCTCTTCCTAATCACTCAAATACTCGCCCCGATTGTTTTCTTATTTTGCCTCCACCTACCAATTATATTGTTATCGATGCAAAATTCCCTCTTGAAACCTATCAAAAAATGCATGCTCCTCAGGTCAGTGATTTAGAGCGTGCTGTATTATCTAAAACTTTTCAGCAAGATATCCGCAGGCATATTGATGCCGTAGCAACCAAATATATCTTACCGCCTGATACAGCTGACTCCGCTATGCTATTTATTCCTGCTGAGTCTGTTTTTGCAGAAATTCACGCTAATCATCCTGAAATTGTGAACTATAGCCATACACGGCGAGTATGGCTGGTATCACCCACAACGCTCATGGCAGTACTGAATACTGCGCGAAGTGTGATACGCGATAAAGAAACCCGTGAGCATATTTTAATTATTCAACGTGCCTTATCTTCGCTTTCTACTGAGTTTGGGCGCTTTGATGATCGCATGCAGAAGCTTGTTAAACACATCAAACAAGTGTCTGAAGATGTAGGCGATATTCACGTTACCAGTCATAAAATTAGCCGACACTTTAGAAGTATAGAAAAAGCAGATATTGGTGCAATCAGCCCACATCTTATTTCTGATCCTTCATTAGAGTTGCCTATTGAGGAAAGCACCTCATGAAATGCTATCAGGTTGGAGGCGCAATACGGGATGAATTATTAGGGCATCCCTCTAAAGATCGAGATTGGGTCGTAGTTGGCTCTACGCCTGAAGAAATGCTAGCGTTGGGCTATAAGGCTGTGGGTAAAGCTTTTCCTGTTTTTTTACACCCTGAAACGTATGAAGAATATGCGCTGGCTCGAACCGAAAAAAAAGTTGGCCCAGGCCACACCGGTTTTGAATGCTTTTTTGCGCCAGATGTGAGCCTAGAAGACGATTTAAAACGCAGAGACCTTACCATTAATGCTATTGCTAAAGATGAAAATGGTAAGCTTATTGATCCTTACGGAGGGGTTAATGATTTAAACGCTAACGTTTTGCGCCATGTAAGCCCAGCTTTTCGCGATGACCCCTTAAGAGTATTACGGCTTGCTCGCTTCGCAGCACGGTTTGATTTTGAAGTCGCCCCTGAAACCGAAATATTGCTGATTGAGATGGTTAAAGAAGGGGAATTAACGCTATTAAGCCCCGAAAGAGTCTACACAGAACTAGAAAAAGGGTTTTCATCACCCTACCCTCATCGTATGTTAGAAATTTTACACCGCATTGGCGCACTTGCTAGTGTCTGGAAAGAGCTAGATACAGCATGGAATCATCCAGGCTATTTATTAAATACATCTATTACCCATAGTGGGTCTACCCTTTTACATTGGCTTCAATATTTTTCTACTCAACTCGCTAATATAGCTCACTCCGCTAATGTAGCTCACTCGACTTGCGAAGCATTAGCGCCAGAAAGCAAATATGATTTTACATTAGCGCTTTGTACAAGCATTTTATATGCAGAAGAAAAATACCGATTGAATCAAGCTTTTTTGTTATCGCATTTTCAACATCGGTGCCGAGATTATGCCTTGCATTTACGCTGGCCTAAAAATATTATTCAATTTCAGCAATGTTTTATAGAAACATTGAATGTACTAGATAATCAACTACATCCTGAGCGTATTGTAGAATGGTTTGAGCGTATTGATGGAATGCGCCGCCCTGATCAATTTGAACGTCTTTATAGATTACTTTGTATGCTAAATAAATATAATGCTTGTTTTTCAGCCTATAATTCAACATTTTTATTACTTAAACACTCTTTTGATCGCTTAAAAAGCCTTAGTATTCAGTCTTGGATTCATACAACCCCACCTTCTAATATTCGCGCTCGCTTATTATGTGAAAGAATAGACACTATTAAATCTATTTTCCCGAATTAATCATTCTAATAAATTATATAACGTTAATTCCAATAGTTAGGCGTAAGTTAAGTCTATTAACTCAATTACCCTTTAAAAAAAACAAAATTGTTATTTGACTCTTTGAAACATTAAGAATAGAATAAAACCTGAATTGCTGCACCACAGCATAACGCAACATAATTCACCTGGAGAACATACAGATGTCGAATCCAATTACAGAACAATTTAGTGAACTAAACAAAGCAGCCTTAGATCAGTGGATCAAACTTAGCCAGCTTTCTATTGAAAATATCGAACGCTTCAGCAATATCAGCATCAATGCTGCTAAAGAAAGCTTAGAAGATCAAGTTAAACAATTGCAAACATTGCCTACTACTAAAGATGCTCAAGGATGGGCAGGATGGCGCCAAAAAGCAGTTGAAAATCAATTAGAGTCCGTATCAAGCTACGCTCGTAAAATTTATGAAGCAACGACTGCTACTCAACAAGAAATCGGCAAGGTTCTTGAGCAAGGCGTTCAACAGTATCAAAAAAATGTAAATACATGGGTTGATAATGCAAGCCGTTCAGCTCCTGCTGGTTCAGAAGTTGCAATTAATGCATTGAAAAACGGTATTAGTGCAGGTAATGCAGCATTAGATGGCTTGCAAAAAGCTACTCGCCAAGCTGCTGAAGTTGCTGAAGCAGGCGTAAAAGCTGCTGTTAGCGCAACACTGAATACTGTGAAGCAAGCGCAACAACATGCGACACAAACAGCAAATTCTGCTGCTCAACACTTCAATAATACAGTAGCACAAAACACTGCGGCAGCGGCTACCCAGTCCAACGCAGCGACACAGGGCAATAAGAAAGCTGTTAACTAATCATTAACGGCTTGATGTTGTGTGCCCGGTTCATAAGACCGGGCTTTTTTTTGCCTGTGTATGTATTGTATAGCTTCATTTCCTTCCCATTTTCTGAAAAGGAAATGTGTAGAAATAATTATAAAAAAATTACAACACTACTACTTCAGGCAGCGGAAAGCCATTAAAATTGCTAGCATACGCCGTTGTATAAGCACCAGAATTTTTAATATAAATAAAATCGCCCTCTCTTAAATCACAAGGCAATAATACATCTCGCATGCAAATATCGACAGAATCACAGGTAGGGCCTGCTACTGTCCACTCTATCGGCTCACCCACACGATCAGTTTCAATCGTATAGCGCAGCCCCTCGGTGGTCTCTATAACGCCGCCAAATACGCCTGCATCCCAATAAATCCATCGTTTTGTACCACGGCTTGCCGTACCAACTACACGGCACACATAATAAGCAGCATCTGATACCAGATAGCGCCCAGGTTCTGCCATAACGCGTATAGTTTCGGGCACATCTTCTAATTCAGCATTAATGGCACTGGCAATGGTTTCAATACTAGGAATAGGTTTTGTATGCTGAACGGGGTACCCTCCCCCTAAATTCATTAAAGTTGGCGTTAATCCTGCTTCACGCATTTCTTCAAAAATTGCTTTACCACGCCGAATACCCTGTACCCAATTATCAACATTTAAACATTGTGACCCTACATGGCAAGTAACACCTTCTAATTGCGCGCCTAACTCACTTGCATGCTGAATAATGCGAGTAATTTCATCAGGAAATGCGCCAAATTTACCCGAAAGTGGCCAATCACTACCAACGTTAGAAGTATCATAGCGTACATACATTTTTGCTTCAGGTGATACGCTAAATACTTTTTCTAACTCCTCAACGGAATCTATCACATACCATTTCACCCCTTTTTCCCACGCGTATTCAATATAAGCACGCGATTTCATTGGGTTGCTATAAAAAATTTCTTCAGGGCGAACATTAAGATCAAGCAGAATATCTAACTCAGCAATAGAAGCGATTTCGAACCCAACCCCCTCCTGAATGAGCACTTTAAGCACACGAGGATCAGGATTAGATTTCACCGCAAAATGGGGCTGCACGATTGGCATAGAAGCTTTAAAGCGTCTTGACTTATTACGAACGATCGATGAATCTACAATTAAAAAAGGGCGGTTATACCCTTTTTGGATGTGTTCACGCACATGACTGAAACTAAGGCTAATTTCTTCTGTGGTAAAAAAACGGTTCTCTGGAGCAGAGACAACAGACATGGCATGACTCCTACATCATCAAAAGATATCAATACATATTTTACAAATACAGAGTATTGAAAACACAACTACAACGCACACTACCGTGAATGGCAACAAACCCGAGCAACATTTTTTAAAATTATTTATTTTCAGATATGTCAAACATGACTCATATTAAATTACTGAAATAAAAAGAAAACAATGCAAACAAATAATTTTTATCTAACTATTTTTATTTTCCATCAAAAAGAATTTTATAAGTTATGTTGCGCAAGCAGCTGAGTTGTAAGAGTTTTTTACATTTCTCGGCAACCATCGCTCTTATTGCGAAGAGTGCGATTATACAGAAAATTTGCAAAAAAATAAGAGCGTTTTTTAACTTTATACGCAACAGATTTTGTTTTTATACGCATGTTCAATCAAACAATTAAACGCTATAGTGCCAATACGTTTACAAACCTATTTTCAGTGAAATAACGCGCCTGATTTTAGTTATTTTTTTGAGCGCGCTTATACAAAACGCTATGAGCCAGGCAAATGCTTCCTGGCTCATAGCGTTTTGCAAGAACATTTTAATAGCTTTAGAGGCTACGCAATTGGGTTTTCTCGGCGTATTGACTACTTACCGCACTCTATGTACTCAGGGCATCTCATGACTTGAGTGAAATCACCCGCGTAACTTCTAAGCTTATGATTTCGATGCTATCCACACGCTTACATTCTTTGTAAGTTAAATTATTTCTTTGCCTTATTTTTTTCATTAGAAGAAGCTGATGAAGATACACCCTTTTCGATAGCTTTATCTTTTTCTATAGATTTAGCTAAGGCAACATATTCCACAAGTGTTTGGTTACAACTCTCACTTAGCTTATCGCCAGCAATACCAATGGATGCAGCACGATCACTTACTGCTTTTTTAATAAATGTATCGCCATTTTCTATTTTATTTTTTAATTGAAAATCAGCAATATGAGATAACTCTGAACATACACCTGCCATATAAGAAAGCGTGACTGCCCGCTCTAGCTGCGCTTGAGTAAACGTAGCAGCAGAACATTGGGCTGAAAGCAGAAGAAAAGCAAACCCACATTTTATTTTCATTTTTGATCTCATTAAGTAGACATAAGATAACGGTATCATAAACCTAAGCGCATAGGAAACCTTACGCACCCCTGTTTTACTGTTATTTAAGACATTTATATAGTCACATTTTCTATCTATTACTCAACCATACGTTAGCTAACTAAATGTTATATATATTTATTTAGCAATTGCTCATGGAAGCGCATAGAAAAATAATTCTCTGGTAAAAATAAAAGAGTGTAGGCGATGCAAAAACATTAGATGAGACAAACGTATGCCAAAGCACTTTAAGAAAAATAATTGAATCACTGTTCATCAACCAAATAAAAGCCAATGAGAGACATGCGCTACGCATAGCATAGGCATACGATTTTTGTTGCAGAGAGCGCATTTAGTTACATATTTAAATTCAACAGCTTGCTTTACACAATGTAAAGTGTGCGATTATATGTTTTTATGCGTAGCGTGCCAGTCTAAAAACAGGGAGATTTTTGCAATGGTTGCCGTGGCCTTTTCAGCCCCTCAAAATTTTGATTCAACAAGTATTAAAACCTGGCTTCAAGAAACTGCCTCTACGTATCCTAAAAGTGATCGTGATGCATTTGAGAATACGGTTTTGGCTCTTGCCCCCTGGTATGAACCTCATCTTACGACAGAAGGAGAAGGTTGGTTAGGTCGCGTCTTAGGAACATTTGCCGTTCTAATTGGCCTTAAAATGGATCGAGACACACTGATCGCTGCACTTATGTTAGGTCTGCCCTACTGCCTACCTAAAGAGCGCCTCGAAGACTGGCGAACAGGCCGCCTTTTCCATAGTAATGCAGCTCTCGTTGATTTGGTGCAAGGCGTTCACGACATGCGCGCAATTGAAACGCTTCATGAAAAAAGTAAAGGAGGAGGCGCCTTACAGGCTGAAACGTTACGCAAAATGCTATTAGCCATGGTACAAGATTTCAGAGTTGTACTTATTAAGCTGGCAGAGCGTACCCAGGCCTTACGCTATGCTGTTAGTAAAGAAGTATTAATGAACGATGGCGAAAGGCTTACTTTAGCAGAACGTATTTTGCATTTATTTGCACCGCTAGCAAATAGAATGGGCATTTGGCAGCTTAAATGGGAACTAGAAGATTTAAGCTTGCGATTAATTGATGACAATGCGTATAAAACGATTGCTAAAGGGTTAGACGAGCGCCGAGAAGACCGTAAAACCTATATTTCAGACATTATTCAAACGCTGAACGACGACTTAAAAGCGTTAAATATTCAAGGCGAAGTAACAGGCCGCCCGAAACATATTTATAGTATTTATAAAAAAATGTCTCGCAAAAATGTGCCCCTTGAAGAAATTTATGATATTCGGGCAGTTCGTGTTTTAGTGAATACACTAGAAGAATGCTATACCGTTTTAAGCCGCGTTCACGATAGATGGCCTGCTATTCTTGGGGAGTTCGATGACTATATTGCCAAACCCAAGGCTAACAATTACCAGTCGATTCATACAGCAGTGTGGTGTGATGGTCATAAAACACTTGAAATTCAAATTCGTACTTATCAGATGCATCAAGATTCCGAGCATGGAGTAGCCGCTCATTGGCGTTATAAAGAAGGTGGCGGTTCGTTTTCAAGTCAATTTGAAGAAAAAATTGGCTGGTTACGGCAAGTAATGGAATGGCGCGGCGATGAAAGCACTGAAGCTGACTGGTTAACGCAGCTTAAAACCCCTCTATTTCAAGATACCATTTATGTACTATCGCCTGAAGGTAAAGTCGTTGACTTACCCCAAAATGCTACACCTGTAGATTTTGCTTACCGTATTCATACTGAGTTAGGCCATCGCTGCCGAGGAGCCACGGTAGATGGCAAGTGGGTGCCCTTAGATACGCCATTGCAGAATGGTCAAAGTGTTTCAATCACCACTCAAAAAGATGGTCAGCCCTCTATGGACTGGCTTGCTTTTTTAAAAACAAATCATGCAAAATCTAAAGTAAGGCAATGGTTTAGGCAGCACCAAGCTCAACAAGAGCATTTAAATGCTGAAAAGCATGAAACGACTAAAATATTACATCCCGCACCTGCAACCCCTGATGAGCGCACGGCATTTCCTCTTCCTTCAGCTACTCAAAGCCCTGATCCTGTTAGTTCAAGCGGCTCTATCAGCGGAGTTAGCAATTTACTAACAACACTGGCACGTTGCTGTAAGCCGGCTCCTGGCGATTCAATTTATGGCTACGTAACAAAGGGTAAAGGCATTGTTATTCACCGTAAAAGTTGCCCCAATTTTAAACGTTTACTAACGACACATCCTGAACGTACCATTCCTGTTGACTGGGCAACACTTCAACAAAACCATTTTGTATTAACCCTGCAAATTGAAGCCCAAGATCGCCCTGGCTTATTACGTGACCTAACCGAAATATTAGTTGAACTTAAAATTAATGTGGTTGGAGTAAACACTCTTTCGCGCGGTCAGCACGCGTTAATGCAATTTCACGTAGAAGTTACTCGAGGTCAAGCACCCGACTGGCTAATGGATAAACTTCGAAAAATTCCTGGAGTACATACGGTATTTAGGCCTACAAATTAGGCATAAAGCTGCGCTATAGCGTATACAAAAATCCAATCCAGGCGATTACATTAGTGTGGAAGCTGCTTAAATAGCTTGGTATACAACTGATAATATACCAAGCAGATAATATACTAAGCAAATGGCCATTTAGCATTTGCTTAATAATAGGCTACGCGAGTGCTAATCGTTTGCAATGCGCTGTTTAATCACTTTTGCTGGTATGCCAGCTGCAACAGCTCCTGCCGGTATGGAATGCAGAACTATACTTCCTGCTGCAATTACTGCACCTTCACCGATCTCGATATTTCCTAGAATAGTTGCATTAGCAGCAAGCTTTGCACCGCGACGAATTTTTGGATGGCGATCACCTGATTTTTGCAATGTACTTCCAAGCGTTACGCCATGAAAAATAGATACATCATCTTCAATCACTGCGGTTTCTCCAACAACTATACCGATCGCGTGATCAACAAATAATCTCTTTCCAATCAAAGCTGCTGGATGTATGTCAACTCCATAAATTTGTGCTCCCCAGTTTTGAAGGAGTATTGCAAATACTTTATTGCCTTCACTCCATACTTGGTGCGCTATTCGATAAAGTTGAATTGATTGAATACCCCGAAAAGATAAAAATACTGCAAGTGCATTAGGCCCAGTAGAATTTGAAGATGTAATGTTGAAAATATCCGCTGCAGCGGCATCAGCTATTTTATATTTTTCTATTATTTCGAGAAATAATGAATAAAAGCTATCAAATGTAATATCGAAAGTAGTTAACTGAACAGAAAGCACACTTGCTAATGCAGCTCCTAACGTTTCATGCTTAAGCACTTTTTTAACCAGATAAGGCGCAAGCAATGGCGTATTTTCGCTTTCTATAACCGCTTCTTGCTGAATCGTTTTCCAAAGAGTTTCTTCATTCACATTACAATCCTAAGAGCTTGCTAATCAAAACATACTATAGAAAATATCTGTTAGTTGGCAAGAATGAACGTACACCATTATTTTTGTTTAAGTTGACTGTTCTCAATAAAAGAAACGTGTGAACTTGATAGCTTTTAAAGTGAGTAGGGAATCTTCAGCCTATCAAATACAAGTATGTGCGACACCTGACGCGTGTTGATATTTGCAGTTATACAAACACCTAAAAGAGGGTAACTTTAACCTCACTCTTTCATCTCTTAAAAGAGAATTTTCAAGAGAAATTTTACTTGGCTGTTTTTAATTTTTATTAGCGTTTTTATTAACGTATAGTGGATATAGTACTATGACAGCCACTCCTACTGAAAGTACCTATAACGAAACATGTCAACTTGCTGCTGAAGCGGCCTCTTTGCGCTACATTAACGATACTATTCCTGGCATTAGCCGCAGGAGACGAGGAAAAGGTTTTTCTTACTATTCTCCTGACGGCGAACGCATTTCTTCTGCTACCCTGCTTCAGCGTATTCGCTCGCTTGCAATTCCTCCTGCCTGGCGTAATGTTTGGATTTGCCCGTATGAAGATGGGCATTTACAAGCAACGGGGATAGATAATAAAAACCGTAAACAGTATCGCTACCATTCCAAATGGCGGGCTATTCGAGATGCTAGTAAATTTGAACGTTTACTTGAGTTTGGTACCTGCTTGCCACAGTTGCGTGCGCGCTTAGATCATGATCTTGCTCAACGTTCATTAACACGTAGCCGCGTACTCGCCGCGTTAATCCGCATTATGGAAAAATCATATATTCGTGTAGGGAATGCTGCATATGCTCAAGAGCATAATACGTATGGTCTTACCACATTACGCAAAAAACATACCAACGTAGACGGTAGCCACATAATTTTTAAATTTAAAGGTAAAAACCGAACGCCTTGGTATATTGATGTGAATGATAGAAAACTTGCTCGTGTTGTACGGCAATGTGAAGAAATTCCTGGTTATCAGCTTTTTAAATATGAAGATGAAGAAGGCAATATTCATGCCGTGCACTCTGAAGATGTGAATCAATATCTTAAAGAAATAACAGGCCTTTCAATTACAGCTAAAGATTTTCGCACATGGGCAGCTTGCAAAGAAACATTTGCCTTACTTCGTACCCTACCTGTTCCTGAAACTTCACATGCACAAAAAATCGCTTATAACACTGCGGTTAAATACGTTGCTTCTCTATTAGGCCATACGCCAACCATTTGTAAGAAATCTTATATTCATCCGCAAATTGCAGAAACCTGGAAGCGTGGAGAATTAGCAAAATGGAATGCAGACCGTGATTCTCAGCGAGAAGATGAAGAGCTTTTTTTAGAGTGTTGGCAAAGTTTATTAGCCGCTGCTAATTCCTAAAGCTTGAAGAGGCAATAATAGCAATAAATGTAACAACAAATAATTTTTTAGATAATTAAATCAATTATTTCAATACATTATTCCTATGCAATCACCTGTAGCAACCTAGCAAATAGGTCTATTTTCAATAAATTATTCATTCAAACCTAATCTATACAACTAATCATCTATTTGAATGTATGTTCCTAATCAATGCTTATTAGCTCAAATTAAAGTTATTTGGGCCTATGTCATTAAATTGAAATATTTCCTTTTTATACTCCTGTTACTGCCTTGTTATGAAACATATGGGAGCTACAGAATGAACGTTTTGTCACTTATTTTTATATTTGTCATGTTCATGTGGGTACTTATTTCGTTTAGAGGGCTTCTTGAGCATCTCGGCACCGAAAACTTTTCAAAAAATCGGCCTAAACATTCGTCTTTTCCTGTAAATGATCCGTTTATTCGTGATTTTTTATATAAACAGAAAGACGATAGTATTGATTGAGTAAATGCAGTATTAAAAATAGGTCATTCCCTACTAACACAGTAAGTTTTTTTACTATATTTTCAAGCTAAAAATACACCCTTAAAAGTAGGATTTACGCAAAATTACAGTATGTACAGTACATGTTGCAATGCCTCCCAAAAGCGATGCTGCGTAAATCCTTAATAAGAAAGCATAGCATTATGATGTTATTTTATATATTTACTATTTCTCTTGTATGTTCATATCTATTTAAAAATTTTTTTGAATCATTTATTGTTAGCACCACAATTTCGATGTTAACAATGATTTTATTCAATAAACCTATTGCGATAAATAACGCAGTGGTTTTTTCGCAGTTTTTAAGTATTGTTGTTATTTCTCATAGCATTTTATGGCTGCTCGTTCGACCGTTACTATTAAAAATGACACCTAAAAAATTAAGTGCTTAATTTATTTTTTAATAGTTAACAGTACATCATCCTATACTTAGTTAACCATTAGAAAGCTACTTGATGCGTTGCTGATTGATTAGGTTCCATAAAGAGATACAAAGGATTTTATTTTAAATATCTTAAATTCTATTATTAGTTTTAGCGATCATTTATAAATTATCCTGACGCTTTGCGATGCATGGAAGGCATGTCCATCGAATACCTACCATCATCATGGTGCTCGCTTTACTGGTCGGTACGAGTGTACGACCAATACTGCTATATGCTGCCCAGCGCCCTGTTGTATCTAGCGTATGAGTTGCTCCTACTAAAAGTTGCTTTTGATGATCAGTAAGCCATGTATAAGAGGCTTCTATCTCACCCTTTTTATTATTAAATGAATGGATAAAACCTGTAGAAAACGCTGAGTACGTTGCTCTATGCTGCACTGTACCTATTAAAGCTCCCCATTCAAATAAAAGACTTCCGCCCGCTGTGAGTGAATGGCGATCACCTGCCACGGTTTTAGATACCAAAGCCGATATATTTTCTGTTTTATAATTCATTACTAAAAAACTTTGATCAACTTCTGTTTTAGTCTGCGTTCCATGCTCTAAAAGAACAGACCAATGATCTTTTAGTGTAGGGCTCAACCAAGAAACCCCTGTTAATCTCGCTCCTTCAGAATCTAATAGCGGGTTGTTATTTCTTCCCCATAAAAAGGGATCAAGCACACCATCGCCTAACGCCAAATACACAGGGTTTTCTAAGCGCCCTGCTTTGATCGTTCCCCAAGTATTTGATGCCGCCGACAAGCTGATTTCTTTCGCAAATGCATGAGAACTAGGCGTTTGTTTCGTTCCGAAACGAAATCCTTCCATCGCTAGTGCTGTATAAGTTATATCATCTATTTTTTTAGATATCTTGCCTCTTATACTATTTCCCCAGTCTGCTCCCCCTAACATTTCAGGTTGCGGTTCTGAAGATGTACTCAAAAGCCCTATATCGGCGATGCCTCCTAGCGAATAAGAAAAATCTTCAGCCAACAGCTCTGAAGAGAGTAAACCTAATACTATAAAAAGATATACATACATATTAAAAAGAATACTTAATTTTAAATTATTTGAATTTTTAGACACAATAGACATGCTTTTTCGCATGGTATTCAACCGAACTTTTACCTTAAAAAACTAAAGCTTACCCATGTGTTCCTTATCGTGTTTTTTTCGAGAAGGTGAACATTAGCATAAGCTAAGAACAAAAGAAGGTATTACTTTAAAAAAATTAACGTTTTTGAAACGTTCAGATCGAATTAGTCAGCAATCTTGCATTTAGATCTGATATCCAACTTACTAAGGTTTCAACATTCATTAAGGCTTTGTTGAAGGCTAGGCTTTTAATACGCCTTAATATCCAGCACCTCATATTTTTGACAACTCCTTTATCCAAATTTTCTATATAGATGAATATAAGTAAGTGTGAAGTTTTGAAAAATTTATTTAGCTAACATTTTTTGAATAAATTCTTGATCGTTAAATTTGTTTATGTTGAATAGCTTGATAGAAAATATTGTTTTAGAAAATGCATCAGCCTTACCAAATTTACCAATTTTCTTGACAAAACATGAAAAATCAGTAATTATGGTCACATTGGTAAAACATTACCTTATTTATTTAATAAAGACAGAGTGAGTTCCATTATGTCAAATCTAACTTCACACCAATTAAGTACATTAAAACAATCTCTCTATACACGTGAGAGTTGCGTTCAGTCACAAGTTCAAGGCTATTTAGCTCAACGTGTTGATGGCTCTTATGTTGAGCTTAAAGCAGATATAAAAGATGAAGGTGACGCCTCAGTAGTCGACACCTTAATTGATTTTGATAACTCTATGGCGGAATACAGAGTTGAAGAACTAAAGGCAATTGATATTGCTAAAAATCGTTTGCTAGAAGGTTGCTATGGCGAATGTATTGATTGCGGTGAAGATATTTCCTATAAACGCCTAGTGGTTCATCCTATTGCTAAACGCTGTATTCGTTGTCAGTCGGTTCACGAGCGCACGTATGCAGGTAGACGCGTAACATCGCTTTAATTGTCTTAAATTTAAGTTTTAAAGACTTAATTAAGTTAGACCCAAAGATCATTATTTAGTAGCTTGTATAACAAAGGAATAGTTAACATGAGTAGTCAGTTTGGTACAGTAAAATGGTTCAATGAATCAAAAGGTTTTGGATTTATTACTCCTGATCAAGGGGGTGATGATGTTTTTGCACATTATAGCCAAATTCAAAGCACAGGCTTCAAAACTCTAAATGAAAGCCAGCGTGTTCAATTTGAACCATTGCCAGGCCAAAAAGGCATGCAAGCTACGAATATACGTGTCTCAGAGGCTTTTCATTCAATGTAATGAAAAGCCTCTTATGAAAAAAAATGAGCAAAGCTGTAAAAAAATTCTATAGCGATTTGATCGATTTAGAAAAGCAAGTAATTGAAAGAATATTATTCGAGTAGCTTCATCGCGAATAGTTATATGTGATTTAACTTTAACTTTACTTTAAAGGAACAACTATGACTACAAATACATCTTCAAAAAGCTCAACCTCAACCAACAAATCTGCAAACGCACATAGCACCCAGGGTGGAACCCATGAGCAACATGTAGAAGCTGGGCGCCAAAGCCACAAAAATGATGATTCAAAGAGCAGCAGCAGTCATTCCTCAACTAGTTCACGTTCCCACGCTTCTGACAACGATAATGAAAGCTCATCATCACGCAGTGGCAAACAAGGTGGAACCCATGAGCAGCACGTAGAAGCTGGGCGCCAAAGCCATAAAAATGATGATTCTAGAAGCAGTAATGCTTCTTCGTCAGGCTCACGCTCACATGCTTCTGACAATGATAATGATAATGAAAGCTCATCATCACGTAGCGGCAAACAAGGCGGCACCCATGAGCAACATGTAGAAGCTGGTCGTCAAAGTCATAAAAACGATGACACTTCTAGCAAATCAAGTACAGCACATAGTGCATCAAGCAGTCAAAATAAAAGCAGTACTGAAGGCCGTCGCTAAGCTCTAAAATAATGGGTGATGCGCTTTAAAAAACGGAGAAACAAGCTTACATAGCTGTTTCTCCGTTTTCTTATATGTAAAAATTAAACTATCAGTTTTCAACACATTTCTCGCTCAACATTTCATCAAAACTCAAAGAGTTGCTTAATTTTATAAGCACTAGAGGTACGCGGTTGAGCTATATCAAGGCGTAGGATGCCCCGAGACAGTACATATAGTACGGCCCCCAGAGAGCCAACTGCGTAACTTCTAAGAACATAAAGTATTCATGTTGACATTAACTATTCGCACTTATTATTCAATCGCTTGAAAGGCATACTATGACAAATGTAGATGAAAAAAAATCCAAAAAAAAACCTGTTAATTCCTCTGAAATTTCCTCACTCATTCATACGCCACCTTCAGACCATAGCACCCATAATGCTTCTTCTACAACTAAAGAAGCTTCATCTCATCATAGTTATGAAGCTAATATCAACGATATAAACAAAAGACACACAAATGAGGCAACGATTGAATCTTCTAAGCACTCAAAAGTCGGCGGAACAGGAAACATTGGCCTAGAAGATATTTTCCCTATCAATCCTGAGATTGTGCATAGTGCGCAGCTTAATTTAGCAGTTGAACAAGAAGCCGCGGCTAAAAAACAAGAATCTTTTGCTTCGTTTACAGCCACGCCTACCTCCTTCTTTTTTGACTTCACTTCAACATTCTGGCGATTCTTCTGGCATGATTTTAATCATCAGCTGCAGAACATCCATCAGAATACTAACCAAAGTACATCCTTTAAAAATTCGTAATTTATCGAAAATTTGATCTCAGGCTGTAACCTAATATGGTTTTGTTACAGCCTGCTGCTAAGCCCTAATTAAACGAGGCTTAAGCATTCCATAAAATTTTCATGCCTTATGTAATGGCATCGTAACACCATCAATTTCACTCATTAATCAATCATTACAAACACTCTAGCCAATACAAGACTGCTCTGCTGCTTAAAGCACACTAAGCAAAACTCTATTACGCCACATCACGCAGCAAGTCTTCTTAAATCGCATCCGCCTCTAGTCCTTTAGCCAAGGTCTATCCCTATTTATTGAGAAAGTACTGCCATGTTAAAATAGATTGATCGATATTTGGCCAGCATCCTGCCATTTTAAATTTTGCTTAGTTAAGGTATTTATGAAAAATCTAGTTGCGCTATTGTTAATAACACTTAGTTTTAATGTTTATGCAGGTTTAGGCCTTAATGGAAATCTTGGCACTGGAAAAGATCTCTCGGCAACGCCGCCCAAAAACGGTATTTCATTAAATGATAAAGATTTTAAAAATATCTCATTAAAAAGTAGCGGCACCCTTAAAAATATCAATGAATCACAAGATATTCCTTTAAGTAACGCAAAAGTTGGTACGCCTTTTTATCATTTAGGATCGCAGCCTATTATCAAATAATAGCCGCTGCTTACCCTATACATTAGAAAATATTATCAATTGTGTCTTTTGGGCCTTGTGACTTTTTTGCCTCTTATTAGTTAGAATATAAGATATTTCAATAAATATTTATTTATAATAATTTTATATTTTTATTTCTTTTTGATTTAATCGCAAAATAATAAAGTAAAGCATTATCAATAAGGCTAAACCTCATTAAATAATTGTGCTATACATCTACACTAGCCAATACTAAATCAATTGCTAATTGTCTTAAAATATAAGGCGTCATACAACTTAACGTTGTTTAGCCTCTTTGCTTAGCCATTTGCCAATTCTCATTTTAAGTGATCTTCGCCATCTCGAAAGGAAATTTATGAGTGCTGCTGCTAATAATAAAATGTATCTTCACGAAACGCTAATCAACAACGAAGCTACTATATTAAACGAATGGATTGAAGAGCAAATTACTATTACAGGCAAACAAAGCAGCCTCAAGGAAAGCGAGCTAAGAGAACAGTGCAAAGAATTTTTGCATTATTTTATAGCTGCAACACGAACCGAAAATACTCTCACAATAAAATCTGCAGAGTGGGAGCCCGTATTAAAATTGCTTGCAGAAGTATCCCAAAGGCGCAATGAACAAGGTTTTAGCCCTTCGGAAACAGCCACTTTTGTGTTTTCGTTTAAAAAACCTTTCTTCAAAGCCCTCACCAAAAATGTTGGCAACGATGCAGTAAAACTTTCAGAAGCAGTATGGAGTGCTACATATTTACTAGATAAGCTAGGGCTTTATACCACAGAGGTTTACCAAAAAGCCCGTGAAGAAATCATTATGCGGCAACAGCAAGACATGCTTGAACTATCTACCCCAGTGGTAAGCATGGCAGAAGGCATTTTGGCATTGCCTCTTATTGGCACGTTAGATAGCGCTCGTACTCAAATTGTCATGGAGTCTTTATTAGAGCGTATTGTTGCCACAAGCTCAGCGGTCGCGATTATTGATATTACAGGCGTTCCTACGGTTGACACACTCGTTGCACAACATCTACTCAAAACGGTAGCTGCGGCACGATTGATGGGGGCCGATTGCATTATTAGCGGTATTCGCCCGCAAATTGCCCAAACTATTGTGCATTTAGGAGTCGATTTAGGCACTGTTTCTACAAAAGCCACCCTTGCTTCTGCCTTTAAATTAGCGCTTGAGCGAACAGGCATGGCGATTGTGCGCACTAAAACAGAGTTAAGGCATCAGGAAGGAAAATAGGTATGGAACGTATTCCTATTTTACGCATGGGTGAATTTCTGCTTGTAACCATTCAGGTAGATATGCATGACCGCCTGGCTATGACCTTACAAGATGATTTGACAAATAAAATTACGGAAACAGGCGCTAGAGGCGTTTTGATTGATATTTCATCTCTCGAACTGGTTGATTCGTTTATTGGTCGCATTGTCGCTAATATTTCAAGCATGGCACGCATCCTTGATGCTGAAACAGTGCTAGTAGGCATGCAACCTGCCGTGGCTATTACATTAGTAGAGCTGGGGCTTTCTCTTCCCGGTGTACGTACAGCACTCAATGTGGAAAAAGGCATGAGACTTCTTAGCGAGGCCATGAATATTCGCGCTGAGGAGAGTAGCCATGCCAGTTATGAAACATGAGACGATACCCATACACTCTGAAGCTGATATCGTTTTATCACGTCAAATTGTAAGAAAATGGGCAACAGAAATAGGTTTTGGATTAGTCGATTTAACTAAAATTGTGACGGCAGCTAGTGAATTAGCCCGTAATATGGTGGTTTATGGCGGAGGCGGAACGTTAACACTTGAGGCGCTAAATGAAGGCATAAAGCGAGGCCTCAGACTCATTTTTGAAGACCAAGGCCCAGGCATTGCTGATATAGCGTTAGCGCTAACCGATGGCTATACCACCGGTAAAGGAATGGGTCTAGGATTAAGCGGTGCCAAGCGACTCTGCAATGAATTTGAAATTAACACTGAAATTGGTAAAGGAACAAGAGTCATGATCGCGAGATGGAAATGAGTTTGCATTTTCAATCTCAATCAATTCTTATTAAAGATCTCAATGAAATAGGTAGCGCACGCCGCCAGGCAATAGCGCTTGCACAAACCTTACAATTTGATGAGACAGAGGCTGCAAAAGTTGGCATTGTTGTTACAGAAATTGCGAGTAATCTCGTCAAACACGCGGGAGGAGGAGAGCTTTTATTGCGTGCACTCAAGGCAATGAATACGCAAGGCCTTGAAATTATTGCTCTAGATAAAGGGCAAGGTATGCCCGATATTAACCTTTGTTTAGAAGATGGCTACTCAACCGCTGGAAGCTCAGGAATTGGTTTAGGTGCAGTCAACAGACTTTCTACTCAATTAGATATTTATTCTCAAGAAGGTAAAGGCACTGCATTGGTTTCTACACTATGGCCGATACCGCCGCTCAACCTTTCGTCTACTTTTATGAACATAGGCATTATTTGCCGCCCTATAAAAGGGGAAAGTGAATGCGGAGATAGTTTAACCATACAACCGTATGGTCAAGGAGTGAAAATACTAGTCGCCGATGGCTTAGGGCATGGGCCACTTGCTGCTAGGGCCAGCCAAACTGCTATTGCTAGCTTTGAGCAACACATTGATCTACCCTCACAAAAATTATTAGAGAGTATTCACGGAGCACTCTTAAGCACCCGCGGAGCAGCTGTTGTTGTTGCAGATATTGATTTCACTCGAGAAGAACTTCGATTCACAGGCGTAGGAAATATTAGTGCTAGTATTGTGACTGGCCTAAAAAGCAAAGGATTAACGTCATTTAATGGAACAGTGGGCCATCAAATGCGTAAAGTTCAAGAAATACTCTATCCTTGCAGTGAAAATGCACTTACTATCATTCACACAGATGGTTTATCTGAACGCTGGAAAATAGAAGATTACCCAGGATTAAATTATCGACATCCTAGTCTTATTGCAGGTGTATTATATCGCGACCATCAAAGAACGCGTGATGATACAACCATCATAGTATTAAGAGTTGATTCAGAAGCTTTAGCAAGCAATCATTAGGCAAGCAAACGTTTGCATGATGTATGGCGTAACACGATTGGAAACAGGCGCTCTAAGAAAGCAAACCTATGAATGCAATACTGCTTAAAGTTGAAGTTAAATATGAGCATGATGTAGTGTTAGCAAGGCAACGAACACGGCAAATTGCTCAGCTTCTTAATTTTGATCATCAAGAACAAGTTCGTCTTGCCACAGCAGTTTCTGAACTTGCACGCAATGCGTTTCAGTATGCAAACGGTGGGAAAATTGAATTTTCGCTAGCAGATGACAGCGCTGAAACTCCAGCCAATTTTATGATACGCATTACTGATCAAGGCCCTGGAATTCCTCACATTGAAGCTATTTTATCGGGTCAATATATTTCTGATACAGGAATGGGCCTAGGAATAGTAGGCGCCAAACGTTTAGTAGATGATTTAACGATAGACTCTACCTCTACGCGAGGAACATGCATTCAATTAACGAAGCTTTTACCTAAAAATCTCCTAGTAACGCATCGTGAGCTTTTATCTATTACTTCTTTAGCGCTTTCTCAACAAGCGCCCCAAAATCCATTTGAAGAAATTCAACGCCAAAATCAGGAACTCCTCGTAGCGCTTGAAGAAGTACAGCGGCAAAAACAAATGCTGACACTGTTGAATCAAGAGCTAGAAGAAACGAATTGCGGTGTTATGGCATTATCGGGCGAACTAGAACAACGCGCAGATTATCAACGCCGTAGCTCTGAATTAAAAACGGAATTTCTCTCTAATATCACCCATGAACTACGTACACCGCTTAATTCCATTATTAGTATCTCTGCTATTTTGATGAGTCGCCTTGATGGCGAGTTAACTACCGAACAAGAAAAACAAGTTTCTTTTATTCAATCAAGCGCTAAATCTCTTTCAGAACTGGTGAATGATGTGCTTGATCTTGCTAAAGTTGAAGCAGGTAAAATTGTTATTCGCCCTCGTAATTTTGAAATAAAAGAAATATTTCGTATATTACGCGGCATGCTTAAACCACTTGTTCAATCAAGCTCCTCGGTAAATTTGATATTTGATGACTGTTCAGATATTCCAATATTGTTTACAGATGAAGGTAAAGTTTCACAGATTTTAAGAAACTTTATTTCGAATAGTCTTAAATATACGTATGAAGGAGAAGTGCGGGTATCTGCCCGCATGGCTGCAGACAATACTGTAATGATTAGTGTCAGCGATACGGGTATTGGTATAGCACCCGAAGATAGTGAGCGTATTTTTGAAGCATTTGCCCAAGTAGAAGGTGATCATCAACACAAAATAAGAGGAACAGGATTAGGCCTCCCCCTTTCTCGCAAGCTGGCGCATTTACTAGGCGGTAAGGTAAAGATGGAAAGCATATATGGTCAAGGCTCTACCTTTTCGCTAATCTTACCAGGTTACTATAATGGCCCCCAGGAAGCACAATATAGTGAACTGTATGCAGAAGTTGCTCCTACTTTGTGTAATCGCATTCTTATTATTGATGATCATCCCACCGATCGCTATGTATTAAAGAAAATGCTTGAAAACTATGCAGAACATATCATCGAGGCCTCTTCAGGTGAAGAAGGCCTAGCCTTGGCGGAACAAATCAAGCCTTGCGTTATATTTCTTGATTGGATGATGCCCTTTATGCCCGGGCAAGAAGTGCTTGCGCGTCTTAAGCAAGAACCCAGTACACGTGACATTCCTATTATTATTCATACATCAAAAACACTAAGTGATCAGGAACAGCAAAGCTTACAAAACCAAACGAATGGTATTTTATCTAAATGTTCAGCTCAAAAATCCCGCGCAAAGGAGCTTGATAGAATGTTACATGAGCTTCTTTCTTCACAGGATCTGAGGATACTATCTTATGCCTAAAGCATCAAAGATACTGATTATTGATGACACTGAAGTTAATCTATATACCTTTTCACGTTTGTTACGTAATAAAGGGTACGAAACTTTGCAAGCAGCAACAATTGTTGAAGGTATGCAACTATTAAAAACATGCGAGATTGATCTAATCATATTGGATGTGCAATTACCGGATGGTAATGGATTCGATACCTGCCAACAGATCAAAAATGATCCTGCTTTATCCTCAATTCCAGTACTCATGACTTCTGCCTCCTTTGTAGAAGGCCGAGATAAAGCATTAGGGCTTGATCGTGGTGCTGAAGGCTACTTAACTACACCCATTGATGCATTAGAACTAGTAGCCACAGTAAAATCTCTTTTAAGAATCAAAGAGGTTGAACAAAAACTTAAAGAAGCGCTTGAAAAAGCAGAAGCTGCCAATAAAGCTAAAACAGAATTTCTTGCGAATATGAGCCATGAGATTCGTACTCCCATGAACGCTATTATTGGCCTTAGCAACCTTCTTAGCACAACACCGCTTTCTCCTAAGCAAGAGCAATTTGTTTCTACGCTTCAGCAAAGCGCAAGCTCATTAATGGTACTCATTAATGATTTATTAGATATTACAAAAATCGAAGCAAATAAGATTGAGCTAGAAGAAACCACATTTAATCTGCGCGAAATTATTGAACGTATTATTAATATGATGGCAGTGCAGGCACACGAAAAATCTATTGCAATTTCTTACTCGCAATCTGATAGCGTGCTTAATTGGTATAAAGGCGATGCTCAGCGTTTGCATCAAGTTATTCTTAATTTAGTCAGTAATGCAATCAAATTTACCAGCCAAGGTACAATTTCTATTACTACCAGCCTTACAAAAACTAATCATACCCCTTCTCTATCAATAAAAAAAATACATATTGAGATTATTGATACGGGTATTGGTATTCCTGAAGATAAACTAGAAACTATTTTCAACAAATTTACTCAGGGCGATAGCTCAACGACACGTAAATATGGCGGTAGCGGACTCGGCCTAGCGATTGCCAAAAATTTAATTGAACAAATGCAAGGCTCTATTTTTGTGAGCAGTGAAGTAGGAAAAGGTTCTATTTTTACCATTCAATTACCTTTGCAAGAAGTGGCACCGCAACCTACTGGTTGTACCACTGAACATTCTACCTCCCAACATTTACCCGCTGCAGTACGCCATAAAGCACTCATTTTATTAGTAGAAGACTATCAGCCCAATGTGTTAGTTGCCTCAATGTTACTTGAGAAATTTGGTTATCAATACGTTACAGCTACAAATGGCATTGAAGCATTAGAGCTTCTCAAAAAACAGCGCTTTGATTTAGTGCTAATGGATATTCAAATGCATGCGATGGATGGGTATGAAACAACGTATCAGTTACGCCAGTGGGAAAAAGAAAATAACTTATCCCCTATTCCTATCATTGCAATGACAGCACATATCCTAACAGGTGATCGCGAGAAATGTTTAGAAGCGGGTATGCAAGATTATTTATCTAAACCCATCAATATTACCGATATGGAAAATACATTATCGCGTTATATACCTGTTGTGCCCGCTATATCCGTAATAAGTGCCTAACAGAGCATAGCCCTTACGCAAATCTGCTATGGTTACTTTAGCTCTAGTATTATATGTAAATACATTCGTATTATCTTTATAACGCTGCTAAACACTTTTGCGTAACTACTCGTCGACTCTTTCTTCTCAACATTTTATTGAGAGCATAATGATTAAAAAAACAATCTCGCGGCTGGGCAATATTATTAACAACGAAAAAAAATATGCCTCTCAACCTCTAAGTTGGGTACAAGCAACTTCTTACGCACTCATACTGCTAGGGTTATGGGGCGTACTTAAGTGGGGGTTACTTGCAGCGTTATTCTCAGGTTTACTAGTTTATTCATTGGTTGATGTATTTTCAAGTCGTTTAAATCGAACACAGTGTGATCGCCGCGGTGCTGTGATGATCATTGCGCTCATTAGTGTTATTGTCATCATGGGGCTAGTAGGAATAGTGTGGGGAAGCATTACGTTTTTTCAAAGCGATACAGATAATATTCAAATTCTCTTTCAAAAAATGGCAGATATTCTTGATCGATCACGCGATCAAATTCCTGCAGGATTCAGGCACTACATACCTGCCAGCGCCGAAGCATTGCGTGAATTTATGACACACTGGCTACGTGAGCATGCGACAGAAGCTAAATCGATAGGCGCAGAAGCAGGCCGCGTGTTGGCGCATATATTAATCGGAATGATTATTGGTGCTATGTTAAGTTTTCATCGCGAGGTAAAAGGGCAAAAAATTCGCCCTTTAGCAGCAGCCCTAACAACGCGTATGATGTTTATTCAGCAAGCGTTTAAAAAAATTGTATTTGCTCAAATGCGTATTTCTGCCATTAATACGTTTATTACTGCAATATTTGTATTTTTAATTTTACCTGTTTTAGGGGTACATTTAGCCTTCTCTAAAACACTTATTGCCTTAACCTTTATTGTAGGTTTATTACCTGTTGTTGGTAATTTGCTTTCTAACTCTGTGATGGTGACCTTAGGCCTGGCTTATTCAGTGAATGTAGCATTTGGGTGCCTAATTTTTTTAATCGTGATTCATAAGCTGGAATACTTTTTGAATGCCCGAATTATTGGCTCACATATTCATGCAAGCACCTGGGAACTATTAACTGTTTTATTAGTCATGGAATCGATATTTGGAATACCTGGCGTCATTGCAGCGCCTGTATTTTATGCCTATATCAAAAGCGAATTAATGGCAGCTGAGTTGGTATAAGTGCTCAAAGTTTGATCACTCGCTCTAAACCCACTGATTTGCCTAATTCTATCTTACAATAAGCTGTGATACGATAAGGCTATGCGAAGCCTGCCAGCTATCGTTCTATACTGTTTACAGTTATTCAAAGTCGCTAGGCTTCTGCTTAATTTTTGCTTACATTATTCTTACTTTAAAGACGGCTAGTGCAAAACGCGCTCTAGTCAAGCATTGGAATCAGTGAGACAAGTTCATGGCGGTATTCCCGCCATAACATTGCTATTACTCTACTACAGTACGTGTGCATCGTTACTACAAAACTTATATCGCACTACTCTCTATAAACCATCGATCTCTTTTTGACTGTAAGGCTTCTACACCATGGCTATAGATGTAAAAAAATTAACACATGTAGCAATAATTAGCCTGTTTGTTGGCTCAACCTCGAATGCTACCGCAGCATCAGATGACCCTCGGCTTTTTGCAGCCCCCACATTACCTGTTCCTTCTATAGAAGAAACGCATACAAAAAGTACGACTACTATTACAACAACGCAGTCGCCTGCTGCTATAGCAACGACAACACAGTCACCCGCCATAGCAACAACGATACAGGCCCATGCAATTACGCCGATTGCAGAATCAGAAAGCGTAGCGCTAGCAGCCACTAAATTAAAAGCAGAACAAGGAAATGCAGCCGCCCAACGAACACTCGGTATTGCTTATTATAAAGGTGAGGGTGTCACTAAAAATTATTCTGAAGCGATTGCTTGGTGGCGCAAAGCTGTTAAGCAAAATGATTTAATTGCGCAATGGAGCTTAGGGCTAGCCTATTATGAAGGCAAGGGTGTAGCGCGCAACTACAAACAGGCGGTTTACTGGTGGCGCCAAGCGGCTGTTCAAGGAAATGCAGAAGCTCAAAGTAATTTAGGTCTAGCGTATTATTTAGGTTTATCAATGCCCGAAAACCGAGTGATCGCGTATATGTGGCTGAGTATTGCTGAAAATTCTAACGCAGCTGATTCTGATAGCATTGTGCAATTCCGCAATGAGCTAGAAAAAAGCATGACACCAAAACAAATTGCAGATGCTAAAGAACTTGCTCAAACATGGAAGAAGGGTGAACCTGACCCAGGCCTTAACGATGCCTTCGCCCAAAAAACCAACCCATCTGCTAGAAGAGTTTTATCAAGAAACATACGAGACATCGCAAAAAAAACAGGCGTTGATACTGCCTCGGTATCGGTGCAGACTGGCACCTTACACGATGAGCCTATGCCTGCTCTTAAAACAATCGATTTAGATAAAACGGCTGAATCTATTGTAAACGGCAGCAAAAAAGCCTGGAAGTCTGTTGTAGAATATGTCAAAAAACATACCGATTGAGCTTTCATTCGTTAGCTTATGTCTTTTTTAAATATTTTTAGAAATTACGCAGTTGAGCTATATCAAGGCATGGCAACGCAGACAGTACACGAAGTACGGCAAGTTGACATAACGTCGAGAGAGCCAACTGCGTAACTTCTAATTTTAAGTCAAATTTAGGTCTTTTTAATCTGTAAGCATTTACGTATAAGGAATGTGCTTTGACCGATCAGGATGAGAAAGTAATTACTGCAACACAATTATGGTTAGAGCGTGCTGTTATAGGTCTTAATTTATGTCCTTTTGCTAAATCGGTTCATGTTCGCAAAGGTATCCGTTATTGTGTAAGTGATGCGCGTACTACAAAAGCGCTCAGTAAAACATTGATTCAAGAACTTACTTACTTGCAAGAGACTGATCCTGAAATATGTGAAACCACGCTATTAATTCATCCTCATGTACTCAGCAATTTTCTTGATTACAATGATTTTTTAGCCATTGCCGACAAGCATATTGAAGAGCTTGAGCTTTACGGCGAAATTCAAATCGCAAGCTTTCATCCGCAGTATCGTTTTGCAGGATCAGGCTTTGCTGATGAAGACATTACAAACTATACCAATCGCTCACCCTACCCTCTTTTGCACCTAATACGTGAAACCAGTATTGAACGCGCATTGGCTTCTATATCGAATCCTTCTATTATTTTTGAACGTAATATTAAAACTATGCAGCTTTTAGGTAATGATGGATGGAAACGGTTGTGGACGGTATCGTAAACTACAGTAAGCCTTTTTTTAATAGCTAAATGGCTAAAGCTTCATCGCTATAAGACCCTCTACACTTAACGTGTTTAACATTGGCGTATGAGTCTGTTCATATGCCCTTACTGAGGGGAATGAGCAAGCAGTCGACTACGCCAAAAAGACGCCTGCGCCCAGCGTTGCTCTGCTTGATAGTAGTAGTGCACATGCTGCTGATACGCTAAATGTATCTGCTCTAATCGAGCGCAATATTGCTCAACCATTCCAATATTTCCTTCTAGCGCATTTGCTACTGCTTGAGCGCCGCGCAACCCCGTATAAAGCGCATTAAACATGCCTTGCGATGATAAAGGGTCGAAAGCCAGCGCGGCATCTCCTATAGCCAACCATCGGTTACCTGCGGCTTGGGCTAACCTTGAGCTTCCTGCCTCAGCGGCACGTAGCGAACTCCAATGTTGTGTGGAACATAGCTGACGAATATGGTGTGTGCCAGCCATATACTCATGCCAGAGACCAGGGTGTCGCATGAAGGATGCTGCTTCTTTCGCTTCAACATGCAGCGATACTACACGCCGCCCTTCAGGCAATGGTGCTGTATACCACCAACCGTACGGTACCGCTTCAATTAAGGTTCGCTCATCTTGATCGTTATTTTCACCCCATGCATATACAGCTATCAGTGGTGCATCCTTCAGTCGTTTACATCCCAAGCGCTTTGCACATACAGAGCGACGACCGCTGGCATCGATTATCCAGCGTGTTTTGATATCTTGCATACTTAGCGGAATTCGCCACTGTTCGGTTTCAGCAATCACTGCCTGTAATTTTGATGCGTACCATTGCACACCTTCTGCCAAAGCAGCCTCGCGCAAACCTGTATCAAAACAAACACGGTTAAGATGCCAACCCATACCATGAGGATCACGAATAAAATCGGTAGCCACTAGCTCTTCGCTGCCCCAGGCAGAGAGATTACCCATACACGGCTTTGCTCCGCTATCGTCCATCCATTCAAGAAGACCTAAATCACGTAATAGCGGACGCGCCGCACCTGCTAAGCTTTCGCCTACTTTTTCTGTTTGCCTGATATCATCCATTAGCCCTGTGCGGTAACCAGCCTGTGCCAACAAGCGTGCAGCTATAGCTCCTGCTGGGCCAGCTCCAACTACTAAAACATCTAGAGTATTCATTGTTATTTACAATCAGAAAAAACAATCTTCACTTGAAAGAGTATCTTGAGAGAAGCTACTAAAATCACACTACGTTACGGCAAAAACGAAGCGTTTTTTAATTGAGGGTTAAGTAATTACCCTATAATGCTCACGTTGAGTTTTCATACGGTAAACCCCTATGCCTGATCACACTACAAAACATTCATCTCGCTGGATGCCCTATGCTGCCGAAGCCACTGGCACTTTTGCCCTGGTATTTACTGTATGCAGCGCGGGTATTACTACGCATTTTAGCCAGTATGCGTTTTCATCGGGTATGGCCTCGTTGATTACTATAACAATGACGGCTGCAATGTTATGGATTATTATCACAGCGTTTGAAAATGTTTCTGGCTCTCATTTCAACCCCATTTTTACGCTTGATGAAGTTCATTTAGGTAATATAAGCACGCGCCGCGCCATAGGATATATAACAGTTCAACTGTTAGGCGCATTCACTGCCATTTTTTATTGCCATCTTCTTTATAATCAAAATTTAATTCAACCTCTGCTTATCTCACGAAACTCTATTCAACCAATCAGTTGGTGTTTAGGAGAATTTACTGGAACTTTAGGCTTGCTCTTGATCTTTCGTTATTATCCTAAGCATAAGGCGATTGCAATGGCCTTATACATATCTATTGGCTATTGGATCATGCCTTCAGGTTTATTAGGAAACCCAGCAGCAACGCTTTCGCGCGTTATGACACAAACGGTTGGCGGTATCGCTTTTAACCATGCACTATTGGCAATCGCTGCTCAATTAAGCGCTGTTATATTATTTATAGTCTTTACTACCTCACGCTTTAAATCGTATTCTTTTTTGAATCATGATAAGCGCCGTCTTAGTACCGAAGATAATATTACATTTGTAGCACGAAAAGATTATGAAGATAAAGTAAGTAAGCAACTAAGCGTGTATTGATTTTTATTGAGCATTTGAAGTGGTACGCTGCTGAGACAGCATATAAAATTCGAATACAAATGGGGCATATTGGCTGCGTATGGCAACAGAGTTTTATTGCAATAAAGTCACTTAAAAATTTGAATATACGTTGTATTAAAAACTGACCCAGGCAGGCAAAACACTAATAAAATATATCGCTATTATCCTTATGCTACTATCATCGACCTGTAGAGAGTCTAAAAGATAAAGGCCTATCGACATGTTTTGAAGTAGTAGCCATTGCGAAGTTATTCACTAATGTACATAGTTTAGAGTATGGGCTTTATATTCATTATTCTTTTAGGATTATTTACTTGGTATTTTATTGGTAAAAAACATTAAAAATTTTTAGAAGTTACGCAGTTAGACTTTCTCAACGTGTGGGCAACGTACTTTACTCGGTGCATTCTCTGCGATGCCTTGGTAGAGTCTAACTGCGTAACTTCTAATTTTAATATTTCTCAATTTTATAAAGACAACATATGACTGACGATAACACTAACCCTAAGAATAGCACCGATCGAATTGTTGCAGATATCGTTATTGCAGCGCTTCAAGCTAAATCTCTCCATGGAAACAACAGCGCAGCGTCTACAGAAAACATTTGCAAAGCTTTTTTAGAAATTAAAAAAACAGTTCTCAACTCTAATTAACCACACAATGGAAAAGGGGAACAGACCTAATGCTGTTCCCATTAATGATTTCTAAAATAAAAATGCTATTTATATCCTTGCACGTATGATCTTGCTAAGTAAATAATTGTAGCTTTAACAAGCTTAAGTGAACAGCATTGAGTCAGTTCCTTCTTTTTCCCTAAAAAACAACAAAAAAATTATAAACATATAATTTTCAATACAAAATTCAAGTTCATTACCTCTAGAATTTGCTCTGGTATACCGTCGATATAACATAAATGGTATTAACCTTGTTCTGAATAGAGAAACTTCATATGTCTAAGTATCTTAAAATTACCTGCTCTTGCATCATTATTTCTTTAGGAATATATACACCACTCACTCATGCCAGTGATGCTGAAGGTGAATTTCATGGCTATTACAGAGCCGGTGTCGGCATGAATTCTAAGGGTTCTCGCTCTCAAGAGTGTTTTGGGCTTCAAGGTATCCCTAAATACCGCTTTGGAAATGAGTGCGATATTTACGGGGAATTTTCGTATACCAAAGAGCTTGCAAAATCTAACAATGGAACAAGTTTTGTAGGCACAGCCATGGTTATAGGTAGCACTCCTACATCGAATTACGATGACGCAACCTTAAGATTGTCTCAACTGGCTCTTGAAGTTAAAAATATGAAAGAATTAGAAGGTGGCACTCTTTGGCTAGGAAAACGTTTTTACTACACGTCTATTCATATTCTTGATCTTAAATATGTTGACTTAGATGGCGTTGGAATAGGCATAGATAACCTGCCCTTTGGCCCTGGAAAATTAAGCTATGGATTATATCGTTCTGATA
Source organism: Pseudomonadota bacterium (assembly GCA_040389065.1). Lineage (GTDB taxonomy): Bacteria > Pseudomonadota > Gammaproteobacteria > Burkholderiales > Casimicrobiaceae > JAZKAR01. The sequence goes on along the minus strand of JAZKAR010000028.1, from coordinate 104,833 downwards.
TAAGTAATGATTTTACATCGACACGCCATAACTTGATCTATAAAGATATACCAACCAACAAAGATGGCAAATTAGATATCTATACTGCCTTCATCCGTGGCAATCGCAGCATGATCAATAGCCATGATGGCGGCTCAGTATCTCTTGTTCATACTCAGAAAAATAATTGGGGCGGAGAAAATGTTCTAGGCATTCAGTATGGTTCCGGGCCAGGAATTGGTAATACAGCCCAACAAATGGGTACAGCAGGCGATGTAACTCAAGGAAATGACTTTAAACGGGCACGCGCTTTTGATTCATTCACGTGGCAAATGACTCCAAAATGGGGAGGTGCTGTCGCAACCGTTCTGCAAAAAGATAAAATTCCAATGGGAACACAGACTTGGTTCACTGTAGGGGGGCGTAGTTCCTATGCGGCAACACAAAATATCAAATTTATTGTAGATGCTGGTCGTGATCAGATTCAACCTGCTACCAACGGCGCAACACAGCGCCTAAACAAGGTTACTTTTGCTGTCGCCTATGCAAAAGATCCTTCTTTTTGGGCACGCCCAGAATTACGTTTTTTTATAACCATGGCAAAATGGAACGATGCCGCACAAGCTGCGGCAAATCTCGCAGCGCCAGGCAGCGCTCTTTCGAGTACTGGTACATTTGGCTCGCAGCTTCACGGACATACCGTTGGCGTTCAACTCGAAACGTGGTTTTAAAAAATATCATTCTGAATCCATCCAGAACAGAATCCACCATGAAGTATGTAATTCAGGAATCCATGGTGGACGAATTTTCTAGAAGGAACCCAACTACGTAACTTCTAAAATAATAGGTTAGATCTATATAAACATTAGGCAATAGAGCTATATTTTTAATAATTAAAATGAGCAATTAGCCCTTGAAGTCGGGTAGAAAATATTTTAAGTTCTTTTGCTATTTCACTATTGCCCACCGTAAGACTACTATTTTCTTCACACATTTTGGCAATACGCTCGATATTAACCGCAATTGACGTACTAGAATTAGTTTGCTCCATTGTTGCATTAAACAAATCTGTAAGGCTAACTTGTGCCTGAGTTGCACCTGTATATAGGTCTCCTAAAGGCTCTTTTAATCCCTCTATCAGTTTAACTCCGACTAAAACTCGCGCATTGGCTTGTTGCATTTGAGTAGCTGACAAATTAGTTTGATCATGAATCGCGCGAATGGTTGTTTGAATTTCATTCGTTGCTTTCCCTGTTTTTTCTGCCAATTTACGCACTTCATCAGCAACCACAGCAAAACCACGCCCCTGCTCTCCAGCACGAGCAGCTTCAATGGCAGCATTCAATGCTAATAAATTAGTCTGGTCTGCGATATCACGAATTAAATTAACTACTTTGCCAATTTGTTCTGAACTGCTTTTAAGTTCTTGAATAGCATGAGCAGAATGATCTACCTCTTTCGCTATTTCGCGAATTTCAACGACGGCCTGATCTACCATTGTACGGCCTTGCCCAGCAATATCGTAGGTCTGCTTTGCAAGCAACTGAGCTGACTGTGCATTTTCTGATACATGGCCAATACTGTGTGTAAACTCTTGCACTGCCGTAGCTATGCTGGAAATAGCTTCACTCTGCTCTTCAATATAATGATTAACTTGGCTGGAAGAATACATCATTTTTTCTGCTTCTACGCCCACCTGATTAGAACCTGCAGAAATGCCACTCATGATTTCTTTGAGCTCACATTGCATATTACGTAAAACGCTAATTAATTCCGTTATTTCATCCTTTTGCGTTGAATGAAAATTAATAGAAGAAGATAAATTACCAGCCGCAATTTGACCTGCAAATAACGTTGCATCTCTGATGGGATAAGCAATCGCTTTAGCTATATGCATACTGATAGTCACGATAAGAATCAAACACACTACAACTATACTCATCATTAAAATAAAAGCTTGGCGATACGCCTGATTAGAGTCTTCATAAGCCTGCTGGCTTAATTGCTTTTCTTGCTTAATTAATTCATTTGATAATTTCTCGACAACGTTAAAATTTTCATCCGCTGTCTGCATCGCAGAAAGGCCCATTGTCATATCAGTGCTTGCCAAATCAATAGCCTGAACAATCGACTTCTTATACTTTACAATGGCAGCAATAAGCTGTTCCCCAATTTTTTTTTGGGATGGATCATGCAAGTCCTTTGATATCCAGCGCTCAATATTATTTTTAATAAGGTCTGTTTGATCAAACAGCTCTTTAGAACGTTTAGCTAGTTTAGATTCATCAAATATTTTTGCCCATATGAATGTACGGTAAAGATTGGCATTAACAGAAAGAAGCTGATGACTAAACTCGCTAGCAACCCGGCTTCTCTCCATTCGAATTTGAATAATATTATCCATCGTATTTTTTTGATTCGTTAACGTAAATGCTCCCATAGAACCTACTATAAGCTGAGAAATAAGCCCTAAAGCAGGAATAAGCAGAATTTTATGAAGAATACGCACGGCTTATCTCTCTGAATATGTATATATTGGTTAATTTTTCTTAACAATCACTGTTAAATAAACCTCTAATTATTTAAATTAGAAGCTACGCAGTTGATCTCTCTCAAGGCACGGCAACGCACACAGTACGGCAGGTTGCCAACACGCCAAGAGAGTCCAACTGAGTAACTTCTATAAATAAAGGTTTTTACCGTTTATAAATACCTCCACACACAACAAGATCATCTAATTTTTCACAATAAGATTGTTTGGCAAGTGGTTTATGAGAAAGAGGATCAGTAAAAACGTAGGTTTGCCAAAATTTACCTTTTTGTTTAGCCAATTCAACGCGTTCTTTAATAAAAAGCTTACCTTCAGGATCTTTAAAGTCGATTAAATCTTTTCCTACCATTTTTGCGTTTTGTCCATGGGAAAGTACTTTTCCCTCTAAGGTATACACTACAATATATAAATCACGATCAACCCATTTATTATCTTTTGCAGTGATTTCTTCTAATGTTTTTGTTTTATTAGCTTTAATAGCAGCCACTGCTTTTCCTACCATCACCTCAGCCTCTTTTGCTGAAGCAAACTCCTCTTTTGCCTGAACAAAGCTTGAAGTAAGTACAACGCAACACATAATGGGGAAAAGTAGCTTCATGAGTTAATATCCTTTTTAAATTTAAAAATCACTTTTTTTACGGCAAAACACAATTTTTATTTATAAATAATTTAGTATTAATTCAAGGGTTATCATAAATACAAATGATTATATACAGCATTTTATAAAATTCAGCAATTTTAAAAGACCCTGTCTAAAATATTATTTTCTATTTTTTATGCACAAATTTATAAAACTTTAACGCTATACAATAATCTTTTAGCTTGAAGCCACAAAAAAATTTCACCATTAAAATAATTACTTAATATTTCCAACTATCTAACTTAACTGATTAAATTAATAAGTTAATCTAATATATAAATTCCTTATGGAAATAAATAAAATAAGCGCTTTATTCTTTGCAACTATTTTCTTTAATAAATATGAAAATGTCTAAATTAAACTAATTTTACGCTGAAAAGGTTTCTACTTTGAATACTTAATGATCATATTAAACCTATTTACAATATCGTTTAAAAATCGCTTACTTTATCATTTACTCCATACCTTTTTTCTTGCATATTTATACGATTAAGCAATAAAAATCTACAACTCTATTCGCCTGCGTTTTCAATCACTTCAAAAATATCAACCGTATTACTCTTAGTATCAATACAACGATCGCTGAGGCTCTGCATTAAGGAGAGCTTTTTATCTAGCGATAACTAAGGTATAGATCCACACATCATGTCACTTACCGCCTATTTAGCCTCAACGCATAAAGCGTTCATTCACAAAATTAAAAATCTCTACAGTTACGCTAAAAAGGTATTACAAATGTATAATGGTATTCCTCAATAGCACTTTGATTCGTTTCTTAAGAAATGTGAATTTAGGTTCAATGGTAGAACTTCTAAGCAGCAACTTCTGATACTTAAAATAGTGTTTCCATCGCAATATACTCAAACGCTTTATTTTAAGTTTTAATATGTCTAAACATTCCGGTTTAATTCTTTTTGCCTTAGCCACAGGCGCTTTCGGTATTGGTACCACTGAATTTGCTTCTATGGGGCTTCTTCCTTTTTTTGCCCATGATCTCAATGTTGATGAACCAACTGCAGGGCATGCCATTAGCGCCTATGCTCTTGGAGTGGTGGTCGGTGCACCGATCATTACTGTGATGGCAGCCAAGATATCAAAAAAAACGTTATTAATTAGCCTCATGCTAATGTTCATTTTAGGAAATATTTTAAGTGCGGTAGCTTCTACCTACCCTGCCTTTGTTTTCTGCCGCTTTCTAACAGGCTTACCTCATGGCGCATATTATGGAGCAGCCTCTTTACTGGCAGCTTCATTAGTAGAAGTAAATCGCCGAGCTTGGGCCGTTTCAAGAATGTTTATAGGTGCAACAACCGCAATGATTATAGGGGTGCCTGCAACAAGCTGGATTGGGCACTCTATAGGCTGGCGCTGGGGATTCGCTATCGCAGCGTTGGTAGGCGTACTAACCACTTTACTTATTTTTTTACATGCTCCTGAAGACAAACCCGATCGTGAAGCAAGTGCTTTACGAGAATTAAAAGCTCTCACAAGCGCACAAGTTTTGCTTACTTTGGCGATATCATGCATTGGTTTTGGTGGTTTATTTGCGGTTTATACTTACCTATCAGTAGTGCTTATTAAAGTAACGCATACCACGTTTGCTTTTGTACCTTTTGCATTAGGCGTATTAGGCCTAGGCATGACACTAGGCAATCTGACTATTCCTAAATTCGCTGATCGCGCATTAATGGGTACCGCCGCAGCTATTTTGATTTCTACAGCACTATTTTTGATGCTTTTTCCTTTAGTCGTTCACTATCAGTGGATGGTAGCGCTCGATGTGTTTATGATTGGATTTAGCATATCAGGTCTGTGTTCAGTGCTTCAAACCCGACTCATGGAGGTTGCTCAAGACGCGCAATCACTCGCTGCAGCGATGAATCATGCTGCTTTCAACGTTGCTAATGCTTTAGGGCCATGGCTAGCCGGGTTAGCTATTACAGCTGGTTATGGATGGGCTTCTATAGGATGGGTAGGCGCATTGATGACATTAGGAGGCTTACCCTTTCTTATTGCAGCTGTTTTGCTAGATAAAAAGCAAGTAACGCCTAAAAATGCATTTAGTACTTAATAGTGCTTAAGTAAATACTTACGTTGATAAAACTTTTTTATTCAACAGTTAATTGCTCAACGACTCCAATAATCTGGTTGAGCATACAGCGATTTCAACGTATCAATAAAGAAACGAATCTTAGCGGGTGTATGCCGTTGCTGAGGGTATATAGCCATAATGTTATAGTCTGGCAACGCATACTCATCTAATACAGTCACTAAACTGCCTTTCGAAAGTTGCGATCGTATTTCCCACGTTGAACGCCACGCCAACCCTAAACCCTCATTGACCCAGCGATAAAGCAATTCACCATCGTTACAATCCAAATTACCATTCACTTTAATCGTAATAGGTTTTCCATCTTTTTGAAAATACCAACCGTGATGTTGCCCGCCTTGAATATTGAATGCCAAACAGTTGTGTAAAGCAAGATCATCAAGCGTTTGGGGAGTACCATATTTTTTTAAATAGGCGGGGGTAGCACAAACAACACGCCGATTATCCGCCAACTTAATTGCTACCATATTAGGATCGATGTGACCTCCAATACGAATCCCTACATCATAGCCCTCACGTACAAGATCAATAATCGAGTCTGTGAGATGGAAGGAAGCGCGTACATCAGGGTTCGCAGCTATGAATGCAGGAGCATGAGGAGCTACATGTAAGCGACCAAACGAAGCGGGAGCTGAAACAATCAAATGCCCCGTTGCTTTATGACGCCCTTCTGAAACTTTTTTTTCGGCAAAATCTAAGGCACTTAGCAGCTTTCGGCAATCCTCAAGAAAGCTTAATCCTTGATCAGTTAGTGTTAAGTGACGTGTAGTACGATGCATTAACTTGATACCAAGCCGCTTTTCGAGAGCATCAATGCGCCGCCCTAACATAACAGGTGTAATGTTCTGCGCTAAAGCAGCACGCGCTAAGCTGCCTTTTTCAACAACAGCAACGAAAGCTTCAATTTGTGTAAGTTTATCCATTATTTTAGCATTCCATACTTTAAGTACCGAATAAAGCGATATTTAGTCTTCTTATCAGACTTTAGCATACTCTATAGAATAGAAAATTCAATTTAGCTCAGCGGCTTCAACGCGGCCTCAACGCCCCAATAGCCATGTTTCAACGCCGACATTCAAAACCTAAATTCAAATCCCTCAAGCGGTAAATGTAATCTTGATGTTTGAAATACATAGGCCAGTATTTAGTCGCGTTAAATTTCTTAAAGAATAGTCTGAGCTAAAGAATGTGAGGTTAATCAGTGGGCCTCTTTGGGCGTGTTAGCAACTTGTCATACTCCTTGCACTTTCTGCGTTGCTATGCGGAGGCATCCCATGCTTAATAGAACCCAAGTGTGTAACTTCTAAAAATATTGATTGCCTAGATTTTTTTTGAGATTGAGAATGAGCCAAATTACCCTTAGCGTTACCAATCATAGTTTTCATTGCGATACCCAACATACGATTCTGGAAGCTGCTTTAGCAGCAAACCTGGTATTGCCCCATAGTTGCCGGAATGGAAAATGTGGAAGCTGCAAATCCAAAATTCTCGAAGGCACCGTGGATTACGGAGATCATCAGCCCGAAACACTCACAGAAGAAGAAAAGTTACAGGGCTACGCGCTTTTATGCCGCGCTAAACCTACTTGTGATGAAGTGGTCATTCAGATCACTCAACCGATACAGTCAGCTTCAGATAAACCTATTCGAAAACTTGCAGCCATCGTAGATGCATTGGAGAAACCAGCTTCTGATGTAGCTATTGTGCATTTGAAACTGCCTAATAATCAAAAGCTTGATTTTTGGCCTGGGCAATATATTGATATATTACTAAAAGATGGCCATCGCCGTAGTTTCTCATTAGCCAATACCCCTAAAAAGGGCGATAAGTTAGAACTGCATATTCGCCATATTGCAGGAGGCTTATTTACTGACCCTTTATTTACCACATTTAAAGGAAAAGAAATTTTACGTTTTGAAGGGCCATTAGGAACCTTTAAATTTAATGAAAACAGCGATAAGCCCATTATTTGTATTGCAGGCGGAACAGGGTTTGCCCCTTTGCAATCGATGATCGAAGATAGCATCGATAACGGTTGGACACGCCCAATTATCTTTTATTGGGGCGCACGAACACGCAAAGATTTATATAAGCAGGACATTCCTAGCTTATGGGAACAAACACATTCCCATATTATGTTCGTTCCCGTACTTTCTGACCCTCAACCAGAAGATAATTGGGCAGGAAAAACTGGGTTTGTACATGAAGCTGTATTACAAGACTTTAAAAGCCTTTCAAACTTTGAAGTTTATGCCTGTGGTTCACCACAAATGGTAGCAGCAGCAAGACGCGATTTTATTGCGCAGGCAGAACTATCTTCAGATGCCTTTTTTGCTGATGCATTCGAATTAGCTGCGCCAGCAGAGAATACAGCCCCTGCCCCCTCAACTACTATCAGCATGACCTTAAATACCTAGATTCTGAATTGTTTGCCATTTAAAAACTCTTATTAAAAACTCTTATTTCGAACTAATTTTTGAATTACTTTCAGGGAGCAAAATGATTATGCAAAACTCTTCCAATACTACTATCCCGTTTGTCGACACGTTATCGGCTGAGGCCTATACCAGTAATGCTTTCTTACAACAAGAGCGGCATCAGCTATTCGGCAATACTTGGTTATATGCAGCTGACTTAAAGCAATTTCCTGAACTCAATACGTTGCTACCTATTGAAGTGGCTGGTTACCCTATTTTGTTGGTACGCGACAAGCAAGGCGACATGCACGCCTGGCATAACTTATGCCGCCATCGTGGCATGATGCTAGTGCCAAGTATTGACCCTACCCCTACAACAACCCCTCAGTTTCATACGCCCACAACAGCGGTAGCTGCTCAAAAAACCGGCAACATTACGTGTAAGTACCACGGTTGGACCTACGCAAGCAGCGGTGGTGAATTAGTATCTGCTCCATTTTGCCCAAATTTGAACCAGCAAGACACTAAGGAAATGGCGTTATCTGGAATTCGTACCGAAGTATGGAACAATATGGTGTTTATTAACCTAAACCCTGAAGCCCCAAGCTTAAAAGAAGAACGGGGTGAAATGCTAGAAACTATTGAAGCTTCAGGTTTTGAGTTTGACCAATACGAACTAGAAGTAGCAATGGTAGTGAAAGGAAACTTCAACTGGAAAATCTGGATTGAAGGTTATCAAGAATGCTACCACTGCCCTACCGTACACCCCGTACTTCAGCGTGATTTTTCTCTCATAAAATATAAAATCGAAAACCGACAACTTTTCTCAATACACAGTTGCCAACGCAAAAATGAATCGAATACCGGAGGATTTGAAGGGCTATGGCTCTGGGCTTGGCCAAATTTAGGGATGCCATTTTACCAACCCGCTTTTTATACTTTGCGCGTTAACCCTCGCTCAGCCAATGAAACGGTATTGGAATACGCGATTCGCTTTCGAAAAGATACTCCCCCAGAGCAACGGCAAGAATTTATGGACTTTATTAATTGCCTAACCTTAGAAGATATCGCTATGTGCGAAGCAGTACAAAAAAATATGGAAGCCGGCATATACCATCATGGTCATTTGCATCCAGATAGAGAAAACGGCGTCATTTACTTCCATAACCTAGTACGAACCGCTACAGCAAACCCTGCGAACCCAGCAAACAGCTAATTATATAAATCTTATTTTTTATTATGGAACATGTCTTAATGCATTCTTCACCTAAACAAATACAGTTATCAGGCGCAATGGAGCCTGGTTTTGACACCATTTTAACTGCTGAAGCTTTACAATTTATAGCAAAACTACATCGTACCTTTGAAGATCGCCGTCAGCAGCTTTTACGCCAGCGTGAAGAACGCACTAAACGTTTTGATGCAGGCGCGTTCCCCGACTTCCTTTCTGAAACCCAATCTATTCGCGAAGGTGAATGGTCAATCTCGCCGTTACCTGAAGCACTTCAGTGCAGACGCGCCGAAATTACGGGGCCTGTAGAACGTAAAATGATTATTAATGCCCTCAACTCAGGGGCTGATTCATATATGAGCGATTTTGAAGATAGCAATACTCCAAGTTGGAATAATCAAATTCAAGGGCAAATCAATTTATATGAAGCGATTCGAAAAACAATCAAACTTGAGCAAAATGGCAAAACCTATACGTTGAATGAAACAGTTGCAACCCTTCTGGTTCGCCCCAGAGGCTGGCATCTTGATGAAAAACATATGTTAGTAGATGGTCAGCGCGTATCAGGTGGACTATTTGATTTTGCGCTCTTTCTTTTTCATAACGCCAAAGAACAACTAGCCCGTGGTGCAGGGCCATTCTTTTATCTTCCTAAACTCGAAAGCCATATCGAGGCACGTTTATGGAACGATATTTTTATCATGGCACAAGAAGAGCTTGGCTTACCAAGAGGCTCCATCAAAGCCACCGTTCTCATTGAAACGATTCCTGCTGCGTTTGAAATGGAAGAAATTTTATATGAATTGCGTGAACACTCCGCAGGCTTAAATGCCGGGCGGTGGGATTATATTTTCAGCTGTATAAAAAAATTCAAATCCAACCAAGAGTTTTGCCTCGCTGATCGCGCATTGGTCACCATGACTAGCCCGTTTATGCGTGCCTATGCATTGTTGCTATTAAAAACATGCCACAAGCGCCAAGCCCCTGCCATTGGCGGTATGAGCGCACTTATTCCCATTAAAAATGACCCTGAGAAAAATGAGCAAGCACTCGCAGGTGTTCGTGCTGATAAGCGGCGTGATGCTACCGATGGTTATGATGGCGGATGGGTCGCTCACCCCGGCTTAGTTTCTTTAGCTAAAGAAGAGTTTGTAGCCGTGTTGGGTTATCGCCCCAACCAGATTGAAAAACAGCTCGATCAACTCTCTATTGCTGCTGCCGAGTTACTTAACTTTCAACCTGAAAGCCCTATTACTACCTTAGGTTTGCGCGCCAACATTCATATTGGTATTCATTATTTAGGTTCATGGCTAGCCGGCAATGGCTGCGTACCAATTCGAAACCTGATGGAAGATGCCGCAACCGCAGAAATATCACGCGCGCAAGTGTGGCAATGGATACGCTCACCAAAAGGTAAGCTTGAAGATGGGCAAAAAATTACTAAACCGCTGGTAAAAGGCTTCATCCGCGAAGAGTTAGACATTTTAAAAGCGAATAACCCTACCCTAACGACGCTTGACCAAGCCGCTGCTATTTTTGATCGTTTATCGACACAAGAAAATTTTGAGGAATTTTTAACATCGTCGCTATATGAAAAAATTTAAAACAATAAGTGCCATTGTGAAAACTTAAAAAAATAAAAATTTTAAGCCTATTGCTTTTCGTTCCTTCTCCCCTCGAGGGAGAAGGTTAGGATGAGGGGGCGGTGGAGCAACTTAAAATGCCGTTTTACCTTATGCCCTCATAAAGATAAGAACGCCACACTTTCCAAGCTTTATCATTTCAAACTAATGTGCCTTAATACTTAATCTGACATTGTTCACAAAAAAAGCTTCTACGTTGCGTTTTACCAAGCTTTCCCTTAGATAAAGGAATGTTGCAGCGCAAACATACTTTTTTTGTATGAGCAAGCCAATGCTTTTTAAGCGTAAATTCCTTCTTCCAATTCAAAAAATCAAAACTATAATTGCGCGCCTCATCAATAAGCTGTTGTGTTTGTGCCTCTGGCAATGCCCCCACCGTTGAAAGTGGGTGCACATAAATGCGATATAACACTTCATTTTTAATAATATTACCAACTCCGGCAAATATGTTTTGATCTAATAAGGCATCACACACCAACGTATTAGGAATAGCTAAAAGCTTTTTGCGTGCCTTAGCAGCACTCCATGCATCTGCCATAACATCTGCACTCCAGTCGTAAATATCATCAAGCTTTTCCTCAATGTATTTAACAGAGCATGCATAAAAATTTAGTTCGCCTTCATCAAATTGAAGGCTAAGCCGCGGTTGGCTTTCTTTTCGCTCATTAATACGGTAACTGCCAAATAATAAAAAATGGATACGCACTGAAAAATCGGGCAGTTCAATTAAAAAGTGTTTACCCCAACTACGAAACGCCACAATGGGCTGATTTAATAATCTTTCTTTACCAATCTTTGTGTTGCCTTCTACCTTCAAAATAGTTTTGCCCGTGAAGTTTAAAACCTGCTCTTTGAGAATAACAATGGATGGGCCTTCAGGCATTATTTACTCCTCTAGCAAGGTATCACTATTGTTTATCAGCTATGAATGCTTTTACAAATATTTTTTTCTGTAAAAATAACCGTGGTCTGTCCCTGATACCTCTAAATAAACTTAAGATACACTCACCCAATCATAGAATACATATTACTTTTTTCATTCAAAAAAACAAGCCATTATTTTGTTTGGAACTTGAATCTTTAGCTGATGATAATTCATCTAGTAAATCAATTTCACATGGAAAAAATTGCCCTTGGCTTCAAAAAATGACATAAAAATTAATTAAGAATGATCTACATGATTTGCCATAATAAGCGCTTATGTAATAAGCAAGATCCTAGAAATTAAATCACTGTGAAGACATCAAAATAGAAACAAGCAATTAATAAAATTATTCAAATAATTTTATTAATTGCTTGTTAAATATAGTTACAATAACGAGCAAATTATTAGGGTAAGGTCTCTCATTGCATATAATTTTTCCTATTATCATTTTTTCGATTTAATTAATTGACTATAATAGCAAAATTATTTCTTTGTGATGAAAAACTCTAATTGTATATATGGTTATAAAATGAACTTCTATAGTCAGGTCTTCTAAAAAATGCTAACGACAGAATTCTCCAAGCGTAGTCTTCGTTCAATGATTCGTAGAGAAGATGGCAATCAAGGTGTCTTGAAAGAAACACATTTGAGAGAAAAATATTTAAGTTGGTTAGAGCACTCAATTACGACTAACAATTTCCAGTTCGGAAAATTCAAACCATTAAAAGTTGGATCATTTCAAGCCTATGAACCAACTTTGCTTGGTGACAAATTGGTCTTAAGAATAATCAACAAGATAATTAGACATCGCTACTCTACGAGGCAGGCTGATCGTAACACCATCATACAACAAGCCAAAATACTATTAGAAGAAAATTGTCCCAAATATATATATAAAGTTGATATTGCCAAATTTTACGAAAGCATAGATCGAGGTTTTATTTTAAAAAAACTCTTTGATGACAATTTAATTTCTTCAACAACTCACAATTTAATATCCATACTTTTCGCTAATTTTAGCAAATATACTAAATTCGGCCTACCTCGTGGACTAGCTTTAAGTTCAACTCTTTCAGAGCTATATCTTAAAGATTTAGATAAAAAAATCGCCGAAATGGATGGGGTGTATTATTATTCTCGATACGTTGATGACATGATAATTTTTTCATCAAAACAACTTCCTGATATTTTATTGAAAATAGCAAAACTACTACCGAGTAAGATGAATCTAAATATTCAAAAATGTTTGAGTTATTATGTAGGATGCAACTGCCATGCATCGTGCGAATGCAGCAAACTACCTTGCAAATGTGCAGCCAGATGTACATGCTCTCCAAATCCTAAAATAGAAATAAACTATCTAGGTTATAAGCTTTCGAGTCCAAGAACTTCGCTTAGAGAACCAAAAAAGAAAATTCCAATAGATGTAAGCATGGCGGATAATAAGATCAAACGAATAAAAGCACGAATTGTCATGGCTTTTCTTGATCATCATAGGGAATATGATTTTTCTTTACTGCATGCTCGAATAAAATTTCTTACCGAAAATCGTAAAATAAAAACGCTAGGACGGCGTGGAAAGCTAATGTCTGGTGTGCATTATAATTATCCCTTAGTAACCGATATCACAACTTTTGTTGAGATAAACAAATTTCTTCGTTCGCAAGTTTATGCAAATCGTAACTCATTTGGTATCAAACAATCTCGAACATTATCCTCTTCACAGAAAGATATCTTAGCAAAGCTATCTTTTGTATCCGGATTTAAAAGCAAAAGATTAAGCTCTATAAGTTCTCATAGCCTTAAAAAAATCAGAAAGTGCTGGTAATGAAAGAGAAAATCCGAATCAAGCAAAAAGACGCTAATAGAGTTCTTCTTACCGAAACATTACCCTACGAAACTCCCATTATTTTTTCTAACAAACTTTTATACCATTTTTCAAAAATAGTTGAAAATAGATCGGTAACGCTCCCTTCTTTAGTGAAAAACATATTTTTACAAAATGGTTTGAAATCCACTATTCCTTATGACTACTATATTCGCCAAGGTGTGCACAAAGAACGCCATCTATCTATCATCCATCCTGCACATCAACTATCTTTTACTAATTTTTATACTTCCTACAGCGACTTAATTCTTTCCTTATGTCGAAAAAGTCGTTTCAGTTTACGTTACCCGGTTAGAGTAGCATCTTATTTTTATACTCATGAGTATGATGAAAATACAGACTTAAATGAAAATAATGTTGAGGAAGATCCTGAAATTGAAGGCTATGAAAGCAAATATGCCAGCTCGTATTTTTATTACTCAAAGTTTAATCAATTATATAAATTTATTGATTCCACAGAGTTTCTTAACTTAGAGCGGCAGTTTTGTAACTTAAAAAAATTTGATATCAAGCGTTGTTTTGCTAGTATTTACACACACACTATTTCATGGGCTGTTAAGGGGAAAATATTTGCAAAAGAGCATCAAGGAAAAAGTTTTGACTCAACATTTGATGAATTAATGATGACTGCAAATTATCAAGAAACAAACGGTATTGTTGTTGGCCCTGAGGTATCAAGAATATTCGCCGAAATAATTCTTCAGCAGATAGATGCTAATATTTTAAAAGCAATTAATGATATTGGTATAGAAGATTCAGAATATGCAATTCGCCGATATTTAGATGATTACTTCTTATTTTCTAGAAACAAGGATATAGAGGCAATTATTTATCATATAGCTGAACGCCAACTACAAGAATACAAATTATATATTAATGAATCTAAAACAGTTGAAATGACTGTACCATTCGCTACTGATCAAACTATTGCTAAAAGCGATGTTCAGAAAATATTAGATCAAACTATTTTAAGCTGGCTTGCAGAAGTACGCCGAGCTTTTACGCCGAAAAATGAGAGCGAAAATACCGAAATAGAGCTGGTATCCCCTGAACAATTAGCCATTCTTAAAACACCATTCAGACATACAACTCAAATAATTAGAGATATAAAAATTTCGTTAAAGAGAAGTTCACAAAGTTTCAATATTATCAGTGGCTATGCTTTATCTGCCATAATGAAATCATGCTATCGGTTGGAAAAAAGAATTAGGAAATTTTCAGAAACACCTTTACCTTTACAGAACTTACAAATTCTCCTTACTACTACAATTGAAGTAGTTTTCTTTCTATACTCTATGGATTTTAGGGTACGAACTACATATTTAGTTTCTCAGTTTATGTTAATAATCAATAAATTTGGAAAACTTAATGAGAGATTAAATGAATCATTACAGCTGCAACTCAAAAACTCAGCTCTAATCGTATTAAATTCTCGACCTAAAGGCGAGTTAAGTGGTATTGAAGTTTATAATCTTTTAATTGCATTAAGAGTTATTTGCCCAAATGATAATTTTTCAGAAAAAGATATTCAGCGGTATTTTGATATTTCTAACAAAATAAAATCATCATCATTTACTTATTTTGATTTTATAGCTTTTTTCTATGTTACACGCGGAAAGCCCGAATATTTTAATATTCATTTTGAAGTATTGCAGGAACTGAAAAAAGTTTTCAAAAATGGAGATAATCGAATCAGTTTTAAAAGCGAACTTACTTTGCTGTTAGTAGATATGCTTTCATGCCCATTTGTTAATAAAACAGA
Organism: Pseudomonadota bacterium; assembly: GCA_040389065.1. Classification (GTDB taxonomy): domain Bacteria; phylum Pseudomonadota; class Gammaproteobacteria; order Burkholderiales; family Casimicrobiaceae; genus JAZKAR01. The sequence goes on along the minus strand of JAZKAR010000028.1, from coordinate 89,687 downwards.
CAAAGGTGAAATTCTAAGTAACTTTTCCAAACATGCATTTGGCAAAACCACAAGCGAACAAGAAAGAAATGAGTTAATCAATTTTTTTACAACTCATCTCCATTTTGTTAATTGGTCTGATAATTTAGATTTAGAAAAATTATTAGTAAGGAAACAGTTGAATCCAGGATACTAGGAATGTGATAAACTGATTTTGAACCTATTTTCGCAATCGAACACACCTAATCTTTTCAAATAAGAAATCTTTATTTGGATCGATAAGTTGACCTGCTGCTTGACTTTGAGCAAGTGCTTAATCAAACATTGAGAGAGAGGAACGGGGATATGTATCTATATGCCTCGTATTCTGCATGTACACGCCAGAAAATAGGTTCTTTATTACATTCAGTCCCAAGGGTCACAGGGTCAGGTCTCCCAATTCACATTAAAAATTAGACCTAACAAAGTAACATCGCTATTTCTTCTTTTCCGCTGAAGATACAACGACGTCAGTCGCACGCTCTTTGGTATTAGCATCTTCAATCCAAATAGACGAGCCTTCTTCTTTCAGTACTCCGGTAACAATATAGCGGTGATTCTCTTGTGGATTAAATTCAACTTCGCCTGACACTGTAAAAAAAGTGCCTCTTAATTGGCTGACGATTTCATGAATAGGAGCACCTGTTTGATGTGTACCTAATAATTTTACTTTTTGAGGCTTCATCGGCAATTGGTGCGTTACATACTGTAGCGTTAACATAAAACCTTGTCCGTGGCTTCTTGATCGTGTCGCATTAAGACTATTATTAACCTGTTTACCATCAACTTCTGCTAATACAAAAAATTGGGCTTTAGTACGCCCTTCTGCTATTCCGGTATCGCTGACTTCAACAACTGAACCAGCATAATCTTTAGGTATAGAGCAATACGATACGCAGCCGCTTAGTAATGCAGAAAAACCTGCCAATATAAATAATTTAATTTTCATTTAATAAAACCTTATTAAAAATAATCTTTAGATTTTTTTATCTGTTATAGATACTGCTCTACTTTGATTTTCTAATACATCAGGTGATTTAATACAGCGAATCGACGCTAATTTAGTCGCTGTTTGTAGATCAATTGGCCTATTTACTGTACTTGATGGAACTATAATAGGTATGTATACAAACCCTGCATATATGGCATGTGAATTATCTTTTTCAGCAAAAAAATTATTTTTTTCTGAAGAATTTAAAGGCTCATAAGGGTATTTAAGTTCAACATAGTAGTCATAGTGTTTAGAACGGCATAAGTCAGCGCTTCTACGTTCCCAAGCTTGTTTAATATCATTTAAAGGCATCAGTAAAGGCATCAGGGTCAGGTCTCCCATCGCACAAAAATCTTTGTAAATGTTAAAAAAACCTGATGTTTAAAGAATTAATCTATTGCCTTAATAAAGAAACAGGAACAAACCCCTCTGCCGTCAACGCTTGAATAACACCTCGTATTAAAAAGCTATTTGCAAAACATCACTGTATAAATTCTTGCACCTTCATGTATAGGCTGTAACATACCTTGTTCTCCTAAGCAGCGAATTTGATAGGTTCTTTGGTTGCTTTTTAACATGGGCGCTATTTCAGATAGATGTGAGGCTTTTACCGTTTCATTTCGTGTTGCATACAGTAAAATATGGTTTTCACTCTCTGTAATAAATTTTCGCTCTAATGCTTGAGCAATGGCTGGCTCAAGCATTTTTTGTTTTAGATAAGAAAAATTTCTTATCTACTAAATTCATATTTTAATAATCTTGATATCATAGACTGCAATGCCTTATTTAAAAAGGGAAATAATAAAACCAACAAAAAAATTATCTCGAAACATAAAAATAATTATCTTGAAATATTTCATATTTATATCTAAAACACGAAGCACATAAAAGTTATTAACCTCAGGCTTACTGAAAAGTTAAATAAACGATTCCCCTACCGTCATACGATATAATAAGTTTAAATCAAGGCTAAAAGAGGGTGAAATGAGTACACCAAGGCGCTTAAACCGCTTAACTGTATCAGGCTTTAAATCTATTAAAAGTATCAACTTAGAGCTAAACCCTCTTAATATTCTGATAGGCGCAAACGGTGCTGGTAAATCAAACTTTATCAGCCTGTTTAAATTCATCAATAAGCTAGCACAAAAAGACCTGCAGCTTTATGTAGCAGAACAAGGCGGTGCTGAAGATATTTTATACTTTGGCCGCAAGCTCACCGAGCAAATAAATATTCAGGCTGAATTTTTTCCTCTTAGTTATAGCTGCCAACTTAAGCCCACCGATACCGATCGGCTTGTCTTTGCCCATGAAGAATATTCGTTGCTAACCAATAACGTTCATTATAGTTTAGCCATGCCTGGCGCACCCGAATCAGGTTTGCGAAATAACCCAACGATTGAAGAAGGCGCTGAGTTTACATTAAGTTATTTGCTCGATTGGCGTGTGTACCACTTTCATGATACAAGCCGTGGAGCACGGGTAAAGCAAACCAGTGATATTCATAACACACTGCGTTTGGAAGATGATGCCGGAAATTTAGCCGCATTTTTGCTATCAATCCGTTCAACAGAAGCATACAACAACATTGTTGAAACTATCAGACGAGTAGCTCCGTTTTTTCATGATTTTATATTAGAACCTGAACAGGCAAATACAAACAAAATTCGCTTAAGATGGCGGCATGTAGGCATAGATCGTCATTTTGATATCAGTGCTTTTTCAGATGGCACACTGCGTTTTATTTGTTTAGCTACCCTTCTATTACAACCCAAACTTCCTACCATTATTCTGCTTGATGAACCTGAACTTGGTTTACATCCTTATGCCTTAGAATTATTGGCAGGTATTATGCGTAGCGTATCAACAACCACACAGATTATCGCCTCGACTCAATCAGTTACACTAGCAAATCAATTTGGTTGGCAAGATTTAATTGTTGTAGATCGTAAAGATAACGCCTCAGAGTTTCGCCGCCTGAAAGAAGATGAAGTTAAAAGTTGGCTGGCTCAATATAACTTTGGCGATCTTTGGGCAAAAAATCTGTTGGGGGGAACTCCAGAATGATGCGCCTTGGCATTTCTGTAGAAGGCCCTACAGAGCGAGAATTTGTTACTCATTTGAAGCCTTGCTTTTTGCCTCTATAGAAACGGGAGCTAATGAATTAGACGCTTCTAAAATGCTGCCTTTAAAAGATATTTTGAGAACATGCGGCTCACCAGAAAATATCAATCATGGATACGAAACATGCCCTTCGCGGCGTTTAAAAAAGATTTTTGAGTTCTATGACAAGACATGGCGCACCACTAGCAGAAAAAATTGGGTTAGCACAAATTTCAGCGATGTGTCCGCGCTTTGCTCAATGGCTTCAAATGTTAGAAGCAATCCCTCTCAAAAATAACAAATGAAAAATAAATCTAGAATCAGGCTAAACACTAAGAGCCAAAAATAAAAATTTCTACCTGGTAGCTTTGGTCTATCTTCTTCAGTGTAAAAGGAATTTACACGCTGTAGGGTGTGGGCGGTTTAGGTTCATCGGCAATACCTGCCCATTTCAAAATCAATGATTAACTATTTTAGATTAACTCATTAAATAGTATGGCTTCCTGAGCTAGTTACGAAGGCAATCGCTCCTATAACAACTATCATAGCAATCCAAGCGCCTAAGCCAACCAGTATGGGTACAACCCAACTTTTACGCGGATATGTATTTCCAAACTCTTTTTTGACGTATGTAATCTGAGCGTTGCCGCTGGTATAGTACCAACTAATAAGTAAAGCAAAACCTGCTATTCTGGATATACCGTCAAACGTTTGTGAACTCACTGACCATATAGCGTTTAGTGCCATGAGTAAAATAAAAGCAGCATACACATAAAGCCATAGTTTAGAGTTTGATGCTTTCTCTGCATTTCCCAGCGCTTGCCAATTTTTCATGTGCAAATACGCGCCAAATGCCGGGCTAAAGAATAAGCTCCAACTTGCTGCAGCACTGGGGTTCCAAAGTGGAGGAGCGTCTTTTGCTGCGATATCCAGAATTTGCGATTTCGGTGGTTCATACGGATTAATATTCATGTTTTCTCTCTGTAAAGTTTTTCTGATAGTACTATCAGAAAAATGGGATAAACCACGTTTAAAAGCAAGTTTCTGAAGTTATAGGTAGCCCATCCCTTTTTACTCTAGACTTTACCTAGTCTTAATTTGGCAATAGGTGAAATTTGAGAATTTGCAAAACCCACTGTATAAATTCTTGCACCTTCATGTATAGGCTGTAACATACCTTGTTCTACTAAGCGGCGAATTTGATAGGTTCTTTGATTGCTGTTTAACATGGGCGCTATTTCAGCCAGATGTGAAGCTTTTACCGTTTCGTTTCGTGTTGCATACAGTAAAATATGGGCTTCGCTCTCTGTAATAAATTTTCGCTCTAATGCTTGAGAAAAGAAGGATTAAGCAATTGCAAATCATGATGCTGAAGAACAGGCATGTACACATTATCTTAAATCTGCATTTTAATTATCTTGAATAACAAGCCGAAACCCCTTATTTTACAAGGCATAAAAATTAACCAACAAAAAATTATCTTGAAACATAAAAATAATTATCTTGAAAAAATTTTAAGGCTTACTTTAAAACAGCATTAGATTGCTCATAAATATAAGTAGCTATTCTCCGCACGCCTTGCGGAGATAATAAGTCGTATTCTCCGCATCATACATTTTCTCTTATGCTTTATGTTGATGTGCTAGTAGCGCAAAAAGAAGCAAAGTTTACTTTGCTTCTTCCCCTATCCTATCACCCTCCTCTTATTTCTACTTATTACCGACCTAGAGGAGCATTGGCATTAGGCTGCTGATTTAGAGGGCTATTGATTGTGTTATTAGCAGGAAAAGGGCTAGTCGTTGTTGTAGGATTTGTAGTGTTTGCGTTTGTTCGTACACTCATCGGAACCGAAATATCTTGGCTTGGCGCAGTAACGGGGTCAGCTCTTCTATATGTGGGGCCATTATTATTGTAGCTTCTTACAGGGTCATTACTATTAGTGATAGGATTAACAGGGTTAGCAACAGGATTATTCATAGTGCCTGTTGTTGTAGATCCTGCATTAATTGAGCCACTGGTAGGGTTAGTGGGGCTAGAATAAGTAGTACCGTTATAGCCTGTGGTACCTGTTGGGTTGCTGCCGTTATTATTAATTGTTGTTATCGGCGCAGTTTCAACTTGGGGTGACGTAGTTTGAGTTGAAGTTATACTATTTATACTATTAGCAGTACCTGGGGTTGGAACAGATGTACCTACTGCAGTTGTGCTTGTTCCGTTTACTCCCATACCGCCTGAACTTAAACCGCCAGTACCTGTACCCACTCCTTGAGCATTCAAAAAGCCAGTTGATAGCAACGCCAATAAAAAAATTCCTGGTTTTAGAACATGTGCCATGAATGATCTCTTTCTTTAGTATGAATAAAGACTGAATAACGTATACCATAGCACAAATTACCAATTTTACCAATTCAGAGCCTCTAAACAAACACACTAAAACTACTCATTGAACTTGCTCATCTTATAAAAAATAACAGCCACCTCAGAGGCTCGAGGCTCTTCTTTTTACTCATTTAGTTTACTAACTACTCGTTGTTTGCTTACTACTATTGCTTGCCGCTATTGCCTGGTAGTTCATTAGATTATTTTTCTAACAAACCCTATTTGAGTATGCCAAAAACTTTTCCAATAATCGCGCTGCCTGTACCAATAGGATCTTGCCGAATAGCCTTTTCTTCTTCTCCAATCATAAAATACAGCCCCTCTAAAGTACGCTGGGTAACATACGCCTCTACCGTAGCATTTTTTTCTGACACTACGCGAAACTGCGATGCTTGCTTCATAACGCTATTGTATTGCGATGATACATGCGTGCGATCGGTTACTTTTTTTACGACAGGCAAAAACTTTTGAGATAACGAATCAGCTGTTTTTTCTTTAAAAAACTCTGTCACCGATGTATCTCCGCCTGTTAAAATATTTTTGGCATCTGTTACCGACATCGATCTTATCGCGTTCATCAACAGCGGCTTTGCAAGCGGCACAGCAGATTCTGCCGCGTGATTCATTGAAAGCACCAAGTCATCTAATTGTTGGCCTCTGCCTGTCATTTTTAGTAAAGGCTGTGCCTGTTGTAAAATGCCCGGCAGCTGAATTTTTACTTTTTCGTTATTCAAAAATCCGTTTTCAATACCTAGCTTCGCAACAGCCATACTAGACCCCTTCTCAAGGGCCGCTTTTAATCCGGCATTTGCCTCTTTGTTTGATAAAGCGTCTAAGGATTGTGCAAACGCAGTCAATGAGGTTACCGCTAACGCTATACATGCAACAGAACGGGAATAACGAAGATACGACATTGTAAGCTCCAAAATAGTGTTTTGAATACTGGTTATCAACTGTACCCACGCGATACGTTAATCGCTTTCTGCTTTACCGCATACGGGCCAGAATCGACATAACGGCGGCAAAAATTCAAATACGGTGAACCTTGCAAGGCCAAGTAACGTGCGGCACGATGTAACAGAGTTGTAGGTACTAATATACGTAATACGCGAGAGGTTGCAGCAAGATTTTCGATAGCAGCAGCTTGGCGTTCAGTATTGTAAAGCTCAAGCATCTCTGGCAGTGCTTTCTTTTCGATAACATCGCTTAAGCGTTTTGCTAGGCTATACGCATCAGCTATGCCAGAATTCAAGCCGCGCCCTCCAAAAGGGCTGAAAAGATGAGCAGCGTCGCCAGCCAAAAATACTCTACCAACACGAAAATGTTCTGCACGCAGATTATTAAAATGATAAAGGCTAGTCCAACGTATTTTGTAGGGAACATCACGCCCAATCATTGATTGAATGCGTGTATCGAGCCGTGCAGTTTCGTGCTCTAGCGTTGCATTCAAACCCACCTGCCAATCAAGACGCCATACATTATCAGGCTGCGGCAACATAAAAGCCTGAAAGCCTGGGTTTGAAGGTGGGCTATAGTAAAAGCGGCGTTCATGATCAATATCGAGCTTGGCTTGTACATCGGCAATAAGAAAACGGTTGTCGCAACGACGACCTATTAAGTTGACTCCAAGCGATTTGCGTACATTAGAACGTGCACCGTCAGCGCCAATAACATAGTCAGCTGCAAACTCGCCCTCTTCCTCTGTATGTACGTACACGCAATGCTGGGTTTGGTGTACTTCTTTTACAGTATGATTGAAATGAATGTTAATAAGCGATGGGTAACGTTGCACAGCTTTCAGCAGCAAATCATCTGTTTCGAGCTGTGATACATTCACAAAAAGAGGATAGCGCGCGTCATCTGAGAGCGGATACGTTTCACTAAACAATAATCGATTTTTATAATAAGTACGCTTAGTACGCCACGTTACACCGCGCTCGGCTAGTGTTTGACCGATGCCAGGGGCAGCTTCATTAAGCATTTCAAGCGTTGAACGCAGTAGCACAATTGCACGCGAACCAGTACGTATAATATCAGGCCCACGCTGCAAAATAGTACACGGAATACCTCGTTTCGCTAATAGTAAGGCTGTTGTTAACCCCACCGGCCCAGCGCCTACAATAAGAACAGGAGGTCGGGTATCAGTCATTGGGTATCAATCATTGTTTTTCCTCAAATACATGTCGCGGAAAATACTCACTCATGATCAGCAAAGGCAGTTTTTTAGTAACAATGCGGTAGGTACGATACAGCATATCGTAGTTATTATAGCTATCGAAGTAGCCCTTCATTTCTGCTACATCGGTGCTTTGGCATAAGCCCCAATTTATCAGCTCACGATACGATTCAAGCTGAACTGAACGCAAAAGCAGCCCAATTGATTTTGTACCTTCAAGCACTTGATCGCGCACTTCAGGAAGTAACCGTTCATACGCGATGCACGATGTGGCATATACCAAATTTTGCTTCGATTGTTCCGCCCTCAGTAAAACATTACGCTGCAACACTTGATCACCTGATTGAAGTTTTAGTGCTTGGCCTGTATTACCCGCTAACTCAGCTGTTTTGATTTCTTGCATTAAAACCACTGGCTCAATGGCTTCATCAGAAAATGCCTGCAATAACAGCGTAAAGCTGCCATCCGTAGAAAGCAATGCTCGTGCAAAGGGGCTAAGCGTCTTCCATAGTTTACGCTTATCGTTAATCTCTTCCTCAGCACCAGGTAGGGAAAGAAAGGCGCTTTGCGTATAGCCTGGCTGAGACATTGTTCTATCCTTGCGAACCAAATATAAATTCTTACGTATTAGAGCGCTAACCGCAGTGAGTTAACCCACCCACACCATAGCATACCTTTAATATTCGGAAAGCATTATGCATTTAACATAAGTTAGATTATGCGACTTGATAACCATCCGATTATATAGCGAACTAATCAAAAACTGTTACGCGTAAAGTATGGCTTGTGGCTATTACTTGGCCTGCCTTAGCCTGTCTTATAGTAACAGCTAGTAGCCCTAACCTATTTTAAACATCTAGTTGCTTATTTAGCCTGCCTTTTCAAAAACGTAAAGCGCTGCATCTTTATCATCAATATTTTTGAGCACTTCAAAAACCCCGAATGTATTGCCTTCGGTATCAATAAAGTAACCTTGCCAACATTTACCTGGCACTAAAAATTTTTCTAACGCTACAATTCCGCCCAAGCTTAATATTTTCTCTTCAATCTCAGCAAAATTCTCGATCTCCATAGAACATACAAAGGCATTTGTACCACATTGCGTAGGAGGTTTTTCAGCAGGCCGCTTGAGTAACCCTCCCCTTGCACCGCCTGTTTCAATACTCCAATAAGGAATAGGTAACCCTTTAACTTCAGAAAACTCCCACCCAAAAACGTTAGAGTAAAAATTAACTGCTCGCGCTGTATCATCTGCTTGAATTTCAAAATATAGATGACCATGTTTCATACTTGTTAACCTTTTTGAAATGTACGTGTATATTCATATATGCAGCTATATAGGATAAGCATTTGGGAACCTAGAATGTTCCTAGAAAAGTTTTGCTACAGCGTTTTTTGCTAAACAAGGGAAATATCTAAATATATAGCCAAATAATCTTATTCTTATAACATGTAGGCTATTAAACATAATACTACCACGCACAATGCCTGAAGAAAAATTTAAGAATGTTGATCCAGCGTCTCACTCTTAACGATCATTCCTGTTTCTACCGCTATTGGCAACCACATAATTAATTGCGCAAACAAACTATCAAACGATTGATTTACAGCGCACGCTGTTTGTTTAGCAGCCTCAAGAACTGTGATATTGCCAGCTTGCGTGGCTAAAAGAAAGTGATACTGCCATTTTTGCAGTGCATAAAGATTCACCCGATAATGTTTTCGGGTAATCGCTATAAAGCTAGGAGCAGGCTCTGGTATAGCAGGCGTTGCTTCCTCTTCCCTATTCATGATTTCCCAAAAATCCATCATTGGAAATGAAAGCGCTAATAACCGCGTGCAGGGTGTAAGCGAAAATGTTTCTAGCTCGCCCAACAAACTATCTAAAACATTATAGCTATACCCCTGCAATGAAACCTTTTGCGACTCAAGCCCCGGTGCACGAATCACTTCGGTTCGCGCACGCTCAAGCCTAGCTAACTCAACCGGAAACCTAAAAAAATCAGTGTCAGCAGCTTCATCATGAGCCGATGCACGCCTCTGGCTTTGTAATAAAAAATCAGCAAAACCTGCACCTAAATCAAATAACGTAGGTGATAACGATGGAAAAGTACTGATGTAAGCCTGAGCAAAAAAGTTAAATACCTCATCCCCCATTACCCTAGAAAGCACAGGAAAATCAGCTCGTAAGCACTCCAATAATCGCAAAACATAACCTTCAGCATAAATATTCATACGCCGATTGGCATTTACGCCAGGTAGGGAAACCAACACGTTTTGTTCTGTATGACCAAACCGCTGTGCAGCAGATACCATGCCAGATTGAACACCGCCCGGCGTAATCATTACCGTTAAGAACCATGATTGAAGTTCAGAAAGAGCTAACTGATGATTCATGGCGATGTTCCAAATGAAAATTAAGCGGAGTTGAAACCAGGGTATCTGATAAATTACGCGAAGAAATGACCTGTGGAATATAACCTTGTAAAACCTGCTCTGCTTTTCTCAGTTCTTTTAATAGCTCTGAATACTCAGGGATATTGGCATCCCACTCCAGCAGAGTTGATACCCCTCCTGTTAACTGTTGCGCAAGAGCATAGAGATGCCAAACAGCAGTAGGAACAGGTTGATCGTGAGTGTCAATCAGATAATCGCCGCAATCGGTAGGGCCTGCTAAGTGAATTTGTACAATACGATCATGAGGTAAATGCTGAATATAGGTTTCAGGGTTAAAATGGTGATTAAACGCTGAAACATATACATTATTAACATCAAGCAATAATCCACACCCCGTATGTTTTGTTAGTTCTGTTAAAAACTCCCATTCTGTGAACGTAGATTGTTGAAATTGCACATACGTGCTTGGGTTTTCCAAAATTAAAGGGCGCTCCAAGTAATCTTGAACCATCGCTACCCGTGCAATAACATGTTGTAGGCTTTCTTCGTTTAATGGAAGGGGCAACAGATCATGCGAATTAACCGAGGCAATCCCCGTCCAGCATAAATGATCAGATATCCAAACAGGGTGAATTTCTGCTGCCAATGCTTTCAATTTCGCTAAATAATCCATGTTAAGAGGGTCGGTGCTGCCAATCGATAATGAAACACCGTGCATAACAATAGGCACCTGCTCTGCAATTTGATTCAAGGCATAACGTGAGTAGCCATAATTATCAATAAAATTTTCGCTGATAATTTCAAACCATTCCACACCCACGCCTTGCGTTAAAATTGTATTCAGGTGCTTATTGCGTAAGCCCACGCCTAGGCCTAAATTAGGTAAGCCCAGGCGTGAAGACATCATTTCAGTAGGATGATGTGTCATTCGGTTGATCTTCAGATGAGATGATTAAGTAGACGGTGGCAAAGCAATACGAAGATCGGTAGCAGCAGGAGCAGGAGCAGCACCCGCATCTTTTCCTCGACTCTTCATCACCTGACTATAGGCTTGCCATGCTTTTTCATACACTGAATCACCTAACTGAAATGGCATCGTGCCAATTTTTGTTGAATTATGCTCAGGCCCTACGAAGTCATACAGTTGCATGGTACTTGGTTGTGAAATTGGGAAAAGTTGTGATGCAGAAATCGGAACCGCACAACCACCAAAGGTTTTGCATTTGTTATCACTAGGCGCACTATAAATTGAAGCAGGAGGTGTAGGGGGAGTCGGCCCGCCGCATAACACTTCTCCTCCTTTACCCAATATAGGCGCTTTCACACGTAACGCGCTACATGAAGCGCTACCGCATGAACCCCCGCCGCTATCCAGCTGTGCAAACCCGCAGCCCCCTTGAGCATGGCAACCATTTGAGCCACGGCAGCTATGGTAAACCTCAATTGCAGCACAGTTGCTGGCATCGCTTCCATCCAGACTCAAACCTTGGCAAGCGTGATACAGTTTTCCTTCTACCGGTGCACCTACCCCTACTGATAAATCAGGCGCTTTTCCAAATATTGCCCAGCAAATAGAAACTCTATCGCCTGAACCTACCATCGAGGGATACGGAAATTGTGATGATTGATCTTTCCAGTAATCATCTAATACAGTGGTAATACCCGCAATAGCCCCTACCGAAATTTTACTTAAGGTGGGAAGCATAGTGGCTTCATCTGCTTTTAACCGATTAAGCGCTCCCGCCATATCATCAGGTGTAGGAATATTTTTAGGCGCTGTAGAAGCATCATACAATTCGTTAATCAAATCGTCTTTATGCCAGGTCTTTCCTTGTGCATGCCATTGCTCCCATGTCACTACACTGGGAAGAAGCGCTTTTATTTCTGCAAAACGTTCATAGTGATCTTTACTCGTACTATCATAACGTGCGACAGCATCGCTAGACTTAGCAGGCAATCCTGTATTGTCGTAGGAGGGGTAATCTCCTTCCAATGCTTTATCATCTTCTTGATACTTAGCCTGCACGCTTTTTAATACAGTGCCTCCTTTACGGTAACGGCTAATGTTAAGACTGCTACCCTCCCCTTGATCTGTAATCGCACTCATCATATCAATCGCTTTATTGAAAGATACATGCAAAGATAAAGCAGCGGCTTTATCTTCTGGCGTGAAAAGCGTATCAAATTTGGGGAATTCCATGTAAGGATGCCCACTCACTTTGGAATTAAACATGTCTTGTTGAACTGAATCTAGTTTAAAAACCTTATCCCACAAGCTTTCTCCATCGGTGTATTCAATACTAATATATTGTGCATAGCACTCATACATCCACCCAATGGTTCCAAACAATGGCAAATTATTTTCTGTGTAATCAGGTTGCCAGTTTTTAAACGGTACTGTGGGAAAATATTTTTCTTTCATCACAGGCCCTAAGTGTTCTAATTCTTTTCGCGCATCTTGCTCAGGCTGCTCAATCGCTAGAAAAAGATTCACTTGGTTTTCATTTAGCGCTTCTGTATTTACCCGCACATTTTTATAGCGATTTGTATCTTTTAAATCGACAATATGCGGAATAATGCTTTTATCTTTACCATAACAATGCCAACCGTGATCAGGTGTTTGCAGAGCCAAACTGGTAAAATCAGGGGTAATGCCAATAGCTGTGCCAAGGTTAGAAGCCATTTGCAAATGCAGCATCTCTTGAATAAATACACTAAAAATGCAGTTAAACGATTTCGCATTCGCGGTATCAGGTTTAGCCTTGGTAGAAGACCCGGGCCACTGGCGCCCTTTATAATACGTAATGCCCTTTGAGTTTATTTGGTGTGTACCCTGAATTGAATACAGCGTAACCATATAAAGAGGAATCGTAAACAGCTCAACGTTAATAGCAGCTTGAGAAATGGCTTGTAAGGCAGAGATATCAGTACTTAAATACTCCAGGCTACGATTTTTAACCAGTGGTTGAGCGGCATTCGTATTAAAAATATCCATAATCACCCCTTTCTTTTTACATTCATTGGCTTAAAAAATCGCTTAAAACCTTTATGCTGTGCCTTTAACGAACAGAGAAAGTAAATAATAAAGGGATGTTAATGAGTAATTTTTCGATATTTTTAAATTCCATAGTAATACATTTACTATATATTTATTTTCATAGCATTTTTTAACATTAAAATAAATGGCAATAATTTTAAGCGATATCGTTACTTATTTTTACTATTGAGAAGAACGTCTATGTTTCTAATACAAATGCTCCTACCTCTTTACAGTAACAAACATGCACACTTTCCTAAAGAACTTTATGAAGAAGTTAAAAATGAAGTAGTCGCACATTTTGGAGGCTTAACTGCCTATACTCAAGCGCCAGCAAAAGGGCTCTGGCAAGAAAGTAAAGAACATACTGTGCAAGATGATGTAGTCATTTATGAAATTATGACCCCCCTTCTTGATACCGAATGGTGGAAAAACTATCGTAAGGAGCTCGAAAAACGATTTATGCAAACTACCTTAATAATAAGAGCGCATGAAATAAAAATTCTTTAAGACAGCCTTTAAAAACGCTATCAGCCGCTATAAAAAAATAAAATCTTATTCACATCACTTACCCTTTTATTTCTACAGATTGACTAATTCAATGATTCACACAAACAGTTACCTACGCGCTATTGGCTTTGCACTTGCGTCTTTTACATCATGGGTTGTTGCAGATGTGTTAATGAAACTCGCAGGGGAAGCCCATTTGCCGCCCTATGAAATAGTTGCGTTTCTTGGTATTACATCCGTTTTATTTATACTAATCATGGTCATGTATAGTAAAGAAAGCATCAAATCACTTTGGCCAAATTGTTTGTGGAAACAAAGCGTGCGTGCTTTATTAGTATTTGGTCAAAATATTTTTCTAGTTATTGCGCTAAATCATCTGCCGCTTGTCCCGTTTTATGTCATCGTTTTTGTAGCACCGCTCATCGTTGCCTTGCTAGCTAAGATTTTTTTGCACGAAAAATTAGGTTTTGTTAGTGCAGTTGCAATTATGGCGGGGTTTTCGGGGGTTTTATTAGCTATCAATCCATTCCAGCAAGATGTACAAGGTAGTTGGATCGGTTATCTGGCGGCTCTCGCAAACACAACCTGTTTTGCGGTTAACACTGTATGGTTACGCGTTATGACACAATCAGAATCGACAAATAGTTTAGCTTTTATCGAGGCTTTGTGCAGCACGCTTCTATGCGGGCTATTTATGCTTTTTCAACCTCTTAAGGCGATTGATCCCAATACTCTTTTAATTTTAATTGGTATGGCATTTTTTGCTCTAGCCGGCAATATCTGGCAATACAAGGCCTTAAATTTAACAAAGGCCGCTACCGTGATGCAGTTTCACTATACTCAGATTATTTCAGGTGCCTTGTTCGGATATCTTATTTGGCATGAGGTTCCAACATGGGCATGTGTGGCTGGATCATTCGTAATTATAGGCTCAGGAATGGCAGTGGCAGCACATACACACAAGGCTGCCAAAATAGAGTCAGTTTAACGCATTATAGTGTGACTCAATTGAGGCTCAAAAACCCCAAATAATACAATACTAGCCTAATACAACAGCGGGGCTAATTACCCATTGCTCAGAAGGAGCAGCCTCATTTTTTGAAGCATCGTGCTGGGGATCAAACTTAGCGAGATTCTCAGCAAGAAATGCAGTAATGCGCTTATACACAGACTCTTGTTGCGCAGCAGGAACATTAGAAAACTCTTCTATAGCCTGGGGAGAGAAACAAATGGAGATGGTTTTAGACATTTTATGGGGGCGTTCTGGATCATTATTCAGCTTCCAAGAAACATGGTATTTTACTAGCTCTATTCCGCGCGCAACACGAATATCACTATTAGTTGGCATGGTATCTCTAATGGCTTGCATCATTTGATCATCAAATGTCATGTAAATCGCTCTCTTTCTGAGTAGCCCACATAAATAACTTAGCATAACAGATTTTTAAAATCAGCTTTCAAATTACGGTTTTTATAACTTCTAAAAAGCAAACAATGTTACCATTCTTTTGTATCAGCACTTTAGTGTTAATAGCAAAAATATCGTATTTTTAGATAACTTCCTTAATCTTTTATAGCTATTTTTTAGCCCTTTTATTAGGAAACACACCGATGAATGATGAACCAAAAAAAATTCTTACCGATACCGAGGCTAGAGTGGCTTTTGATCTTATGATTACCATTGCAGTTGAAGAACACAATGAAGGTGATGATAATAAAAAGGGAAGAGATTATTGGTTAACGCTTTATCATCAATGTCGCCAAGCTACTGCAAACGCGCCTCTAAAAACCATTCTAGAAGCTTCTTCTAGCCAACAATAAACTTTAATAATAATTATTTAAAAAATAGGTTTATTTAAACCTAAGGTTCTATCACGCTTTATTTTTTCTTGAACACATTATTTTATTCTTATAATTTTAATTATTTTTTAAACGCATGCTTACATTTTCAGTGTCATTACTTATGCGAATGATTGCCAGGATTAATAGAAGAAATTTCTTGGTATAACGTTTGTGAAGGCCACGAGGAGTCTGGCACAGGCGGCGCTGCAACAATTTCGCTGATCAAAACAAACAGCATACCTCCACCTAAAAGTATTAAGCACCATTCAAATACTGACCTAAACCTCATGACCTATAACTTTCTTAATGTAATTAGCAATTTTGACAAAGGCCATTAACTATTCGGCATGCTATCTTCTCAAATACTTGATACACCACTCAAGCACCGCACTCTTTTATCTTGCAGCAAAATCACAGACTAAATTTTATCATAACTCGTCAACAAATCGTTGAAGACGCTTAGATATAATTCATATATCAAACGATTAATATCGCTTGATTGAACTCTATTTTTCAAAGCTAACAAAATAAGAAACTCATATTCTTATTGCTACAACTACTAGGGCGTTGACGTCTTTTTTTGGAAAAAAATCGAACATAGTTAACTATGCGCGAAAAGTAAACTCCGCACAAAAGCTGAACTCTGCTACCAATTATTTTATTCTGCTTTCTCTAACGCACTCAGATGAAAAAAATTTAATTTATACATAATATTAAGATGCAGTAAAGCGCTAAAGCGTTAGAGGTTACGCAGTTGGGTTCTCTCGGTGTGTTGGCCACTTGCAGTACTCTATATACTATCGGCATCCCATGCCTTGAGTGAATTCAACTGCATAACTTCTATTTTTTTGAAGAAACTTTTCTTATCCCTTTTCTTATCCTTATCTTTCAAAAATTATTGCTTATTCAGTAAATTCATTAGTGAATCGTATAAATACTAGCATCATCAAAATTCAAAAAAACAACCATAGATTCAATATATTAAATTTTAAAATAAAATAATTACCAAATTTACCAATTAATTGTTTGACAAATTCAGTAAATTCAGCAATACTAAATCATCACTTCAATTAAAGAGAGATTTTCATCATGGCACATTTCAATACACACTCAATCGATAGCTTAGGTCTAGCAAATGTTTACTTAGATAATAGTTTGTTTGATGAGTTTCATGATAGCTATGATGATATACAAAATTTTACTTTTATAAATGATGATAGTGATACAGATAGATTAAACTATAGTATTGATCATATGTTGCAATAAGCCATTAACATACTGAAATCCAAATTTATAATTTATCATGCAAAATGATTTCATGAGCAATATTAATGATATATACTAATCAACGTTATTTAGGTTTTAAAAATGAAGTTACTAGCATTTTGTAAATACGAAATACTAGTAACTTCATACAAAGCTATACCCATGGTGTTGGGAATCAATATTTTGGCCTCACAAGATTAATATTACAGTTCCGGTATCACCCAAAGAACAAATCGTCCGCCGCGTAGAACAACTCTTCACTTACGCCGACCAAATCGAACAGCGCGTAAAAGATGCTCAGTCCTGAGTTAGTCACTTCACCCAAAGTATTCTAAAGCCTTTAGAGGCGAACTCACAGCAGAATGGCACGCACAAAACCCTGAGTTAATCCAACGCATACAACCTAAAATAATTTCGCCTCGATAATGACGCCATTTAAAATCGCTCATTTTGCTACCTGATAATTACCCGACTTCTCTTAGCATTACCAGGAAATCTAATCTTTGCAACAGCGCCGTAAGGAGTTAACAATATATTGATGTTTAAACGTTGCCAACGAATTAATAGCGAAATATGATATACTTATAACCAGAAAACAAAATTATTTGATTAATTATTGATTTAAATCATAATAAAACTGATAATACTGAGATTTTTAGCGAGCTACGGATATAAGTTATGAAACTTAATTCACAATATAGATTTTATTTAATGCTATTAGGTGGCGGTATAGCACTTTTTTTGATTAGCGAAATTTTGGCATCTCCCAAAATGCCTGATGCATCATGGCCAGAACAAAATTTATCGCAAGAATATTCTTTAAAATAATTTGTAAGACCTGTTAAATAAAAAATACGGCGCCGTTGCAAAAATTGATTTTTTGATAAAAATGCACTTTGAAATATTTTATAAAATAACAATTTTAAACCCATAAAAATATCGTTTTTATAGTTTTGCAACAAAGCCCCATTAACTCTAAGTAACTCACTACCTGTCTATCAGACTTATAAAATAAGGTATTTGAACCTTTTTTAATTGCTAATTTTCGACTAGAGGTAGAAAGTTGATTTCTCTTAGGAGCCTTATTCAGATAGGTTGGTAGAGAAATAGAGAGCTGAGAGAAAATAGGAGTAAGATAGCAATTAAAGCTGCTAAGGAAAGAAAAATTCGTCGTCAATTCACAACAGCTAAAAATATTTAAGAATTCATAATCAAAGAATTATTTGAGTCTCCGCACAACTAACTTTTATACTTTTACTTTATTATTTTTATTGGTGCCGGTAGTCTGGATTGAACAGACGACCTACCGCTTACAAGGCGGTTGCTCTACCACTGAGCTATACCGGCATATAGTTGTTTGATATGTGCGTATTCTATCGTAAAGTTACCTAAAAGACAACTTCAACCCCTTAATTCTTCTCAAAATTTCTTCATCGTGCTTACTCAAACCATAACCAACAAATTAAAATTACTTTATAAACAAATATTTATATTAAGCTTATAGTTACTATTTTATAGGTAGCTATGTACACCTCGTACTGCTTAACCTGCAATTTTAATTTTTTGTTCGAGTTGAATAGGCAACATAAGCGTGCCATTCAATAAACTTTTAATGTAGATATTAAGATAAAGGCTAAATTTAAATTTTTCATTGTCTATAAAGTAGTTGCGTAAAAAAATGTAAAACTACTCTGTGTTTTTTCCTGTTGTTTAACACTCAGGTTATCATAAGTTATCCCTTAGTCGAGCTTACCCCCTATGACGCGTATTCTTTTGGTTGATGATGATATTTCACTCAGCGAAATGCTTAAAGAGTATCTTGAGCAAGAAGCTTTTACTGTTGAAACAGCCCAAGATGGCGAGCAAGCGCTTGAACGCGTTTTTGCCAACTCTTATGACTTGGTGGTGCTTGATGTCATGATGCCACGCATGAATGGTATTGAAGCCTTACGATGTATTCGCCAGCAAAGTCGTATTCCAGTAGTTATGCTTACTGCAAAAGATGATGACGTTGATCGCATTATTGGCTTAGAACTCGGCGCTGATGATTATGTTCCTAAGCCTTGCTCACCTCGTGAACTTACTGCACGAATACGCGCTATCTTACGGCGTGTGCAAGGTCAATCGAATGAAGATGGCCATATCACTGCCGGAGCGCTTTCAATTTGGCCTGAAAAACGTAAAGCATTTTGGAACGATCAGCTTATTAATCTCACCAGTACTGAATTTAATCTGCTTGAAGTTCTTATTAAAAATGTAGGGCGTATTGTCAGCAAGCAAGAACTTTCAGAAAATGGTCTTGGGCGATCTCTTACGCCTTATGATCGCAGTTTAGATGTGCATTTAAGTAGTATTCGGCATAAGCTTCGCCAAGCTGGTGCATTACAAAGCACTATTGAAACAGTGCGGGGAATTGGTTACCAATTAGTTAAAGAATGATTTTTTTACGTTAACACTCTATCGGTTTTTAATGCTGCCGGGGCTATGGTATAAGAGCCTCGGCCTCATAACACTTTAAACTCCCAGTAGTGTGCCTCTATTTTCTTAGCTTCCTGCATTATTCTCCTCCCATAACAACTTCATTTACAACTTCATATTTTTTGCTAAGGGTTACATGTGGGACGTTTATTTTGGAAATTTTTTTATTCTTTTTTAATCGTGTTGCTCATGATTGCTGCTAGTGTAGGCGCAACGGTTTGGTGGCAAAAAAAAGCGATTGAGTATCCTCTTTACGAATTAGCAACTGGGCCGCGAAGCTTGTATATGATTAAAATTGCTTCGCATACATTAAGGCAAGAAGGCCCTGAGTTTTTAAAAATATTCTTAAAAAGCTTTGAGAAAGATCGCTTTCCTCAAGTATATGTCGTTGATAATAATAAAAAAGAAATTTTGAATCGTCCTGTACCTGAAATAACGTTTACACGCGCGCAAAAACTTCTTAACGAAAATTCCGACCTTCATATCGTTCGAAAAATCACATTGGCAGATGGAACCAAATATGTATTATTTGTACCTAAAAGTGAGGCTCGATTTGATGATATAAGGCATCCGCCCAAAGAGCCTACCTCCCCTTTTCTTGTGCCTATACTGTTAGGGGTGATTGCTAGCTTAGGATGCAGTGCTTTTCTGGCCTGGTACTTTTCAAAACCGATTCGTCATTTACGCTGGGCACTTGATGCTGTTTCAGCAGGAAACCTTGAAACACGTGTAGCGCCGCTTATGGATAACCAACGTGATGAAATTGCAGATTTAGGACGCAATTTTGATCATATGGCTCAAAAAATTCAGCAGTTGGTGGGTTCACAAAAGCGGCTACTGCATGATGTATCGCACGAACTTCGCTCACCGTTAGCACGATTGCAAGCTGTAATTGGCTTAGCACGGCAACAACCCGATAAAATGCAAAGTTATTTAGAGCGCATTGAACAGGAAGTCACGCGCTTTGATCTACTAGTAGGCGAACTACTCACATTATCGCGCCTAGAAAGTAAAATTAATGAAAATTCCGATGAATATTTTGATTTAATGGAAATGATAAACGCCATTGCTGAAGATGCCCGCTTTGAAGCAGAAACGCATCATCGACATCTTATTTTTGAACCAGGCAATGAAGTGCTTATTCAAGGGCGAGCAAAACTTTTATATCGTGCTATTGAAAATGTAATTCGCAATGCCATCAAATATACGCCTGAGCATACCTCTGTAACCGTTGAAATTAATACTAGCCACTCTCAATACGTTGTTATTTCTGTCACTGATCAAGGGCTTGGGATTCCTGAGCAAGATATTGAAATGGTTTTTGAACCTTTTTATCGAAGCCAGTCACAAATTTCTACCGCAGGCTATGGTTTGGGGCTAGCCATTGCACGCAGAGCCATTATTGCTCACGGTGGCCTCATTAAGGCGACAAATCGCCCAGAAAAGGGTTTACGAGTTGATATTCAGCTTCCCATAGCGACTTCGAAAGAAAGTTAAGCTTTTAGAGATTACGCAGTCGGGTTCTCTCGGCGTGTTGGCCACTTGCCGTACTCCATGTACTGTCTGCATTGCCAAGCCTTGATAGAACCCAACTGCGTAACCTCTAGCTTTAATAATTTTTTAGCAAATTAAATACTACAATATTAACTAGCTTTAGCATGAGGTTCGAGTTGAACCTCAATGCCTTTTTCTTGCACAGTAAAGCCTATTGGGTCAAACATTACTCCTGCAAAGCGCAAATCTTCTGGTTTAAGTTCATAAAGCTTAATATCCGTTAATGTACCGCCAAATAAACCTGAAATTAGCTGCACAATAGGAGCCTCAAAAGGTGAGCCTTCGCTATTAATAGCAATTATTTCTGTATTCACCAAATAAATTTTTCGGCTAGGCGCATCAAAACGTAATGCCCCTGAAACAACTAATGAACCTCTAAGTTCATGAGAAGATAAAGGAGGTCTTATACTAAGTTTAAAACTACATTTTAAGCGATTTGTATCAGGCACTAACTCAATTTGAGGAGAATCTATTTTAATCGCAAAGCCTAGCGATTTTTTATCAACGTTCCAACGCTCTGCAATTCTTTTTTGAATATCTGTGCGCGTATAAAAAATATGTTGCGGTATAACTGCCTCGACCACTCGATCATGAAAATCACATCCTGCAAGAACACTTATGCTACTTACTACAGTAAATATACATAACAATAATTTTCTATTCATCATGTAATACCATTCGCCTTAATAACATGCTTAATCATCTATTTTATCTTCATTCAATCATGAGAACCTATGATCAAAATAATAATATGGTATTTATTTTAATAATTAACTACAAATCCAAACTCAGACTTTAAAACTATGCTTTTACATTCATTAAAATATAAACGGTTATTTTTTAAATATGTATCTAAAATTTATAAAAGAGATTATTAATAATAGAGTAATAGGGCCTTCAATTATTTTTCATGAAATAGGATAATGGCTTAATGGAAAAGGCGTAGAAGCACCAAAATACAGCCACTCTTCTCCTATTTTTGCATCTATTTTTGGCAAGATAATATAGCCATCTTCGGGCGCAAGAATAGCATCGTTACCGTTATAAATAATCGCTTCATTTTGTGCTATAAAATCAAAATGCCGCCAGGGTTTAGCAAGCGATGCATCTTCTTCGCGATAATAAACCGTTTTCATTTTTACACAGCGCTGGCTAGTTGCTTCATCTTGAAATTTCTTTTTATAATTTTCGTGTTCTTGTGCTGCCAAGCACTCAGTATCAAGCATATTAAAATAAGCTAGTGTCATGATAATTGCACGATAACCAATTTCAGCATTTAAAGGGTCTTGATGATTACCACACTCAAGCGTAATTGCTAGTGTATTATTATTGATTCTTGCATATTCAGTGGTGCCTTGTGATTCTTTATCATGCTCCACACCAAATGCTTGCTCCCATCCATACACAAAATTACGAACACCAATTGAGCGGGCATAATCTGCTTCCTCAGGGTTAGACCCATCTAAAAAAATAAATGCTTCGCCTTGTGAGGCATAAGAATGCAAATCAAGCAATACATCAGCTTTATCAATAAAACCGCATACAATAGGATCTAAATAATCCTCATAATAATGCTTTGCTTTTTTAGGATAAAGATGCCTATTTAAATTTCGTTCAATATAACGAACATTTTTTTCATAGGCTCGCGGATTAGCAACGGGCATTAATAATAATGTGCCATGTTTTAGGCGAATATGTCCGGCATCTAACTCTTGAATTAGGCGAGCCATTGCTTCAGGGCCACACCGTTCATTTCCATGAATAGCGCCTAAAACTGCTAATGTAGTACCTGGCTCTAATGCATGATAATTTAGTATTTTAACAGTCATAATAGGTAACTTATCAAAAAATTCTTTATATAATTATGCAATCACTATTTCTTCAGGGCGCGCATGGCTCAAAAAATCTAAATGCGACATGCTTAAACCATAGGCTCCTGCTAAACAAAAAACGGCTATATCTCCAATATGTGCTTCTTTAATAAACACATTATTAGCAATTTTATCTGCTGAATTGCATAAAGGCCCACCAATATAGCTTTCTTCCTCCGAAGCAAACTCTTGGCCTCGATAAAAAGGCGGTTGTTTCATGGGCATAATCACTACGGGATGATTAATCGACAATGCCGCAGGGCGTCGAAAATGGTTAGTTCCCCCTGCGCAAACAATTTGTTTTTTACCGCGGCTGTCTTTAATATCAAGAATCTCTGTACAGTACCAGCCTGAATCAGCAGTTAAATAACGCCCTAACTCCAGCACAAACGAACGATTTTTAAAATTATAAAGTGCAATTAAATCATTTAAGCCCTCAGCATACTGCTCAGGAGAAAAATGTTCTCCACGCTCTAGATAATCAATTCCGAAACCTCCACCAAAATCAATTATATCGCAGCGTACATTTCTAAATTCAGCTTCAATGTTCTGCGCCATTTTAAATACCAATTCGCAGTTCATTAATAAATCACTGACTTTTAGTACACCTGAAGCAGCATACACATGTAATCCACGAAAATTAAGGTGCTCTAAACCTAAAATTTCTGGCATAAATTCAGGTAACTTTTCTTCATCTACCCCTAACTTACGTGAACCGCCAGAAAAATTGGCTTGTGCATCATGAATATCAAAATTGGGATTAACACGCACCAAAATATCTTGTTTGGTATTGAGCAATTTACAAATAGAATTAAGGCGGTAGGCTTCTGTTAACGATTCAATATGAACGGTACGAATTTCATTTTGAACACTCCACAGTAATTCTTCAGGAGATTTTCCCGGGCCTGTGAAAATAATTTGATTAGGTCTGAAACCGGCGGCTAATGCCCTTTTGCCCTCGCCCAAACTTGCAATTTCAATGCCTTCTACTTTTGATTCTAGCGCTGCACCGAGAAAAGCTGCATGAGGATTCGCTTTCATTGCATAAAATATATGCACATTCTCGGGCATGATCGATTTCAGATAGGCAATTTTTCCTCGCATGTGAGTCGTATCATAGAGATAAAAACTTCGCCCATTTTTTTGTTGGGTATGCGATCGAATCGCTTGCTCAATTTTGTCTGAAAGCATCACAATAATTTCCTTTTTATAGACACATGCTTATCCCGAACCAACGCCTGAATTTTTTCTAAAACGACTTATAACACGAGTGATGAATAAATGCTTATGCAATATTATAGTATATAACAAAGAGCGCCACTTATCCCCGCTCCCCCTAACAAAACAAGGTTTTACACTCGATTCAATATTCCATCCCCTCTACAAACAACAATAACAGCAGTGCTACTGTTTCTTTAAAGTTACGTCTCGGTGAAATTACAGAATAAAATCGATACGTTTTTTGTAGGGCAAGAGGCGGTTTCAAGAATCAAATACGAAAAGAGTAAAAAGACACGCTAGCTATACAAATCGGCTCATGTGAAAAAACACGATATATACTCTTCAATATGGATTGATACGCTATGCACGTAGAAAACCATCGCTTTTTTTGGTTATACAAACGATTTCAAAAAAAATTTAGCAATCTTTAGCCATCTCGTACGAATTGAATACGTTAATTATAAACTCAACTTTAAAACTTATGCCTATAACCAACGAAGCAGCTCTTTGCCGCCGTCTTCCCTGCCCTCTATAACAATCTCTAGCCTTATGCTTTTTTCTTATTTTTTATATATATTTACTAGTTTTTTCACACAATAAATCTTTGGCCTATAGGATGCTTATTTCCTTTCGTTTATTTACTCTGATATTAAACTGATTGATTCAAACGTTACCCTTAGTATTTCGCGAAAAATAGTGCTCTTGAGGTGCAACATCCTTATCTTAAAACCGAGTATTAGCTTGAGTAGAGTTGAACTCCTTTGTTAAACTGCTTCAGCCCTGCTATTTCAAAGATGGCATCGCTTCCAGCAAAATTTTACTCTGTATCGATGGCTTGTTATCCATTACCTATGGCGCCCAATCGGTTTGCTTGCTAACCCTTAATGAATAAGGTAACTCTTTCAAACCTTTGCTTTGGCTAGAGTAGTGTAAGAGATGACAAACCACTAGCCTGCGAAATACAAACCGTGAATAACCATAATATTATTTTATTTTTCAGTTCAAACCTCGGTTTATCAGCCTTAGTTTTAGGGAGCATCAATCATGGATAAGGAGTTTTTGGCCTTAGAAGAGCGCTTAAAAGCGCTTATAGAGCGTTATCAATCGCTTCAATCAGAAAATAATCAGCTTAAAGCAACAATAGAGACTTTAAAAGCAGATAAACAAAGCCTAGAGACTGACAAACAAAGCTTAAACGCTGGAAAACAAGCCCTGAATGCTGAAAAGCAGGCGCTTGAATTAAAGATCGAGCAAGCTTCACAGCGTATTGGAACCTTGTTACATACCTTACCAAATTAAGTTGTTTTTATAGAATGCTAGTTATATCACGACGACGCTACTGCTAGCGTCAACCCTTAGAGTTAAATGACAGGATATTTCGACTATGACTACCCAGCAAAATCAACAAGTTTCACTTCATATTATGGAACGTGAATTTTTACTTTCGTGTAAACCTGAAGAACAGCTTAAACTTAAAGCCGCTGCCGACATGCTGGAACAGAAAATTACTTCCCTACGAAATGCAGGGCATACAACCGGAATGGAACGCATTGCTATTTTGGCAGGCCTGCAGTTAGCAGTAGAACTTATCGATTTACAAGCGGCTAAACCTTTAATCGAGCCTACAGCGTTGCGTGAAAAAATTCGTCATATTGAAAATAATATTTCTCAAGTTTTATAGAGCGTAATGTTAATTTTAGGAGTTACGCAGTTGAGCGGATGCCCCGCATGGCAACGTAGACAGTACAAGTAGTACGGCAAGTTGCCATAACGAAGAGAGAGCCAACTGCATAACTTCTAAATTTAATACACTTGCAGCTTGTTGTGAACCATAGTATGGCTTCGTTAGTTATGTGAAAAATATGCAAAATGTGCGATATCAGTTTTTTCTTAACGTTTTTTTGCTGATGTCGTCAACAACTCACAGTACTACACTCTAATATATGTTTAGTTTGTTTTTAAAGGATACTTCTATGTCTCAACGCCATTCCCGCTTATTGATTTTAGGTTCTGGGCCGGCTGGCTACACAGCAGCGGTTTATGCTGCCCGTGCTAACCTTAAACCATTATTAATTACAGGAATGGCACAAGGTGGTCAGTTAATGACCACTACAGATGTTGATAATTGGCCTGCTGATGCCGCCGGAGTGCAAGGGCCTGAACTGATGGAACGCTTTCGCCTGCATGCAGAGCGTTTTGAAACAGAATGTGTGTTTGATCACATCAATAAAGTAACGCTTTCAGAGCGGCCTTTCAAGCTTGAAGGAGATAACGGAGTTTATACCTGTGATGCCCTTATCATTGCTACAGGCGCTTCTGCTAAATACCTGGGTATTCCTTCTGAAGCAGCCTTTGCTGGAAAAGGTGTGTCAGCGTGTGCCACCTGTGATGGTTTTTTCTATAAAGGCCAAGATGTAGCCGTTGTCGGCGGGGGCAATACTGC
The DNA here is from genome assembly GCA_040389065.1 of Pseudomonadota bacterium. Lineage (GTDB taxonomy): Bacteria > Pseudomonadota > Gammaproteobacteria > Burkholderiales > Casimicrobiaceae > JAZKAR01. Next base: position 63,404 of record JAZKAR010000028.1, on the reverse strand, counting down.
GGTAGAAGAAGCCTTATATCTTGCCAATATTGCTAAAAAAGTAACGATTATTCATCGCCGTGACCGTTTTCGGGCAGAAGCTATCTTGATTGATAAGCTTAACAAAAAAGTTGAAGAGGGCCTTATTGAAATTCGTTGGCATAGTGAGTTGGATGAGGTATTAGGCGACAATAAAGGCGTCAATCGCATTCGTATTCGCTCAACCCACGATCACTCAACACAAGAGCTTGCCGTTCAAGGTGTATTTATTGCGATTGGACATACGCCTAATACCCAGCTATTTGAAGGCCAACTTCAGATGCATAATGGTTACCTTAAAGTACATAGCGGTACGGAGGGTAATGCAACAGCTACCAGCGTAGAAGGTATTTTTGCAGCAGGAGATGTGGCGGACCATGTTTACCGGCAAGCCATTACTAGTGCAGGAACAGGATGTATGGCTGCACTTGATGCCGAGCGCTATTTAGATAACTTATCGTAGCGTAGCCCTTTGCTATTCGCCAACCTCATTCCCCCATGAGACGTTTAGAAACTGCATGAGAGATAGTTAGAAAAACTTTATGAATAGGTATAGGGCATATAGCCTTATCTTTTTGCCGTTTTTTTGTTTAAATGGAGTACGAATGAAACCCTCACGTTTCTCTTCTTTTCTTCATATTGCGTTGATATGCTGCACGCTTTATAGTTCAAACTTATCTGCACAAAGTGCAGCAGATCATACTGAATCAGAGAGTTTACCGCTAACGGGACGCAGCTCATTTTCTACCCCTGATACACGTAGAAATGACCCTCTAATGCCTCCCGGCAACGCAGCGACTCCCTCTGCAGGCAATGAAGAAGGACGCAGCCGCCTACGGTCAGCGTATGATCGTTCAAGCAACCCTGCTTACTATGACATGTTGGATCGTTTAGAGCGCGATCAAAAGCGTCGCGGACACCACCGCAGCACCGCTCGAGCTTCTACCCCGCCAACTGATAGCGCAAGTGATTCAGGAACGATTACAGAAAAATTCCGCGGGCACGCTAGAAAACATCATCGACACGCTAAGCGCTCGAGATACACTCACCATAAGCACTCCAAAAAATCTAAACACGCTAAACATGCGCATAGCCGTAAATCAAAATCAGCGGCGCATCACCATTCAAAAAAGCGTAACAGCCATGCACATCATGCACGTAAACATAAAAAACGCTAGTTGACTATACCGTTAGCTGTACCTCAGGAAGAGTAGGAAAATCCTACTCTTCCTTTTGTTATCGAATTATCAGTATTTAAAAATTTTACAAACACACTGTATCTCATCAAGCGCTTTGAGGTAGAGTAAGTCTTTTATAGCGAAAGCGAAATCACATATTATGGAGCTTATGTTAAAGGCCCTTATCATGGGGCTGGTAGAAGGACTCACCGAATTTTTACCTATTTCTAGCACCGGGCATCTTATCCTGGCAGAGCAATTACTGCACTTTAATTACCCTCAAGCAAAACTCTTTGAAGTTGTTATTCAATCAGGAGCTATTTTTGCGGTCTGTATTATTTATTTACAACGAATATCGCATTTATTTAAAGGCGTTCTAGGCAAAGGCTCTGCGCAAGATGTTCGAGAACAACGCCAATTATTTCTTAGTTTAAGCATTGCTTTTTTACCGCTTGCCATTTTAGGGCTGCTTTTTCATAAAGCCATTAAAGCCTATTTATTTCATGCAATTCCTGTTGCTACCTCCTTTATTATTGGAGGACTTATTATTTTATGGATTGAGCGCAGAGAATTAAAATCACCTCATAAAACCACCAAGGCCCGTTTAGAATCAATTACGCTTACCGATGCCGTTAAGTTGGGGTTTTTTCAAGCGCTTGCGCTTATTCCTGGTACATCCCGATCAGGTGCTACCATTATAGGCGGAATGGTATTAGGACTCTCTCGCCCTTTAGCCACAGAATTTTCTTTTTTTCTAGCGATTCCTACCTTGTTATTAGCTTCACTTTACGAGCTTTGGAAAGCTAGGCATGACTTTGTAAGTAGCGATACAGGAATTTTATTAGCAGGCACGCTAACTTCATTTATTAGCGCCTGGATTGTTATTAAAATGCTGATTTCTTGGGTATCGAAACATAATTTTGTTCCATTTGCTTGGTATCGTATTGCGTTTGGGATTGTTATTTTGATTACGCACTACGCCCACATTATTGAATGGCAAAGCTAGAATACTAACCGCAGTGACCCATCATAATACTATGATGAATAAGGCTAAAAATAAGGCGCTAACTCTATGAAAACCTCTTTTGATTTTACCCTTTATCAAAGTCGCTGCGAGACCCTAGGTACGCTGATGCCTTCTTCTAGCCTACTGCTTTTACAAGCTGCGCCAGAGGTAATTCGTAATCGTGATGCGCATTATCCCTACCGGCAAGATAGCCATTTTTTTTACCTTACAGGGTTTGAAGAACCCGAGGCAATTTTAATACTATTAAAAAGTAAAGAAGGCAATTTAGAGCGCCATTTACTTTGCCGCTCTAAAAATGAAGAGCGAGAGATATGGGAAGGTTTTCGTTGGGGGCCAGAAGCAGCTAAAGAACGCTTTGGTTTCAATCATACTTCCTCCATTGAAACACTGAATGAGCACATTAAGCCCTTGCTCGAATCTACAGAACATTTATATCTAAATCTTTCTGCTTTCCTATCGCCGTTTGAAGTGAATACACCTCTCTCACTTCAGCACAATTTTAATGCATTATTACAACGTTTACGACGCTATGGGCATGCATTACATATTCACGATGCCATTCCCTTTATTGAAGCTTTACGCCGCACCAAAGCACCTCAAGAAATAGAACTAATGCGTAAAGCTGCCCATATTTCAGCCCATGCACATATTAAAGCAATGCAAGCTACCCAACCTGGGCGCTACGAGTATGAAATTGAAGCAGTTTTAACACAGCATTTTTTAGCAAATGGCTCTCACTCACCTGCCTATTCTTCTATTGTTGCAGGGGGTGCTAATGCGTGTGTTTTGCATTACCGTGATAACTCAGCACCATTGAACGATGGCGATATTTTATTGATTGATGCAGGGTGTGAATACGCGTATTACGCTTCAGATATTACACGTAGTTTTCCTGTGAATGGCCGCTTTAGCGGAGCTCAGCGTGATTTATACACACTTGTGCTGAATGCCCAAGAGACAGCTATTCAACACTTAAAGCCAGGCCTACGCTGGGAAGAATATCAAACGATTACACTTCGAAAAGTTGTTGAGGGTCTCAAAGACTTAAAATTATGTGAAGGGTCGGTTGATGGCATTATTGAATCTGGCGATTTTAAACGTTTTTATATGCACCGCGCAGGCCATTGGCTAGGCTTAGATGTACATGATGCTGGCTCCTATTTTGAGCCTTCAGGCGAATCAATTGCATTAACACCCGGCATGCTGTTAACGGTAGAACCAGGCTGCTATGTACGACCAGATGATAAGGTTCCGCCTGCTTTTTGGAATATTGGTATTCGAATTGAAGATGATGTGCTTATTACTGAATCTGGCTGTGAAGTGATTAGTGCTGAGGTTCCTAAAAAGATAAGTGATATTGAAGCGGTGATGAATTAAAACTTTTATGAATGCCTTCTTGTCGCTAATTTTGTGGCTGATATAAGAAATAAGAAGGCATTCATTTTTTGGCAACAAGCTTCAAGAAAACCAAAAAAAGTCTCTTATTTATAAGTTTTTATACATTACGCATATAGCCATCATTAAGCTAACAATGCGCTATGTAAACAGATAAGCATAAACATTATGGTTGCCCTTACTTTAGGGGATATAAAAAACTAGGGATAATGATATTAATTTTGATACGCGTCATATATTAAACTCAAGCAAATTATTAAAAAAACATTTAAAAATCAGGGAATGGCATGCAAAAAGAAATAATTCATGATAAGGCTGAACATTAAATCTTGTGTAAGTTATGTCGAGAACTGTTTAAGACCTGCCGAAAACGACAGTATGGTAAGCAAGCGAAAGAATGACCATACGATGAAAGTATGCATTGTTCACTGATGACTCACTCAAACGTTTATGCAATCACATTACGCTTCCGCTCCTTGTAGCCCGCTCCTAGATGCCGCGCAACCGTAATAAATATTCGCTACTGCCTATTAGCTTATTGAATGCTGCGCCAGAAGCACCCTCAACACCAAGCCACCACGGTATTGATGAAATGCCCAACTGAGCAGTAAATGTAATACATGACATGCCCTACGTGATGCAATGTTCTTAATGAATCCATCACCAAACTTTAAAAATAAATCATCGGAGTATTGAATGATTATTCGGTTTTCATCCATTTTTTTAGGTACTTTGATGGCGCTTAGCTCGCTATCTGCTCATGCGAACCCTACCGCTATTCAAACAACGGCTGAAGCGAAAGCACCTGCGGCTTCTGAACCTCTAGTTTCTAAAAGCCTTACTACTACTGCTGCTGTTGCTCCTATTACTTCCGTTACTCCTATTGATGCAAACATTTCTGCACCTGCATCTAATGCTCCGGTTTTAAGCCACCAAATGGCTGGCATGACAGAATACAGATTGAGCAATGGTTTAAAAGTTGTATTAGTGCCAGACCCTGGTAAACCTACTACTACCGTTAACATTACCTACCATGTAGGTTCACGCCATGAAGTATACGGTGAAACGGGAATGGCCCATTTACTTGAGCATCTTTTGTTTAAAGGTACGCCTACAGTTCCTAATCTTACCCATGAGTTAAGTTCACGCGGTATGCGCCCCAATGGTACAACATGGTATGACCGTACCAATTATTTTGAAACGTTTGCTTCTTCTGATGACAAGCTTGAATGGGCGCTGAAAATGGAAGCCGACCGAATGACCAATGCGTTCATTGCCAAAAAAGATCTTGATAGTGAAATGACGGTGGTTCGTAATGAAATGGAATCTGGAGAAAATGATCCTCAACGCATTCTGATTCAAAAAATGACAGCACTTGCTTATCAGTGGCACAACTATGGTAAAAACACGATTGGCGCACGCAGTGATGTAGAGAATGTCAGCATTTATCATTTAAAAGCTTTTTATGAGAAATATTACCAACCTGATAATGCTGTGCTTGTGATTGCAGGGTTGTTTGATCAAACTAAAACGCTTAAGTGGGTAGAGCAATACTTTGGCTCTATTCCTCGCCCAGCACGCCCTATTCCTATCACCTATACTGAAGAACCTACCCAAGATGGGGAGCGCGCTGTTAATTTACAGCGGGTTGGAAATCAAAAAAGTGTTGCCTTGCTTTACAGAATTCCTGCCGCGACCCACCCTGATTTTCCCGCCATTGAGGTATTGATTGAAGCCCTTTCAAGCAGCCCTTCTGGCAGGCTCCATAAAGCTCTTATTGAAAGCCAGAAAGCAGCTGAAGTCAGTGGCTACGCGTATCCTCTTCAAGAGCCTGGGCATTTAATTTTAAGTGCTGAATTACGTGAAGAATCGTCTATTGATGAGGTCAAAAAGAAGTTTCTGCAAACCGTTGAGCAGTTAAATGAAACCCCTTTGACGCAAGAAGAAATTGATCGCGCCAAACGTATTATTGTTAATCAATGGAATCAAGTATTACGTGATCCACAAAAATTAGGAGTAGCGCTCTCTCAAGCAATTGCTGTGGGTGATTGGCGCGTATTACTCTTAAATCGTGATCGCCTAGAACACGTTAGCCTACAAGATGTACAACGAGTTGCCGAGCAATACCTAAAAAGCTCTAACCGCACATTAGGTACCTTTACCCCTACTCAATCTCCCATACGAGCCACCATTCCCAAAGCTATTGCGATTGAAAAGCAACTTGAACACTTTCAGCCCACAACAACAATTAGCCAAGGGGAAGCTTTTGATCCTTCTTATGAAAATATTGAGCAACGGGTTGTTCGTTTTCGTTTAGCGAATGGCGCAAAAGTAGCTGTTTTACCTAAGAAGAATCGGGGTGAAACCGTAAGCTTATACGCTCAATTACATTGGGGAGATGAAAGCTCGTTAAAACATGCACGCTGGAAAGGTGAATTACTCGGTGCCATGTTACGCAGAGGTACTGAGCGCCTCTCGTATAAAGAATTAGCGGATCAATTAGAGCTGCTAGGCGCGCAGTTTTCGATCAGTAGTGATGTAGATGGCTTAGTGATTAAAGCTGAAACCACCCAGCCTAACATGGCAGCGCTGTTGATGTTAATGGCCGATATGCTAAAGTCGCCCCGCTTTGATAGAAAAGAATGGGACATTCTAAAACAACAAACCCTTGCAAGCTTAGAATCAACGCGCTCTGAACCCAGCGGTTGGGCGAGCCGAGAATTAGGCCGTTACCATCAGCCTTACGCTATCGATGACCCTCGTTATATTGCAACCTTAGATGAAGAGATCGAGGAAGTTGAAAGCTTAACTCTTGAAACTATCGAAAGCTTTTATAAAGATCTCGTATCAACACAACATAGCGAATGGGCAGTGGTTGGCAATGCGAATGCTGAAAAAATTAAAACACAATTAGATGAGTTAGTAGGCAACTTGCCTGCGAAAACGCCTTATCAACGCCTAACCCAAACTGTATTTGCTGCACCGGCAGATATTCTAGCCAAACATTTACCCGACAAATCAAATGCCATGCTTGAGGGCCGCCTTCTTCTACCTATAGAAGACACAAACCCTGACTACCCTGCGCTGATTGCTGCCAATACCTTGTTAGGCGGAGGATTTTTAAATTCTCGATTAGCAACGCGTATCAGACAAAAAGAAGGTATTAGCTATGGCGTAGGCAGCACCTTAAAAACCAGTGCTGATGACCCATACTCAGAATGGCGCATTTATGCTATTTTTGCCCCTCAAAATCGTGAGCGTTTGATGAAAGCAATTAACGAAGAGCTTTTTGCTATGCAAAAAGACCCTATCAACCCTCAAATTTTACAAAATACGTTACAAGGATGGTTAGAAGCACGCCGCCTTGCTCGCAGCCAAGATGACCGCTTAGCAGCAAGCCTAGCTGAATGGATGCGATTAGGGCGAACCGGGCATGATAGCCAAGACCTTGAAAACAAAGTAAAAGCGCTGCAACCCGAACAGGTTAAAGCTGCTATTGAAAAATATCTGAAGCCTGATCAATGGGTTTTTAGTTTGGCGGGGACATTTCCTCTTACGGAAGAAGATGGTGCTAAAAAAGAGTAGTTTTTATAGCAGCATGGTTGTAAAAAGGCATCGCTTATGATGCCTTTTTATTTTTTTATAAGCTGAAGTCCCCTTGTCAGGAATCGAACCTGAATCTATCGCTTAGGAGGCGATTGCACTATCCGTTGTGCTACAAGGAGATAAAAAACACGTTAGACATCAAACACTCAGTGGTTGCGTCGTAAATAAAGATATATCACACGCTAAAGTAGCGCGCGCTCTCAAAACGCTAGTAGTTAGCGCACTAAAATGGAAACCTGTAGCCATAAAACCATATAAACAGTATGCAAGAGCATAGAGAGCTAAATGCTAACACAAACCACACGGCGGATACACTACTTTAACGGAAAAAAAGCACATGTCTGACGCATCAAAAGACAATCAGGTGAACCTGGATGAAATCGATATTGATGCGATTTTAAATACCGCTATTGGTAGCACAGGTCGTCCCTCGGTTCCGTCTGCTGATGAAAAACTGCCATCTTTAATAGAAGAAGATGTTATCGATGTAAAAGCTTTTTTAAAAGAAGTTGCTGAACAAGAGGCTGCAGAGAAACGTTTAGCTTCGCCTGAAGAAGCAATGGATACAATTGATACAGATTCTCTTTTTGATGCGTTTCAAGTGGAGAACGTTGAAACGGAACCTATCCCCGTAGAAACATCTCTCGCCTTGGCAAAGGCTATACCAACTAACCCTATCAGCGCTACTCCTCAAGCTATAACGCCTGAGCCTGTAAAGACGGTTGCCCCGGTCATTACACCTCCCTCACCCCCAAAATCAACAAAACTTTCCCCCCCACCAACACCTGCTGAATCCTACGATACTAAAGCTGGATTAGATGATATTGATATAGATGCCATTTTAAATGCATCTATCGGTAGTACGGGCCAACCTTCTGTTCCTTCGGCTGATGAAAAACTTCCTTCCTTATTTGAAGAAGATGTTATCGATGTAGAAGAGTTTTTGAAGGAAATGGCTGAGAAAGAAGCGCTTGAAAACAGCGTAAGTTCTTCTGAAGATGCCATGGAGACCATTGATACAGATGCGCTCTTCAATGAATCTCAACTTGATCAGTTAATGGCAGAAGAAGTTGAATTAGCAGCGGTAACACATGACGCTGAGTTATTGACTCCCGTTGAAGCTACTGAAGCCAATGAAATAGTAACTGCTGTATCGTTAGAAGCGCCGCAAGCTGATGAAATACCTGAGACGATCAACTTACTGAAAGAAGACACCTCGATCGCTCTCGGTAAACTGCTTTCGCAAGAAGCAACAGCGATTGAAGTAGGAGGCTTGCCTATTCCAGCGGTTCCTGCAGCGCTCTCTTTTACGGCAACACGTCGCTTTTCTACACATCCCAAACGCCATTTATCTTACTTACAAAAACAAAGCATTTTTTACGCTGTAGGTATTCTTATCTGGCTAGCTAGCACTAGTTATATCAGTATTAAAATGTATCAGCGTCATAGTGCCTTTAAACAAGCAGCTCAACTTAAGACAGTTACATCTAAACCCATTAAGCCTGCTCTTAAACCCCTTCCTCCCAAAAAGCTTCCTGCTGTTTTGCCTGTCACACCTCCTTTACCTGTTACTTCAACACAACCTATTCCTGGTAAGCCTGGCAAACCTAATCAAGAGGCTGTTAGCACCCCTCAAGACCTTGACCAAAAAGATGGCATAGAAAATTTTGACCCCGTACAATGTAATCTTGAGATGGATTCACCAAATATTCGGGAGGAATTAGAGAAATGTCTACGGGCGGCCAAAGTGATGAACCAATAACGCGGTATAGCCAACACTTACTCCAACATCTGCAAAACGATTTAACCCAGTGGGAACATAAAGGGCTTACACGTTCACTTTATCCCGTTCAAGCAGCAACCTCTACACATATTCAAATTGATGGTAAAAGCTATCTTAATTTTGCTAGTAATGATTACTTAGGGTTAGCACGCCATCCTGAAGTGATTGAAGCAAGCGCCAAGGCATTAACTACATTTGGTTTAGGTAGCACTGCTTCTCATGCAGTATGCGGGCATTTTGAAATACATGAAGCGCTTGAGCATCGGTTTAATCAGTGGGTGAATCCAACCCCCTCATCTACTTTAGATGCTTCTAACGCTTGTCTTTTTTCGAGCGGTTATCAAGCCAATTTGGCTATTATTAGCACCCTATTGGGGCATCACGACGCAATTTTCGGCGATAAGCTTAATCATGCTTGCTTAAACGATGGAGCACAGCTTTCACGAGCCTCTTTTCACCGATTTAAACATAACGACCTTGATCACTTAAGCTATTTGTTAGAAAAACACTCTGCCCCCCAGCGTATGATTGCTGTAGATGGGGTGTATAGTATGGATGGCGACTTAGCACCGCTAGAAGCGCTCTTAAATATTGCCGAACGCCATGACACATGGTTACTCGTTGATGATGCACATGGTCTTGGTGTTCTCGGCGATGGGCATGGCAGCCTTAAACACTGGGGCATTCAACATGAGCGTCTTATTTATATGGGAACGCTAAGTAAAGCACTTGGCAGTTATGGTGCATGTGTCAGCGCTCACCCGTTAGTGATTCGCACTCTTATTCAACGGGGCCGCCCTTATTTATATACTACCGCGCAACCCCCTGCTGTTGCGGCTGGCGCCTTGGCAGCCTTTGATATTTTAGAGCACGAACCTGAACGTATTGCCCATCTGCAAGCTCTATGCACTCGCTTCAGGCAGGCAATGAATAGTAGTCAGTCAGGAGGGTTATGGAGCCTGGCGCCTAGCATGACAGCTATTCAACCTTTAATTGTTTACACTACTGAGCGTGCAATGCAAATTAACCAAGCGCTTAAAGAAAAAGGGTTTTGGGTGCCAGCTATTCGCACCCCCACTGTTCCTGAAAATGCTGCACGTTTGCGTATTACTTTTTCGGCAGCCCACTCGTTTGAACAGGTAGATGCACTTACGCAGGCCTTGCAACAATGCCTTGAAGTCTATACATCTAGCGTTATTAAACATTCTGAAAGTGTTGATTATGGTATCTGAATTTTCAGCCGCACAACCGCTGGCACCCACAACCAACCCCACACTCAATACCCTCTCTGATTTTAATGCAAGCCAGCTTGAATTAGATAAATTTTCTCAATTGGCAGAACAATGGTGGGAAGTAAATGGCCCGTTTAAGCCTTTACATCAGTTAAACCCACTACGCGTAGAGTTTGTTAAAACCCATGCGAGCGATCTTCAAGGAAAAAAATTATTAGATATTGGCTGCGGAGGCGGCATTTTCAGTGAAGGGTTAGCACGAGAAGGCGCCTATGTAACGGGTATTGATCTGGCTGAAGCTGTTATTGAGGCAGCACGTCTGCATCAAGAAATACATTCTCCAGAGCTTAAACTAGAATACCGTTTGCAAAGCAGTACCGACTTGGCACTCGAGTTACCTGGTCATTTCGATATTGTAACCTGCATGGAAATGTTAGAACATGTGCCAGACCCTAGCCAAACCATTCGTGAATGCGCTCAACTTACAAAACCCGGCGGATGGATCTTTTTTTCCACATTAAACCGAACTACTCTCGCTTATTTATTTGGCATTATTGCAGCTGAATATATTTTAAAAATGCTGCCTAGAGGAACCCACGATTATCAATTGTTTATTAAACCCTCTGAGCTAGCGCAGGCTGCACGTGAAGCTGGGCTAGAACTTCAAGTTTTAAAAGGCATACACTACACACCGTGGGGTGGATTTAAATGGACGCAAGATACCTCTGTGAATTATTTTATGGCATTTACAAAACCGCTTTAATTGCGCTTTAATTGCTTTAACTATTGATACCATTGCAGAACATGATGGTATCAATAGTGGATTAAACACGCCAGAAAACGGGCGAAAATTTTCTTCATTCATTCCCTCGCTTGTATCGTCAGCCTCGCCATTCATACATGAGCTATCCCTTACCAATAAATATTAAGCTATTTAATTATAAATATGGATAGCTCATCTCAACGACCTTCCTTCATCGCAAGTAGGTGATAAGAGGCATTACCACAAAACAATCAAACTTGACAATTATCACACAAAGTGTAAAGTACAAATACAATGTCAACTTCAAAGGTTGTTAGGGTATGTCTGTGGAAACGTTGAACACTGCACGGCACGAATCAATTTTGCAGGCAGCTATTGGTGTGTTCTTGCGATATGGTTTTAGAAAAACATCAATGGACGACCTCGCACGTGCCGCAGGTATATCACGCCAAGGATTATATGGGCACTTTGCAACCAAAGATGTGCTTTTTAAAGAAAGTGTTATTTATTTAACGCATCAGAACCGAATCAAAGCACATGCCGTATTGGCCCGTAACGATCTGGCAATTGAAGAGCGGCTGCTCGGGGTATTTGTTGCACTTAAAACGCACAATGATGGAAGCGATATGTCACAAGAGCATATGGCTGAACTCTTAGCGACTGCATCGCAGCTTGTTGGGCCAGCCATAGCAGAACTTGAAAATGTATTGGTCAGTGATCTTACTCACGCTCTTCAATCAAGCGATGTTGCTGCTAAATGGGAAAAACTTGGGCTTACAGCTGAAGATCTAGCACGACACCTATTTTCTGTATCACATGGCATTAAGCACTACGTTAAAACTACAGCAGAGTACAAAGAACGAATGCGCGTTGCTGTGTCAATTATCTGTGGTGCTAATGTACATAACGTGTCATCCGTGAAGATCCAATGAACCGACCGATTCATTATGTTTTTGTTATTGGGGTAATAACTACTATGGCTTTTATTTCGCTTTGTGCTTGCAATACGCTTACTTCTACGCATTACCAGTCACCTCAACAGCGTGATGGTAAGTTTCATAATGTTGTACCTCGTGAACGCATGGGATTTATGAAAACACTTGCGATCACATGGCGTTTTATGACTGAAAAGCCTGCTACTACTGTACCTAATATGCCAATTCCGGTGCAGCCCCTATCGGCTGCTTTACTGGTTGAAGCACCTGATGCAAGCTTATTTCGCCTAGGGCATTCAACGTTACTGCTGAAACTAAACGGAGCGTTCTGGCTGACTGATCCCGTATTTTCTGAGCGCGCTTCACCGGTACAATGGGCAGGCCCAAAGCGCTTTCATGCTCCGCCTATCAGTATTGATGAGCTTCCCTCCATTAAAGGCGTAATTCTTTCTCACGATCATTATGATCATCTTGATTATGAAGCCATCATGCGGCTGGCTCCCAAAGTAGAGCTGTTCATTACTTCATTGGGAGTAGGCGACCGGTTAATCGCTTGGGGTATTGACCCAGCCAAAGTACGCCAACTCGATTGGTGGCAGCAAACAACTGTGCAAAATGTGCAGTTGATCGCAACCCCAGCACAGCATTTCTCAGGTCGTGGCATTACGGATGAAAATCGTACGTTATGGGCATCATGGGTAATTATCGCGGGTGATTTGCGATTGTTTTTTAGCGGTGATACTGGCTACCATGCTGACTTTAAAACCATAGGTGAGCGCTATGGCCCCTTTGACATGACGCTACTTGAAACGGGTGCCTATGATAAGCAATGGTCTGATATACATATGCAACCAGAACAAACATTGCAAGCTCATCTTGACCTTAAAGGCCGCTGGCTGATGCCTGTGCACAATGGTACGTTTGATCTCGCGATGCACCCCTGGCATGAACCTTTCGACCGTATTTATGCGTTAGCAGAAGCAAATGGTGTAAATCTAGCAACGCCGTTAATGGGAGAACCACTATTATTGAAAAATCCCCATGCAACGCGACGCTGGTGGATAGAGCTTGAACCCTCAGCAACACATCAATAATGAAAGGCAGTTAGGTTTATTTAGAATGCTTCTCAACTGTTTAAAGACATTTTAAGGGTTTTGTTTAACCTTTGTGTAACAACTATAAAATATGCAATGTGCTGATAAAAAAATAGCGCCCTAGTTTTACAAACCTTAGGGCGCTATTTTTTTATCTTAAATAGTGTGTTTTATTAATCTCTTAATATCTTAATGGCTGAAGCAGCTATCCCAAACTGTCCAAGAATTTGGCTCCAACTTACTAGATTACGCATAACAACAGAATAGGTAGTCTCTCTATCTAATTTTTCAGGAACAATAACAGTATCACCAGGCATTAAAGCAAGCTTTTTAATAGACGAGCTAAAAAATCCTGATGTTTCAGTTTGTACTGTTCCATCTGCTCGAACAACAAATGTACTACCTTCCTCGCCATCACGATCAACGCCTGCACTTTTTAAATAATCGCCCACTGAACGACTTTTTCTCCAGAGCAAAGCATTAGAATTATTCACTGCTCCCGTTACATAAACGAAATTGGGTCGGCTCGGAATAATAATACGATCATTATCCTCTAACGTTAGTTCAGGAATATCATCAATCGAAGCAACATTCGGCGAAAGCTCTAACGCGATGCGACCAGTAGGAACCAAACTTTTAAGGCGTGCCAAATTAGAACGCTGAAGCGCTTCTTGCGATTCTTTCAGCTTTGCAACCATAGCAGGATCACTGGCATTTGTAGCATTTGCAAATTGATTCGCTGCCTGGGAGTTCATTTGCTGTTCAGAACGGCGTATAGCATTTTGCAAGGCTTCTTTTTGCCGCAAGCGCGTTGATTCTCTATAAAATTCCAAACCGAAAATATAAGCATCTGAGGTTACTCCCCCTACTCGTGCTAACACTTGCTTTAGGGTTTCGTTTGCTTTTACCTGATACACCCCAGGTGCTTGAACTTCGCCTTCAATACGTACAAAGCGCGTTTGTTTTTCTAAGGGAACTTTTACATCTTTCTTAGAAAAAATCGTTACGACATCACCTGGTTGTAGTACATGATCATTTTCAGGGTCTTTTTCACGTACTGCTTTTTGTAAATTAAACGGAATTAAACTAGCCGTTAATTCAGGGTATTTTAAACGCTCAATGACCGCGTAATCCCAATTTACCTCATCGGTTAAATTTTTAAGCGTATCTAAATTTCCTAAAACGCGTGTAGGCTCAATTGCATCTGACTTACCTGAATCGCCATTGGGGTCTATAGCATTCGGTCTATACGGCGCTTCTTCTCTTGCGTTGAAACGCTTTTCATAGGAGTTGTTATTATTTGAATTATAGTCACCATGAACACGGTTATTACGATCGTCACGACCATCTTGCTGCTGACCTTGTTGGTACTCTAACGCAGCACGACGTGTAATACCTTGGCCTTCATTATCATACTGAACTAAAATATTTTTACGGCGGTAATAATCGCGTGTGACTAACGCTTCAATTTCAGGAATAAGATCTGAAATTCGCATCCCTGCTTTAAAAGGGTAACGTAAAGGCGAGGCAACAACACCTCTTAAGGTGACGGCATTTGCATACTTAGGAGAAATAGGGAAGAAATTAATCATATCCCCATCGCGCAATGTTTTTTTGAGTGTAGCAGCAGAGATCGCTAATCGATCAATTTTTCTTGAAATAGGTGCTTTAGGGTCTATGCTTTCTATTGAAAGTGTTTGCATATCGGTGGTGGAAGGTAACCCTCCCATTAATCCAATAAGATCTGCCAACGTACTCGATTTGGAAGTTAACTCATAAATGGCGGGTTTACGAACGCTGCCCGACATTGCTACACGAGGGCCTACTGGCAAATAGATAATGGCATCATCTGACTGCAAATGGATATCTGCCGAACGATCACCGGTATGCACAAAGCGGTATAAATCTAATTCTGTAATTACTTTTCCAGCACGACGAACCTGAATTCTCCGCATGGAGCCATTTTCATTTGGCCCACCGCTTGCAAATACCACATTGATCAGCGTTGAAAGACTCGATACCGTGTAGTTACCAGGTTTGCGCGCTTGCCCCACTACATAAATTTGAATAGAGCGCGCCCGGCTAACATTTACATCTAACTGAAAGTTTTTAAATACACGGCCAATGTGGGCACGAATTTTTTGATTCAGCTCTGACAAACGCACTCCAGCAACTGGTACGACTCCAATTTTAGGAATATTGATTGATCCATTGCGATCAACAACCAAGCGCTGATTAGCGTCTACGGTACCCCATGTTCTTAACAGCAACTCATCGCCAGCGCCAATAATATAATTATCAGGTAAGGGTAAGTCTTTCACGGGTGTATAGGTAGGTTTCGACTCTAAAAAAAGCTCTGACCCAAATACAGGTAGCTCTCTTCCTAATGTTCTAGCCACAAAACGTTCAAAATCACTTTTAGGAAGACGAGGTTGTTTCAGTGTTTGTAAACGCCCGCCTCTGGCTTGCGAATTTTGAGGTGATGTATTGTCGTCTCTAGTCTCATTATTCTCTGAAGCTTCATTGTAAGCTCTAGAATCTGCTTCATTATCATCGCCCTCAAACCTTAATGTATTCGAGGAATTATTGGAAGAAGAATCATTAGAAGAAGAAAAGTTGCGCTCATTTCGTCTATCGAGTCTATCGGTAGAGCCGCCAAAGCGTGAACTCGACCCGGTACCCATTGATCCACCTGAATTGATTAGCGGGGGTACAATCGCATCGCTATTACTGGTAGAACTAGAAGGACTTTGCTGCGCATAGGGGCTTTGCTGGGCATAGGCCAATGTACATAAGCAAGTAAGGAGTGCGACTGAAAAACTCTCAAGCAAATTTCTATGTTTATACATCATGGAATACAAGCTCTTAATTCTTTTAAAGACTAAAAAATGTAACTATATATGTTTAGAAGTTACGCAGTGGAGTGCTAACAAGCATGGGATGCCCCGCATGGCAGAGAGTGCATAAAACACGCTAAATTGCTAACACACGAAAAAACCCAAACACGTCACTTCTACTGCTATTGAGCTAATGGTTTTTGACGCTTAGACTGTACAAATCTCCATGAGCCTAACAGATAACCTGATAACCAATACACAACAAACACCGAAAAAAATACAGCAATTGGATCATACATAGCTAACGCAAATGCTAATACGAGCAACACAATGACAATAAAAGGAACACTGCGCTTCATATTGATCGATTTAAAGCTGTAATAAGGCAAATTACTCACCATTGTGAGACCTACCAGCATAGAAACAGCAACAGAAATGAAGGGTACATCAACCCCTCTTATCCCAAATCGCTCATTCATAATCCATACAAAACCAGATACTAAGGCAGCGGCTGATGGGGTAGGCAAACCTTGAAAAAATCGTTTATCGGGGTTATCTAATTGGGTATTAAATCGCGCTAAACGCAATGCGCCGCCAGCTACGTAAACGAATGTTGCAATCCAGCCTAGTTTTCCTAGATCTTTCAAAGACCATTCATAAATAACTAAAGCGGGCGCTACTCCAAAACTAACCATATCCGACAAACTGTCGTATTCAGCCCCAAATGCGCTTTGGGTGCTTGTCATACGTGCAACCCTACCATCTAAAGCATCTAAAACCATTGCAGCAGCAATTGCAAAGGCTGCTGTTTCAAAATCTCCATTCATGGCTTTAACAATAGCAAAAAAGCCACAAAACAGTGCGCCTGTCGTAAACAGATTGGGCAATAAATAAATACCTTTATGCCGCCACCGCCCCTTATGTAACACTTGCCCAGATATTTCTTGCCCTGGTTTTATCTGACTGCTTTGTGGCTCGGAACTCATGGAGAATGCTCCTATTTTTCCGTATATTGGTCGGAAGCTGCTATCGTAATATTGCTATCTGGCAATGAGGAAACTGCTATTGGCAAACGGCCTAATAACATGCTTCCTGAGTAAACAATTTGACCTAATTGCACTTCGATCTGGCTATCAGGCGGAAGATATAAATCAACGCGCGAGCCAAAGCGAATAAAACCATAGCGCTGGCCTGCCTGCACGGTATCTCCTTGGCCCACATAACATACAATGCGGCGCGCAATTAAACCGGCAATTTGCACACAGGTCACATCAAAGCCTGAATCAGTACGTATGTGTAATGCATTACGTTCGTTTTCAATCGACGCTTTTTCTAACGCAGCATTTACAAATTTACCCGGAAAGTACCAACTTCTCACAACATGACCCGCCAAGGGAATACGGTTGCTATGAACATTAAACACATTCATAAACACACTAACCTTAAGGGCAGGACGATGCAAGTAAGGGTCTTGCGTATGCTCTATTGCAATCACTTTACCATCGGCTGGGCATACAATGGCATTTGCCACTTGCGGTACAACACGCTGAGGATCACGAAAAAACTGAATACAGAAAATTAACAAGCCCCACAGCAGCCAGGAACCTGAAAACCCAAAGAAAAAATGAACCAATAACGCTAAAACCGCCACTACTCCCAGAATTGTCCAACCTTCCCGAGCAATTAATGGGTGAGATGCCAGGCGAGCATACGACATACGTGTTATTCCATGTCAAAAAAATAAAAGTTGATCATTGTAACGAGGGGAAGCTTCTGGAGACAACTTAAAAAACCATTTATCCCAAAATAACTCTCTTTTTTTCTTCGCTTCCCTCTCTGTTCTCTTTCAAAACCAACCCATGTCAGTAAACATGTGTTAGCAGGTAAACCCTAAAATACAGAAACAACATTAATTTTTTTGTTTCGCGGTATCTTTTAACGAAACTGAACGGTTAAACACCCGCCGCTGTTCAACTCTTGGCTCTAAAGGAACATCAAGGCAAAAATAGCCTAAGCGCTCAAACTGAACACCTTCGCCCGTAGCTAAGTCGAGGTGCCCATGTTCAATATAAGCCGTTTGAATTTTTTCAAACGATTGAGGATTCAAATAGTCGCGGTAGCTGCCCTCAACTGTATCAGGATTAGGAACAGAAAATAATCGATCATATAAATGCACCTGAATCGATTCTGCGTAAGTTACCTCTACCCAATGCAAATTACCTTTTACTTTACGCACATCTGAACCGGGCGTACCGCTTTTGGTATCAGGGTCATACGTGCCGTAAATGGCAGTAATGTCACCGTGCTCATTTTTCTCTACGCGTGTGCACTTGACTAAATAGGCATGCCGCAAACGAACCTCAGCACCCACGCTTAAACGGAAAAAGCCTTTGGCAGGAACCTCCATGAAGTCATCAGCATCAATCCAAACCTCACGACCAAATGGAAAGCGCCGTACTCCACGCTCAGGATACTGCGGGTGCACAGACGCTTCCAGCCATTCTGTCTGCCCTTCAGGATAATTCTCAATGATGAATTTGATCGGGCGAACCACTGCCATTGCACGGCGTGCGTGAACATTTAAATCTTCACGCAAACATTCTTCTAATACACTTACATCAATCCAGTTGTCGGCTTTTGATACGCCGATACGCTCGCAAAATAAACGTAACGATGCAGGCGTATAACCGCGCCGACGCAGCCCTACTAAGGTAGGCATACGAGGGTCATCCCAACCCTCCACTAACTTATCTTGCACAAGTTCAAGCAGTTTTCGCTTGCTCATCACGGTATAGCTAAGATTCAAACGCGAAAATTCGCGTTGTTTGGGTAAAGGCCGCTCTAGCATACCGGCATCGGCTAATTGCCCAATAAACCACTCATACAAGGGTCGATGATCTTCAAATTCCAATGTACATAAGGAATGGGTAATTCTTTCTATCGCATCCGATACACAATGGGCATAATCATACATAGGGTAAATACACCATGCATTCCCTGTACGTTGATGCGCCACATGACGAATTCGATAAATAGCGGGATCACGCATGTTTAAATTAGGATGCGCCATATCGATTTTGGCACGCAATAATTTTGCGCCATCAGGAAACGCCCCTGCCCTCATTTGCCTGAATAGTTCAAGGCTCTCCTCAATAGGACGATCGCGCCAAGGGCTAGATTTACCAGGCTCGGTTAACGTTCCTCTATACGCCCTCATTTCATCAGGTGAAAGCTCTTCAACATAAGCTTTATCAAGCTGAATCAGCTTTTCAGCACATTGATATAATGTCTCAAAATAATCGGAAGCATGATATAAATGCTCGCCCCAATCAAAGCCCAACCACTTTACGGTGCTAATGATCGATTGAACATATTCATCATCTTCTTTAGAAGGGTTTGTATCATCAAGACGCAAATGGCAAACACCCCCATAATCACGGGCCAGTCCAAAATTCAGGCAAATAGATTTAGCATGACCAATATGCAAATAACCATTTGGTTCTGGCGGAAAGCGTGTAACAAGACGTCCGTTATAAACATTTTTTTGAATATCTTCATCAATAATATGACGAATAAAATTTGTTATATGCGCGCTGGGAGCATTATTTGCGTCATGAGGATCTGCCATACAAAATTCTCTCAATTATTCTTAAGTGTGGGTTAATACCAGTTAAGCTAAATAGTGTACCTTTAATTTCTATGAACTGTATAACCAGCTAATGCTTGACACACTGGCATTAACTCAATATGTGT
This sequence comes from Pseudomonadota bacterium, assembly GCA_040389065.1. GTDB lineage: Bacteria > Pseudomonadota > Gammaproteobacteria > Burkholderiales > Casimicrobiaceae > JAZKAR01. Next base: position 43,783 of record JAZKAR010000028.1, on the reverse strand, counting down.
CACATTCACATGTGGGGGCTGATTAATTGCCCAATTTACTGCATCTGCAATCGTATCAGGCTCTAAGGGTACTGTGCCAGCATAGACTTCCTTGGCTTTTTCTTCATCGCCTTTGAAACGTACTAGAGAAAACTCACTGCCTCCTGCTAAACCTGGAGCAATATGTGTAATACGCACCGCGGTACCAATAAGATCACTTTTTAAATTCTGCGAAAATTGCTCTACAAATGCTTTGCTTGCCCCATACACATTTGCCCCTTTATATGCATAGCGCCCTGCAGTCGAACCAATATTAACAATATGACCGCCATTACGCTCTACCATACCGGGCAATACCAAATGCGTAATATAGGCTAACGCTGTGCAATTGGTATCAATCATTTGCGCCCAATCCTGCCAATCAGCCTTTTGGGCAGTTTCTAAACCTAATGCTAGCCCAGCGTTATTCACTAACACATCAATATTCTGAAAATGTGCAGGTAACGTTGATAATGCCTGTTTCAAGGCACCGTGGTTACGTAAATCAGCAGTAATAACATGACAAACCGTATATGGAGCAACTGCTTTTGCCAACGCTTCAAGACGATCTAAGCGTCTTGCCAGCAAAATAAGCTTATAGCCCGACTGCGCTAAACGTTGCGCAATAGCCTGACCAAACCCTGAAGATGCACCCGTAATTAATGCCACTTTTGACATAAATAATAACTCCTTATAAGGCAAAAAATGTTGCCTTCATTTAAAACGTATAGCACTTACAAAATATCTATGAACCGCGTTGCCACCACTTAAGTTAGAAAATAGAAATGATGTAAATCCTCACGTCGTTAAATTACATCAAACTTTAATATTTAAAAAGACTAGTTATGTAGTGTTCAAAACACTTTGCCGTAATTAACTATATGACTTTAAATTGAGGATACTATGAATACTAGCAAAAGACGTATTATGTATGCCTCAATTATAACTGTACTATTTTTGTTTACGGGATTATCAGTATTCGCTTATGTTTTTTGGGCTCATAACAAAGAAAATGCGCCGAAACATGAAGGCACTTTCAGTAGCGGAGAAGGCGCTGTTATTGGAGATGATCAATCCCGTAATAAAATCGTTTTTCGTCATTATCATGCATCAGATGCAACATTCAGTGTTGAAGAAATCACTCTTCCTTTTTCTGACAGTATCGCTGTACATACTTCCCACGTGTTAGAAAGCAGCTATCGTCATGATGCCATACTTAGTATGCTTCCCACTTCTATTGATTGGAAACCTCGGAATAATGAGGTAAGTAACCCTGGAAAACCAGCGCCTGAAAACTCTTGGATACCTTTTACAACCTTACCCATAGGGCACTCTTTTTATGTAGGCAATAACGCTGCTGGAGCTAGCTCCAGACAAGTAATAGCAAGTGCTGCGTCACCCTCTGACCTTAATGATGATATGCCATCGATCATTCCTTCGCCCATTCCCGAACCTGAAATCGGAATTACGCTGCTCATTGGAAGTACCACTGTAGCGGCTATAGCACGTAAGCGGAAAAAACTGTCTGTTTAGCTAGGCTCACTTCGCTAAATATTTCCCGGCTATTTGTCGGCTATTTCTTAGTTAAAACCCTCGCTTTTGGGAAATAAGCGCATGCAGTAATACAGGTACGCCCATTAGCGTAGTGAGCGTGCCCACAGGCAACTCGCTGCCTACTAAAAGATGCTGGCACAGCAGATCTGCTATGCATACTAAAGCGCCTCCTAGCATCATTGATACTGGTATTAATCGTTTATGGGCAGCTCCTTTCCAAAGCCGTGCAAGATGAGGAGCCATCAAACCAATAAATGCAATTTGCCCGCATACCATCAAACAGGCGGCAACCAATATAGCTGCCCCTAATAACACAAACCGTTGCAATACTTTTGGATCAACCCCAATTGAGTAAGCTACTTCTTCACCTAATAGCAAAGCATCTAACGCTTCAGATTTTTTCCAAAGCACTAACGCTACACAACTTGTTAACAGTGCCAATACACTTACTTGCATCCAACTTGCATTGCCTAGTTGACCAGAACTCCAAAATAACCAACCTCGTAAGCGTTCGCCCTCCATCAAAAGTGTCATCAGTTGAATAATGCCGCCACAAAATGCATTGATCAAAACACCCGTTAGCAGTAAATGAACGACCGGCAACCGTTTGCGCTGCAAAAGCAGCATCAATAAAGAAGCGACCACCGCTGCGCCAGCACCACTTAACACCCCCAACACGGTTGCCTGCTGCCATGCGACAGGAAACACTAATAATCCTAATAACGAAAATAGCGAGGCACCGCTAGAAATTCCTAAAACGCCAGGCTCTGCTAGCGGATTATGAAATAGACTTTGCGTCATTACCCCAGTTAGGGCTAAAGTACAGCCAACAATTAACGAAAGCAGTAATCGAGGTAGCTCAAAATGATAAAATACATCGAAAAACTCTGGCCCTGTCACACTCATTAATGTATTACTCCTAAAACTGAACATGACTCTAGCAAGGCATATTAGCCCTTAAACTAGCCATAGTAAGCAGTAAAGACATTGCCAGCACTATTTGTGCACATCTTAATTTACTTAGAGGTTACGCAGTTGGGTTATAGGCATGGAATGCCTCGCATGGCAGCGCAGACAGCACATGGAGTACGGCAAGTGCAAGTGGCCGCCAACACGCCGAGAGAACCAAACTGCGTAACCTCTATTATTAAATATATTAAAATCGCTAAGATATTGCTGCACAAAAATTATCTATATGCGCTATCTAATAGTCAAAAGGCTGGTAATACTATGATAATTTTATCTAAAAAGATAAGTAAGCATCCTACTCCTCATGCCTTACATTCTTTTAAAACAAGTTTTACATGCGTTAAGCGTTCCTCTACAAGCGGCTTTAGTTTATTAGAAGTTCTGGTTGCCCTGGTCATTATTGCCATTGCAATTGGAACATCACTGCATGCGGCACAAGAGCGTACAACCATGCTTGAAGCCTTAAGAGAGCGTATAGTAGCGCGATGGGTAGCTCATAATATCGTTGCCGACATTCAGAAAAATCCGCGTGAATATGAAGCTGAACGCAGTGGGCAAAACCTTCAAGCAGGAATAAATTTTGTCTGGATATCGACACCTGATGCTGAAAATGCAGCGTATAAAATGCTTCCTATTCATGTAGCTGTCAAAAACAATCAAGGAACACGCTTAAGCGAAGCGTTTGCATGGATCAGCTCTGGGTCTGATGTTCAAGAAACTCAACAACTACCCCAAGCAAAGGCATCAGACTCATTATCTCAAAACCCTGCGTCTACTCCCTAAGAGGGACATCACTTTATCAATATTTTTAGAAGTTACGCAGTTGGGTTCTATCAAGGCATAGGATGCCCAGCATAGCAACGCAGACAGTACAGACAGTACAAGGAGTATGGCAAGTTGCTAACACGCGGGGCGTCCCACACAGAGAGAGCCAACTGCGTAACTTCTAATTTTCTTTATCATTCTCACTTATTTAATGCTCACTATGACGGCTTCCCCTTCAATTTCTTCTTCTATTTTATGGCGCGAAACAGAGTTATTAGCCATTGCTCACAAAAACCATTGGCATTTACATTACAACCAAGAAATAGACTCAACCAATACGCAACTAGCACATTTAGCTAAGCATGAAAATATTCATCGCCATGCGTGGCTAGCTGATTTACAGTTGCAAGGCCGCGGTCGGCAAGGTAAAACGTGGCATGCTCAAGCAGGCCATACCTTTATGTGCTCAATTGGCTGGCAGGTTCCTTTACCTCTTCATCAAGTTGCACGCGGCAGCAGCCTTTTAATTGGATTAACGCTGGTACAGGTATTGAATACATTTGGTATTCAAGCCCACGTAAAATGGCCTAATGATCTTTTTTTGCAAGGAAAAAAACTGGCCGGTATTTTAGTTGAAGTCGCACATCATAACGCTCACCATACAACACTTATTATTGGCATGGGGCTTAACTGGATTACGCCTGCATTACCCTCTTTGGAAGATAGCGCAACAACCCTCTCACCTTCTATTGGATTAACGGAAGCATTGCCTTCTTTTAGTGAGAAAGAGCGCTATGTTTTTTTTGATCGTTTACTTATTCAGCTAAATCATAATTTAACGCTTTTCGGGGAAGACGGATTCGCTTCATTTCGGTATGATTGGAACCAATCACATATTTGGGCCGTAGGTACCCCTGTTTCATGGAAAGAACATGACCAAACCTACGAGGGATTTCTTGATACGCTTGATGAACATGGTTGCTTATGGGTAACCCAACATAACGGACATCGCGTACCGCTAGGCGAACACGCTTATACGCTTCGCCTCAAAAAGGATTTTGTATGACCACCACGTTATTATTAGATATTGGCAATACTCGAATTAAATGGGCTATTTGGGAAGGAAAAATTGATAGTGATCGGCGTGTATTACTCGATCACCACGATTATTTGTTTCATAAAGATATCGGAAAATTACTACAAATCTGGCAAAACATTCCGGTTCCTAGCCATGTTTTTGGCGCGTGCGTCACACAAGAAGGTATTCGACAGCGTGTAGAAACAGCAGTAAAAATGCGCTGGGGTAATGCTGTTTATTCTGAATGGCTTACCCCTCTAAGTGAATGCGCAGGTTTAAAATGCCTTTATGAAAACCCTCAACAATTAGGAATAGATCGCTGGCTTTCTGCCATTGCAGCCTGGAAACAAGTACAGTCAGCCTGCCTAGTTGTTAATAGCGGCACGGCTCTTACCGTTGATGCAATCAGCGATCAAGGCGAATTTTTAGGCGGCATTGTCGTGCCGGGCATTGAAGCTATGCGAGAGGGATTATTTAAGCGTGCTCCTACGCTCAGACGCCACTCATCTGCCATTACAGATGATTATATTGCAACCGCTTACTCCGACATGATTATTGATTTCCCTACCAATACTGATTCTGCAATAGAAACAGGCTTATGGCGTGCCTTAAGCGGAGCGGTTCATGAACAGCATGATCGTCTACTTGCCTATTGTGGAAGGCAAACGCCAGTTTCTATTTGGCTTGCAGGGGGCAATGCAGAACGCTTAGCTTCTTTAATAGCCGTTCCTTATAAAATTGTTCACGATTTAGTGCTTCAAGGCAGCGCCTGGCAAGCCATTCATCTTCATACTCCCGCTCAAGCTTCGTCTGATGCAGAGCATAACGAATCAAACTCTATAGTAGTTGCGGCATCGCTTTAGTATTTTTTATTTATAATAATTTGTATATTTAGACCTTAGCCTAGCAACGGTTTTACTTACCCTTTTCATTTTATCCAATGGTATTATGCTTTCTTCTGACTCTTCTTTTTATTCCTTTATGCGTCAAAAATTAGGCTTTTTCCTAGGTTTTTTAGGATGGGATGGTATTGCATTTTTGTTAAATGTTTGCCTACTGTCTTTAAACTTACGACAACATTATAACTTTCGGGAATCGCCCGATCGCTACCGCCCTATTGAGGCAGAGCACGTGCATTTACTTTCTCAAAAAGAAGTTGCAGAGCTTGAGAATAATGATAAAGTAAGCCCGCAAAATCCTTTTCCTTCTGCATCTTCTGCAACCTCTTCTCCTGCTGCTTCATTATCTTCTGCTACTGCCATCAAAAAAACAGTGCCTGTTACTCAAGCTACGCATACCACCGCTCTTATGCCTTCGCCATCTAGCACTCCAGTCATTACATCAGTTTCTCCGGTATCCTCTCCTTCGGGTGCGCCTCGCGTGACTACCTCACCCCCTACATTTCCTCCTCCTTTAAACTCTACAGTTTCATCCGCTACGCTAACTGCTCCACATACCCAAACCCCTGCAAAAATACTCCCTGCCGTTAAAATTGCTCCCAGCTCTCAACTATCTTCAGCCAATACAGTAGCAGCAGAACCTCTGCCGTTAGCCTCAGCATCAAAACAATGCCGCATTTTTGGCCCCTTAACGTTTAACCGTCTCCAACAACTTCAAACGTTATGGAAAAAACAGAATCCAGCCCTATCTGAACTAACTTGGATAACGACACAACCCCTGCACCATTATTCTGTTATTTTTCCTCCGCTCACCAATGCCCAAGCAGAAAACAAACATAATGAATTGATTCGAGCCGGATTAAAATTTCATGAATTCTGGACAGAAGGGCGCAGCCATTCTGTTATTGTCGTAGGAAACTTTGAAGAAGAAACAAAAGCAGATAAACTCGTTCAAGAGCTTCACCAAAAAGGATTTCGTGAGTCGTATATGATGGTGCGAACCTCTCCTAATGTTTATTGGATTAATCATACTGAAGCTGTAAAGCACTGGGTCGATCAACCATCAATAGCACGCGCCTATGGAGTACGCTGGAAAAATACGCAGTGTACTGCTTCTGTATCAGCTACTATGCCTATTTCACCCAATAATGCACACCTTAATACACCTAATACATTCAATACTCCTCATAGCCCGCCTTTAAACACTCCCCTTAAACCTCTTACCCCTTCATCAGCACATTTATCTATACCCGTTAACTCTTCTCAAACCACTACTACACAATCGTCTACTAGTTTAAAAAACTAATTTTTTCTTAGAATGCATTCCATATCGTTACAATAGTTATAAAAAATTTTCAGTAACCAGCGCATACAAAATTTTCTCTTAAACCATTCGGCGTTTTGCGTAAGCCCTACTTATAAAGCATCCTTCTTATGTCATTATGGGTATACGTTGTTTATTTGGTGTTAAGCCTGCTTTACCTGCCAATTGCGTTAACCCAATTGGTTCTAAAGGCGATTAAAGACCCAACCTATCGCGCTGCATGGAACGAACGCTTAGCCCTAGGAAAAGCTCCCTCACATGATTGGAAAGCAGCACCTCTAAAAATATGGGTTCATGCGGTATCGCTAGGTGAAACTCGCGCCATTACCCCATTAATTCAAGCGCTAGCGCATCATCACCCAGACGCTTGTTTTTTAATGACACATAGTACGCCTACGGGTCGGCAAGCTTCTGAAGCTCTCCTTAAACCTATCTTAATGAACAAACTTGAAATTCGTTACCTTCCCTATGATGTGCCGGGAATCATCGATATTTTTATTAGCCGTTGGGCACCTACGATTTGTCTATTGGTAGAAACAGAGCTTTGGCCTGCGTTACTCGTAGCAAACTCTCGAAAAAAAATCCCATCGCTCTTGGTGAATGCACGGTTATCTGCCCGCTCGGCGCGCCGATATGCAAAAGCAGCTTGGCTTACTCGCCCTAGTGTGCAATACCTGACCCTTATTCTGGCACAAGACCGTTATGCAGCGCGGCGCTTTAAAGCGCTGGGAGTTAAACAACCTATACCTATTTTAGGTAACTTAAAATTTGAACCGCTCCCCTTAAGCGACGCCCATCAAGAACTGGGTCAAATATTGAGAAATGCTTGGGCTGGCAACCCTCATAAAGTTATTTTGGCAAGTAGTCGCCCAGGTGAAGAAGAGGCTTTTTTGCAGGCGCTAACCGTTATTTTTTCTCATAATATGTTTCTTAAGCATCTTAAAGAATCAAGCTTGTTGGCCATTACCATTGTTCCACGGCATATTGAACGCCGCGACGAAATTATAAAAATAGCGCATGAAAACGGCTGGCTAACGCAAACCAAAAGTAATTGGAACCATCAACCACATAAACTGCTTAACCCTGCATCAACGCTATTTATTGGCGATACCTTAGGCGAATTAAATGCGTATTATCTTGCGAATGATATAGCGCTTTTGGGGGGAAGCTTTAAAGACTATGGTGCCCAAAACCCTCTTGAAGCACTTAAAGCAGGATGTGTATTAATGGTAGGAGCGAGCCGCTTTAATTTTCAAAGTATTATTCTTTCGGCGATACAAGCGAAAGCACTTTATCCGGTTGAGAATTTTCAACAAGCTATAGAAACACTACCTATTCTCTTACAAAACGCAAATCAATATGAAGCGCACCAGCAAGCAGGAAAACTTTTTTGCCAAACCCAACATGGTATTTTAGAGCGCTACGTTGAAGCGATAAATACAATTATTAAAGCACATAAAACAACTTCGTATACTCACCTTCCCCCTCAACCCTCATGAACGCCACCATGAATTTTCAAACAGCAATACTCACTACTCAGCAGATGGATGAAGCCGATCGATTAGCAGTCGCCGCGGGTAAATCTGCTATCTCTTTAATGGAGGAAGCAGGTAAAGCAGTAGCGCGTGCCATTGAGCAGCAATGGTCTAAACGCTCAGTGATTGTGTTATGCGGGCCAGGCAATAATGGTGGAGATGGATTCGTAACTGCCAGACGACTATCAGAAGCCGGGTGGCCTGTGCAGCTAGCGCTTCTTGGAGGGCAAGGGGCGCAAGATCGCTTAACAGGTGCAGCACGCTATCACTCTACCTTATGGACTAAAAACATTGAGCCGTTAACACTAAATGCGCTTGAAGGAGCAAAATTAGTTGTTGATGCACTGTTTGGTGCAGGCTTAAGCCGACCGCTAGAAGGTATAGCTAAAGAAATTTTAGCCGTTGCATCCCATAAACATTTACCTATCGTTGCCATTGATGTTCCCAGCGGTTTGATGGGGAATACGGGCGAAGCTTTAGGTGCGGTGAAAGCTGAACTCACCGTCACTTTTTTTCGTAAAAAACCCGCTCATTTGCTATTACCAGGCCGAACACTTTGCGGAAAAATTATCGTAGCTGATATTGGAATACCTTCTGATGTATTAGAGAATATTGCGCCAACTATCTTTGAGAACGATCCAAACCTTTGGTTATCACAGTTGCCTCAAACATATGGAAATAGTAATAAATATTCTCGCGGTCACGCCTTTATTTATGGAGGTTACCCGCTCACGGGTGCAGCCAGACTCGCAGCTTTTGCTGCTGCACGCGCAGGCGCAGGGCTTACAACAGTTGCAGTACCACTCATTGCTTACCCTATTTATGCTGCCGCTTTGACTAGCATCATGGTACTTCCACTTTCAAAACCAGAAGATTTAGAAGCTCGGCTTACTGATCCTCGTATTTCTGCATTACTCATTGGGCCAGGAGCAGGAATAAACCAAGAAACACGCGCCTACGTGCATAGTATGTTAGACACTAAGCGCGCAGTAGTACTTGATGCCGATGCCCTCACTATGTTTCAAAATGACCCCTCCTCCCTTACACAAGCCATTAAGGGGCCTTGTGTGTTAACGCCTCATGAAGGTGAATTCCGCCGGCTATTCAATGATATTCATGCTGATGACGATAAACTAACGCGCACGCGCCTTGCTGCAACCCGTAGCAGAGCTATTATTGTTCTTAAAGGGTGCGATACTGTGATTACGTCACCGAATGGGCAATCTGTGATTAACAGCAATGCTCCGCCAACGTTAGCTACAGCAGGAGCAGGTGATGTATTAAGTGGAATTATAGTAGGTCTCCTTGCACAAGGCATGGATCCTTTTCTTGCCTCCTTAGCAGGAGTATGGCTGCATGGAGCTGCAGCAACTGAATTTGGCCCTGGTCTTATTGCTGACGATCTACCGAATCTTTTGCCTAAGGTTCTTCGCCACCTTTACCATTCAAACAATTTAAATGCATAAATGTACAACTAACTGAAAAGCAAATCGTCTTTCTGCTTCATTTCTGCTTCAACACCTACCATGGTAATTTTTACTAACCAATAAACGCTAGAAGTTCTTGCAATGCATACTTAATTGTTTGTTTACGTACCGCATGACGATTACCTGAAAACACCATGCGCTTAGTATAAATATTATGGGCTGATGCCCAGGCAAAATAAATAGTGCCTACTGGTTTGCCTGGTACCGCACCCCCTGGGCCAGCAATACCCGTTACTGATACCGTAAAATCTGAGTGGCTTCGCGCCAAAACACCTTTGACCATCGCAATAGCGACTTCTTCACTCACAGCCCCATTCTCAGCAATCAGCGCAGAAGGAACACCAAGCATATCTACTTTAGACGCATTTGAATACGTAACAAAACTGCGGTCAAACCATTCTGATGAACCCGGTATGCTCGTTATAGCATAAGCAATACCGCCTCCTGTGCATGACTCAGCGGTTGCCATCATTGCATGCTTAGCTTGAAGGTTTCGACCAATCATTCTAGCTAGCGTATTAATATTTTTCATACATAGCAACTATCTGTTTTAAAATTCTGAAGCTGATTAATTTTGAGGATCAAACTGAATCATAGCCAGTAAGTTTGGAGATGGTGCATCTCCTGGAGCCATTTTCTCAAGCGAACCTAATGTTTTACCAAGCGTTTTACCACCCATCCCCTGTTCTCCCATAAATTTACCCGCTCCTTTTACAAGATGACCTGCCCCTGTTAACTGTTTTCCTGCTAAATTCTTAGCCGCAGTAGTTTTGGGGTTTTGAGTATGTTTATCTGAACTAATACCTGCTAAAATCTTAGCACCTGTTTTTAAACCCCCAGTTTTACTATCGCCGAACTTCTTGTCTTGATGCGCCGCACGCCCAAATTTAACAGCATCGCTTGTTCTACTACCTTCTTTAAATAGCAAATTATCTTTTGTTTTCTTCATATCTTTTTTAACCCCTGAATGCCCTCCAGAAGACTTAAATTCTATTTCACCCTTAGCAAATTGCTTAAGTGAGCCTTTGCTAAGTTTAATGCCTTCCCCAACTTTAGTTACATTTCCATCTTTATCTTTAGTATCTTTTGCTTTAAAAATAGCTTTTCCTTGCGCAACTTTACCGGCCGTTGCCATTCCTCCACCTACAATCCCTGCGCTACTGGTTGCACCCTGCAACGCTGATTTAAAAGCAGATACCCCAGCTTTCATCCCATCACCAGCTGATAGCATAGGGGTATTTGTAAGAAAACCTGTCGCAATATCTGGAGACTTCTTAAAGAGCATAGACATAAAGAACATGCTTCCAAACGTATTAACAATTAAATCCCAAGTTCCTTTGAAAGGTACAGCACTTGAACCAGGATTACCCGTTTGCGCAATTACATTTGTCAAAATAATAGTGCCAACGGTAAAAAGCGTCATATTAATAACTATTCGCATACCTAGAGACACCAAATAATTTACATAGGTAGTTATATTCATAGCCGACCAGCGTGTTACCGCCATGCTTATAATAAATATTGAAGCTGCCATCACGATATAACATTCAATAAAATTGATCATAAGATCAATCGCCAACAGACTAAACTCCATCACAATCATAAAGGCTACGCCAACAGCAAAAATAAATAGAAACGCATTCAAAAAAATGTTGAATGGTAACAACAAACCTGGATTAATAAAACTAACCAATATTTTAATGAGAAAGAAAAGCGCTAAGCAAATACCTCCATTTAAAATATTGCCTGGATTAGCTTGAAAATTTTGAGGCTCTCCAATGGTATCAACTGGCCCGCCCAAATTATCAAAATTAAACGATAACCCGCTTACCATTGCTGATGTTACTGAGAGGAATGTTGTTAAACCACCTGTTTCTTTTGTATCAGAAACAATATCATCGCCTATCGCAGCAAAACTATTCGGAACAGTATTTATCCAACTAGTATTACTTAAGATATTATTATCATTAATAATCGCTTGTCCCATTAAATGAACAATGAATAAAACTAAACTAAAATACATTATTTTTTTAACAAGCGAGCCTACAATTGTTTGCAGATCTAAATCTGTTGGTGCCAGCACCCAACTTATACCTGTCCAAGTCAACTCAATCACTATTAATGCATACATAAGTTTTTGGGCAGGCCCAACTATATACCTACCAGCTTCACCCGCTGCATCACGAAATATCTTCATGGCATTGGTAAGCATTCCAGCTGGGTCAAGGGATGCAAAATTTGCGGCTGCCTCACTTATTGAAGGCATTAAAAAAAGCAATAAAAATAAAATAGTTGCCAGAAAAATCGGAGTGTGTTTGTAAGATTTTACAGACATCAAAAACATAATAAACTCCAATTAACTCAGGTATTTTAAATTATTTAAACAAATCATTAACCTAATATAATTATATTAAAATACCCTTTGTTTTATTTTTTCTACCACTAGCATTTTTGAGGTTTAGCTTTGTGGAATCGATCTACTACCTGTTAGCTTTACACGTCTCCAATAATCTGCCCAATCAGGATAACCGCGATACTCTAACCATTCAGCAGGCCAATTATTACCATATTCAGCAATCATTCGATTCACTAATGCAAGATCATCTTTGTTTGATATCCCCACAAAACTGAGTGTTACGCCCCCTAAGCCTAGTTGGAATAAACGCCTTCCTGAAGGAGACATATAATAATAATGTCTCTTAGGTGTCGATATTGCAAGAATTTCGATTTGCCTAGGATTAAGCCCCAAGACCTCATACATCTTTTTAGAGGCTTCATTTTTAGCTTCTGGATTAGGTAGCAAAATTTTAGTCGGGCAAGACTCTAACAAAACATCTCGAATCGGTGAGTTAAAAATATCTGAAATAGATTGTGTAGCTAGTAAAATTGCACAATTTGCCTTACGCATCACCTTTAGCCACTCACGAATTTTATCGCGGAACATAGGGTGACTTAGCGCTAACCATCCCTCATCAATCGGAACTAACGTAGGTTGCCCTTTTAGCCGCTTCTCAACACGGCGAAACAGATAAAGAAGAACGGGAACAAGATTCTTTTCACCCATGCCCATTAAATGTTCCATTTCGAAACACATAAAATCTGCTTCACCTAAGCTATCGGTATCCGCATCTAGCAAAATTCCCATGGGGCCTGAAATGGTATAATGCTCTAATGCCTCACGAATTTCTAAGCTAGGAACGTTCGCTGTGAATTCTGTTAATGTGCGCGACGGTGACTCTCTCAATAGCTCCATACCTCTTGTTATATCATTACGAAGTCCTGGCGTAATCGTTAGCCCTTGCAATGTGCATAATACTTCAATCCATTCAGCTGCCCATGCAAAGTCGGGAGCTGTATCAATTTCTTTCAACGGGCAAAATGCCAGTCTGGTTTTTTCCCCTGCAATATCATAATGCTCTCCGCCTGCTGCATACGTGAGGGTGTACAAGCTATAGCCTTTATCAAAAGCAAATACCTGTGCTCGCGGATACCGAAACATTTGCGCAATCATAAAGGCTAACAGCGTAGATTTACCTGCACCGGTTGGCCCCATCATGAGTGTGTGTCCCACATCAGAAACATGTAAGGAAACTCTAAAGGGAGTAGCACCTGAAGTTGCTGCATAAAAAAGAGGCGGACTATCAGGAGGATAAAAAGGGCAAGGGTTTACTTCTGGCCCCGCCCATACCGATGTAGTGGGTATCAAATCTGACAAATTCATAGTGTGCAGCATAGAACGTCGTATATTTTCAACACCATGCCCTGGTAAACTTCCTAGCCAAGCCTCTATACAATTAATGGTTTCTACGCGGGCTGAGAAACCTAAATTCAAAATAAGCTTTCTAACTTCCCGAACTGATTCGCCTAACCGCTCTTTATCTTCATCGTAAATAATAATGTTAGCGTTATAGTAACCATAACGAACCAATCCTCCTTCAACTTCTGCCATCGCATCTTCGACATCATTCGACATTTCAATAGCATCAGTATTAATCACCCCTTTACTGGTATTCATAATTTGATCAGTAAAACCACGCACCTTTTGCTTCCACTTACGGTGAAATGCGTTTAATACAGTTCTAGCAACAACATTATCCATAAAGATAAAGCGTGTAGACCACCGATAGTCAATGGCCATTTCATCAAGACCGGATAAGATACTGGGATATGATTCATGAGGAAATCCATCAATAGCAATCACACGCAAATGCTTTTCGCCCAGCTTGGGTTCAATACCACCATAAAAATCTTTATTTCCTACAATGGTATCGATATACATAGGAACAGAAGGTAAGTTAACAGGATGATTTTCAAGACTTACACAAAAATGAAGATATTTAAGTAAATCATCTTTCACATGATGCAAACCAAACTCATCAAACTCATGTATGCCTTTCAAACGAGTCATATCAAACAAGCTTGAAAGTTCATCTTCAAAATTCTGAACTTGCTCTTTAAATTGTTTGAGCGTTTTTTCTGCAAGCGTCTCGAGCGACTTTTTGGAGTCCTCATCAAATACCATGCCAGCTAATTTACCCTCTTGTTCAAAAGGAGGTAAATAGGTCACTGCAATATGGTATGAGCTATCATAATGCGCGCCTTCAGAAAGAAATTGCTGTCTTCGCTCGTCATCAATAATACGTGTAGTTCTATCAGGAAAGAAATTTTTTCGTGGGTATCCCATTGAAGCAAAGCGAATTAAATCACAATGCATCATCCACCCCGAACCAAATCTAAAGGCACTATTCAAGCGTGCTGCAATAGAGCCTAACTCTTCATTGGTAGAACTATTCAAATCAGGGCCGCGGAATGACCATGCAGCCAATAATGAACCATCTTTATTTAAAATAACACCATCATCAATCATTGCTGCATACATCAGCCTATCAGCTAAACCTTGCTCTTTTCGGCGGTACTCAAATAGATTAATCATATTTTATTTCTGCCATGCAATAGGAATTTCTCGTACCCGGCCACAGTACTTTGCTTGGGCAGGATAATATCGTTGATAAATTTGATATCGTATAAAAATAGGGCGCATTAAAGGATCTGCTTTTGCCAATAATCGTAAAATATAAAAAGCAATAATCCAGAATATAATTCCTGCAAAAATCGCCCATATTTGCACAATTGAAAATATAAACATTGCAGATATAACGCCCGACATAATTGCCAACTCACGATCAGCACCAGCTAAAAGCTGCGGACGATTCAAAGAACGATGAATAGGAACTCTACGTAACTCTTCCATGACGATCTCTCTTTCAATCGAAAATTAAACATGTTCTGTTATATATGCTTTATTCACCGGATCGTAGCCGTTGACAAGTATCATTTCCCTAATTTTTCTTCCAGAAACATGCGTAGGATCACGATCAATAAAAACAACAATATTAACTGCTTCGGCAATCAACTCTGGCTGGGGAGGCACATTTGCTTCCTGAATCAGTTGCTCCATCCGAATAAGCCCTGCTAATGCGCTGTTAGCGTGTACTGTAGCCAAGCCTCCTGGATGCCCAGTATTCCAAGCTTTTAAGAGTGCTAATGCCTCTGCTCCTCGCGTTTCCCCCACCACAATACGATCAGGACGTAAACGCATGGTCGCCTTGAGGCAACGCAACATACTTACATGTTCCCATGACCGTAATGTGACGTAATTTTGTGCATTACATTGCAACTCAGCCGTATCTTCAATAATAACAATACGATGATCAGGGGTATCTAATGCAAAAGAATCTAATAACGCATTAAGGAAAGTCGTTTTTCCGCTTCCTGTTGAGCCTACTACTAGAATATTTCTTCTTAGATGAACAGCATTTTTTAACATGTCATAATGATTTTTGGCATCAATCCGTACATCGCCATCAGAATACTTCGTAAAATTAGCAGGATCATCTTTATAAGAAAGAATAGTTTTGTCTCGATAGGCTTCTAACGAAAAAACTTTAGATGCTTTTTTACGAATAGCAAACATGGGCCTAGCAGCAACGGGAGAAATAATTCCTTCAAAACGACTGCCATCTAAAGGAAACTCCCCTTCGAGAATTGGTGCCTCATGCGATACAACGGTTCCCATAATCGCAGCGGTTGTCGCAATCATTGTTTCTGCTTGGGCCTCAGGAATCGATCCTATTTTAATCATTCCATCACCAAACTTATCTACCCATAAATTTCCATCAGGATTCAACATGACCTCAATAACTTCAGGATGTTTAAGTGCTTGAACCATAAGGTCGCCACACTCACGCTGTAATTTGATAAGAAGCCTGCCACGCTGTTCCAGATTAATCATGAGCATTACCTTTAATAAATAAGGCGGTAAATATAAAAATCTCAGAACTCAAAACTCCTATCTTCACATCTCAATAATGTTCATTTTTCCCAGTCAAATAGGAAACAAATACATCATATATTCATCATGAAACGCGTAAATTATGATAGATTTTTGAAGTCTGATGCTGATGTGTTTTAAATAAAATCAAATCAGCCTCTGCTATGAATAACGACCATACTATTGAATAAATATATAGTTATAACCATGGTGCTACTAAAGTAGCTTCAATCGCATAGGTTTCTAATTATTTTTAATTATTATTGTTAAGATGCACATCACAGCCTTGACCATATTGGGTCGCTAGCTTGATGCAGGTGATTTAAGGAAGCAGTTAAACGCACTAGACTTGCAATGATTATATTTTCTTATTTATTTAGCACCTAGCAAGCCATCGTTAGTGTTTAATGACCTGCCTTTATCATGACTTTTCTTTAACTGCCTTACCCGCCGCATTCTTAAGCAAGGCCTAATGCTACTATAGCGTGTTGCATTTACTTATGATTATGATCACGCTAAAAACGTACCTACAGAAAATTTATACCAAGATAAGATCATATTGATCAGGTGCATATTCTGTTTCAACATGCAAAGAAATAGGTTTAGCAATTTTTTTAGAAAGCTTTTCAAGCGTTGCAGATTCCTCTTCTAAAAAACAGTCAATAATAGGCTGTGAGGCTAAAATGCGAAACGAGCTTGGCTCAAACTCTTTATCTTCACGAAGTATTTCTCTCATAATCAAATAACATAGCGTTTGCGGGCTTTTTACTTCTCCTCGACCATGACAGGTAGAACATAAAGAACATAGCATATGCGCCAGACTTTCACGCGTTCGTTTGCGTGTCATCTCCACCAGGCCTAAGCTGCTAAAACCGTTCACAGACAAACGCATCCGATCTTTTGATAAAGCACGATTGAGTGCATCTAATACCGCCTGACGATGTGCAGCAGTATCCATATCAATAAAATCAATCATAATAATTCCACCCAAATTACGTAAACGTAATTGACGCGCAATCGCTTGAGTAGCCTCTAAATTTGTCTTAAACACAGTTTCTTCAAAATTTTTCTCGCCGAGAAAGCCGCCCGTATTGACATCAACCGTCGTCATCGCCTCTGTTTGCTCAATAATGAGATAGCCGCCTGATTTTAAATCAACACGTTTTGATAACGCTTTTTCGATTTCAACATCTACATGGTATAAGTCAAACAATAAACGTTCGCCATCATAGTACTGAAGCGCATTCACCAATTGCGGCATATACACACAGCAAAAACGATGCAGTGATTCATAAACCTCTCTATCATCAACACATATGCGCTGCGTGGCCTCATCAGCAAAATCACGCAATACTCGCTGAGGCAAACTCAACTCGTGATAAATTTGAGAAGGAAAAGCAGCACTTTGCACACGGGCTTTTAGGCTTTGCCATAATTTAGTTAAGTATTCAATATCTGAACGTAACTCATCATCTGTTGCATGCTCAGCCATGGTTCGAATAATGAATCCGCCTTTTAGATCTTCTGTCAGCAAATGTTGCATGCGATCACGCAAATGCTCTCGCTCTTCTTCATTTTCAATTCGCTGCGAAATACCAATATGTGAATCGTCACGCGGTAAATGCACTAAAAAGCGCCCGGCAAGACTAATTTGTGTAGAAAGCCGCGCCCCTTTGCTCCCTAGAGGCTCTTTGAGAACCTGCACTAAAATAGGCTGGCCTTCATGAAGCATTTTTTCAATAGGAGCAGGATTTTCTAAATGCCTATACTCCCACATATCCGCAACATGTAAAAAAGCTGCTTTATCAAGACCAATATTAATAAATGCCGATTGGATTCCCGGTAAAACGCGCATTACCTGACCCCAATAAATATTACCCACAATATTTTTAAGGGTAGCATGTTCAATATGAACCTCTTGTACAATGCCATGCTCTACAACGGCTACACGTGTTTCATGAGCGAACAAACTAATAATAATTTCATTATTCATTACGAAGGTAGACACTGGGGAATGAGGAATCTCTATTGTAACGCAGGTGCCTCTACGCTCATGCATTAAAACACGGTAAAATGCGTCCCTTAATACCATTCTTGATATTTTCTTATACTCTTAGAGGTTATGCAGTTGACGTTCAATCAAATCGTGCTCAGTTAATAAGCTCATTTCATCGTATAGGCAAACAGTACACACTATACGAAAATGCCAACAATGCTGAATGAACCCAACCGCGTAACCTCTAACTCTTTGGGAGTCTGTACCGTGTCGAATACCCTTACATTGCTTATTGAACAAGCCTGGGAAAATCGTAATCAAGTATCGCTAACAAGTGCCTCGACTGAACTTAAAGAGGCAGTAAGCCATGTTCTTCATGACCTAGATCAAGGAAAACTTCGCGTTGCAGAAAAGTTAGACGGCCACTGGCAGGTACACCAATGGATAAAAAAAGCTGTTTTACTCTCATTCCGCTTAGCAGATAATGTTCCTATCAGCGCAGGCTCCCTTCAGTTTTTTGATAAAGTTCCTACTAAATTTGAACACTACACCCCTGAGCAATTTGCTGCAGGCGGTTTCAGAGTAGTGCCGCCCGCTGTCGTTCGCCAAGGCTCCTTTATTGCCAAGAATGTTGTACTGATGCCTTCTTATGTCAATATCGGCGCTTATGTTGATGAAGGCACCATGGTTGATACCTGGGCTACCGTAGGCTCATGCGCCCAGATTGGGAAAAATGTACATTTATCAGGAGGCGTAGGCATTGGAGGCGTACTGGAACCTATTCAAGCTAACCCTACCATTATTGAAGACAATTGCTTTATTGGGGCACGTTCTGAAGTTGTAGAAGGCGTAATTGTTGAAGAAAATAGCGTATTAGGAATGGGTGTTTACTTAGGGCAAAGTACCAAAATTTATAACCGTGCAACGGGTGAAATTACTTTCGGTCGTGTTCCTGCAGGGTCTGTTGTGGTAGCAGGAAGTTTACCCGCGCAAGATGGAAAACATAGCGTATACGCGGCTATTATTGTTAAGCAAGTTGATGCCCAAACACGCTCAAAAACGGGTATTAACGAATTACTTAGAAGCGAATAGTACATAGCTATACATAGCTAAAAAGATATGATCATAGCACTTGACGAAAAATTAACCAGAAACAATCGCGAACATTAAATTGAAAAGCTTCTTACTCGAAAGTTAGGGGTCTCGTTCATCAACAGCTTAACTTTCGAGGTGTGGCTTGACCGAAACGCTCTTTACATTCTCATAATAAGGCATTATTTTTGATGTTTGAGACAGCGATTTAAATATAGGCGCTCTTCCAGATAAATTTTCTGTTATTAAACTATGATTACTTCTTAAAATGTTAATGTTAAAAGTAACGCAATTGGATTCTCTCAGCGTGTTGGCAACTTGGTACTCTCTGTGCTGCCATGCTTGGAGTAAACCCACCAGCCTCTAAATTCATTTACATCACCAGGTACTTAGCATGTTTGCAGACAATCTTAAAACCCTTCCTCTTGTCGATCATATTCAATCGTTATCATTGTTTAACACAGAAGGAAAAAATGTTGGTTCCATTGAAAATAAACCCGGGCAATCAGGTTCATTACGGCTATACTATTTTTTATCACAAAAATATCAGGGAAACATTACGATAGAAGCGGCTCAAGAAGGTTTAAACTTGTATGCTGAACATACTGCTGATGCGCAGAAAAACCCTGGAAAACATCCTAACATTGATCGCCTTCTTTCATTAATTGAAGCAAAAGAAGTGCTTCGTGTCGCACCACTTTCAAACGCCTAACATTAAGGTTTAATATGGGTATTCTTACAAGCCAAGAAGATATTGAAGGCATGCGCCTTGCGGGAAAACTAGCCTCTGAAGTTTTAGACTATATCACGCCAAAAATTCAAGCAGGTGTTACCACCAACCAAATTAATGACTGGTGTCATCAGTATATTACTGAAGTACAGCAAGCTATTCCTGCCCCTTTACACTATGCACCTGATGGTCATAACCCTTACCCTAAGTCTATTTGCACCTCAATCAACCATCAAATTTGCCACGGCATTCCTAACGATAAACCTCTTAAAATAGGCGACATCATGAATGTTGATGTAACAGTGATTAAAAATGGGTTTCATGGCGATACGAGCCGTATGTTTATGGTGGGCAAACCTTCCATTCTGGCCAAACGGCTGTGTGAGGTTACGTATCAAGCCATGTGGCGTGGAATTCGTGAAGTCAAACCTGGAGCCACTCTCGGTGATGTAGGAGCTGCTATTCAAGACTGGGCAGAAGCGCATGATTTCAGTGTAGTACGTGAGTTTTGCGGTCATGGTATTGGTAAACGTTTTCATGAAGACCCTCAAGTGCTGCACTATGGAAAACGAGGCCAAGGGCAAACGCTTGAGCCAGGATTAATTTTTACAATTGAACCCATGATCAATGCTGGGCACCATGCCATGAGAATGCTAGCAGATGGATGGACTGCTGTTACCAAAGACCATAGCTTATCTGCTCAATGGGAACATACTGTACGTGTTACCGAAACAGGTTTTGAAGTATTAACAGTTTCAGAGGGTTCTCCTGCTGCTTCATTAGTATAAGAAGTTTGATTATGTATCGCACTATTGTAGACGGACTAAGTAAAGCGTTTGAATCACAAACGATGCTTGTTTCTGTTTATCTCAAAGCATTAACATGTGCGATGGATGAGCAGCTTATTTCTTTATGGCAAGAAAGCGGATTAGCAGATTGCGATACACACCTGGTGGCCCTCGGAGGCTATGGGAGACATCAGCTTTTTCCTCACTCTGATGTAGATACGCTGGTTCTTGTTCCTGATACTTCGCCTGCTATTGAAGAAGCGCTTGCTTTATTTAATCAAAAAGCGTGGGATACAGGCATACGGTTACATTTAAGCCATGAAAAACTTAATGGCTCTACTCCCATAGGAGATGCTGATCTATCGACTCAAACCAGTTGGTTAGAATCTCGCTTGATTGTAGGTGACCCTATTGATTTTAACCGCTGGCATCATGATGTTTTATCATCGCTTAATATCAATGAGTTTATTCAAGCGAAAATTTTTGAGCAAAAACAACGCTATTTACGTTTTGAAGAAGCGCAGGCCACGCTCGAACCTAATATTAAAGAGCACCCTGGAGGGTTACGCGATCTTCATACATTGTTTTGGATAGATCGGGCACGCTATGGCAGACGCTCATTTCATACCTTATTGACCCACCATGGTTTCTCAAATAATGAAATTCGACGGCTTCAACGCGCCCATTCATTGTTATGCACGATTAGAGCACATTTACATTTAATGGCTAATCGACAAGAAGATACCCTGCGCTATGACTTGCATTTGCCTCTTGCCGAACGTTTAGGCATTCACCGCGACGCTTCTCGTCTTCATGCCAGTGAAAGGCTCATGCAGTATTACTACAGAATGAGTCGTTTAGTACAGCAAACAAATCGCTTCATTTTAGCGCAACTTCAATTTTCATCGCCGCCTAAAAAAGCTAAATTACCCACCCCGTTACTTGTATACGATAATCAGCTGTATGTCAGTGACCCGCAATTTTTTACCGAAGACCCCTCTCGTCTTTTTACTATTTTTATAGAGTGGCAAAAAACACCTTTAGCGCAAGACATTCACCCTAGTACCCAACGCGCACTATGGGAGCATCGCCACCTAATTGATCATCCCTCACCCGAGCTTAAACAAGCGCTTCAAATTGCTTTTATGGCTATTTTGCGTAGCCCTGTTCGATTATTCAGAAGCCTGCGCTATCTTCATAACCTTGAAATATTAGAACGCTATCTGCCAGATTGGCATAGAGTCAGAGGCCAAATTCAACATGATTACGTTCATCGTTATCCTGTTGATGAACATAGCCTCATGGTAGTACGTTATTTACGTAGAATGGTGAACCCCCGCTATCAAGATGAAATGCCTGACGCCCGGCTATTACTTCAACAATTTGAACGCCCTGAAGTATTATGGATCTCTGGCTTATTTCACGATATCGGAAAAGGATTAGATGGTGATCACTCAAAACTTGGCGCTGTTAAAGCACGAGATTTTGCGCTGACACACCATCTTCCTGATGAGGACGTTGAACTTATCGAATGGCTAGTAAAAGAACACCTTACCTTATCTCATTTTGCTCAAAAACAAGATATACATAACCCTGAAGTTATCAGCAGTTTTGTAAGTAAAGTACCTTCAGAACGCGCACTGGTAGCATTGTATTTACTGACGATTGCTGATATTCGAGCCACCAACCCCAAACTATGGAACCCCTGGCGCTCTCATCTTTTAAAAACCATGTTTCAACATGCCTACGCGTCTTTTTATCATAATCAAAACACAACCGATATTTTTCAGTTTACTCAAGAACGAGCATTAGCATTAAGAAACAACGGGCCAATCAAGCCACAATTCTGGTCTACCTTAGAACCGAGTTATTTTTATCGCCATACACCGGAAGAAATTGCTTGGCATGCTGATTTAATGGAGAGTCAACTCGATAATAACTTGATTCAAGGAAGACATTATCAAGGAACATGGCAATTTTTTATTCATTGGCCAGACCAATCTGGCTTGTTTAATCGGCTATGTTCTTTTTTTAGCGCACGGAGACTATGTATTGTTGAGGCAAAAATTATTACCTCTAAAAATGCCTGGGTTTTTGATAGTTTTTCAGTGTTAGTGCCTGACTATGAGTGGAACCAAGAAACCATTTCTACGCTATGTAACGAATTACGAGAAATGCTTAATTCACCAATCTTATCTACACCTAAACGTAGCGTAAGCTCTCCTCGGCTTTCTCGCCGCCAAAAAGCTTTACCTCTTCATCCAGAAATTCAGATTCACCCCTCTCCTCACCATATACGTCAATTTACTTTGCATATTATGGCAGCAGATCGCCCTGAACTTTGGGCAGATATCTCTCGCTGCTTATGGTTATCGGGTATTTCTGTACATGATGCCCGTATTCTAGCATTAGGCGAACGTAGCGAATCTGCTATCAATATCAGCAGCCCGTATTTATATAGTGCGGGTCAACAAGCAATGCTTGAAGCACGATTATTCCGACTACTATATTCTGTTTAATATTGAATAATTAACACTTAACCTTCAGCACCCATTTTCTTCATCATTTCCGAGTATGTTAGAGGCTGTTTGATTAGCGTTGCTTTAAAATAAACATAATATGCCCAACGCTTCCAAAAAGGCCAATCAGGTAAACAAAACTCTATAGCGTGCGGCGGCAGGCGGGTTATCACTACAATACGTTTACACGTATGGTTAAACCAACATTGTTTGCCTATCATCAATGCTTCGCTTAGCTGCAATGGCGTATATAACGAAGTATCGATCCAAATATCTTTTGGGTACTTTTGTATCAGCTGGCTAGATAACTCAGAGGCAATCGCAATCTTATGATAGTTCGCTAACGCCTTCCATTTTGGATGTTTGCTTATCCATAATGACCAGTTAACATGCGTCCATAAAGTGTTTTGACTTAACGAAAGCTGATCTAAGCTACCGCTTCCTGCTGTCTCAACACTGTTTGCGCCCCCCCAATCAAAACACCCTGAATGTGTACTACTAAATAACCGCATCTCAAGCTCAGTTTTACGCTGTAACCACCAGGGATGATCGTCAAAAGCATTCGGTTTAATCACATCAGAATGACTGCTGCGAAGCAAGCCTAACATCACAACGCAACCCTCAACTAACGCTACTCGCCAGTGCTCTTCGCTAAACACCTCTTGAACTAATTGATACCAATTTTGCAGTTGTGCAGCAGCCAGGTTTATAGGTTCATGTCGGATAGACCGTACTGAAATATGACAATAGGTAGGATACAACGCCATCCATGTAAAATTTTGAACATCTTTATCTTGCTGAATCTGCGAGATCCATTGCGCCGCCCAAGGCTGATCTCCTACACTTTGCAATGATTTCCAGGCCAGCTGATCAGTATTAGCTTTATAAACATCATACTTAACTGTAAAACTTAACAATAGCTTAGCGATCGAGGATAAAGGCTCTGGCTCGATTGCCGTTAAACCTTGTAGGGTCTCATCCAGAAACTGTGGCGCATAGTAATAAAGTGTTGCAGGCATACCTAGCAGTACTATAAAAGCAATGAGTATACATACTATGAGTAATATTCTTCTACATACCTTTTGCAGTATTAAAGTTATTTCTAATGTTATACCTACAGCTATGCCCAAAATAATCGTTGAGAGTTTGCATCATGTTTAGTTTTTTTAGTAAAAAAAAACCTTGGACCTCTCCTCGTGCGATGGAGAACTGGATACAAAAGCAGCTTCCAGTCGGCGACATACATACGTCTCAACAAGCAGCGCTTGAACTTCTTAAAGATTACTTACAATCAGAAAGTGCTCTAGGCTACACGTGCTTTCCAGCATTGTGGCTTTTAAGCGAGTGTATTGAATCGCTTTTACAACAGCTAATGAATACCTATCTTCAAAATCACAGAACCTCGCCAACAGTTGAACAACTTACGCGAGAAGGACTATTTGAACTCTCTCAACGCTTATCGCAAGTTTATGAACCCATTATTGAAGAAGAACCCGAGGTACTGTTAAAAACCTTAAAAACTGAAGGCATTGCTCGGTCATTAGTCTATTACATGCACTATAAATCGCTTCAGGCAAAACTTCGTCTTTATCGTTTTGAGCCATGGATGCCTGCGCATTGGAAAACGCTTCATAAAAGTTATAGCTTGGCTGAAAAACTAAATGCTCATAACATTATTATTCGGCTATTTGAACCTACAGATAGTGATAGCACATCGATTACAACCAGTGTTGAGCTTGAATATGCTCATTTATTGCTGCTTCAACTCTTGAATGTAGGCAGCTTTGATGCTAACCATATTGAACATGCTCACCTATGGCTTATGCTTAACTCAAATAATATTCACATTGAAAAAACGGTAAACGCGGAAGGTTTTGCGGTTAATCTTAATAGTAGTGAAGGATTAATTCGCGCTTCAAAAATTGCCAATAATATTTTGGCAAGCCCTCAGCATTCTGAACATATACGGTTTGTGAATACCTATGCGATTACTACGCTGCTTGAACAAGAAATTCATGCCACGCGTGAATTGCTTCAAGAAACGATTGACCCCGGACCTATGCATGTACAACTCAGTTTATTAACTAAATGGTACGGGTTATGGAATCATAATAATCACTTTTGGAATCGAAAAGGTGATCGTGAAAAAGTTCAAGATAGTCACGTCTGGATGGTCGATGACTGGAACGCAATGACGCAATGCTGCCCACCTATTATGGGCTCTGAATCTTCCGCTCCCCCTCCTATTCCTGTGTATACAGTAGGAGATCAATGTAAAATTATTGATAAAAGCCGCTATGGCTACGGATTAATAGCGCTTGCCAATGAAAGCCGTCCTTTTAGATTAGGAATGCTTATTTTACTGTTTGATGAAGAAGGTGCTGAATGGTCTGTTTGTGTATTAAGGCGTATCAAAAAATTAAATTTAGATCAAATTGAATTAGGTATTGAAATTTTAGGGCGCAGTATATCTAGCATGAAGCCTTATATTCCTAAAAAGGCAAAATCTTATGAGGGATTTGATGGGTATGAAATTGATAGTGCTTCTCCTGTAGAAAATCCTAACGAGGATCATACGCCTACACTTTATATAAAACCCCAAGAAGAAACTCGAGCTGGCGATGTTCCTTCTCTCATTTTATTAAAAAAAGATTATCAGAGAAATAAAATTTTTAATTTAGTACTCGATTCTGGTCTCTTCAAAATAAAACTAGACGATGCAATTGAAACCGGAACTGACTGGGTATGGTGTAAATTTTCTGTGCAAACAGAATAAATAATTTATATAAAAACGTATTTGATGCATAATTAGCCTCTATGCAATAGTTGCGACCTGTTGTCGCGGGCTAAAAAATTATGTTCATTTTATCTTCTCTTAGCAGTAAAACCTCTTTAGCGCTAAGAGCTTGGCTTTTTTTCTCACAAAAATCCAATTCCTATCACAACCAGCCCTTACATACACCCAAGGAAATCCCTACCCCTATCCTCAGGCACTTCTCTTTTTCATATGCTTATGCTAAAGTTTTCGCCGTGCGGTAATAACTTCGTCTAATATTAGAAGTAGATCGCGATTTAAATCTCATAAAGGAATTTTCATGTCACAGTCAGTAGCCGATGTAATTAAGTTAGTCAAAGATAACGAAATTGCTTTTGTTGACTTTCGCTTTACAGATACTCGCGGCAAAGAACAGCACGTATCCGTCCCTGTTTCTGCTTTTGATGAAAGCAAGTTTGAATCAGGTCATGCGTTTGATGGTTCTTCTATTGCTGGCTGGAAAGGCATTCAAGCCTCTGACATGATTTTAATGCCTGATCCTACAGCGGCTTTTATTGATCCTTTTACTCAAGCACCTACACTCAATATTAGCTGTGATGTTATTGAACCTTCTGATGGACAAGGCTATAGCCGTGATCCACGCTCGCTCGCTAAACGCGCAGAAATGTACTTAAAATCTTCAGGCATAGGTGATACCGCCTATTTTGGGCCTGAACCAGAATTCTTTATTTTTGATGACGTTCGCTGGAATATCGATATGTCTGGCTCTTTTGTCAAAATTGGAGCTGATGAAGCCAGTTGGTCAAGCGGTGCCAAAGTAGGGAGAGGTAACCTAAGCTTTCAAAGTTCTGGAAGCGGCAATTTAGGACATCGCCCTACTGTTAAAGGCGGTTATTTCCCAGTTCCTCCTGTTGATAGCTCACAAGATATTCGCTCAGAAATGTGTCAGCTTTTAGAACAAGCAGGTATTCCTGTTGAAGTACATCACCATGAAGTTGCGGGTGCTGGCCAAAACGAAATTGGTACCCAATTTAGTACATTGGTACGCCGTGCCGACTGGACACAAACATTGAAATACATTGTGCACAATGTTGCAGCACAATATGGCAAAACAGCTACATTTATGCCTAAACCTATTGTTGGTGATAATGGCTCAGGTATGCACGTACATCAATCAATCTGGAAAGATGGACAAAACCTTTTTGCAGGGAATGGTTACGCTGGTTTAAGTGATTTAGCCTTGTATTATATTGGCGGAATTATTAAACACGCACGCGCACTTAACGCTATTACTAACCCTACCACTAACTCCTATAAACGTTTGGTTCCTGGCTTTGAAGCGCCTGTTAAGTTAGCGTACTCCGCGCGTAACCGTTCAGCATCAATTCGTATTCCTTATGTAACGAATCCTAAAGGCCGTCGTATTGAAGCACGTTTCCCAGATCCTATGGCTAATCCTTACCTAGCGTTTTCAGCATTATTAATGGCTGGCCTTGATGGTATTCAAAACAAAATTCACCCTGGTGATGCGGCTGATAAAAATTTATATGATCTTCCTCCAGAAGAAGATAAATTGATTCCTACCGTTTGCCATAGCCTTGATCAAGCGCTTGAAGCACTCGATAAAGACCGCGAATTTCTTTTACGTGGCGGTGTATTCACCAATGAAATGATTGATGCATATATTGAATTAAAAATGGAAGAAGTTACACGTTATCGTATGACGACTCACCCTGTAGAATTTGATATGTACTACAGTCTATAATAATCACTATCACAGTGTTTATTTAAAAATCTGCTTACCTATCATCAGCAAATAGGCCCAAGGCTGTTAATTTAAGCATTAGAAGCTGCATTTGCAGCTTCTATAGTAAAAAAATTTGCAGCCGCCTTACCTGATAGTAACGCAGGCTTGAAAAAAGAAAGATTCTATGACAGCACCTTCATTAGATGCCTTACTCGAACAAGCGCATGAACGTTCAGAAGACGATGGGCTACCATATGCAGGCGCTTTTTTACCTACAGAAGCTTTCGAGTTTTTACGGTTGAACCCTGAAGCAGTCTTAGTTGACGTTCGCACACGCGCAGAGCGTGATTGGGTTGGTTTTATTCCTGGCTCATTGCATATCGAGTGGAACTCATATCCTAGCATGGCTCCTAACCCTGCTTTTCTTGAGGCCTTAGAAACAGCTAATATTACTGCTGAACAACCTATTTTATTTATCTGCCGCAGCGGAGGTCGTTCACATGCTGCTGCCGCATTAGTAGCAGCGAATGGTTACACATCTGCATATAATGTTCTTGAAGGTTTCGAGGGCGATAAAGATGTGAATCAACAACGCAGTATGATAAATGGATGGAAGAAATCGAATTTACCTTGGATTCAAAGCTAACTATATTCTAGGCTGTTATCTATAGATCCTTAAGTTTTTTATTTTTCTTTAAACTGTAAATTTAATACATTTTTTGATGTAAATAAAATACTTAGAATGTACATAATAAAGGGTTTAGCCAAACCTATAGTAAGATGAAACGTTGCCATAAAACTATACGTTTTTGTGCGCGCCTCGCAATACTGTTGTTTTCTTCCTACATTTATCTAAAATATGTAAGCAAACTCCTGTATTCTTACGAAAGGCCTTGAGTGTAAAGCGAAATTCCTTTTATCATTCTTTATTCCTCTCATTATTCATGAAAAAGACTCTGATTGAATGATTGCCAATACCGTGCATTTAGGGTACCTAAACAGAGCGTTAAGTCTTAAAAATATTATTTATTTTTAAGACGATGAAATTTAAGCAAGCTTTTGATGCGCTCTAACATCAACCATAGCTTATTTAAAACTTACTTGAAAATTCCACTTCTAATTAATTATCTATAATACGTATTCTGTTATTAGAGCATAATGCGAAAGAAAACTGTAAATGTTTAATGTTAAACTTCCTGATGGCAAAATTTTAAATTTTGAAGCGCCGCTTTCTGTTTATGAAATCGCAAAAACAATTAGTCCACGTCTGGCTGAAGCTACCTTAGCAGCTGATGTTAATGGAACCATTGTTGATCGCAGCACTCTCATTAATACAGATGCTCAATTAACATTAATTACAGACAAAAATTCTCACGCACTTGAAATTATTCGGCATTCAACAGCGCATCTTTTAGCGCATGCTGTTAAACACTTATTCCCTACGGCGCAGGTGACTATTGGCCCCGTGATCGAAGATGGTTTTTACTATGACTTTGCACTCGAACGTTCATTTACGCCTGAAGATCTAGTTGCCATTGAAGCTAAAATGCATGAGCTAGCCAATGCAAACATGAACGTTAGCCATCGCGTAGTAAGCCGTGCAGAGGCTATCGATTACTTCAAAAGTATCGGCGAACATTACAAAACTGAGCTTATTTCCAGCATTCCTGAAAATGAACCTATTAAGCTGTATACCGAGGGAGAGGGCACTTCAAGTTTTACAGACCTATGCCGCGGCCCTCACGTTCCTTCCACTCAGTATTTAAAAGCCTTTAAACTTCTCAAAGTAGCAGGAGCCTATTGGCGCGGCAAATCTGAAAATGAAATGTTGCAGCGTATTTACGGTACTGCTTGGCATTCTCAAAAAGAGTTAGATGCTTATTTAACTCGCTTAGAAGAAGCCGGTAAGCGTGATCATCGTAAGCTAGGCGCAGCACTTGACCTATTTCATTTTGAAGAGTTTGCTCCAGGAGCTGTATTCTGGCACCCCAAAGGTTGGACACTTTTTCAAACTCTTTTAGGCTATATGCGCACCAAACAAACAGAAGGCGGTTATACTGAAGTAAATACCCCCGATGTGATGGATCGCAGTCTTTGGGAAATTTCAGGCCATTGGCAAAATTATCGCCAAAACATGTTTACTACGCAAACAGAAGATGATCGCGTTTTTGCTTTAAAACCTATGAATTGCCCTGGCTCAGTAAGCCTTTTTAATCATGGCCTCAAAAGCTATCGTGATCTTCCTATTCGTATGGCAGAATTCGGTAAAGTTCATCGTTATGAACCTTCTGGTGCTTTACATGGGCTAATGCGTGTTCGCCATTTTACTCAAGATGATGCACATATCTATTGCACCGAAGAGCAAATGGAAGATGAATGCCGTACTGTCGTGGCACTTGTTTTAGAAATTTATAAAGACTTTGGATTTGAAGATATTCGAATTAAACTTTCTACACGACCAGATAATCGTATAGGAACAGATGAAACATGGGATATTCTAGAAGATGCGCTTAAAAACGCGTTAAATAGCATGTCTTTAGACTATAGCTTGAACCCTGGTGAAGGTGCATTTTACGGACCTAAGCTAGAATTTGTTCTGCGCGATGCAATTGGCCGTGACTGGCAATGCGGAACATTACAAGTTGACTTAAACTTACCCGAGCGTTTTAATGCACACTATGTTGCAGAAGATAACACTCGCAAACGCCCCGTTATGCTTCACCGAGCGCTATTCGGCTCATTAGAACGTTTTATAGGTATATTGATTGAGCATCATGCTGGCGCTTTACCCGTATGGCTAGCCCCTATACAAGCTACTGTACTTAACATTAGCGATGCTCATATCGATTACGCAAAAAGTATAGTTAAGGAACTTCAATCAAAAGGACTGCGCATTGATGCGGACTTGAGAAACGAGAAAATTAATTATAAAATTCGTGAACATAGTTTACAAAAGACGCCTTATCTTCTTATTGTTGGCGATCAAGAACGCGATAATAATACTGTTGCTGTTCGAGCACGCGGCAATCAGAATCTAGGCGCTCTATCACTAGCGGCTATCACCTCACTTTTGGAAATATCACCCAAAAGCCCGGTAGCTTAATTTAGATTAATACAAGGAGTTATACCATAGCACAGCCAGAAAAAGAGTTGCGCGTCAACTCAGCAATTACTGCCCGCGAAGTTCGTTTGATTGGAGATGATGGCGAACAACTCGGAATTATTAGTATACGTGCAGCCCTTCAAGCCGCTGAAGAAGCAGAGCTTGATCTTGTCGAAATTGCTCCTCAGGCTGCGCCCCCTGTCTGCCGCTTAATGGATTATGGTAAACACAAATACCATGAAGCTAAAAAACAGCATGAAGCAAAAATGCGCCAAAAGCAGATACAGGTTAAAGAAATTAAGTTTAGACCTGCTACCGATGAGGGCGACTATCAAATTAAAATACGGAATCTAAAGCGCTTTTTAGAAGACGGAGACAAAGCAAAAGTAACATTACGTTTTCGCGGACGTGAAATGGCACATCAGGAGTTTGGTGTTAGGCTGCTAGAACGTGTTAGAATAGATCTTGAGCCTTTTGCCATTATTGAACAAATGCCTAAGTTAGAAGGCAAGCAGATGATTATGGTATTAGCGCCCAAAAAGAAAGCAGTTGTTGTTTAAATATTGCCCTCAAAATCCAACTGTAGCTTTGCTTTAAATAAGAATTACTGCGCTTCCGTGCCTCATTTACTGTATGTAAAGGCACGGTTCTCGCAAAACCTTATTTTCGCTCCCCTACAGCGATATTGATAACACTATTTAACATCTTACTTTCGTAAAAATACGCATACTTTGGTTCACAAAGTAAGTTAGCGGTTTATAGCTTCTAACTTCACCAAGGCTTGTTTTATAAACATCATCAGGAATGTTATCAAATGCCTAAGATGAAAACAAAAAGTGGCGCTGCTAAACGCTTTCAAGTGTGTAGCAGTGGTCGCATTAAGCGCTCACAAGCTTTTAAACGTCATATTTTGACAAAAAAAACAACCAAAACAAAACGACAATTGCGTGGTATGGCAGCCGTTCATGCGGCTGATGCACCATCAGTTCGCGCCATGTTACCCTACGCTTAATGAAGGAGAAAAACCATGCCTCGCGTTAAACGTGGAGTTACAGCCCGTGCTCGTCACAAAAAAGTTCTTGAACTTGCCAAAGGTTTTCGTGGTCGCCGCAAGAATGTCTACCGTATAGCCAAAGAAGCTGTCATGAAAGCTGGGCAATATGCCTATCGTGACCGCCGTACCCGTAAACGTGATTTTCGTTCCCTGTGGATTGTTCGTATTAATGCAGCTGTGCGTGAACTAGGTTTATCATACAGTGTATTCATCAACGGTCTCAAATTAGCAGGCATTGAGATGGATCGTAAAGTACTAGCTGACTTAGCGGTACATGATGCAGCCGGTTTTGCAAAAATTGCGGAACAGGTTAAAGCTCAATTAGCATTAGCAGCCTAAAACTTAGCTAAACCCATAGCTCTGTGATAAGCGAATAAGGCACTACCTAGGTAGTGCCTTATTTTTAATGTCGCTATCGTTATTTTCTAAGTTTATTCATGTTCTTTTAGCTTTTTTAATTCCCTCTTTACTAATACCATTTTTCCCAATAAACCGTGTTTAGACCTCTAGTTCAGACCTGCATCAAACACTGCTCAATCGAGCCTGCTAGAAGGCACATGGCATATTTATGTTTAACAATTGGTATAATGTGTAAAATTTCATTAAAATAGCAATACAGAAACCACCTCTCTTTAAAAGGTTATATTTTTTATGTCTCAAAACTTAGAGGCTTTGATCGATATTGCTGTGCAACGTTTTGAACAATGCAATTCACTGACTGAGCTTGATCAGACCAAAGCAGAGTTTTTAGGAAAACAAAGCGCTCTAACACAGGCATTTAAAGGTTTAGGACAATTACAAGGTGATGCTCGCAAACAAGAAGGCGATCGTCTAAATGCAATTAAAACAACCATAGAGTCTGCCTTAACTGCCCGAAAAATAGCTATCGAAAATGCACTGATTGAGCAAAAGCTTACTCAAGAAGCCCTAGATGTTACATTGCCAGGGCGTTTTCGAGGCAATAAGTCCTCTAAACATCCTGTTACCCAAACCATTGAGCGTCTCGAAACGCTATTTCATTCTTTAGGCTTCATTACTGCTGATGGCCCTGAAATTGAAGACGATTTTCATAATTTTACAGCATTAAATACTCCAGAACTTCATCCTGCTCGCTCGATGCATGATACCTTTTATCTTGAAGGCGGACATTTGCTGCGTACCCATACATCGCCGATTCAAGTCAGATATATGGAAAATAACGCCCCACCACTTCGCATTATTGCGCCAGGCCGTGTTTATCGAGTTGATTCTGATGCCACGCACTCTCCGATGTTTCATCAAATTGAAGGACTCTGGATTGATCAAACAGTAAATTTCGCTAATTTAAAATCACTATTGAGTGATTTTTTCAGATCATTTTTTGAAAGCGATACTCTTGCTGTTCGTTTTCGTCCTTCTTTTTTTCCTTTTACCGAACCTTCCGCTGAAGTAGATATTGGCTGTGTATTCTGCGCAGGCAAAGGTTGTAAAGTATGTAGCCATAGCGGTTTTTTAGAAGTGGCTGGAGCCGGAATGGTACATCCCAATGTGCTTAAACACGTCAATATTGACCCCGAAACCTTTCAGGGATTTGCCTTCGGCATGGGAATAGAACGCTTAGCTATGCTTCGCTACGGAGTAAATGACTTGCGCTTGTTTTATGAAAATGATTTACGCTTTCTGCAGCAATTTTCACGCTAAAGCTTAATGCTTCCCTCAAAGAGCTTTCAGGAGAAAAATTGTGCTCTTTTCAGAATCTTGGTTAAAAACTTTTATTGATACATCATTAAGCTCAGAGCAACTTGCGCATGTTCTTACCATGGCAGGCTTAGAGGTTGAATCGTTTGCGCCCGTAGCAGAACAATTTTCAGGAGTCGTTGTAGGGAAGGTACTCAGCGTTAATAAGCACCCTGACGCTGAAAGATTGTCAGTTTGCACGGTTGATGCCGGAGAAGCGCAACCTTTACAAATCGTGTGTGGTGCGAAAAACGTTAAAGAAGGTATTAAAGTTCCCTGTGCAAAAGTAGGCGCGCGCTTACCAGGCGACTTTCATATTAAGCCTGCTAAACTGCGTGGAATTGAATCGTTTGGCATGTTATGTTCAGGCAAAGAGCTAGGCATTGATGATGGAGTTGATGGTTTATTAGTACTGCCAACCAAATTACCGATAGGGCAATGCATACGTGATGCCTTAGACCTAAACGATCACTCCTTTACGCTTAAAGTTACCCCTAACAGAGCAGATTGTCTTAGCATTCAGGGTATCGCAAGAGAATTAGGCGCTCTTGAAGGCAAACAACCCCATGCGATCAAACAATCTTCTGTTACTGAAGAATTATCAGTTGTTGCCCCTAAGGCACATGTTGACCAGGCACTTACCCCCTTATTCTTATTGCGCTCATTTCAAGGTCTTGATAATACACGCCCCACTCCACTTTGGATGCGCCAGCGCTTAGAACGATGCGGCATACGTTCCATCAGCTTAATTGTAGATATTACCAATTATGTTATGTTAGAGCTTGGGCAACCTTTACACGCCTATGACGCTACTAAAATTCAAGGCTCATTACACGTTCGCTTAGCGCAACCTGATGAAACTCTGACGCTTTTAAATAATCAAATTGTTAAACTCACGCCTGAAACCATTGTTATTGCCGATCAAACCCATGCTTTAGGATTAGCTGGCATTATGGGAGGCGAATCAAGTGGCGTTCAAAATGATACAACCGCTATTCTGCTTGAAAGCGCCTATTGGTTACCTGATACCATTTCTGGCAAAGCTCGTCATTACATATTAAGCAGTGATGCCGCATTTCGTTTTGAGCGCGGTGTTGATCATGCAATAGTTAAAATAGCGTTAGAACGAGCCAGCGCACTTATTTTAGAACTAGCTGGAGGACAAGTTAGTGCTATCACCGACGTTACTGACGCTAAAACGATGCCGGCTCCTTCAAACATTAAACTACGGCAAGAACAAGTACGCAGACTATTAGGCTTTGATATTTCTGCTGAAGATATCACCCGATACTTATCAGCGATTGGCTGCTCATTAGAAGCGAATGCACAGAGCGATGATAAAGGTAACGAAGATAATCGTAATGAATGGATAGTAACAGCGCCCTCATGGCGCATAGACTTAATTTATGAAGTTGATCTCATTGAAGAACTAGCGCGTCTAGTCGGCTATGATTCCTTACCTACGCAAACGCCTACCCCTTCAGTTACTTTTTTAGCGGCATCAGAAACTACGTTATTTGCTAGTGAACTCAAGAGTCGTCTAGTTGATCTAGATTATCAAGAAACAATTAATTTTAGTTTTGTCAGCGAAACAATTGAACAAAAGATTAACCCCTCTGTTCAACCCATGAAGTTACTGAATCCCATTGCTCAAACAATGAGTGTAATGCGAACAAGTTTATGGCCAGGCTTGCTAGCTACGTTAGATCATAACTTACGTAGAAAAATTGACAGAATACGAATTTTTGAATGGGGGCGCGTATTTTTAAGCGATACTATCCAACCGCTTAAAGTAGCAGGGCTTATTATAGGCTCACGTGAAAATGAACAATGGGGAATCTCACGAACCCCTGTAGATTTCTTTGATATGAAAGGTGATCTGCAAGCGCTTTTTCATGGTAGACTTCTTTCTACGCAACCTAAGACCCATCCGGCATTACATCCAGGCCGTTCAGCCGCAGTGTTACTAGATGGGGTTGATGTAGGCTTATTAGGTGAACTTCATCCCAAACTGGCAAAAGAATTAGGCTTTAGTACCTCGCCTATTCTTTTTGAACTAGATTGCAATGAAGCATTACTTAACCGCTCTTTGCCTTCTTGTACGTCTTTGTCAGATTTACCGGCGGTGAGGCGCGATTTAGCCTTAGTTGCACCAAAAACGCTTACAGCTCAACGTATCTTAGATGCAATAAAAAGCTGTAATCTTGAAAATTTAGAAGATATTACGATTTTTGATGTGTTTGAAGGCGGCAGTCTAGAAACACATTTAAAAAGTTTGGCGGTACGGTTACAATGGCAGCCAAAAAACCAAACGCTTACGGATACTGATATACAAGCGTATATACAGCAGATTCTCAGCGTATTGGAGCAGCAATTAAACGTTGTGCTACGTCATTAAACTTGCGAGAACCCTCAAAAACATTAAGCATGTTATTAATGTCGCTAGCTCGCCAACACGAACCGCTATTGTGTACATAAAGTATATGAAATGCGAAATCATGTGCAGTGAGCATTGACACTACTGGTATGCTCTGGCAAATTTTGCATGTTCTTATCTGAGCTTATTCGCTTACATAAGTTTTATGGGGTTTCTGTGAAAATTTAGGGAAGGTAAAATATATCATGGAAGACAAACGTAATACCCTGACACGCGCTCAGCTTGCAGAAAGCTTATATGAAAATGCTGAACTCCCTCGTCCTGAGGCAGAAAAGTTAGTTGATCAGTTTTTTTCTGTCATCCGCGATACACTGCTACAAGGTGAGTCAGTAAAGTTGGTAGGATTTGGTCAATTTATGGTTCGCCATAAAAACGCTCGTCCTGCACGTAACCCACGCACGGGCGAATCAGCCGTTGTTACAGCTCGTCATGTTGTCAGCTTTAAAGCGAGCCATAAACTTAAAGAGAGAATGCCTCTAGCTGAAAATCAAGCGCCTTCAGCGTAATACCTAAAAGCTTGTTTGATGCTAACAGCGAATAAGACTGTTAAAGCGCATAACTTAATTAAAAAAGTTATGCGCTTTGCAGTCTTGTGTTACTGAAAGACAAAACTAAAAGACTGTACTCAGCAATCAAGCTATTGATATATACGTGCACGCTGGATATATGCCATATATGCCTATCGCTTAATGATGGCAATAATTAGCTTAGTTGTTGTTGAAACAGCCAGACGTGTTGTTAATAACGATGGCTGGTGGCTCGATGTTTCGATTGAGTAGTATTAGGCTGGGTGCTGGTAAAAAAAAGTATTTTGCTTTTCTGTAAAGCCAGCGTTGGAGTATTTAATTGTGTTTAACATAGCATGCGTTCAACATATCGCATAAATATAGTGTATTTCAAAACAAGTTATAAACTATCGCTAGATAGCCATCAAAATATTCCCTTGTAAACAGTATTATTTATTGTCGAAAAAGACTCTTTCCTCAAGGAAATTTTCATGATCCCTTCATTGCCTCAGAACAAAACCTATTTTTCTCTTGATGAAGTCTGCCAATGGGTAGATGTTACTCCTGAAGCGTTACAATATTGGATTACGGCTCAAAACTCAGGTTTTAGCAAAGCCCTGACTATACATCGGCGTTATCATCGGCGTGAACTGTTATGGTTATGCAAAGTTAAGCCTGCTATTGATGCTATGACAAATAATCTTGCTGGCCCATCGCTTGATTTATCCCCTGTTAAAGAAGAATTACAGTCGTTACTAGAGAGTTTAGGCTCTACTAAAAAACCAAATACTCAGCAGCATTCTTCCTTATAAAAATTGTTATCTTTTATAAAGCTAACCCGTTAAATAATAATTATCTAATGAGTACTTTCAGGAGTTTTATATGCGTTTTGCTTTGGCTTCATTTGCCGCAATAGTTATAGTAGCACCCGCCTTATCGGTAGCAGCAGAAAGTTCACCAATTGAACTTATTAAAAAAGTTGCTGATGAAGTGTTAGGTGAAATTAAACGGGATTCTGCTTATCAAACCGATAAAACCAAGCTGCAAGCAATGGTTCATACACGCATTGCTCCTTACTTTGATTTTACGCGTTTAACTCAACTCGCAATGGGAAAACATTGGAATCTAGCGACGCCTGATCAGAAGAAAACTCTAACTGAACAATTTGCTCGCTTGCTGGTTCGCACCTATTCCAATGCACTAGTTACCTATCGCAATCAAGAAATTGAATATCTACCCTTCCGTGGGCAACCTGAAGATAAAAAAGCTGAAGTAAGAATTCGTGTTCATGGTGCGGGTAAATCTCCTGTTAATGTTGATTTTACGCTAGTCAATACACCTTCTTCAGGCTGGAAAGCGTATGACGTTACTGTAGGAGGCGTTAGTTTAGTGACAAATTATCGTGATGAATTCAACACAGTAATAGGCGATAAAGGTGTTGATGGGTTAATTAGCTATTTGAAAGATAAAAATACCCAACCTGTTCCAGCGGCACCCGCTAAACCTTAACTAGCACTCACCTGCTATGTGTATATTAAATTGCTGCTAGTGTCACTAGCAGCTTTCTTGTATATAAAGCTTTTACAAAACTGTCTTAGAAAACTATTTTAGCAATGTAAAAGCTTGTTGCTATAATATGTTATTTATCTGTACCGCTTCGTTTTAGATGACTTTTGTCCTCTCCCTTTGCTTTCACCTCCCCACTCTTATGAGGTTACTTATTTATGCTTGAAATTACTCCATCGGGCTTTAAATTAAGTGTCTTTGCAGACCTACCACATTGCAGCGAGCTATTGCAAAAAAGCGAAGAAGCTTGGCATCGCCTTCCTAAAACAGGCAATATTATTATTGAGTTTGATCAGTTTGAAAAAATAGATTCAAGTGTGATTGCGGTGTTGTTAGCTTGGCAAGAAAAAGCACAAGCGCAGTCTCAACAATTAACACTGCTTAACCCTCCTGATAACATGAAACAGTTAGCTAAGCTTTATGGTATTGAATCATGGATTGATGGGTTGGCTGCATGAGTCAAGACAATGTTCCTATCATTAGTTTTAAGAATATTGTCAAAGAGTTTCCTAAGCATACTGCGTTAAAGAATGTTTCGTTTGATATTCATCAAGGCGAGTTTTTTGGCCTTTTAGGGCCAAATGGGGCTGGTAAAACAACGTTAATTAGCCTATTGGCTGGCTTAACCAAAGCTACTTCAGGCAGTACAACCGTTTTAGGCTACGATGTAGAAAAAGATTATGTACAAGCACGTCGTCATGTTGGAATTGTTCCTCAAGAATTAGTGTTCGATCCTTTTTTTACGCCACGTGAAGTATTGCGTTTGCAATCAGGCTACTATGGTCTAAAAAAGAATGATGCGTGGATTGATGAGGTTTTGCATCATTTAGATTTAACATCTAAAGCTGATGCAGGCATGCGCACCCTTTCAGGCGGAATGAAACGCCGAGTACTCATTGCTCAAGCGCTTGTACATCGCCCTCCTGTTATTGTATTAGATGAGCCTACGGCAGGTGTTGATGTCGAACTTCGTAAAAGTCTTTGGACATTTGTGCAAAAATTAAATGCTGATGGTCATACTATTCTTTTGACCACACATTATCTTGAAGAAGCAGAAGCATTATGTACACGGTTAGCCCTTTTAAGAAAAGGTGAGTTACTTGCTTTAGACAAAACCACTAACCTCTTAAAATCTCAAGCACATCGCATTTCAATTACGCTTTCAGGCGCATTACCAGAAAGCTGGCACACCAGCATTCAAACTCAGAGCAATTACAGCTATACACTTATTTTACATAGTGTAGAAGCAATTGAAATGCTGCTGAAAGAATGCCGGGAGCGGCGTTTAACTATTTATGACTTTTCTGCAGAGCGCCCTTCGTTGGAAGATGTGTTCATACGCATGATGCACAACTAAAGTTGGCGTCTGCAAGCCAGCCAGCGGCGTTATGGCTTCCTTGCCGTACATTAAAGTACTGTCTGCGTCGCCATGCGGGGCATCCCATGCCTTGCTGGCTGGCTTGGATACGCCAACTTCTTTTGATCAACTCAATATGCAAAATGTCAAAAAAAGCTAAGTTACTTAAGCAATTCATTAAGGTATACAACATCAATTGCTTTTTTAAAGCCTTTATTTAGGATCACTCCCATGTTGACAGGTTTTTCTACCCTATTTTATAAAGAGGTTTTTCGCTTCTGGAAAGTTAGCGTACAAACCATCGTTGCTCCAGTCATCAACGCTTTGCTTTATCTTATGATCTTTTCACATGTGATGCGTGAGCCTATACAGCTACAGGGGGGTAGTGTTCCCTATATAGAGTTTTTGTTACCAGGGCTTGTGATGATGGCTGTATTGCAAAATGCTTTTGCTAATAGCTCTTCAAGCTTAATTCAATCTAAAATCACGGGCAATATCATTTTTATTTTGCTTCCTCCTCTTTCTCCATTAACATTATTTTTAGCTTATACAGGTGCCTCTATGGTACGTGGAATTGCTGTAGGATTAGGGGTTTTTGCTGTTACTATTTTCTTTGTGCCTCTTCATGTAGTACACCCATTATGGATGTTAGGTTTTATTATTTTAGGAAGTGCTCTTTTAGGCGTTTTAGGCTTGCTTGCAGGATTATGGGCCGAAAAATTTGATCAAATTTCGGCTTTCCAAAATTTTATTATTATGCCTTTAACTTTTTTATCAGGCGTATTTTACTCTGTACATTCGCTGCCTCCAATTTGGTCGCTGTTATCACGTTTCAA
This sequence comes from Pseudomonadota bacterium, assembly GCA_040389065.1. Taxonomy (GTDB): domain Bacteria; phylum Pseudomonadota; class Gammaproteobacteria; order Burkholderiales; family Casimicrobiaceae; genus JAZKAR01. The sequence goes on along the minus strand of JAZKAR010000028.1, from coordinate 3,600 downwards.
TCCATTCTTTTATCTCATTGATGGCTTTCGTTTTGCCTTTTTTGGCTTTCATGATGTGTCGCCTTGGCAAAGTTTAAGTATTGTTTTATTTTTCTTATTTTTTATTTCTGCCCTAACACTGCGTTTACTATTTACAGGGTATAAATTAAAGCATTAAGGCATCATTTACCATTGATGTTTACATTCCTTCTCCCCTCGAGAAAGAAGGTTAGGATGAGAGGGCGGTTGAGCCAACGTAAAAAGTGATTTTATCTTTTTCTTTCATAAAAATAAAATATAAATCAAAGTTATAGCGCCTAATCAGTATTCCTCTCATCCTACCTTCCCCCGCAAGGGAAGAGGGAACTTTCCTGTTTAATCAATGATTATTATCTCTAGCTAAAGTTAGTTAAAACGCTACGGTACAAAAAACTAATACTATGGGTGCTACGCGCTTAACGGCTGAGAGTTAATGTCGGCCTGATGTTTATTAAGTACTGCACGGCTATGAGCAATAAGCCTGAACAGTAACACGATGCTTATACCAATAATGGCTAAGGTTAACCCGCCCCATAATCCTGCCAACCCCCATCCCAAACGCGATGAAAAGAAAGCAGCAAGCGGCAACCCCACACACCACAGGCCTATTGGGTGCATCACTGATGGCATGGAAACATCGCCCATTCCCCTTAAAATACCTAGCACAGTCACTTGAAGGGCATCAAATAGCTGCATAATGCCAACAATAGGCAAAACTGCAATAATTAACGTTAATACAGTAGGTGACTGGGTATAAAGAATACCAAGCTGATGGGGCATAAGGATAAACAACGATGCAGGAATTAGCACCAACAGGCTACTAAATGCTAATGCAATTTTTGCAGTTAATACCCATGAGTGTTGCAGCGCGCAATGATGCGCAACTCTAATAGCGATAGCAACGCTAAGCCCTAATGGTATGATAAATATCAAAGATGATAAATTTTGAATAATGACATGCGCTGCTAATACATCTGCCAGCAAGAAGGAGCGCAGCATGAAATACACCGATCTCTAACGCCCATTGAAATCCCACAGGCAAGGTTAAGCGTGTTATTTTTATTAACGACGGCGCGCTTAAAAAGCCTGCTGAAGGAAGCGTTTTAAACAAAGGGTACGCAATAATCAACATGGCAACAAACATCAAGATACTTGTGATGACTGTTGACCAAGCGATGCCGTTAATTCCTAAACGAGGCAACCCAAACCAACCATTCATCATGCCCCAATTAGCTGCTGCATTCACAGCATTAGCAATGATAACAATACCTATAATCGGCTTTATGCGGCCTATACCTTGCAATAAACCTTGCAGCAAATAAAACCCTAAAAATCCAGGTATAGACAGTATCAAAATTTTACAATAATGCCCTGTCTCATGCACCAATACAGAAGGCTGCCCTAACAACAGCAAACCTTCTTCTGACCAGTAATACCAATACCCAATCGGGATAGCTAATACGCTTAAAAGAATTAAGCTATACCTCAGGGTTTCAGCAACATCTTTAAAATTATGTTGGCTCCAGGCATACGCAATTAAAGGAACCATTCCCGCTGCTACACCTTGAGCAATAATCAATGCTGCAATGCGCCATGCTTGTGCAAGCCCTACTGCTGCCGTTGCATGAGCGCCTAGGCTTCCTGCTGCAATCGTATCAACTACTCCTAGGCTCATGATGCCAATTTGTACTAAGACAATTGGCCAGGCCAGCTGAAATAGCGAATAAACTTCTTTACGCAACATACACATCCTTTAAAATGTGTAAGGCTCTAATCGCATTAATCCAGTTTTTTGCACGAGACGTAAGTTGCCCATTTTGATCTGTTATTCTCCCCCTGAGCATTAATCGCCCCCAAATATCAGTTTTTTTAGATTGGTCATTTTTACGAATTTCAGGAATCCAAAAGGCTTGATTATCTCCGGTCACTTGCTTGATATCTGGCGTTTTTTGTTGTAATACTGCTTTTCCATTCTCAAGTTGCCATACCCCGGCTTCGGGTGCATCACTAATATAAACAGGCGGCGTATCAAGATGTTTAATAATTAATGAACTCCAAGACTCAAGTTTATCGGGATCAATCGCTTGTTTATTTAATGCATCAAAATCTATATCTAAGGGCAGCTGTTCAAACTCAGCTAAATGGAAAAGAAATAAGGGCGCACCTATTGCATCTGCTGTTAAATTACTAAGCGCTGTTGCCCCTGAAAATCGTGGATTAATTTCACCAAAATAAACGTTGTTAGAACCCTCCTCTAACAACCAATCAACTTCAAAACATCCCCAATACCCACGTCTGTGCAAAGCTTCGCCAAGCCGAATCGTACCCGCACGCATCTGCTGAGTAAGGGCATCAGAAAATAAATAAGGAGCTACCTCATTGCCACACCATCCTCCTGGCGTAGGCGTTAGCTCAGGACAGCCGACTAAATCATTCATGGGCGCTCCTACAATAACGCCGGCATGTGTAATACACCCCTCTACTGCAATACTTCTACATAGCAGTCGTTTCATAATGCGTACCTCTTTAGCAGATTCAATGCTATGTGCATAAGGCTGATACTCTTCAATAGAAGATATAAAAAAAGTCGTTTGCCCTGAATCGCCATGAGGTGTTTGAATCACTAAATCTTGCCCTAATCCTGCTTTATCAGCCTGCTCCCGTAATGATTTAAAATCTTGAACAGGAATAGTGATATAGGGAACAGGCAAAACACTCACCTCTTCTGCCAGGCGATTACCTACACACTTATCATCAAATTGGCGACGCAGCTCGGCTGAAGGAAAACAAATATCTAAACCTAATGCTTGCGTCGCCTCTTCAACGGCTTCATCAAAAAATAAGTAGGCAGCTGATCCATTTGCTCCATTTTTTTTAATAATGTCTGCAACATCTTTGCGCTTTAAAAAATCAATACTAAACTGGTGACTTTCAGAATCGTTTAGTACAGGAGAAAATAACTGTGGAAGCGCTCCATTAAACCAATCTGTGGGAGATAAAAATCGTAAGCTTGGAATAACATTTTGTAAACCCAGGCTATGCACAGGCGACTGATGAATAAACCAGTAAGGATGAAGACTATGCTGAAAATGGTTTTTTAAATCATCTACCGTATGAATAGAGTGGATTCCACCAGTAAGGGATGTAATCGCCCCAGATTTAAGAGAAGATAAAACGGCTGCCTGTAGACTCATAAAGTGACTCCTAAATTCAATAATGTTACCGCTTAGATGATTTAAGGTGGCAGCTTAAAGGCTTAAATACTTAGACTTTTTTTGTATAGTTTGCTAAACCGCTACACTACTGCGAAAGTAATGTTTACTAAAATAGCCTATGTATTTAATTCCTAGCTCACCTACCCAGCACTCTACATCAGTTACATTGGGTTTAAGATTAATTAAAATTTCAAGATGAGGACCGATTCTAAAGAAAATTGAAAACCAAACAAACTAACAAAAACTTGTATAGATATTCAATAACTTATCATATTAATTCCTATTTTTATTCGTTTTCACTCGTTAATATTATCGTTATGCTTGAGCATCTTAAAAAAATATGCTTCAGGATCAGAAAATGAAACAC
>JAZKAR010000027.1:0-83734 GCA_040389065.1 Pseudomonadota bacterium | reverse complement strand
TTAGGGTTTTAGCACCGCTGGCATGCGCCATTATCTGATGGCCTAAACAAATACCAAATAAAGGTATCTTTTTTTCCATTAATAAAGTAGCAGCCTCAATCGCATAGTCGCAAGGTTCAGGATCACCAGGGCCATTAGAGAGAAACACCCCATCAGGATTCAATGCTAATACTTTATCTACAGGTGTTTGAGCGGGAAATACGGTTAAGCGGCAACCGCGCTCGGCTAGCATGCGCAGAATGTTACGTTTCACCCCATAATCATAAACAGCCACATGGTATTTAGGATTCGTCTGCTCACTATAACCTGCTTTGCCATCGTCTTTTTTTAGTTGCCATTCGCTTTGAGTCCATTCATAAGGCTCTTGTGTAGAAACAACTTTTGCTAAATCCACACCAACTAACCCTGGAAAAGCTTTTGATAAAGCAAGTGCTTTTTCGGCTTTACCACCTACTAAAATGGCGCCATGTAAGGCGCCCTTTTCTCTTAGGAGACGAGTGAGACGCCGGGTATCAATATCAGCAATACCCACGATGCCTTCTGCTTTTAAATAATCTGATAAACTTTGAGTAGAACGAAAATTGGAAGTAACTTGAGAAAGCTCTTTAATAATGAGCCCGGCAGCATGAATTTTATTCGCCTCTACATCTTCTAGGTTAACACCTGTGTTTCCAATATGGGGATAAGTGAGGGTAACGATCTGGCGGCTATAACTTGGGTCAGTCAAGATTTCCTGGTAACCAGTCATTGAGGTATTAAATACTACTTCACCATGGGTTTCACCCGGTGCACCAATTGAAATGCCCTCAAAAATTGAGCCATCTTCTAACGCAAGAACGGCTAACTCCTTTACTTGAAAGAAGGGCGTATTGAACGCGCTCACTGATGTCGTCGACATAAATTCTCCAATGGATGCCCACAAAGCCAATAAAGCACACGCTTTTATGGCCCATCTCGCCGAAGAGATGTGAAAGAAACAATGTATCAATAGATAGCTAAATACATTGTTTCTTTCACACCTTTTAGCGAGAGGGTGAGCGTACTCTTTTAAAATAAACAGGTTGACATACAGTTGTTTATTTTTAAGATAACTTTAAAATAATTTTTATTGAGCGTAACGGCGTACAGCTTGTGTCAAAAATAATTTATTCGCTGCAAAAAAAAAGCAGCTTTGACAAAATGGCGATAATGCGTAGAAAACCATGAAGATAAAACATCATTAAATGTTGATTAAAGTAACAAGCAACTTTTCAACACAATGTAGCTAAGTTTTACCCAAATACTCCATGCATTGTCCGAATAATCAGACAGCATTTAACTATACCGACAATACTTTACCACCCCAAATACACTCAAACATTCCATCATACCATTTTCTCAAAGAGTGTTTTAAAAAAACTTTTGTGCAGAACTACACTTGAGAAAACTAATCGTTGATTATTAATAAATTTACACTCTAATACAATACAAAATCAACCGTTTTATTGATTTCTTTTCATTTGTTATTCAGTAGGGTATTGTTAAAATACGTGAAGACAAAAATCAATCATTAAAATTTTTTATTGGGCAACTTCTCATCCTCGATATTAGGTTGAAATCGATTTGAAAAGGGCTTGAAAATTTCAGCTCAAATGAATAAATGTTAGAGGTTACACAGTTGGGTTCTATTAAGACATGGGATGCCTCGCATGGCGACGCAGACAGTATGGAGAGTACTGCAGCAAGAGGCCAACACGCCGAGAGAACCCTATTGCGTAAAATTTAACTGAGTAAGATGTGGCATTGCATGTTGACATTCCTAAATATAACTTGTAATACACCGACCGGATAAATGCACTAAAAGCCAACGTTATTTATTCCAGTTACCTTCTTCCAGATAAGTTTGTATAGATTGGATGAAAAAATGGAGGGGCAGCATGCAATCAGTAAGTACTGTTGAAAAAATTAAAAACTATCTTCGTACCTTATTTAAGATTAGAAAAAAACGCAGGCTTGGATTGCAAGGCTCTAAACCCTTAGTCAATGCGTATCTCATTCTTGATCGCCTTAAGATGCAGGTTACGCTAGACATGAGTGATGATTTATGGGAGTGGTTAGCGCTTCAAGGATGGAGAGAAGCCACCGTGCCTAACGACCGGCGAAAATATACGCTTTTACCTATACAATCGTTTAGTGCAATTTGTTTAGCATCAAGAGAAGAACGCGATATGGTTTATTTAGACATACTTAGCGTTGAACAAAGTAAAGACTTTAAGCTTAAAGAAAAACGGACTCCTCAGCGGTGCGAAGCAAAACCTTCAATAAATGCTTATATTATTCGTGACAGACTTAAGATGAAAATCACGCGAATTATGAGTCAGGAGCTATGGGAATGGTTAATGCTTCAAGAGTGGCGAGAGGCCACGATGACGAATGACAGGCGGCAATATACGCTCTTGCCAGAGGAATCGTTTACATGCATTTTCTTAGCAACTAAAGCAGAGCGCGAAGCAGTATATTTGAACATACTGCGTGCAATGCATAAATCTGAAATCAAAAAAAATGAGCCCAAACCGTTGATCAACACATATATTACGCTTGGCAGCCTTAAGATGATGGTGACGCTGGAGATAAGTGAAGAGTTATGGGAATGGTTGATGTATCAAGGATGGAAAGCCGCTACGATGGCTAATGATAGGCGGCATTATACTCTTCTTCCCAAGCAATCGTTTGATACGATTTGCCTCGCCTCTCCAGAGGATCGCGATGCTGTTTACCTAAATACCTTAAGCGTAGAACATGATCAGCATTTAAAAATTAAAAAGAAGCGCCAGTTAGGCCCTTGTGATTCTAAACCCTTGGTAGATGCCTACATCATTCGCGACAATCTTAAAATGAAAGTTACGCTTAGTGTAAATGAAGAACAATGGAAATGGTTAACGCTTCAAGAGTGGAGAGAAGCTAGCATGCCTAACGACAGACGGCAATATACACTCTTACCAGAGGAATCTTTTAGCGCTATCGTACTAGCATCAGAAGAAGAGCGCGAGGGCATTTATTTAAATATACTCTGTGCGATGCATCAATCTGAAATAAAGATGTTGCAAAAAAATAATGACGACTTGCCTAAGCACTTACCGTTGGTTTCTACACTTTTAAATAAATTCACACTATAAGCATCACATTTACTACACAAGAAGCTTAGGTAATCAAGCCCAAAGGTTACCATAGCCTACATTTATTTAGTACATTAGTGAATCTCAAAGAAACCACTCTCAACAAGTTCTAATGCTAAAGACATATATTCCCGCGCACCTGGGCTATGCGGCGCGTGACGAAAAATATCTCGCTTAAAGCTAGGGCTTTCTGCCAATGCAACAGACTCGCTTATACGAGTTCTACATAAGAGATGTCCGTAACGCTCAGCAATTTGATCGTAAATTGTATAAGAAAGGCGGCGGCGAGCATCAAAACGTGTCACTAAAATTCTTCTAGGAATACTTCGATTTAAATTTTTTTCTAATACTTTTAACGCGCCCTCTAAACGCTCTACGCCTTGTAATGATAAAAAATCTGGCGAAACAGGAATCAGTATACGATCTGATGCTAACACTGCATTTAAGGTTAGTACCCCTAATGTTGGGCAGCAATCAATAATGATAGGGTATTGTTTATATAAATGGCTTTCTTTCAACCCTACTTTTAACTTACCTGCAATTTTAGGATTTGCCCCATGCAATGCATCAACTTTAGCCAAGCTCATGTGGGAAGGAATCATTGTCCACCCCCCCTCAGTTGCATACATTAAACGCTCGAGAGGCGTATCATTTTGAAAAAAACCAAACAAACTTTTTTCAGGAGAAGGTGCAATCACGCCTGAAGCTAATGAAAAATGAGCCTGGGGATCAAGATCTATCCCTAACGGATGTATACCCATTTTTGCGATCGCAGCAGTTAGATTGAGTGAGGTAGTGGTTTTACCTACTCCACCTTTGTGATTAAATACTGTGATAATTTCTGCCATCAGGCCTATCCCGTCTTCTTTATTTTTTTAGCGACTGCCCATAAGCTTACTGCGCAAACATAATGCAAATAATGCGAGATAGCACTTGCAATACCTATCTCATCACACTCCTCTTCATTCTTGTGCGCTTGCTTCTTGCTTTCTACGGATTGTTGAGCAGAATGTTTCATCTGTGGTTATAAAGTTAAATCGAGCTGTAGAATTTTTATCTTAAAGCCGCGCACGCTACACCACATGCAACGGCTAACTCGTGCATATATTGAATCAAGAGTATCCCTAAAACTCCCTATTTCGTAAAAATTTATGGCTCTATTGTGCTTTAACATTTTTGTTTCAACAAATTGCCACTACAAAACAAACGCTGCTATTAGTTTCCTACTAGTTTCCTACTAACTAAAAAACTTAGAAGTTACGCAGTTGAGCTATATCAAGGAATGACAACGCAGACAGTACAAGTAGTACGGCAAGTTGACATAACGCGGGGCGTCCCACGCAGAGAGAGCCAACTGCGTAACTTCTAAAACTTATATTTATTGCCCGCCCTGCTCCTCAAGGCAGGCATAAAATAAGCGCATTAGTCACTCACTGTTGTCACCGGTATATGCGAGGCAGGATAAGATAAGTGACTATGCATAAGCCTCTACAATTTTTTGCACTAAAGGATGGCGCACCACATCAGTGGAGGCAAATTCACAAAACGCAATTTCATCTACACGCGCTAAGCGCTCTTGTGCTTCCAATAATCCACTGCGTTGCGCCCGGGGCAAATCTATTTGTGTAGGATCGCCTGTAATCACCATTTTGCTTCCCCACCCTAAACGGGTAAGAAACATTTTCATTTGCTCTGGGGTAGTATTTTGGGCTTCATCAAGAATAACAAACGCATTTTGCAACGTTCTGCCTCGCATATACGCTAACGGGGCTATCTCAATTTGATTACGCTCCATGGCTTTTTGCATTCTTTCAGCTCCGCCCAGATGATCATGAAGTGCATCAAATAGAGGGCGTAGATAAGGGTCTACTTTTTGCGCCATATCTCCTGGTAAAAAGCCTAATCGCTCACCTGCTTCTACTGCAGGCCTTACCAACACAATTCTCTTAACTGTTTGACGCGTTAACGCCTCTACTGCCTTAGCAACTGCCAAGTAGGTTTTTCCTGTACCTGCAACACCAACGCCAAAAACGATGTCATATTTATTCATCGCTTGCCAATACCTGCGCTGGCTTTCTGTTTTCAGCAATTGTTTAGATTGTTGGCCCCCACCGCCTCCTAACGCAGGCTCTATACCAATGCCTCTTACAGCATCATAAATAGAAGTATTCTCTGACGTTGCTGCCATCAAAGACGTATCAAAATCATCCATTGACTCAGACCTCTCAGGAAAATCAAGAAATTTATGATAGCGTGCTAATAAAAAATCACGAGCCAACTCAGCCTGTTTCAAATCAGAGGCATGAATTTCGCAGTGCTGATGACGCCGAATAATTTGCACATCCCATGATTTTTCGATGGCGCGAAGATGCTGTTCCACTGGCCCACAACATTTCAAAAGAGCGCTATTATTTAACGGTTCAAAAGAAAATTCTAATTTTACTAACTCAATTAGACTTGAATGAAGCATGTTAAACCGCCTGTTTTAAGCTAGCTTCGATAAACCCATTGAGTTCACCATCTAGCACAGCCTGCGTATTACCAACCTCATAGCCTGTACGTAAATCTTTAATTCTTGATTGATCTAATACATAAGAACGTATTTGATGACCCCAACCAATATCAGTTTTACTATCTTCCAAGGCTTGCTTTTCTTCATTGCGTTTACGTATTTCTAACTCATATAGCCGTGCTTTTAGCATAGACATTGCTTCAGCACGATTACGATGCTGCGAGCGATCGCTTTGACATTGCACAACAATATTAGTAGGAAGATGCGTGATACGTACTGCAGAATCTGTTTTATTGATATGTTGCCCCCCTGCGCCTGAGGCGCGAAAGGTATCAGTACGCAAATCAGCTGGATTCACTTCAATATCAATAGAGTCATCTACTTCAGGGTATACAAAAATACTAGCAAAAGATGTATGGCGCCGGTTTCCTGAATCAAAAGGTGATTTACGAACTAAACGATGCACCCCTGTTTCTGTTCTTAAAAAACCATAGGCATATTCACCAAAGAGTTTAAGCGTTGCGCTTTTAAGACCTGCCACTTCACCCGCTGACTCTTCCAATACCTCTACTTGGAATCCTTTGCGCTCTGCATAACGTACATACATACGCATAAGCATCGCTGCCCAATCTTGCGCTTCAGTTCCTCCACTGCCCGATTGAATATCAATAAAACAATTATTGGGATCCATGGCGTTATGAAACATACGGCGAAACTCAAGTTGCGCTACTTCGCGTTCTATATCTTCTACATCTTTACTGATGTTTTGAAAAAGCTCGCCATCTTCATCTGTCTGAAGCAATTCAAAAAAATCTTTTACATCTGTCATTTGGCGATCAAGGGTATCTAATACAATGACGACCCCTTCAAGCATTTTTTTTTCTTTTGCTAATGCTTGCGATTGCGTAGCGTCATTCCATAAAGCAGGATCTTCAAGCAGTGTTTGAATTTTTTGAAGTCGATCAGCTTTTACTTCGTAGTCAAAGATACCCCCTAAGCGCAGTAAGACGCTCACTTAACTGATCTATCCAACTTTCTAGCTGATTAAGGTGCTCGCTTTCAATCATTAACTCATCATCCTCGTCTAAAATAACACTATCTGCCTAGTGCTTTATAAAATTAGAAATTATGTAATTGAATTCCCTCAAGGCATAACTAAACAATAAACGGAGTGCAGTAAGTTGCCAATATGCCGAGAGAACCCAACTTAATATCTCCAATTAACCTATACCCTTATCAAGCACTAGGCTCATGGCTCAATTTACTTTTTGCTGCCTGCCATCCAATAATCGATAAAGCGATCAAAGGTTAGCTTACTAGGCCCCTGAACAATAATGACTGTTAGCATTATTAAATAAACTAGAGGCATTTTCCAACCATTATCACAAACGTTGTAGCCATAATGTGCATGAACGCTATACCAAGCAATCGCTGTTAAAAGAAATAAACATATCGCTGCAAAACGCGTTCCTAATCCAACTAACAGCATCCAGGAAAAAATTAGCTCTGAGAACATGACGATTAACCATGTAAAATCATCGGGCAACATTTTAATAGGCCCTGGAAAATGCGACGAAACTTTGCTAAACCAGTTATTTTCCAAAAACCTACGCATAATGCTTGAATCACCATCCATCAGGTGGTCTATAACATCCATAAAAAATAAAGATTTATCGCCAGGTGGCAGTTTATCTAACCCGGATGTCCAAAACTCGAACCACAAAAAAGCTCGTAACATAAACTGCGACATCCACTCATTCCACAACGCACTAAACGCTAATGCATGAGGTTTAAGTTTTACTGAAACATTACCTACCATACCAGCCATATCCAGACTTCTCCGTGTGATAAGAAAATCTTTACAAACAAGGGAACCATGCCCTAAAAGCTTTCAACACACTGCTAATTTAATAAGGATTTTAGCAGTAATCGTGCATCACTTTCATGATTGTCGGCGTAACGTAAACATAAACACTGCAAATAATTTTCATCCCCACAACGCACCCAAACAGCAGATGTTTCATCGTCAAACCAAAACATCGCTGATGAAGCAAGGCGCTTAGCAGGCACGTGGGATGTATTTACATATAAACTTTTTTCTACAATAAAACGATGTTCTGCAAACTCAAAGAAAGCTCCTGGATACGGAGGAGCTACAGCACGAATAAGATTATGGATATCCCAGGCTGACTTCGACCAATCAATTTCTCCTTGCGCAGGTGTTCTTCTACCAAAATAAGAGGCCTGCGTTGCATCTTGTACGCGCCGCACAGCACTTCCTTGTATTAGAGCAGGTAAACTTCGATGCAATACACATTCAGCCGCAGTACATACTTTTTGAAAGACTTCAAATGCAGTATCATTACGCAGAATAGGCACTTGCGCCTGGTCAACTATATCACCTTGATCAGCCTTGGCTACCATATAGTGAAGTGAAGCTCCGCTCTCTTTTTCTCCGTGTAAAACAGCCCAATTGATGGGTACTCGCCCTCTATATTTAGGCAATAAAGAACCGTGCATATTAAGAGAACCTTTTGATGGCAAACTCAAAATGCGATCAGAAATTAAATACCGATAATAAAAAGAAAAAATAAAATCTGGGTTGATATTTTCAATTTCACGCGCCCAAGCTTCTGTATTTGGGTGTTCTGGCTTCACTACTCGTATATTATAATTTTTTGCACATTCTGCAACTGAAGGAAACCATAATAGCTCCTTAGGATCATCTTGATGGGTGAATATAAGAGCAACATCGATGTTATGTTCAAGCAATACTTCTAGGCAACGCACACCGACTTGATGATAAGCAAATACCACTGCGCTGGTCATAGCGTAAATTCCTGACGATCACTTGTTGATAGTTTAGTCACGCTATCATAGTTTGGCTCTAGCATAGCCTGAATAATGAAACGAGGACGCCCTCTTACCTGCAAATGAATTCTACCAATATACTCGCCTAATACACCCACACCAAATAATAAAATTCCCATTAAAAAGAAATTTAAGGCAAATAATGTAAACATCCCTTCCGCTTCAGGGCCTAATAAAAGACGCCGACCAACCAGAAATGCAAAAAATAGTGCTGAACCTAGTGCCAGGAAAATTCCCGCCATTGACATAAGTTGCAAAGGCACTAACGAGAAACCAGTGATAAGATCAAAATTAAGGCGCATCAGTTTATATAAAGAATACTTAGATTCTCCTGCCGCCCTGATTTCATGCCGAACAACTACTTCTGCGGGGCGATGAGAAAAGGTATAAGCCAATGCCGGAATAAATGTAGTCACTTCATGACATGCAACAATAGCTTGAATAATCTCACGACGGTAAGCTCTTAACATGCAGCCTTGATCTGTCATGTGTATACCGGTAATGCGTTCACGCAACCAATTCATTGAACGAGAGGCCCAATGCCGCCACCATGTATCTTGCCGAGATTCACGAATCGTTCCTACATAATCATGGCCTTCATCCATTTTAGCCAGTAACTTGGGCAATTCTTCAGGAGGATTCTGTAAATCAGCGTCTAACGTAATAATTATCTCACCTTTGGCCTGTTCAAAACCTGCCATAATCGCCATGTGCTGCCCATAATTGGCATTAAATAACACTACGCGTGTGATATCAGAGCGAGATAAATACTGCTCTTTTAAAAGCGCTGCGGAATTATCCTGGCTCCCATCATTAACAAAGACAACCTCACATGAACGCCCTAATTGATCTAAAACAGGATAAAGACGCTTAAAAAGCTGCCCTAAAACGGCAGATTCATTATAAACGGGAATAACTATCGACACTTCTGGGCGCGCCATATCCGCCTTTATCCTTTCTATACAGATTGAGGGGTAATGATGATTAAGCTGCGCAATGCATGATGTATAGCCCCTATCAACCACCTATCAAAATAAAGCATTAACTTAGCAAGAGCTGTTCAACTTGAATGGCTTAGCTTGAGTTGCTTGGCTTTAATCGCTCAAACTTTTATTAAGATAACTGGTAATAGAATATTTGGCATGCATGCACCAGGTAAAAGCTTGCATGCTTGAAATAAGTACATCAAAGGCTAAAATGATTTATCAATGCCAAACACCAGCTATATACAACTATAGGTTAATCATCGCTAGGAAAATTATTTTAACCAAAAAAATTAGGCGTATTTAGACCCTCTACAAGGCATATAAACCCTCTTCCTTTGCTGCAATGATAACTCAACTAAGCGTGCCTACCTAATAAAGAGTAGCACTATGCTCTAGCAGCTTAAGTTTTTGCAATACAAAAAACCCCACATAAAATAAACACCATTCCTAACCATTGGCCCGGACGAAGTACTTCGCCAAAAAAATAGGCAGCGCCAAGAGCATTAAAAATATACACTAAGGCTGTTATAGGATACGCAGCACTAACAGGCTCTCTAGATATAACAAATACCCATATCACTAAACTAATACCATAACACGTTATACCTACCCAAATGTAAGGCTGAAGTGCAATACGTACCAAACTACCCAGCCACCCCTCAGTAAATGAAAGAGCACCCAATTGCCGGGCGCCTGTTTTTAAAAAAATCATAGCGGAAGCATTCAATAGCACGCTTAGTAAAATAGCAGTCAAACTGGCAATTGGCATATTCTTCCTAATTTAAATTGTAAATACCTAGAGACTTCCTAGCAATTTCTTTTAGCAAGCCTTAACGACGAACAACAATAACATTGCGCCAATTACGCCCTAACTCTCGCATAGGAATGTGCTTTTTAAGCAAGGCATTATAGAGAGGAATATCCATCACAGCATAAGCATTTTTTGATTCATTCACCCATAAAACTTCCCATTCACCTACAGTATTTACACATTTCGAGGGCTCTTGTTTGCATCCAAAATCCATTTCATCAAATAATTGAACGAGCGTAGTGGTGCGGTTAATATAAAAATTTAACGTATGCTCGTACATGCTCACAGAGTAAAAAGGAATATCTTGACGAAAACGACCATGTACTTTGCCGATATTTTCCACTAAATCATGAATAGAAAGCCTAGGTGCGAACATTTGATGCCCTTGAAAAGCACAAGCAATACCCACGCTCCATAGCGTAATTACAATGGACCACACTCTCAAACGAGAGGTGTTATTTTGAGCGATGCTTGATTCTTTCCAAAGCAGCCCTAAGCATCCTACTAACATTAAAATTCCAGTTATAAAAGCATAGGGCTGATATGCCTTAAAAAGCGATTGGGTAAAGGGATCACTTAACCTATCAGGAACAAAAGGCAAAATAAATAGTAAGGCTATCCATAATAAAACTGAACTAACCAATGGAAAACGCCAATATTGCGGCGAATGTTTAAGTATTGAAAATGCCAACAGCCACGATAAAGCAGGGAAAACTGGCAGAATATAAGAAGGTAATTTTGAGTGCGAGAGGCTAAAAAAAATAAATATAAAGATTGCCCATATAATATTTACTCTTTGGAATCGCAGATTCGATCGCTCATCAGGCAAAAAAGAAGCTAGCGATTGGGTAATAAGCGGCTTCCAATCAAGCAAGCTTTTTAACCATAAAAATGTCCAGGGTAATAACCCTCCTAGCAAAATGGGAACAAAATAATAAAAGGGAGCATCGCGATGATGTACGGTTGTTGTAAAACGGCTAAAATGCTCATGAATAAAAAAGAAATAAGGAAACTCAGGGTTTACTATACTAACTGCTATAAACCAGGGTGCAGCTATTAAAAACGTAATTAGCCATATTTTTCCCTGAAAAGCGAGCCTCCAAGGGCGGTTATCTTTATGCCATGCACTATCTATAATAAAAACACAGCCAGGTAATAGTATAGCTACAAGGCCTTTACTTAAAAGCGCACCCGCGATTCCGACCCCGATCAACCATGCCGCTAGATTTTTATTTTTTGATTTTTCTTTATTATCAGATACTGCTAACTGATATCCCATCAATGTGAGTTGAAGAAAAAAACATAACGACATATCTAACACATTAAAATGAGATATTCCCATATACCAGAGAGTGCTTCCTTGTATCAAGGCGGCTAATATTCCAGCAGAATAAGAAATAAAACGGCACCCGTACCAAAGGGAACATAAAATTCCCAAAAAACCTGTTATGGCTGGCCATAACCTTGCTGACCCTTCAGATAAACCAAACGCACCATAAAATATGGTAGTAGCCCAATAATGAAGTGGAGGTTTTTCAAAATACTTAAGACCATTTAAATGAGGCGTTATCCAATCACCTGACTGAAACATTTCTCGAGCAATTTCAGCGTATCGCCCTTCGTCAGATCGAATTAAATCTCTAAAACCTAAAGGTAAAAACCATAAACATATAATAAACAATGCAATAAATAAGAGTAAAAAAGTATTACGCTTGTCTTTGCCGAAAAAAATTTCTTTAACATTTAGCATGTACGCCACTTAAAATAATGAACATTATAGATTTATACCAAACGCCATGATCAGATTTATATTTTATATATATGGCTGCATGAATGCATTGTATTTAACTTGAAGCAAATAACGAAATGTAAGCAACCGTGCTGTAATAATGAGAGTTAGAAGGACTAGCACTTTAATAACACTATAACCCTGTTAAAACAACGTTGTGTTTAGCAACATTTATATATCAGCATTAAAAATTTATTTAATGCTGATATAAGAGACTAATCACAATAGGCTATTTATTTGCCACGCCCTAGTAAAAATTATAATACAGGAGCAGCAAGCTGAGGATTAACAACAGCCTGATGAATACGCGCTAATGCCTCTTTTAAATTAGCTTCTGAAGTAGCAAAAGAAATACGAATATATTGATCTAAACCAAAAGCAGAACCAGGCACCACAGCTACATTTGCCTTCTCGAGTAAATACTCACTAAATGCAATATCATTAGCCTGTGCAATAACACCTTGTTTATGCAAACTAGCAATGGCTTGTTCTACACAAGGGAAGGCATAAAAAGCCCCTTCTGCAAAACGGCATTTAAAACCAGGTATAGCATTAAATGCATTTACTACAAATTGGTGGCGCTCACGAAAAGCTTGTAGCATTGGCGTAATACAAGATTGATCGCCTCGCAATGCGGCTTCAGCTGCAACTTGTGAAATTGAAGTAGGATTGGAAGTTGATTGCGACTGAACGTTTTCCATCGCTGTAATAATTTCTTGAGGCCCTGCAGCATAGCCAATACGCCAACCTGTCATTGAATAGGCTTTAGAAACTCCATTCAACACTAAGGTGCGGTTATAAAGTTCTGGAGTAGCATTTAGAATATTGTGAAAAGGAATATCAGCAAGTCGAATGTGTTCATACATATCATCTGTTGCAATAATGATATTGGGATACCGCTTTAACACTTCACCCAATGCTTTTAACTCTTCAAATGTATAAACGGCTCCGGTAGGATTACTTGGGCTATTAATCACAAATAACCGTGTGCGAGGAGTAATCGCTTTTTCAAGCTGCTCAGGAGTAATTTTGAAATTTTGATCAATACCGGCCTGAATAATAACAGGAACGCCGCCGGCAATAATTGCGATATCAGGATACGATACCCAGTAAGGGGCAGGAATAATAACCTCATCCCCGTCATTTATCACTGAAAGCGCTAAATTAAAAAAGCTTTGTTTTCCCCCTACCGACACCAACACTTGCTTAGCTGTGTAATTTAAATCATTATCGCGTTTTAGTTTTTCTACAACAGCTTGTTTTAACGAAGGTATACCGCTAACGGGAGTGTATTTAGTAAAACCTTCATTAATAGCTTGAATAGCCGCCTGTTTAATATGCTCCGGCGTATCAAAATCAGGCTCGCCTGTTCCTAAACCAATGACAGGCCTGCCCTGTGCTTTTAGCTGAGCAGCTTTAGCAGCTACAGCTAAGGTTGGAGAAGGTTTAATCGCCTGAACACGCTGTGAAAGAAACGTCATTTAAAACTCCAAAAAATCAACAACAAACTTTACTATTAGTACTTACGTAAGACTGTTCTCGCTAAGCATGCAATATGATGGTTATTCGCGTCTTGCCATATCAGACAACACATCTGTTTTTACACTTCAACCGAACTGAAACAAGGAGCTAAAGCAGCTTTGCGTAAGTGCTGACTCTAAATTGTACTTGAAAGCCTCCTGTAATACATCACAGATATAAAAAAAGTGCATACCTTGGCTATTTAAAGTACAAGCTAGTGCCCTTCTAAAATGCTTAGCACTAGTATTCTCAACATTTTCGATAGAAAAAATTACTCAGCGCATGTTTTTTATTGCTACTGATTTATTAATCATTAATAAAAAAAAGGGCTATCGTAGATAATAATAGTATAAATACTTTAAATAGCTATAATGACCCATAATCTATTCATTTATATTAGCATCAGCATGGATCATTTATGGCTGCCAACTCAACGTTTACACCCCAAAGTGTCGATTCTTTGTCAGTATCTTCTGGCACGCTAGAAGATATTATAACGACATCTGAACTCTATCAACGTTCCGCACATATACCAGATTACAAAGCAGAAAGTCACGCATTTGCCGCTATGGCAGAAGCCCTCACAGAATCACCAGATAAAATTTTTCAAAAACTAGCAGACGTAGCATTGAGGCTTTGCAATGCCGGCTCATCTGGAATCAGCATTTCAGAAACTGAAAATGGTACAGACATATTTCGTTGGCGCGCAACAGCAGGCAAATATAAGCAATACCTTGGCGGAACAATGCCACGCTACTTTAGCCCATGCGGCATTGTTGTAGATCGTAATGCTCCGCAGTTGATGACCAATATGGTGCGATACTACGAATATGTATCGCAACTTGAGGCACCTCCTATCGAAGTGCTTTTAGTGCCCTTTTATCTCAATGAAATGCCAATCGGCACGGTTTGGGTAGTAGCCCATGACCATGAACGAAAATTCGATTTGGAAGATTTACGCATTGTACAATCCCTAACACGGTTTGCTTCTTTAGCTATGCAAAATCTTGCAAAAGATTCTAGGTTAAAAACGGCATTGCAGGCAGGCCGAATGGGAACATGGGAATTTGATACAGATAAGCAAACACTAACATGTTCTGAAACATGCAACACTAACTATGGCCTTAGCCCTCATGAAGAACTCTCATTCCAAAAACTTCAGACATTAATATATAAAGACGACTTCGATGTTTGGTACTCCACGATTAATGAAGCTATTACGACAGGCAATGATTTTGAAATGCAATACCGGGTTCTCTGGCCCGACTATTCAATCCATTGGATTTACGTGCGCGGCAGCTGCACGGTTAGTATAGGAGGAAAAGCAAAGATTCTTTCGGGCGTGTCTACCGATATTACTAACCGGGTTTTACTGGAGACAACAGCAAAAGAGGCACAGGAAGCTGCAGAAGCTGCAAATCTTGCAAAATCAGAATTTCTAGCCAACATGAGTCATGAAATTCGCACTCCAATGAATGCGGTGATTGGGTTATCTAACATCTTGTCACGAAGCGAAGGTCTTACATCAAAGCAGCGGCAATATATCCATACGCTTCAGCTATCTGCAGATTCGCTGCTTGAGCTCATCAATGACTTA
This sequence comes from Pseudomonadota bacterium, assembly GCA_040389065.1. GTDB lineage: Bacteria > Pseudomonadota > Gammaproteobacteria > Burkholderiales > Casimicrobiaceae > JAZKAR01. The sequence goes on along the minus strand of JAZKAR010000027.1, from coordinate 68,492 downwards.
CTGGATATTTCTAAAATTGAGGCACGCAGCATTGAGCTTGAGTATATTCCGTTCAGCATTACCCAGATACTAAATGAAGTGATCAGCATGATGGCAATGCGTGCCAAGGAAAAGGGGCTAGAATTTAAAGCAGAAGGCAATTATGAAATGCAGCGCACATTTATGGGTGACCCTATGCGCGTGCGCCAGATCATTCTGAATTTATGCAGCAATGCCATAAAATTTACTCAACAAGGCGGAGTATATATAAATACACATTTTGCCTCTTCAGACATCATTGGGATTGAAAATGTTACCATTTCTATCACTGATACGGGCATGGGCATACCCCTTGATAAACAGGAAGCTATTTTTCAAAAGTTTACCCAAGCCGATTCGAGTATTAATCGAAAATTTGGCGGAACTGGCCTAGGGCTGGCGATTACTAAAACCCTTACGGAGCTTATGGGCGGCAAAATCTCTGTTGATAGTGTTGCTGATCAAGGCTCAACATTTAAGGTTATTCTTCCTCTTAGGCTCGAACATAAAAACGCACTTGGTTCTCTATCTCCAAACAAGGCTGATATTACCTCCTTATCTGGCGAACAATCTTCCGAGCACCGCATTCTGCTGGTGGAAGACTATGCCCCGAATGTTTTGGTTGCAGGTACTTATCTAGAAATGTTCGGCTATCGCTATGATGTTATCGATAATGGTCACGAAGCAGTTGAAATGGCAAAAAATGGCTGCTACCTAGCGATACTTATGGATGTACAAATGCACGGTATCAATGGCTTTGAAGCCACAAAATTAATTCGCCTGCATGAAAAGGAAAACGGGCTGCCGCGTGTACTTATTATCGGTATGACGGCGCATGCGTTAACCGGAGACCGTGAGCGCTGCCTTGTAGCAGATATGGATGACTATTTCTCAAAGCCCTTTAACCCTGATGATCTGGAAAAAAAACTTGCAGAGCGCGTTAGCCACCTAACAGCCTCTGCCTATTAATCTATTGATGTATTTATTGGTTTGAATGAATTTGGATTGGCTTAAACTGGTTTGCTTTAGGCCTTTTCCGCTTAACCGCTTAAGTTTTATCATCACAATTTTTGCCTAGTAACGATAGTGATAAGCTATTCTTATAAAGGAGGGACCAACCAAAATCGAGGCAAGGGTAATGAAGGTAAGCGCTCTTTAAAAAAAATTAATGCTTGATCTAATGCCTCTTCTGTGCCTAACGACTTTACCCAATCATTTTCTTCTAATGGAATAAAAAAACAAGCTCCCGAACCGCTCATTCGAGGTAACGCCCATCCTATTTGCTGCGCCCATTCTGAAAAAACCCCGGCATATTGATTTAACGTAGGAAATAATTGGCGTGCTGTTGCTTCCATAGCATTATCCCAACCAGCCATTTCATTTAAAGAATTAATTTCTAACGGGGTATCTGATCGACGCAAATTGGGGTCATTGTAAACAATAGCTGTTGATACATGAACTGGTGGATGCATTAAACAATAAGCCGCAGGAGCAGGCAGTTTAATAGGCGTAATCTCATCACCAATACCTTCCACCCAGGCGGAGCTTCCACCTTCAATAAAAAAAGGAATATCTGCACCTAACTGCAACCCCAATTTAGCTAATGCGGTCATTGAAAGCTCTAAGCCCCATAATCTGTTTAAAGTCAGCAATGTTGATGCTGCATCTGAGCTGCCGCCTCCTAATCCTGCACCGATAGGAATGTGTTTATCTAATAAAATATCTACCCCTATTGCTGAAGACAAAGGGGAAGCAGCTTGCAACAATTGAGCGGCGCGTACCACTAAATCTTTATGCGCAGATATTCCGCTTTGTGGGTTAAGTAACCGAATGACACCGTCATTTCGTGGTCTAAAATGCAGTACATCAAATAACCCAACCTTTACCATGAGCGATTGAAGATTATGGTATCCGTTAGCTCTACGACCTGTAATATGTAAAAACCGATTAAGCTTTGCGGGTGCATACGCTGTATGCCAGAGCGCTAACGCTGCCATGCACTTTCCTTTGTATTGACAATAAGCTTAAGCGTATAGGGCATGTTAGGTGCCTGTAATGTTAATTGATCAGGGCGCTTAATTTGAGAAACCATTCCTGTATTTAACGGATTGCTTTTTTGCCAGACAAGATGCCAACCGCCTTGGTCACCAATTATATCTCCCGCTGGTGCCTCAAAAAAAGAATAATTTAGCCATTTACCCGCTACCATGTGAGGATCAAAAAATCCTTGAATCCAAAAGCTTAGAGACTCAAGCGGAATATAAAGAGGCGCTCCTAATACTTCAGCGCTTGCAATTAACCATTGCGACTCATTAAACGTTTGGCCATTCGTCGTAGTAACAATTGCACGATCACCCTGCCGATCAATTTTTGCTAATGGTAGTAACCAAGCTGTCATCAGTACAAGATGGTCATGACTAGGCTCATGCTTCCAATCAAAATGCCCACTCGCTTTTTTAGCTCCTGACACCTGCCATTGCCCAACTAAATGAAAGTTGGTCGCTAACGGCAAACCCTTTTCAGTTTTTTGCTGCGGGGGATCAGGCTGTATAATAGGTTTTTCAGAAGGTCTGAGCAATGCACACCCTTGAAGTAGCAGCACCAGAGCGGCACATGCTATGTGCCTGGCGTTTACATTAAATTTTAATAACTGCATTTAGTAGCCTTATCGCCACATCTTAAAATGAATACCCTACTAAAAACATCCTACCGTGATGCGCTTATTTAGCAGTTAATAACTACTAGTCACTAGTGTTTTTCATTACATGTTATTAAGAATCAGAACCTTTAATACCCAAACGCTTTTCTAGCTCTTTTAAAGGTATCCAATCCTTTGATTTTAGCTCTTCTATACGTAAAAGCGTTTTTTGTATTTTTTCTGTATCTCCTAACACAGAATAAACTTCTAATAAATGCAAAAGAATTTCAGCATCGCTCGGATTACCTTTAGCCAACGCAGTTTCAATATACTTTTGAGCCTCTTTAGGTTGCTTCATTTTGAAATAGAGCCATCCTAAGCTATCAAGCACAGCGGGGTCTTGGGGAGCCAGAGAATAAGCCTTGCGTATTAATGGCTCTGCCTCTGAGGTACGCCCCAACTTTTCTAAAAGAATATAACCTAGATTATTATAAAAAGAATGCTGCTCAGGCATACGTTCAATAAGCTTACGCCATATGGCTTCGGCTTCTTTCATATTTCCTGTTTCGCTTAACAATAGTGCTTTAGCTTCTAGCAACTCGTCAGTATCTGAATTTACACTGATTGCATGATCTGCTAAATCAATTGCTTCTTTATTTTTTTTCTGTTTATGCAATGATTCAATTGGAAATAACCACCATGCAGGCTTTACAAATGTTTTCGTAGCAGGGTTTGCATTTTGCTTCTCAATATAAGCTACCGCTTGAGGTACATTTAACTCACTAAGCTGCATCAAAATAATTTCTTGAACTGGCTCGAAATACTCATCTGTTTCGGGAACTCTTTTTAAGAATCCAATCGCTTTTTCGCGCTGCTCAGGTGTTTTAGCAAGCCGCATAAGATGAATCGCCATATGCGTCGTTCGTTCTTCCTTAGGATCAAACGACTCTAATAAATACACAAGCTCTTTTTGCGCTTCAGCTTCTGCCCGATTTTCTAAAAGGCTTTGTAGATATAAAACATGAAATGCATTATTTTTTGGATAACTTTGTACTGCCTGTTCAAGTACAGGTTTAGCAAAACCTAATTGCTGACGCGCTGAAAGAATAATTCCTGTAATAAAGAAATTTTCTTCGCTGGGAACCATGCGCTGTACCAACTCATTTCGCAGCCAGAGGCCTGCTTTTTCCGGATCATCTTTTGCCATTAAAATAGCATAATGCACTTTAGGCTCTACAGCCTGAGGGTGCGTAGCCATCGCCTGTTTTAGTGCTTCCATACCCCTAGCAACCGCCTTGGCATCGCGCCCCTCTAGCAAAAAGACTCCAAGCGCTAATTGCAAACGATAACGCACCTGGCTATCAGCAGAGCGTGCAATTAATCGCTCCCAACGATCAACAGCCGGGCCTTCACCTAAACGCTGAACCAATGCTTTTAGAACAGGAATAACGGTATCTGCACTTTTATTATTTTTTTGAAGTTTTAAATAACGGTTTAACGTAGTATTAGAAGCATCATACTTCTCAAAACCAAGTTGGCTTGTTAATAGCAATTGATAAGCTGTTGGGTCTTTTGGAGATATTTTAAGCCAGTGCGTTGCCAGACGCATAGTTTGCTGTAAATCGCCTGATAAAAATGCTAGCACCGTTGCTCGGCTAACAATATCAGACTTAGCGCTATTCAATGCGTAAGGGTAATAAATTTTTGAAGCTGCAGCAAATGCTTTTTCATGAGCAAGAAACTCAGCTGTCATTAAATCATAAAGAGCTGTTGTACTCGAAATAATCGAAACATGAGGCGGAACAAAAGGTTTGGCAGGTTTAACAGGCTGCTTCGCCCCGGCCCCTACACTTAAGCCCAAGCAGGCTACTGCAAATATTCCACGCTTAAAATAAGACACACGGCAAGACATACAGACTCCTCTACTCAACACCTCTTATGGATTTACGGAAGCTCTTCTAACTTTATAGGAAATAGCTGCTTAAAAAATAACATCGAAAATTTATCTTAAATGTTATAGCGCCACTGCCACCAATCCTGCTTCATGTGCCTGCTGATCGGCATGATAGCTTGATCTTACCATAGGCCCAATCGCCGCATGCTTAAACCCTAATGACTGCGCCACCTGCTCTAGATACGCAAACGTTTCTAAAGGCACATATCTTAATACAGGCAAATGCCCATTTGAAGGTTGAAGGTATTGACCAATAGTAATCATATCAACATCATGCGTTCGTAAATCTTTCATAACTTCTATAATTTCTTCGTCGGTTTCTCCTAGCCCCATCATTAATCCAGACTTTGTTGCTACTTCAGGATGCAGTGCTTTAAAGTCTTTCAGCAACTTTAAAGAATGAGCATAATCAGAGCCAGGACGTGCCTGTTTATATAAACGCGGAACCGTTTCAAGGTTATGATTCATGACATCAGGAGGCGCTGAATTTAAGATCGATAATGCTCGATCTAATCGCCCTCGAAAATCTGGAACTAATACTTCAATGGTGGTAATAGGTGACTGCTGACGAGTTGCTTGAATACAATCAACAAAATGCTTAGCGCCACCATCAGGTAAATCATCACGATCAACGCTAGTAATCACTACATATTTTAATTTCAGAGCAGCGATTGTTTTTGCAAGATTAGCAGGTTCTTTTTCATCCAAAGGAAGCGGTCGACCATGCCCTACATCACAAAATGGGCATCTGCGTGTACATATATCACCCATGATCATAAAGGTCGCAGTACCTTTACCAAAGCACTCTCCAATGTTAGGGCAGGAAGCTTCTTCACATACAGTATGCAAATTATGCTCACGCAAAATCCGCTTAATTTCGTAAAATCTAGGGTTAGCGGAGGCTTTTACTCGAATCCAATCGGGTTTTTTAAGGCGCTCAATAGGAATTATTTTAATAGGAATACGTGCTGTTTTTTCGGCCCCTTTTTGCTTAACCCCCGCACGCACGTCTCTTGAACCTGAAGCTATCCCATCTGTAGCCATTACCAACCCCGCTTGTGTTTTTTCCATATCAACAACTCAATATTTTTGCCTAAAGCCATGCTTCCTGCTTAAAGCCATGTCTGAAAATTCGCTTCTAAACTCAAGTAATCAACCTTAAGCTATCATAGAATTAATTACTTAATAGAGCATACCGCTTGGTTCACTGCTAAAGCTGCTGAAAAAGATTTTTCAACGCTCACCCATCAATTCTTACCAATCCTCACCAACAATTCTTACCAACTTTTACGCTTCAACGCTTCTCTTCTGATACAGTTAAATTTCTTGAAATGTTTAACTCAAAAAGTAAATCATACATCAAGCCACTAAACATGGCAGCATAACATATTCAGGTCTATGTTTCGTTTTTTAGACACCCTATTTAAACACTCTAAATAGGCAGGTAAACTTGTACAAGCACTTACATTACCCCAAAAAAAAAGCATAAAAAAACATAATCTTAATTAAAAATCTCAATATTTATATGCTTTTCAAGTATCAGCTCTATGCATAGTCGATATGCTTTAAATCAATTCCTCTGATTTTGCATTATCCTATTTATGTTTTAGATGATCATCATGCACATAAAAACACAAATTGCTTTAGCGATGTGCTGCACATAGTATTTACACGTTCTATAAGCGACTACAATGCTGCTTAAGTAGTTTTGCGTAAATTTTATAAATTTATTTACTTTAAGGATACACCCATGCCTGTTGAGGCCAAGTCTTTCCCTGATTTAACTGAAAAAAACGTTCGGTTTACGCATACTAACACCCCTCTTGCAGGCATTCCCTGGACTCTTTTAGGATGCGCGCTCACTGCCACATCTTTTTTATTCTCAAAACTTTTAGGACAAAATAATCATTTGTCTGCAATTGAAATTAACCTTTATCGCTCTATCGTCGTCTGCTTTTTATTAGCCAGCTATGCAATGTTTACTGGAAAAACATTTCGAAGCATTCACATTAAAGAACATTGGCTGCGTTCCACCACAGGGTGGGGAGCTGCCATATTGCAAATGTATGCGTTAAATAGCCTCGTTCCTTTACCTATTATCCAGATGCTTTCCTATACCAATCCTATTTTTTTTGTATTGATTATTCGCTTTTGGTACAAAGAACCCATTGCGCTTAAAATATGGGGAGGTGTGATTTTAGGTTTTTTAGGTACAGTTATTTTATTAAACCCTCGTGGGTTAGCCGCTGATCATAGTTTGATGTATTTATTCGCAGCACTAGGATCCGGTCTTTTAACGGCACTCACACATATAAATATTCAAGGCCTTACTCATCGAGGAGAGCCTATTTGGCGCATTGTATGCTACTACAGTTTAATTTCAATTGTTTATGACAGCTTTTGGTTTGCATTACCGTTTAATTACCTTCAAGGAATACATACAACCGCAGGAATGCTCTTAGGTACAGGTTTAGGTATCTTTATTTTATTTGGTCAAATTAGTATGGCAACGGCCTATTCTAAAGGTAATCCAAGCATTACCACTATCTTCTCGTACTCGCATCTTATTTACGCTACCTTATTTAGCCTTCTTATTTTCAACCAAGGCATCAACTTCGTTAGCTCGATAGGCATACTCATTATTGTATGCGGAGGGCTTTTAACAATGGGAATAAAAAGATCGCGCCTTAAACCCCGCGTCTTAAACCTTTAAACAAATAATCTTCATATTCAGCTTTCATACTCGACATTTATTGAAAACGTTCAGCTACCGATAGGTGTAAGCATACGCGCAAGCAAAATCGCGCAAGCAAAATTGCAGCACCATGTTATACCATTTAGCATGGTTTGATCTGACAGCTATGAATATTGAACCATTTTGCGTAGGTGCTGATTAAAATCTAAACTAACATACACACAAGCATTTTATTAAGCAAAGTGCTATGAACTAAGCGTATCATTCACTCACTTACATAGTATCTGCCTTTATTGCAACTAAGGATTTTTGACAACATGAGTACTGTAACAACCATTACAACCATCAAGCAGGAAGATTTCATTCAAAGCATTGCTGATGCTTTTCAGTTCATTAGTTATTATCATCCCAAAGATTTTATTCAAAATCTTTATCAGGCCTATTTGAAAGAGCAATCGCCTGCGGCTAAAGATGCAATGGCACAAATTCTTGCAAACTCGCGATTATGTGCTGAAGGGCAACGACCGCTTTGTCAGGATACAGGCATTGCAAATGTCTTTTTAAAAGTAGGAATGGATGTTCGTTGGGATACTACGCTAAGCATAGATGAAATGGTCAATGAAGGAGTACGGCGCGCTTATATGCACCCTGACAATTGCTTAAGAGCCTCTGTTTTATCTGACCCTGCAGGTTTGCGTAAAAACACAAAAGATAATACGCCTGCGGTCATTCATACCTCGCTTGTACGCGGAAACTCTGTGGATGTTACTGTTGCCGCTAAAGGGGGCGGGTCTGAAGCAAAAAGTAAATTTGCCATTTTGAACCCATCTGATTCTATTGTAGAGTGGGTTCTCAAAATGCTCCCCACCATGGGTGCAGGCTGGTGCCCTCCCGGAATGCTAGGCATTGGTATTGGAGGAACAGCAGAAAAAACGATGTTAATGGCTAAAGAAGCATTAATGGATCCTATTGATATTCAAGAACTCATTGAACGAGGCCCCAGCAATCGAAGTGAAGAGTTACGCCTTGAGCTTTACGACAAAATTAATGCATTAGGTATTGGGGCGCAAGGTTTAGGAGGGTTAACTACCGTTCTGGATGTAAAAATTAAAGAGTTTCCTACACATGCAGCGATTTTACCTGTTGCTATTATTCCTAATTGCGCTGCAACACGCCATGCTCACTTTGTATTAGATGGCTCTGGGCCTGCTCATCTTGAGGCTCCTTCACTTGAAGACTGGCCAGATATTACCTATAACCCAACTGGTGGAAAACGCGTGTATCTTGACACCATTACGCCAGAAGAAGTTTTAACTTGGAAGCCAGGTGAGGTTTTACTGTTAAATGGAAAAATTTTGACAGGTCGTGATGCTGCCCATAAGCGCCTGACAGACATGATCAGCAAAGGCGAAAAACTGCCTGTTGATTTTAAAAACCGTTTTATTTATTACGTAGGGCCTGTTGATCCTGTACGTGATGAGGTTGTAGGCCCGGCTGGCCCTACCACTGCAACACGAATGGATAAATTCACCCGCACGCTTCTCGAAAAAACAGGCTTAATCGGAATGATCGGTAAATCAGAGCGTGGTACAGAAGCCATCGAAGCCATTCGAGATCATAAAGCTGTATATTTAATGGCAGTAGGCGGTTCTGCTTATTTAGTTTCTAAAGCTATTCGTTCAGCCAAAGTACTTGCTTTTGAAGATCTCGGCATGGAAGCGATTTATGAGTTCGAAGTTAAAGATATGCCAGTAACTGTCGCTGTTGATTCGACAGGTGAATCTGTTCATATTACTGGTCCTCAAGACTGGAAGCAGAAAATTCTCGAGCACCCAGAACTACGTTCTATTCCCATCAAAAAAGTTTAGCTTTCTCAAGCTGATAATATTCATATTGCCCATATTAGGCTGAATAGTTAAGTTAGTTTACGCTAGCCACACATTATTCAGTCTAAATTATTGCCTCTTCAAACCTAAGATTTGAGGTGTACATGGCACATTTTCTCTTCTAGCTGCGTTGTTTGTTCATCATGGCTATAAACAGAAACGCTACCTCTATAGCTATGGTGCCTATTCACAATTTTCTATACAAGCAAGTCACTGAACATATAAATTTTCCCTCTACGTCTTAAGATTTCAGAAATTAATAAATAATTATCACTTAACTTTCTTCATTAACAATCGATTTAAGTTATTAATAATATTAATGAGACTTAGATTCTCGCTAAATTTAAGAAGCTAAAATGCCCACATTTATTGAAAAATCATTTACTATTTTTATAATATGTTTTTCTATTTTTACTTTTAATCTATTGGGCATGCGTCTTTTTTCAGCCGCTCAGGGTTACCACTACATTTTTCTATTTATTTCTATTGGAATGGTAGGAGGATTTTTTGGGGCTCAAAAAAGCTATCTAGATGAAGCTCAAAAAAATCTTCCACCCTCCATTACAAAAAATATTTTTTATTTTTCATTATCGATGCTGCTTTTCATGCTGGCATTTATGATAGATTTACCTTTCATAGTAGGTATTGATTTAATCGTTCGTATTGTATGCAATTTGATTGCCAATATTTGCGCAGGTTATATAGTTGCAACTTTAATTCGTCATTCTGAAAATAAAATTCATCTTATTTATGGATTTGACTTAATGGGTGCATCATTAGCGTGCCTTTTATTTATTCCTTTGATGCGCTATTTACACCCTGGTAATACATTACAAATATTAGTGTTCCTGAACGCTTCTTTATCTGCTTATTTTTTCTTTCATTATGCAAACAAGAAAATATTTAAGCTTAGTTTAGTGTATATCGCTTTGCTATGTGTTGTTCCACAAAATTTTGTACAATTTAACTTAAAAACGACGCCCCTTAAAAGTTATCTCCCTACATTTTCTAAAATAGAATTTAGAAAGTGGAATGAGTTCTCTTTTATACAAGTTGGTGAAAGCATGAAAAACTTTCATCATATTTGGATAGATGGAGATGCTGAAACTGCGATTGCCCCAGAACCTAAAAATGCAGAGCCATCTACTCAAAATGCTTCACTAGCTTATCAGTTTAAGCCTATAAAACATGCTTTGATTATAGGGCCAGGAGGTGGGCCAGATGTCGTGATGGCACGCCACTTTGGAGTTTCTAACATTACTGCCGTTGAGCTAAACCCTATTATTGCCAATGATATAATGCGCTCTGAACCTTTTTTAAGCTACAGTAATCATCTTTATCAACAACCAGGCATCAACGTTGTGGTTGATGAAGGCAGAAGTTTTGTTACTAAATCACATGAGTCATTTGATGCTATTCAAATTACAATGATCGATACTTGGGCAGCTACAGCCTCTGGGGCATTCTCTTTAGCAGAAAATAACTTATATACAGTTGAAGCTTTTGAAAGCTACTTTAAACATTTAAATCCAGATGGTATTCTTATTCTTACACGCTGGAAACTTCCGCACCCTATCGAAATTCTTAAAATATTAGCTCTAAGTAAATCTGCGTTTAAACGCTTAGGGATTGATAATATTTCTCAGCATATTGCTGTAATATCCAAATATACTGAAAATACAAAGTTATCTGTTTCAACAGTCATTGTTAAGAACACTCCTTTTACTGCATCTGAACTACATATACTTAATAAAAAAATCATTGAAAATAACAATATTATTGATTATTTACCTGGAACAACCTCTTCATTATACAAAACATTTCTTTCACACGACGATAAAAAAACTTTTGAATATAAATTTGGTAATATTGATCCTGTTTATGACAATAGCCCTTTTTTCTTTCATCGTATTAGTTTAAAAAATATTATTGATAATACTTATGACAGAATATCAGTATCTAACATAATAGCTTTAATTGTTTTTATATTTTCACTCGAATTAATAAAAACTGCCTATAACATGAACGCTAACAAGCAACAAGAGCGCACTCTGTTTGCTTATTTTATGTTAGTCGGATTTTCTTTTATGTTAATTGAATTTTATTTTATTCAACGCTTAACACTTTTTTTAGGTCACCCTACCTACTCTTCTACTGTTAGCTTATTTTGTATTTTAAATTCAACAGCAGCAGGTATTTTTTTATCGCATAAAATTGCAACAAAAAATGTCTTAAAGGTATTAAAACTTAGTGTTGTTTGCTTTACCGCGCTCGCAATTATTTATATATGTAATATTATTCCGCTACTTAACTACACACTAATTACTCTACCGCTTTCTACCCGTATACTTATTTCAGCTTTATGTATCTTTCCTTGGGGATTTTTAATGGGCTTTTTTATGCCGCTAGTACTTCGTGATTATTGCTCTAATCATGCGCGCAGCACATGGGCATGGTGCGTTAACTCGGCGGCTTCAGTGTGTGGGAGTGTAGCGGCTATTTTCTTTGGCATCTATGCTGGATTTGATACTACGCTACTCGTTGCTGTATTAGGTTATGCTTTAGCTGTGCTAGCTCTATCAAGAACAAGGGCTTCTAGTGAGTTTATTTAACTTAGAAGTTACGCATTTGGGTTCTCTCGGCGTGTTAGCTAGCAACTTACCGTACTGATTGTACTGTCTGCATTGCTATGCGGGGCATCCCATGCCTTGATAGAATTTAACTGCGTAACTTCTATAACTAATGATTACCTTAAAAATTAAGTGCCTATTCAAAATATTATAAAATAGGCTCTAAAATCTCGTTTTATTGTGTTGCTTCTTCAATCTGTAGCGCTTGGGCAGTTGCGTGAATAACAGATGCAATACGAATTGCAGATTGAATACCTAATTTACTTGCTCCGCCTTTAATGACTTCATGCACATGAGCATCCATGCACATGCCGCAACCGTTAATGGCAGAAACAGCTAAGCTCATTAACTCAAAATCTACTTTTGCAATGCCTGGATTACCAATAACATTCATACGTAATTTAGCAGGCAAACGTGAAAATTCTTTATCGCTTACCAAATGTGTAAAACGGTAATACACATTATTCATAGCCATAATCGTAGCCGCCGCTTTGGCAGCGTGTAAGTCTTCTGCTGTTAAACTAGCGGCACTTTCTTCAATAAGCGCATTGATTAGCTCTTTATGCTTTGTTGTATAGGCTGAAGCTAACGCAATACTAAAAATTTGCTTTTGATTTAAATCTGGCGCTCCCTCTTCTGATAATACATTACTTAAATTAAGCTTAATATCTTTTGCATAATCACCGAGTTGAGACTTAATATTGGCGATACTCATCGTTAATCTCCCGGAAAAAAGAGGGGCTTTATACTTAGAAGTTACGCAGTTGAGTTCTATCAAGGCATGGCAACGCAGACAGTACAAGGAGTACGGCAAGTTGCCATAACACCGAGAGAACTCAACTGCGTAACTTCTAATACTAATTATTCTAAAAAATACTTATACTGATGACTAAATAAATGGTATTAGTAGTACCTCGCCTTGAACATTTAAAGAATAAAAATGCTTGAGACAAGGTACTAGTTTCGTTATAAAACCAACACTATCATCAGCATAAGTTTTTTTAGATTCAATTTATTTAGTTGCTTCTTTCAAATCAATGGTTTCATCACCTTTTTTCCAATTACAAGGGCAAAGCTCATCGGTTTGAAGCGCATCAAGCACACGCAGCACTTCTTTAGGGTTACGTCCTACACTTAAATCCGTTACCATTACAAAACGGATGATTCCTTGAGGATCAACGATATAAACTGCGCGCTGAGCAACCCCTTCTTGTTTATCTAAAATACCTAAAGCACCTGTTAACTCACGCTTCACGTCAGCCAATAAAGGAAAGGGTAAGTCACGCAGTTCATCTTGATGCTTTCTCCAAGCCCAATGTACAAATTCGCTATCTGTACTGCCGCCTAATACCTGGGTGTCACGATCAGCCCATTCTTGATTCAACTCACCAAAAGCTGCTATTTCAGTTGGACATACAAACGTAAAGTCTTTAGGATAAAAAAATACGACAAGCCATTTTCCAGGATAACTGCGCTCATTCACATCAATAAAAACATTATCAATGTTAATTTCGCTAAATGGACGCGCCGCAGTGGCTTTAACATTAAATGCTGGGAATTTATCGCCTACGCCTAACATAGTTATACTCCTTAAATTAATAAAAATAATACATTTTAATACGTTAAATTAAATTCTTACACCGTTAATACACCGCAGTTAATACCTCTTTACCTCTGTGGCAATATTACTTGCGAATATGATTAACTCATATTCTTATCTTAATCTACAGCATTTGCACAAGGTAAGATGGATAATAATGAATGCATTTTGAAGCGCACTATAACTGGGTTTTACACATAATACTTGTTGCCTAATTAAACTAGAGCATCCCAGATACCAACAATTGACCTAGCTAATCAATATAATAAAAGCATCAACTCAAACTTTTATTTTTGGTACTTGGCATCTAAGTTCCACCGCCTACTTTTTGAATAATACGCGGATATAGCAATTAGGTAAAATCGATTGTTACTATTAAAGTGATAGATATCATCTATCACTTATTTTCAAAAAAATAAATGTATACCATGTTAACCGTATTACAAATAGTTAACTAAGCCATATACAACTGAGGCAAAGCATATGAACATACGCGATTTACAATATTTAGTTTCTCTTGCTGACCACGGTCATTTCGGTAAAGCCGCGAAGGAGAGCAACGTTAGCCAACCTACACTAAGTATGCAAATAAAAAAATTAGAAGCATATTTGGATGTTCAACTAGTAGAGCGCACCTCTAAAAATGTAATGCTTACAGGTATTGGAATACAAATTTCAGAGCGTGCTCGTAGTGTTTTAGCTGAAATACAAGATATTCGAGCGATTGCAAAATCTGCACAATCACCCTATTCTGGAGACTTTCGCCTGGGCGCTTTTCCTACTCTTGCCCCTTATATTTTGCCTCTTATTGTTCCCGCTATACATCAAGAACTTCCCAATCTTAAACTTCTTTTGATTGAAGAAAAAACAGATGCTTTATTAGAAGCTTTAAAGAAAGGCTCTCTTGATGCAGCACTGTTAGCTCTACCAATAGAACAAGATCATATAGAGTCTCTTGAGTTATTTGATGACCCTTTTCTATTAGCAGTATCTACTGAACATGTATTAGCAAAAAAACGCGACGTGTGCCTCGATGACATTGAACAACACACATTATTACTTTTAGAAGAAGGTCATTGCTTACGAAGTCAGGCGCTTGATGTTTGTAATATTTTAGGCGTTTCTGAATACCCTGACTTTCGAGCAACGAGTTTAGAAACCTTACGACAAATGATTATAGCAAATGTTGGAATCACACTTATTCCACGCATTGCTGCTAGAAAAGAAAAAGGAATTGTGTATATTCCTTTTGCGTCCCCTACCCCTCAACGCAAAATTACGCTAGTGTTTCGACCAACAAGTGCGCGAACACTCAGCATTCATAAAATTCATGAAATTATTTTCAAAAAAATGAATGAAGCATTTACTCAATAACATTTCTCCAAGGGCTTATCATTAGCCATAGAGATATAAAAAATTATGGGCTATCTTCAATAACATTTTTTTATGCTATTGAAGATAGCCCATAAAATAATATTCAAAGCTGCATTATTATAAGGCAAATATGGTAAATATTTAGTATTTGTTACGTTAATATTTTTATGAGTTTGGCTGTTTGAGCATCCCATAATCGTATGCCCTGCTCATACCCTCCTGAAGCTAGTTTACTGCCATCAGGTGAATACACGCATGTTCTTACATTTTGATGATGCCCATCAATTACAAAAAGAGTTTTTCCTGTTTGTACATCCCAAATTCTTACTGTCTTATCTTCTGAAGAAGAAACCACTCGTTTTCCATCGTGAGAAAAACCACACTCATTTACTCTGCTTGTATGCCCTTCAAGTATATGTAAACATTCTCCAGTTAGTGCGCTCCAAATTCTTAGAGTTTTATCAACTGAACCTGATACTAAATATTGCCCATCAGGAGAATACGCACATGTTCGCACCATGCTTGTATGCCCCATCAAACTATAAAGATGCACGCCAGTAGAAGCTTCCCAAATTGCAATCACGTCATCATTTTCTGCAGAGGCTATATTTTGACCAGTTGGGGAATAAGCACAGCTATTAATACCTCGCTTATGTCTACTCATTACTCTTAAACATTCGCCAGTTTCTACATTCCACAAACGTAATGTTTGATCCCACGAGGCAGAAACTAATAAACGTCCATCAGGTGAAAATGAACAGCTTCTGACCATCATCGTATGACCTTCAAGAATACGAATACATTCGCCGGTATTCGTATCCCACAACCGTAGTGTATGATCTTCTGAAGCAGATGCTATGAGCTTGCCATCGGATGATACTGCGCAGCCACGTATCCATTGGGTATGGCCCTTTAGCACTTTTATACATTCACCTGAATCAGTATCCCATACCTTTAATGTATTATCCCACATGGCAGATACTAAAAATTTTCCATCTGGATAAAAAATAATACAATTATTAATTAAATGTGAATAACTAGTGGAAGATTCAGGCACTGAATGATTAAAAACATTTGCAGGTTCACATAATGAATAAATAATAGTAGGATTATCTAATACTAGTCCTTTAGCTCCCTCCAAATTACAATTTTTCCAAATAGTATTATCTAAACAAGCCTCAGAAAAATCGGCCTGCGTACAGTCAGTTTCTCGAAGAAAAGATTCTTTAAGATCAGCTTTAGTAAACGTAGCATTACCAATATGATCGAACATAAACTCTGTAGAATTTAAGTGCGCTCCAGTAAAATCTGCGCCCTCAAGATCTAAATAAATTAAATTTGCTCGATTTAAATTTGCACCACGAAAAGAGGAATGGCGCAAATCAAGAAGTAACTGTGTCGTATCAGTACACACCACCCTTCCAAAAATTGTCAGTTCTTCTAAATCTGCTCCATTTAATTGGAAGCCAGATAAAGAAGGCGTAGGATAACCATTATTATTGGCGAGTAACATATAAGCAAAGGCTAATTCACTTGCTTTTGGCCGATACTCATCACGGATTTTTTCAAGACTTGTGATAGCAGTGCTGCTATTGCCTTCACTTAAAATTTGCCCTAAGAAATCTAAGGTTTCTTTATTGACTACTGGCATATCCCAATCTTGAATTTTTCCTGTATCTAATGCGCGATAAAGGTAGGTCGCCAAAAAAAACTCTTGTAAAGACGTATGGGCAAATCTAAAGTTTGCAGCTCCCACTGGCACGAGAAAAGTGGCGGTACGCAAATCTTCTTTGAGCATTTCTATAACGCGATATAACCGATTTTCATCTCTACCGAGCGTATAGTGAATGTCTATTTCGGGATGCTCACGCAAGAAATCTACAAACCATTGCTCTAAATCAGAAATTGACCAAGAATACTTACCAGACCGCCATAATTCTGCCGCCAAATACTCCATGATTTTCTGTTTATGCTCTACCGTTAGCTTGTGCTTTCCGCTATCGCGCTCTAGCCACGAAAGTACCATATGGCGATAAATAGTAGCGCCCGTAATACGGTAGCCCTGATTTTGCCATTCCTCAATTTGTGGAACCAGGCTTGGAATTAGATTTAGCGTATAAGGACGCTCTGCAAGCTCTAAAAGATTATGCACTGACTCAATAAGCTTAAATATGGTATTGATATCAATATGCGGTAACGAGTTAAGAAGATAGGTGCGTATTTGATCATTTGTCAGCGGCAGCATTGCGAGAACACAATAGTCATTCGCAGAAATGCCTGCACTCTTTTCAATAAATAACGTACTTTGCTCCCTAATAGTACGGAAATAATGTGTACGGCATGAAATAAGAAGCCTACCTTTTGGTTTGGATGAAGCTGAGCGTGAACCAGGCTGAAGAATACTTAATAGTTTATGTGTAAAACGCTGGCTTTCAGCAACTGATAAATGAACAAGAACTTCATCTAGCCCATCAAAAATAACGAGCGCGCCCTCATCTTGAACTAAGCGCATGATATCTTTTGCGGTCATGACATTGTCTAAGTGAGCTCCGCCATATACCCCGTTATTAACTAACCTATCAAGCATTTCTGATAAGCTCATTGCTTCAAAACGTTCTCTACCATATAAATTACGTAAATCTAGAAAAATAGGCAGGGGTAAAGAAGGGTCTTCTTTTCGCTTTTCAAGCAGGTATTGAGTAAACCGCATGGAAGTAACTGTCTTACCCATCCCAAACTCACCTAGTAAAGCGCAATATGGCTGGCTTTTATTTTCAATCCAATCACTTAAAAGATCCATTACATTACTGGGTTTTTCTTTAGGCGAGAACTTTTTTTTATCAGGCAAATAAGGATTGTGGGTTGCCAAGGACAATAAATGATTATCAAAACTCATTTCCAACGCTGTTTGTTCTATTAGATAGCTAATTCTATTGACTGATTCTGTAGAAGTGTCAGAAAAAGTAGCCATACTTTCAACAGATTGATCATCGCCCTCAAACCAGCACCAACGTTGGTCTGGACGAGTTCTTGTTTGCGTATCTGACTTTAATACAAAATGAATATTGACTACTTGCTCAGTAAATGTTTTTAAACGCAACCGAAACTGGCGAAAAGCAGATAATGCAGGCTCGTAGTTATCGGCAGACACATTTGGATAGAGAACGCCTAACACATCGCTTAAGAGCATGCGTCCATCTGGTCGGATAAGCCCTAACAGTGATTTCACTCGTTCTCTATCTGCTCGTCCTAACGATTCAAGATGAGGCTCCAGTGTTGAATGAACGGCTTCTTTGGATAAAAGAACTTGGCTTGTCAAACGTATATCTCCCATGTACGCAAGATAATTAACCTTACCTTTTTGTAAAAAGGCCTTTTATATAAAATAGTTAATTACTATTTTATAACTAAAATGTTTTCTAGAATCTATAATACCAGTAATTTTAATAAACTCAAACGAAATCAACGAAATTACAACCCTAGTATAGAAAGTGCTGCTCAGGTTAAAACCCTATGGCAACCACTTAATAACACACAAGAATACTCTTATAACAAAATATTAGCATCCGTCTTATAATTGCTAGCATTAAACTAAAATAGTTGAAAAAAACTTATAAATATTTATTTTTAAATACAAAATCAAATAAAAAAAGAAAATTTACGTGATTGAACTTTTTAAACGTTAATTTCATTATCACAGGATTTTTTTAGATATTTTGAACAGCGTAAATGAACTTAGCGAAAACCTCTTGTTTATTGGGCTGCTAAAGATAGCACTATCTTCAGGCACACAGCAAATTTTGATTTTTATGTTTCCCAACTTCAAAATAAGCTATCAAAATACTACGTTTAAATAGTAAGAGCATAGTAAATGGTTTTTCTAAACCTGCTTTATTGTCTTTATAATATCATCAGCTATCTCACGCGAATTCATAATCCATGTATGAAGATGAGGGATACGTGTAACAGGAAAAATCAATGTACCTTGTACTTCAGATACAGTTAATACCCCATCATTTTCTTCATCCCCTAATGGAAACCAAGTTTTTTGAGGGCCTGCTGTTCCTGCATAAATTTTTGTAGGAATCATCGGAATAGGCAAGCTTTTCATAAACGCTTCATCTGCAAGCAGTTGAGACATCTCACCAGTTAATAACCTAAATATTGGATTTTTAGAAAAATATCTTACTGCTTTACATACCATAGAAGGTGATGCTAATAGAAAGCAGGCTTGAGGTAAATGAAATGCTAAATAGGGCAATGCAGCACGAATTATTACCCCTCCTAACGAATGACCAATTAAGATATAAGGATCTCCACCCATTATTTGTTGAACGCGTTTAATTAATCGTTGAACACAATGTTCAAATGATTCAAAGGTAGCTGAATACCCAAATAGGGTTGAATGTAAACCTTGTTCTGCTAATCGTTTTTTTAATATAAGCATTGATAAAGGGGTGCGCCCCATACCATGCAGAAGAATAGCTCTCATATATATACCTTTTATTAATATCATTTTTCATATGGAACCGTTCACATTATATAACCAGAGCGTCAGCAGATAAGGGCCTAATAAATAAGCCTAAGCCACCCTCAAGAATATTTCCACATAGGATAGATATTAGATGAGCTATATATCAATCAAGGAATGGGATACCCCGCATGGCAACGCAGACAATACACGTAGTACGACAAGCTAGCCGCGGAGAACAACTGCGTAACTTCTATTAGTAACAATATAAGCTATATAAAGAATGATTTAGAGAGTTCAATATTGAACTCTCTAACCGTTTTAGCGAACATAGGATGAGGATATCGTAGGTGATGAACCCCCTGCGCTTGAGCCTGAGCTTAAACCGTTTCCTTGTGGTACAGGAGAGATAGGAACCGCCACTGCACGTTGCTGTTGGTTTCCTTGGTTTACTTGAGGAAAACCACCATTCATCGTATTAATTTGATTAAGATCAGTCGATGGCATCGTAGCGGTTGGTATAACATTAGGAGCAAGCGGTGCACCATAAGTAGAATCTATAGGCAACCCCGACATGCTATTTACACCTCCAGTAATACTACTTGGCTGATCAGCATTTCCAAATTTATAAGGTCTTAAAAAGGCTAGATCTTTTTGAACACGAATAAAGAAACGATAGCCTGGCCGAATTTCAATGGTTGGCTGAACTCCAATAAAACGCTGAGCAATCGTTTGGCCTACATTTGCTAACTGCCCTGTTAAACCTTGCGTACCCGCTTGAATAGCACTATTACGTGCAATTTCTGTTTGATAGCTAGGATTTGGAATTGTTACCGTTTCTCCTGCAGAATTAACAATGGTTAACGTACTAGGAACATTACTGGTATTATTTGCATAGCGCGTTGAAATAAAAGCAGGAATACCGGTTACAACACTCAACAATACTGCTCCCGTCAGTAAACTGCCGTAATGATTATTCACTTTATCTTCAAACCCTGCATAGCCTTGAGCATCAACACCTGCTTGAGACTCAAGATTCACAGAAGAGCCATCAGGAAAAATGACTCGATCCCACGATACCATTAAACGATCTTGGTTATACGCTATCTTATTATCATACTTACCGATTAATTGCGCCCCTTGAGGAAGCAATAAATACTGACCTGTTGCCGTATCGTAAACATTTTGCGTAATTCTAGCCGTTAGCATGCTCTGTAGCTCTGTATTAATACCATGCTCCATCACAGCAGGAATCATCCACCCTGCTTTAATTTCATATTGAGATAACCCAGCAGTTCTCACTGAATTAATATAATTTCGCGCAACACCAGCCTTTGCGGAATTCAAAAAAGCAATACGTTGTGTCCGTAATAAATCTTCTTCTTTAGGAGGAATAGGGGTAGGAACAGGAAGAGTCGCAACAGGGGCTACATTTTTGGGAGAAAAACCACCTCCACCCCCACCGCCGCCGCCTCCAATAGAGCTTCCTGCAGCAATAGCTGCCGCATCACCTGCATTAACAATAGGAGCAGTTGTGTGGGTAGTAGGGCTATTATCTGTTACTACAGGTGGTGGCGGTGGCGGTGGTGGCGGTGCTTCGGGCGCCGGAACAACCATAGGAGCCTGCGTTTGCTGCTCCTGCTTGATATCACCATTAAACCAACCTGGCGTTTCCGTATCTGAATTATCTGTTTGCTGTACTTCTACTCGCCTAGGTAACACTGGCGTTTCAGGAATCATATCTTTAATTGCTTTTGCTTCACGATTATTTGCCACCTGTTTTCTATCAGATAAAATTGCATTTCCTGGCCCTTTAGAGCCGCCTTTTCCTTCATCGAATACCCCATAGAAAATAAGGCCAAATACCGCTGCTAGCGACACAACAGAAATGATTTGAGCCTTCTTATTAAAACTAATAATTCCTTGTGGTTTGGGACGCGATAAATTACCGCGATTCGGCTCTTCGTTAGGACGCTCACTAGCATTGTCAGGCGATGATGAATCACGCCCTTCTTTTCCAGGGCCGGCCATGATTAATCTCCCCCAGAATTGGAGCGGCTACCCCCATCCCAACTAGCTGACCAGCTATTTTGAGTAGCCACCCGTTTAATGATAACTTTTTGCTGATCACGACCTACGCCTATAAGCAATACGGCACGGTTAAATATGCGATCAACAATATAGTAATTATCTCTAAATCGATAGTTAACCAATTGCTCTGTTTGATCAGCCCCAATGATCATTAATGCAGGAATTTCGCCATTGCGTGCCTCAGGAGGAACCTGAATAAATGTCTTTTGACCATCATCAAACACACGAACAGGACGCCATGATGCTCGACCAATAATTTCATAATCAAAATACAAACGCTCAGGAAACATGGGCGATACACGATTAGCCGAGGCGCTATTATCAACAGCCGGATACCCACCACCATTATTATTTGCCGGCATTCCTGCTGCCCCTCCTCCGTAGCCCCCCATTGAACCACGTGGTGCGCCAGCTGTCCCTGCTGTTGATTGAGGGCTCAATCCATAACCGCCTCTAAATGAGTCTTCTTGTGCAGGTCTTTGCTGATTTGAGCCATTATTATTCCATTGTCTTTTAACCTGATCGGGATAGCTAAAAGCAATGCGTGCTACATAATCTTTTTCGCTAGAAACAAATTTCATATGATAAACCCGGCGATCGGTAGGAATAATCACATTTGTTTCTAATCCAGCTTCTCTTGGTTTAATAATAAGATGGGTAATAGAGTCTGGCCCTGAACCCGATTCAGCCGGGCTAATCATCCACCGTGTAGAGTCGCCAGCATGAATGGAGCCATTTACGCGCTCACCAGGTTCTAACTCCAAATCTGTAATACGCATTGGCGCACAGACAATGACAGGCATGCCTACGCCGTAGGTATAGACAATTTTTCCGTCTTCACCATACGTAAACTTATCTTTAGAATCAATCCATTCATGAGATTTTTTGATTGCATCTTCGGTAATAGCTTCTTGATTCGTAAGCATTTTAGGTTGCGCACGAACAGGCACTGAACTTATATGCCGCTCAAAATCAGAATCATCTTCTTCAGCTTCTCTTTCTTTTACTACAGCTTTAGTTTTCTTTTTGGCCTTTTTCTTTTTTTGACTCTTTCGTGTCACAGCAACCACAGGATCTTCTATTTGAACACCACTGTTCATTGCTGTGCTTTCATGGTTATCTACCGGAATATCTGGTACATTAGGAACAGAAGACGGTGTTGGCGCTGAGGGTATTTTTGCTGAAGAAAGCGGATCTGAAGAAGGCGTATTATTCTGCGAGTTAGGGGTAGCATTCACATTAGGATGCGCATAAGCGCTTCTTCCAAATGTGGGTCGCGACCCATTTTTTGAGGTATCTGAAGGTGTTGATGGCGCATTAGGCGCATTGTTTGTACCAACTAATTCAATCGGTGGGCGAGCAGCAGTCATAGGGCTACTTGCTTGCGCTTGTACAGTAGGTACACGAAGATTAGGCACTGTGTACGTTACCGCTGCAGGCAACCTATCGGTCAGGTTATTGCTTTCGGGTTCAAAAGTACCCTCTTGCTGCCTAGCTGCAGGGCGCTGCTCATGAGGTATAGACTGCCCTTGTAAAGCTAAAGGTCTAAGCTTGAAAGGCATTGCAACCATTCGGCTTTTATTAGCACGACTGGATTGCACCTGATGCTTATGCTTAGGCTTAATAGAACTTACACTGGCTACCAGTGGGTGGCTTACTACCGACGCTGTATTAATAAATACATTCGTAGATAACCATAAGCCACTCTCTGTACGATATCCAGCCTCATCGTGCGGAGAGATAGATCCTACCGCATTTGCTGAAATCATAGCCACCCACACCAACCAAGGCAATTTACGCATCTCATGCCCATCCATTCTAATTAGTTAAAACTACCCTTAACTTCTGCCCAACTTATATGAGTAATATACAATCCTATAGGATTAGCCCTGACAAGCTCTTCGCTATCGGGCGGTGACACCGTTAAGGTAGCATTTGCTCTCCATGTTGAAGTACCAATAATTCCCCCAGAAAGATTACGTGCGGTTTCTACCCACTCTAATTGCCACGTTTTTTCTGAAAGTTTCATCATACTTTTCAAGTCAATGGTTATACTTGTTGTTTGCGCACGCACAAACGGATTAGGATTTTTCAAAAACTCAGAGACATATTGCGAAGCTTGACTTCCTGAGGGCAACATTGAATACACTCGATCAATCATTTGGCGTTGAACAATACCATCAGCAACTACATTTCGAGAGTCGACAAAAAAACGTGCCAATAAAAATCGCATCACTCTTTCATCAACCGGACGAACTTGTTCTGCATAATTAACAGCCATCGGCGCGCCTAATTTATCTACCTCAACAATATAAGGCACCAACTTATTCTGACTACCTAATACAACCAAGCCTACTGACTCAACCAATGCAATAGCTAGCATGCCCAATGAAAATAAACGCCAATTACGCGCATGTGCAATATAACTACCATAGCGCTCGGCCCATTCTCTTCTTGCATCCAAGTAGGGGTTCGAGTTAAGTGCTGAATTAAGCCCACCCCCTACATTGCCTATACCCAGTTTTTTCCCCAAGGCTGACTCATTTTTAGTCGCTACAGCAGTATTCGTCTGATTAGACTCTACGATCTCTGAATGTTCATTCCTTGAGGAGTCAGATATCGTTTCTTCAGGCTTTTCCGCTTGCGCTTCTAATTTTGTCTCTAGCTTAGTTGTTGTCTTTTTCTTTAAAAAACCGAACATCTTATGGCTCCCGTTGAAACATCAGCCTAATCTTGTTCTTTACCATTTATGACCCCAGCAATGTCTTGTAACTTTATTAATTATCTTTACACTAAAAAATTTAATACAAAGATAGTGAATAAATATTAATTATTGACACTTATAAAAATCCAGCCCTTATAATCTTAGCTTTATCTATCAGCGCTACACTACTTACTGGTTAGCTCCTCATCGCCTATAGAATAAAGATAATATCAACACCTTTATTTTTACGCTTCTGAGTACCTACAAGATCAATCAATACTATTCTTGTAAACAATAGCGTCAGGTTATGCACCTTCTTGAATAGAAAGCAAAAATTGCGCTTTATAGATGTAAATTTGCCACATCAAATAGGTGATCATTCTGCAATATTGAAACCTTACTTTATCGACTCCATGCAGGCTTACGAAGCTTGAATTTCAAGCTCTCATTTGTTTTTTCCATCTCATCTTTTGAGTTAAAATTTAAGCCTTTTCTTTTCAATTTTATTTTTATTAGGACTTATCCTAAGTATCAATATTTAACGCATTATTATCATTTTTATCTTGAAAGCGTTATTTAAATCAGTGCAAAAATTTTATTTTTCAACTAAAAATATCTATCCATATCTATTCTTAAACAAAACATACTCAGCGTGATTTGTTAGCACTGTACTTATTCTCTTCAACCGTATGGTATGAAGCTGATGCCTATCCAAAAGCACTTGCATAAACTTTCAGACAGGTACCACACTCCTAGCTGCTACCTATCGTTATTCTTCACTTATTGTCATTTTTCGCTTTGCGCCATGAGAATTGGTTACTTACACTTTATTTATAAATAGATTTTTTTTTCATTTAGGTTTAAAATCTGGCGCGCTTCAAGGTGCGCGTTAAATGAACTAAATTTGAATTTAATTCATACGCGTTAAACGGGAAGCAGGTGAAAATCCTGCGCTGCTCCCGCAACGGTTAGCAAATAGGCTTATAGATCACTAGCCACTGGTTATATTTTAGAAGTTACGCTGTTGAGTTCTCTCGTCGTTATAGCAATTTGTCGTACCGTTTGTACTGTCTGTGTTGCTATGCGGGGCATCCTATGCCTGGATAGAACCCCCAATTGCACAACTTCTAATATTTTTATAGAACTGGGAAGGCGATCTAAAAAACAAGCTGCGAGCCCGGATACCGGCCTGAAGTTTTGTAGGAAATACTGCGGGAAGCCGTTATTTCGTTCAGCTTTAAAATTGATGCTCTAACGATAAGGGCATGTTTAGAATTGCTATTATTATCATTTTAAAACACAGAATGATAGAAGCATATTTAAGTTATTTAGCATAATTAACCGATGTTAAAGCAAAATAGCGATTTTTATTCTTTTGAGAAGTCTTAAGAACTCAATGATAAAACGCTCTTAGATGCTTATAATACTCATGATGTTTATCAGTTCTAACTTTTTTAGAATTGATCATCGTCATTAATCTATGTGATTTTCAATTTCCAAGCCGTACAGATACTGTTTCCTGGTAGTTCAACATATCTACCATAAAAAATTAAATGAAATCATAATTTTATCTACTCACAATAACTAGAGAAGATAATTATCATTACCATTTTCGCTTTATTTTAGCGATGTTGTATTACTAGTATTTCCTGATTATTAAAAAGCTCAACGCATGCGGGATGCTTGTTATGCGCTTTTCCTTCAGGAAATAAAATGAAAAAATATTATCTCTCAGGTCTTATCAGTCTTTCTGTCTTGCAATGCCACGCTTCTCCCCTAGTGACTCAAACTCAACCTCTTGAAGAAATTATTGTCACAGGAACACATGTTCCGCAGAAACGAACCGAATCGCTCGGTAATGTGACGGTTATAGCGCCTGAGCAAATTGCAGCAGCAGGCCAAAGCACAATTGTTGAACTTCTGCAGGCTTATGGCAATATAGAAATAGCATCTAATGGTGGTCCTGGGCAAACCAGTAGCATTTTTATACGAGGCACCAACTCTAATCACGTTTTAGTTTTAATTGATGGAGTACGCATTAATTCTGCCACTACAGGAACCCCAGCCATTGAAAGTATTCCTATTGAGCAGATAGACCATATTGAAATTCTTAAAGGATCTGCTAGCAGTTTATATGGCAGTGATGCTATCGGCGGCGTCATTCAAATTTTCACGCGCACTGGCAAAGGGCTTCCAACATTCAATGCCAAGATTGGTATGGGCAGCTATAACACTCAAACAGCAAGTGCAGGTTTTTCAGGCACAAGCCACGATACTAGCTTTGCCCTTAATGTGGGGCGTAATCATACTGAAGGGTTTTCAGCAACAAACACTAAGTCTATGCTTCCTTACAATACCTATAACGCTGATAAAGATGGTTACACAAACACTAATCTTTCTGGTCGATTAAGCTATTTTATTAATGAAAACCATGAAATAGGAGCAACAGCTTTCTATAGCGATGGAAAAGCTGACTTTGACTCTGACCCTTTTAGCGATGATGTTAACCATCGCAAGTTGTCGGCATTTTCAATATTTAGCAAAAATCGTATTAACTCAATATGGCAAAGCCAGATTCAACTGTCGAACAATATTGATAACAGCCGTTTTATTAGTTCATTTGCCGACACGTTTCGCACAAGTCAAAACCAAATTAATTGGACAAATAACTTCTCTCTTGATATTGGTACAATAACAGCAGGCATTGATTACACACATCAAAAAGTATCAAGCGAACAAACAGCATATGCAAAAGACACTCGCAATATTCGTTCATTATTTGCAGGTTATACGGGTAAATTTAATTCGCATAGCGTTCAGCTAACTGCTCGAAATGATGAAAATGATCAGTACGGCAACCATACAACGGGGTTGGCTTCTTATGGTTATCAGTTGGCGCCGGCTTGGAAGGTTGTTGCTAGCGCAGGCACAGCGTTTCATGCGCCTACATTTAACGATTTATACTATCCTTTTGGCTTAGGTAATCGAAATCTTGTGCCTGAAAAATCTAAAACATTTGAAGGGGGATTACATTTTGATCAACAGCAACATCATGCTGCTATCAATATATTTGATACCCATGTAAGAAATTTAATTGTTTATAGCGGTACAATATTTACCATGTTAAACAACATTCCAGAGGCCCACATACAAGGCCTTGAACTTAGTTATCAAGGAGAGTGGGCAGGCTTTCATATCAATAGCGCTGCCACCTTTCAAAATGCGCTTAATGAAGGAACCCAACAGCAACTTCCTCGCCGGGCGCGTCACCATGCTAATTTAGCTATCACCAAACCTGTTGGCGCATGGAAATTTGGCAGTGAAGCTATTTTTACAGGCAGGCGTTATGATGGAGCAACCAATACAGACGCTAATCATCTGCCTGGTTTTTCATTGTTTAATCTTACTGCCGCTTATGCTGTCAATAAAAATATTAACGTGCGCGCCAGGTTAAATAATGTTTTTGATAAAGACTATGAGCAGGTTTACGGTTATAACACACCGAAAAGAAATCTTTTTGTAAGTCTTGAATATGCCTTACGGTAAATACTAAAATGAGGGAATGCGTCACTAGTTCACCAGCTAACAGGTACAGTACAAACTAAACGCAGAGTATTCTTCATCTGTAAAGGGCGGTCTCTGTCATGACAGAGACCGCCCTTTACGCTAACGAAAATATACCGTAAAGAAACCGTCCATTGATATATATGTAGATAGACACCATATAGAAGGAACGGAAACGGACGGTATCAGAATTTTAGCAATAGATACTGGATGCAAAACCCTATTTAGATTGCCACACAAAGCAATCTATTTTTAAATGCAACGCAGGGATGCAATAATTTCATTAGCTTTGATATAAATCCCCTTCGCTTGCGCCGATAGATTATAATCAACAGGCTATACACTGGGAGGTACACTATGGGGTCTTTTGTTTTTAATGTTGAGTGGTTGAATGGAGTGATTACACTCCCTTGGTGGGGCTATGTTCTTGTAGCACTTGCCCTCACACATATTACGATTGCCTCGGTTACTATTTTCTTGCATCGTCATCAAGCACACCGCTCGCTTGAACTGCATGCTATTCCTAGCCACTTTTTCCGTTTTTGGTTATGGCTAACAACAGGTATGGTTACCAAAGAATGGGCAGCGATTCACCGTAAGCATCATGCTTATTGCGAAAAAGAAAATGATCCACATAGCCCAAAAATTTTTGGTATTAAAAAAGTTTTTTGGGAAGGTGCTGAACTTTACCGTGATGAAGCAAAAAACCAAGCCACTCTTTCACGCTTCGGTCAAGGTACGCCAAACGATTGGATTGAAAATCATTTGTATACTCCCCATGCAAAATTAGGTATTGCCATTATGATGGTCATTAATTTGATCCTTTTTGGCCCCTTAGGACTCTCCATTTGGGCAGTACAAATGATTTGGATTCCTGTTTGGGCTGCTGGCGTTGTAAACGGTATTGGTCATTACTGGGGATACCGGAACTTTGAAGCCAGCGATAATAGTACCAATATTATTCCTTGGGGCATTATTATTGGTGGTGAAGAGCTTCATAATAATCACCATGCGTATGCAACCTCAGCCAAATTATCAAATAAATGGTATGAGTTTGATATAGGTTGGTTTTATATTCGTATTCTTGAAATTTTAGGTTTAGCTAAAGCTAAAAAAACGATTCCTCAAATAAAATTTGATCTATCTAAAACCATGCCTGATTTAGCGAGCTTGCAAAGTATCACAACCCATCGTTATGTAGTGTTGATTGAGTATGTAAGAATGATGCGTACCCTTGGTCAAAAAGAGTTACGCGATATTCTCGAGTCTAAAAATTTCAGCTCAAAAACAACAAAACAATGGTGGGCTTTGTTACGCAAAAATAGTGAAAGTCTTACTGAGACTGAAGCAAAAGAAGTTCAACAATTGCTTCAAGCCAGTTCGCTTCTTCGCACATTGTATGACTTTTATCAAAGCCTGCAAAAAATTTGGGAGCGCTCTAGCGCCAGTGCGGAAGATCTTGTAAAAGAGCTACAAATGTGGTGTGAGCGCGCTCAAGCCAGCGGTATTACGCAATTGGCTGACTTTTCAAAGTATCTTGCACGTTTTGCATAAATCTCACTAAGTAAGTAACATATAAAGAGCCGAGGTATAATACCGCGGCTCTTTTGTTTTTTACGTGACTAAAAAGCAGCTTATTCTAGCAAGACCTGCTAGCAAAACGCTTAATAAGCGCTTGCTGCATTTAAGCACTAAACCATACAATATTTTCTTTAGTGAGCTGATAGGCTTCTATAGATACTTCGAATATGCCTTTTTGAACGCAACTTTCTCGTTCAAAATACGCTAAAGGTTCACTATGAAATGTCCTTTTTGCGGCTATACAGACACTCAGGTTTTAGAATCTCGAACGCCGGCAGAAGCTACTCAAATTCGGCGCAGACGGCGCTGCCTGAGTTGCCATCGACGCTTCTTAACCATTGAAACAGCTGTTATTACATTGCCTCATATCATTAAGCAAGATGGAACACGTCAAGCCTTTGATGTTGAAAAAATACGGCGCGGCTTCGAGCGAGCACTCCATAAACGGCCTGTTTCTGCTACTGAAATCGACAATGCTATTGATGACATTCTGCAATGTAGCTTGAATAGCGGTGAACGTGAGCTGAGTGCTGAACAACTGGGCAACTGGGTCATGCAGCATTTGCATCGTTTAGATCAGGTTGCTTATATACGTTTTGCATCTGTATATCGACGCTTTGAACATGCAGTCGATTTTCAGCACATGCTTACCGAGCTTGAGCACCCTGCTTCACCTTCAGAGACTGAGCATGACTCCCCTACCCTCTAATGCTAACCACTGGATGCAATACGCGATAGCGCTTGCCTATCAAGGTGCTTTTACTACAACGCCTAATCCTCGCGTAGGTTGCGTTATTGTTTCTCCTGATAATCATAAGATTGCAGAAGGTTTTCATCGCAAAGCGGGAGAGCCGCATGCTGAAGCGCTTGCATTAGCGCAAGCAGGTGATGCCGCGCAAGGCAGTACAGTGTATGTGACGCTTGAACCATGCGCTCATACAGGCCGCACACCGCCTTGTTCAAATGCACTTATTGAAGCCAAAGTAAGCACTGTAGTGGTTGCAATGAAAGATCCTGATCCACGTGTAGCAGGGCAAGGTATTGCTAAGCTACGTGCAGCAGGTATCACTGTTCATGAAAACATTGAAACTGAAGCAGCCGCTAATATCAACCCTGGTTTTATTTCAAGATTAACACGCCAACGCCCGTGGGTGCGCCTTAAAGCTGCTATGAGTCTTGATGGTCGATTAGCACTCGCTAATGGGGTAAGCCAATGGCTAACCAATGCTGTAGCCCGTGAGGATGTTCATCATTGGAGGGCGCAAGCCTGTGCCATTCTTACAGGGGCAGGTACTATTCAACACGATGACCCTTTATTAAATGTTCGATTACCTGAAACTATCGAACGTCAACCTAAACGCATTGTTTTAGATTCATCAGGCCGCTTGCATGGCGATTACCGCTTTTGGCACATGCCTGGTGCGATTCGCTGTATCGCCAAAGATATTATTCCAATGCACCTCTTAAAAGACGTAGAAACTTGGCATTTAGCACTCAATGAAGATAAAACATTAAGCTTAGAAGATTTATGGCATCACTGTTACCAACATCAGCTACATGAAATTCATCTGGAGGCTGGCGGTAAGTTACTCAGCAGCATGTTGCAAGAAGATTGGGTAGATGAATTATTGATCTACTTGGCACCTCAGTTTCTAGGGGCAGATGCTCAACCTCTGATTCAGGAATTAAACCTGACAGAACTATCGCAAGCACATCACTATCATTGGCATGAAAGCCAAACGGTAGGAAACACGCTAAGAATTCGTTTATTTAGACATACTCCTTTTCAACTTTGGGAAACCTGGAACAAGCATTATGCTGCCTAAAAAGCCACGTGATCTCAGCAGATTTTCCTTTTTCATGCCTAAAACCTTTTAAAACGCCTCTCTTCTAAGTAACATGGTAAGGGTTACTAGTACCATTGACCGAATGCATAGGCTCTTCAAGTCAGCTCCTAGCTTATCATTATCTATCTATGCAAAACAAAGCAGAAAAGCCTCGGGCATCTTTAGGTGTAGTAGTTATAAACGCTTTCGATCCCCCACTTATCAGTCTTAGGAAATATTAGTATGTTTAGCGGTCTTATTGAAACAACAGGAAACATTACTCAATTATCACCTCTTCAACAGGGGCAACGTCTTAGCTTAGAGGCGCCACATTTAGACTTTGATGATATTCGTTTAGGTGACAGCATTGCACTTGATGGTGTGTGTTTAACAGTGATAGAAATTCGTCATCCTACTTTAGTCTTTGATGTTTCAGCTGAAACCCTAAAATGTTCTCGCGGTTATAAAATTAATCAGCGTGTGAATCTTGAAAAAGCGTTAAAAATGGGAGATCGGCTTGGTGGTCACGTTGTATTAGGCCATGTTGATAACGTAGGAACTGTCATTGAATATAAAGAGCAAGGCGAAAGCTGGCACTTAACTGTGCGGGTTCCCCAAGAATTAGCACCCTTTGTTGCGACTAAGGGTTCTATCACTCTGAATGGTGTGAGTTTAACCACCAATTTAGTAGAAGATACTCCTGAAGGCTGCTATGTTCACCTAATGCTCATTCCACATACGCGTGTTATAACTTCTTTAAGTGATCTTCAGCTTAGTGATTCGATTAATATCGAAATAGATATGATGGCTCGTTATGCATGCCGCTATCTGCAAATCACTCAATCACTTTCTAATTAGTTACTCATTAAGCAGTTTTTATAAACTAGTATATTTTATACTGAACCTATGCCTTTAACTAAAGCGTTCCAACATCTTGCTAATTGGCAAATGCCATTTTCGCGTAAAAAAGAAACACCTAAGCTCCCACAGCTTAGGGATTGGTATAACGCCCTTGCGCAAAAGCCTTTTTCTACACTAACAGAGTCTGATCAAGCGATGACATTCTCTTATGAGGCCCTAAAAATCCCTCCTGTGTTAGAAACTAATGATTTAATTATTTATAATGGCGTTAGAGCTCCTGGCGAAACTGCATTACACATTGAGCACATTACTCTGTATGGCGGAAAAACCACCTTTAGAATGGTAGGGTTATATTTAATCGCTGCCGGACTTCGCATTAAATATGATGATCCGGTTTTGCTTGAATGCAATAACAAAGAACTTTCTCCCTGCCGCGGCTTAAAAATTACACTGCCTAAACAATCCAAACTCGAAAGCACAATGGGATTAGCGCCTGCTATTCTTACGCAGTTTTCTTGGAAACCCCAGCTTCCAGCAGATAAACCAGAAGAATGGGTAAAAGAACTCGATGATAAAAACTTTCCGACTGATCATCTACCTTGGTTAAGATTAGGTTCAAATAAAGAAATATATAACGAAATACATCGCCCTCGTTCAGATGAGCCTATTATTCTCCATATTCATGGCACCCTTACTGCCTTATGCTGGCTTGGACGTGCCTTGCTTAACTTTTCACTTGATGATAATCCCTGCCATACTCTTTCACTCTTGAACTATGGTGGCTATTCAAGCTTGGCACCAGGAAGCGCAGAACTGCGCTGTGTAGCTCCTGGTGGAAAGAATATTCCAGCTCAACTCGTGAGCTGGTTAGCCGCCCAAGGGTCTCCAGCTACGCCGTCCCCCGCAGAGCCAGCACCAGTTGCAGAGCCTGCGGCTGAACCAACTCCTCCGCCACCAGCAACGGCTGCTCCCGCAGCTGAATCTTCTCCAGCAGTTTCTGATGCAGGAGCAGCTATTCCAGCAGCAACACCAGCAGCTCCCCCACCTCCTGAAACCTCTCCCTCTGCGGCAGCACCCGCTATGTCTCCACCAACAGCAGTGCAAACCGCTTCAAGTGCATCACCCACATAAATAGCGCCATTTGAAGGTTCGCAAGCCTTATGTTGATACTCATCATCAACGCTAACTATTCTGATCTATGGTTACTTAAAGAATACTTCATGATATGTCGTTGACTACTTGACACTTATCTAAATTAAAAAATGCCACACGCACGTTGTGCTTCATCATGCGCCTCTTATGCCGATTTATCGGGTTAAGGCAGGCAACTGATTTGAACTATTTGATAGGGAAAATGGTATTCGATATTTTTTAGAATAAGAGCGGCAAACCCTGTTAGGTTATGACGGTACTCTCTAAAACATATAGCTAACCAACCTAAGTATTCGATGATAATCATCAAAAAATGCGCTTTATGAGTATCAAAAAAGGACTCTGTTTATGACGAAGCTGTTTTCTTGGAAAAAGCATACATTTGCTGCTTTATCATTCTTGATTCTTGGATACGTTGGGCTATGGATTGCTGCTGAGTTTATGGTAATGAGTAATTTAGCGATCTTGATATCAGCAGGAGGTATTATTGGTGTTTATATCGCCTGGCACTTATGGGTTATCGCACGACTTCAATATTTTAATGACCAATTAAACCATTCTGCTCGCTTAATGTCACAGCATCAAACTGAGTTAGCGGTTAGGCGAATTGATCATGAACAGCTTACAGAATTGCAGCCTGTTTACGTATGCATAAAGCACTTGTATAACCTTTTTCATGTGCAAAGCGACAATTTTAAAAATGACATTCATAGTGCTAAATCTTCTGTTCAAGAAATGTCTGCTCTCGATTTTAATACATTAGCGGTTGAACAATCTGTTCATGCCATGCAAGATACCATTATGGATATTAGCCATGATTTATCGAATGTTGCAGAAAGCGCACAATCTGCTGTTAATGTATCCGTTGAAGCCAGTGATTCAGCAACTCAAGGTATTTCAGTCATTAATAAAGCCATTGGCAGTATTTCACAAATTGCTCAGGTGATTGAAACCACCTCGTATGAAATGGATCAATTAAACGTTCATTCTGAACATATCTCTACCATTTTGCAGGGTATTCATGATGTTGCAGAACAAACTAATCTTTTAGCACTGAATGCCTCTATTGAGGCGGCGAGAGCTGGTGAACAAGGACGAGGGTTTGCTGTAGTAGCCGATGAAGTCAGAAAACTAGCCGAGCGTACTCGCCATTCTACCGAAGAAATTTCTACCATGATTGCTAATATTCAAAGCAGCACAAATACAGCTGTTGCCAGCATGAATGGTTTAGCTTCACAATTTGCACTGTGCATGGAACAAACTAAAAAAGCCCAAGAATCGATCGAATCAATTGATATTAGCTCTCATAACCTTTCGGATGTAGTTAAGGAAATGGCGAAAGCTATGTGCCGGCAGCGTGAATCTGGCCAAATTCTTTTATTCAAACTAGAACAGCTCAAACGTGATCAAAATCAGAATGATACAATTAGCGGCAAGCTAATTGGTCATACCCAGCAATTACGCACGAGTCTCAATTCATTACATGACCGTCTGAAAGAAACAATGAATGTGTAATGCTCACCTGTTTATGGCTCATCACAATTGCATGAAGTTGCATGCAAAAAAGTAGCGATATTGTTCCTATTTTATTATATTTATCATAGGCGATCAGCAGTAGCTCAACTTTCAAGGCATACATCTATGGTTTAAGGCACAATAGAAAGAGGCTTTGTCTTTCTTGCTGTATTAACGTGCCATTAATAACTAATTAACTGATTAACTAATGCCTCTTCGCCCTGCCCCCCGCTTTTGCCCTCGAAAAATTTCAGCCTGGACGCTGATAGAAGTGATGGTTGCCCTTGTATTAATGGCAAGCATTACTGCTTTAGGGTATCGCAGCCTAAGCACCCTGATCACGACAGAAACAGCGCTTCGGGAAGAGAGCGAGTTTTTATTGGTATTGGATACTAGCTTTTCTCTAGTAGAAAATGATTGGAAGGCTCAAGCTGCTCAATTAGCGACATCATCGAGTAGCCAACCTCCACAAACTTCAGATAACCAGCCTTCTGCTGATCAAACGAAGACATCGAACACCTCCACTGACACCCCAGCATCTTCTGAGCCACCTGCTTCTACACCTTTTGATATTTCGCCCGAAACAGTAGCAGAAATAAAGCTATGGAAAATTACTCCAATTAACGGATGGATACCAAGCCCTACCCTGCTGCCTAAAGCCCCCCCTGCAATTGAGCCTCTTCTTACCACAACTTACTCCATCGACTACCAAGTTAATCCTCAAGGCGGCGTTAATCGGTTGATTGGATGTACTGTCCTGAGAACGAATGCAAATTCGCCACGGTTATGCCAACGCTGGCACCTACTCAAGCAATTACCAGTCGAAATTACCGATACACAAAATGAAAAGCTTCATACAATGAACTGGGTAATTCAAAGCCGCCGCGGCAATATTCAACGCCAGTGGAGCCACGTAAAATAATGGAGTAGATAGCTAAAATTAGCGTATCTAAATGGTGTCGATTTTCACTTTAGGTATAAACAGAAGCATAGTCCCCACGTCTATGGCTCCGCGAATAATCAGATAAAAACACCCTAAACTTCTTTCCCTAATATCAATAGTTATGACCAACTATCGAACTGACCCCAAAGCGCTCCAGCAAGGCGTGGCATCGCAGACAGTATACAAGTACGGCAAGATGCCACAACGCCGCTGGAGCGCTTTGGGGTCAGTTCGATTTATTTGGAGATGAAGGTTTTCATATACTTCATAATCTCATTCGCGATATCTGTGAGCGATACACTTCTATCAACTGCCCCCAGCTTCACAGCTTCTTTCGGCATGCCATATACAACGCAGCTAGCTTCATCTTGCCCCAACGTAGGAGCGCCTGCATCTTTCATTTCTTTCAGCCCTCGCGCGCCATCATCTCCCATGCCTGTCATAATAATACCTAACGCATTAGCGCCTGCATATTTTGCCACCGAACGGAATAGAACATCAACAGAAGGGCAATGACGATTCACAGGCGGCCCCGCCATCACTTCTACATGATATTGAGCTCCACTGCGCTTAAGAAGCATATGTTTGCCTCCCGGGGCAATAAGTGCCCTACCTTGAATCACACGATCGCCATTCTGCGCTTCTCTCACTTCAATATCGCATAGATTATTCAGTCGTTCAGCAAAGGCAGCCGTAAATTTCTCTGGCATATGCTGCACAATAACGATACCGGGTGAAACTCTTGGTAAATGAATAAGCACTTCCTCAAGGGCTTGCGTACCCCCAGTTGAAGTGCCTATAGCCACTACACGCTCAGTTGTTTGAATCATTGAGCGGCTATCAGCTGGCGTTAAAATAACATCAGCGGTATGCTTTACAGGGGCGGTGATTGGTGTTGCCACTGTCGGGCGGCGCACTAAATGTTTTACATTCGCACGTGCCGCTACTTTAACCGCGTGCACTAAATCATTTGCAGCCTCATGCAAAAACTGCTTTAACCCTATTTTGGGTTTAGTAATAATTGCTACAGCGCCTGCTGCCAATGCCTCCATTGTGGTTTGAGCACCTTTTTCTGTTAACGTGGAGCAAATAACAACGGGTGTAGGATGCTCATGCATTAGCTTTTTAAGAAATGTAATGCCATCCATACGCGGCATTTCAACATCTAAAACAATTACATCTGGCCAAGTATGCTTCATTTTCTCAATGGCTAAAATAGGATCAGAAGCAACTGCAATCACTTCAATACCAGGATCAGAACTTAATAGTTCGGACACCACTTGCCGAACCACAGCAGAATCATCTACGATCATTACTTTAATACGGTTCATGCGTCTTATTCCTTTTTAGTGTCAGGAAGCTCGATAGGTTTAACTAACCGCGTCCACACTTGACCATTACTGACATTAAAAATAATTTGCCGATGCCCCTCACCAAATAAATGCTCAGAAATAAGAGGAATGTTATAACGTTGCAATAAACTACGTGCAATTTCTCCATTCCGCTGCCCAATATCGAACATATGTAAATGTTTTTTGCTGGGAAACATATTTCCTCCCCCAAATATTTTTGCTTGGCATTGCAAAGGAGATACTCCTAGACTTATCAACCCATTTAACAATAACTGAATGGCTTCATCACCATAGCGCGCATCAAGTGGAGATTTTAGCGGTTTATCTGAACGGCTAGGCAAAATGAAATGAGACATCGCCCCAATCCTTTTAAGTGGGTGCCAAAGTGTCATAGACACACAGGAACCTAATATCGTGCGAATGCGATATTCTGCTCCTCCAATGTAATATTCTCCCGGATGTAAGAATATATCGATCATTCTTTTTGACCTCATGAACTTAATCCAATGTATTTGGATTAGATTTTTCAGTGCTTGAAACAATATTCAACAACATTCATAAGAGGCCAAATTAAAACGGTGTTAATAGGCTAGGGCCGTTATGCTGTTTGCTTTTATTCCTTCTACTTTTGGTTGCAAAAAAATTACTCTTAATGACTACTTATTGTTAAGGCTTAAGATAAATAGAAGGTGCTACCGCTTGAACAGCAGTGCTAATATCATTCAGGCTTTCTGAGTGCCCTACGAAAAAATATCCCTCAGGTTTTAATACCGTTAATAACCGCGCAACAACCTGGCGCTTAGTCTCGTTATTAAAATAAATCATGACATTTCGAAGAAAAATAACATCAAACATACCCAGTTGAGGCAATGAGGTGTTTAAATTGATATGTAAAAATTTAACCCGGCTACGTAAACTAGCATCTACAAGCACGGTTCCTTGCTGAGAGCCAACGCCTTTTAAACAAAATTTTTTTAAGTGTTCAGAAGAAATATGGGTGGTGCGCTCTACCGGATAATGCCCTTTACGTGCTCTCTCGAGTACACGCTGGCTTATATCTGACCCTATAACCTCCCATGGGGTTCCAAACGCTTCCAGAGTTTCAAACAAAATCATCGCGATGCTATACGCTTCTTCACCGGTAGAACTGGCAGCACTCCACACTCTAAAAGGCTCTGAGCGCTTACGCGCTAACATGGCGCACTCTTTGAGCTTTTGAAAATGCTTCATTTCTCTAAAAAAATATGTTTCGTTCGTCGTGAGTAAATCAATTGCCATCTGCACTTCATCAGGCACCTCCCCGCTCTCTAATAAACGAAAATACTCGCCGTAGCTTTTTAACTCACGCTGTTGCACACGTTTAGCTAAACGACCGCTTACCAACGCTTTTTTAGCAGGTGATAAAGTAATGCCTGCTGCTTCATAAATAAAACGCCGGAACTTTTCGAACTCATGATCAGTAATCGTATTTAAACTCATTGCGTACTCATACCTAATAATATTTGCCTTATTAAAATGCTCCAGCGAATCTCGCTAACATTTGGTATAAAGCTTTTAATATTTTACAAACTCAGAATCTTCAGCATCGAATGCTTTCGTCGCCACATTCAGTGCTTTGCCTTTGATTTGTTTTTGATAACCTTTTTTTGCTTCTGGCACTACTTTGTGCCTTAGCTCTTTATTGACATGGGTATCATAATTAAGCTTGAAAAATGACATCGTTTGCTGCAATTGTTCTGCCTGACCACTCATTTCTTCAGCCGTGGCGGCTAACTCTTCTGATGAAGAAGCATTTTGCTGGGTGGTTTGGCTTAGTTGAATAACCGCTGAATTAATTTGTCCTACCCCTGAAGATTGCTCCTCTGAGGCTGACGAAATTTCTTGAACAAGATCTGATGTTTTTTTAATGTTAGGTACCATTTCATCTAGCAGTTTTCCTGCCTTTTCCGCTAACTCAACACTGCTGCTCGCCACTGTACCAATTTCCTGAGCTGCTACCTGGCTACGTTCAGCTAACTTTCTTACCTCAGCCGCCACCACTGCAAAACCTTTTCCATGCTCGCCCGCACGAGCAGCTTCAATCGCTGCATTTAATGCTAAAAGATTCGTCTGATAAGCAATATCATCGATAATGCTTATTTTCTTTGCAATTTGCTTCATAGCTGCTACGGTTGCCCTAACAGCCTCCCCTCCTTCATCGGCCTCTTGAGCAGCCTTCATAGCCATACCATCTGTAATTTTCGCATTCTCTGTATTTTGAGAAATTGAAGAAGTCATTTGCTCAATAGCCGCACTTGTTTCTTCAACACCTGCTGCCTGCTCACTTGATGCCTGCGATAAAAGCTGTGCAGTAGCACTCACTTGCTCAGAAGCGCTCCCAATTGCATCAGCTCCACTATTGACTTCAGCCACCACTTGCGAAAGCTTTGCTACGGTATTATTTGTATACTCTTTAAGCTTACCAAAACTACCTTCATAGGCTTTATCAATTTTCTTTGTTAAATCCCCCTCTGAAACTGAAGCCATCACCTCAACAACATCATCAATACTAGCTCCTGTTGTGGTAATTAATTGATTCAGCCCATCACCCATTTCTCTTTGAAAACCATTAAGCCCTTTTAAATCGATGCGCTCATCAAAATTTCCACGGTTAGCAGCAGCCACTACACGTTGCTGACCATCAATGACTTGCTTAAGCTTAGCAACCATGGTTTTTATGGCATAAAGCACGCTCGAAGAATCATTAGTTTTAATATTAATATCAAGAGCCAAATTACCTCCCGCCACCTCGCTTGCAATCATCACTGCATAAGCAGGCTCACCGCCCAATTGTTTAGTTAAAGAGCGGGTAATCATATAAGCCAGCCATAATCCTAATAAAAAACTTACTACCCCTATATTAATCATCCATTGTTGAGAGGATGCATAAATTAATTCTGCTGTATGAGCTGCTTTAGCGCCACCTTGTATATTTAGGTTTGATAGTTTATCTGAAGCCTCTCTCAATAAATTATAATGCTTCAGAGACTCTCCCATAATCAATAATTTTGCATCATTATTTTTATTTTGTTTTGATAAAGTAATTACCTTATCATGCTCGACCATAAAACCTTCAAAATTCTTTTTATAATTTGTATATATTTCTTGCTCTTCAGGAGAATTAATAAGTTTGCTATATTCTTCTTGTACCTTTTTAATATCTGCCATCTTTTCATTTAACATGGTTTCAGTAGCATTCATTTCTGCTGCATCAGTTGCTATAATATGTCTGAATTCAAGCGTTCTAAAGCGATTAGTATCCGCCTTAAGCACTAAAACAGCACGAACACTTGGCATCCAATTAGTAGCTAAATCAGTAGTTGATGCATTCACCTTAGAAAGCTGAAGAATAGCATAAAGCCCCATTCCGACAAGCAGCCCTAAGATAATAAGAAAAGCCCCAAAAACTTTGGTAGCCAGCTTCATATTTTTGAACAATTCCATCACTATCCCCTTAGCCTTACTATAACTTGATGCTTAAAAATTGATTTTTTATGCTATAAAATTAGTTCTATACGTTTATAAAAAGCTTTGTAAAAAATATTAATTTTATCTGAAATCAATAAATATTATTTTTTCACGAAATATCAATTAGCTCCTTCGCCTCTTCGGTCGAAAGTACATGACTCACATTTAAAAGAATAACGAAATGCCCTTCAACTTTCCCCATTCCCTCTATAAAATCAGCACGTATTTTGGTTCCAAAATTAGGGGCAGGTTCTATGTCTTCTACAGGAATCTCTAATACTTCATTAACAGCATCAACCATCACTCCAATATCCTGGCGCTCTCCATCAGTATCAATTTCAACAATAACAATACAGGTGCGCCGCCCTACTTCTGTAATACCTTTATTAAAGCGTGCAAGTAAATCCATAACTGGCACTACTGCTCCGCGTAAATTAATAACGCCCTTAACACAGTTCGGCATCATGGGTACAACTGTGACTCCGCTATATTCAATAATTTCTTTAATCGCTAAAATACCGATGGCAAAAATTTCCCCTCCAAGCATAAACGTTAAATACTGAGTATGATCTGAACCTGCTTGTTTCATCTGCGACATTACCGCCTGCGATTGGTCTACTTTAATAACTGTACCCATCATGTATCTACCTCTTAGTATTGTACGAATTCAGATTGTGTATTTTTTGATCCTGAGCTATCTGATCCTTTTACCCCTTTAGCAGAGGTATGGCTTTTGGATGTTGGTTTAGCCTTAGTCTCTTTATAAAAATCTTGTATTATCGCTATTTTGAAAAATGACATTGTTTTTTGTAATCCTTCAGCTTGGCTACTCATCTCTTCTGCTGTCGCCGCCAACTCCTCAGAAGAAGAGGCATTTTGCTGAGTAGTTTGACTTAACTGAATAACAGCTGAGTTAATTTGCCCTACACCTGAAGATTGCTCTTCTGAAGCTGCTGAAATTTCTTGTACTAAGTCTGATGTTTTTTTAATATTAGGCACCATTTCATCAAGCAGTTTCCCTGCTTTTTCTGCTAGCTCAACACTGCTGCTAGCAACTGTCCCAATTTCTTGAGCTGCTACCTGACTACGTTCAGCCAATTTTCTAACTTCAGCTGCAACCACTGCAAAACCTTTACCATGCTCACCTGCGCGTGCTGCTTCAATAGCAGCATTTAAAGCCAGTAAATTTGTCTGATAGGCAATATCATCAATAATGCCTATCTTCTTAGCAATTTGCTTCATAGCGGCGACAGTGGCTTTTACAGCATCTCCACCCTCAACAGCTTCTTTAGCAGCTTTTACTGCCATACCATCAGTAATTTTTGCATTTTCAGTGTTTTGTGCAATTGAAGAAGTCATTTGTTCAATAGATGCACTGGTTTCTTCAACACCAGCTGCTTGCTCGCTAGATGCCTGCGAAAGACATTGGGCAGTAGCACTCACTTGTTCAGAAGCACTGGCAATTGCATCGGCACCTTCATTCACTTCAGCAACAACATGCGAAAGCTTCATTACCGTATTATTAGTATATTCTTTTAACAAGCCAAAGCTTCCTTCATAAGGCTTATCTATCATTTGAGTTAAATCGCCTTCTGATACTGATTCCATTACCCTGACTACATCTTTAATGCTAGCACCTGTAGTAGTCACTAACGCATTTAAACTATCACCCATCTCCTTTTGAAAGCCTAGAAGTTTACTAACCTCAACTTGCACATTAAAATCTCCTCTATTCGCCGCCTCAATGACTCTTTTTTGATCTTCAATAACCATTTTGAGAGTCATAACAGTATTATTTGTATATTCTTTTAATTTTCCAAAACTACCTTCGTAAGACTTATCAATATTTTTCGTTAAATCTCCCTTAGATACTGCACCCATTACCCTGATTACATCGTCAATACTTGCCCCTGTAGTCATTACTAATAGGTTTAGATCTTCTCCCATTTTCTTTTGAAAACCATTCAAACCTAGCAAATCAATACGCTCATCAAAATAGCCACGATTAGCTGCCTCTATAACAC
Organism: Pseudomonadota bacterium; assembly: GCA_040389065.1. Lineage (GTDB taxonomy): Bacteria > Pseudomonadota > Gammaproteobacteria > Burkholderiales > Casimicrobiaceae > JAZKAR01. Next base: position 26,106 of record JAZKAR010000027.1, on the reverse strand, counting down.
GTTGCTGACCTTCAATAACTTGCTTAAGTTTAATTACCATAGAACTCATTGACTGCAAAAGCTGACCCGTTTCATCTTGAGCATTCGATTCAATATGAATAGAGAGATCACCCATCTCTAACTTATTAGCAGCACTAACAGCTTCTTTTAATGGCTGAATAATACTTCGTGTAATAAGAAAGCCTGAAATAGCTGCAATTACAATGACGATTAGCAATGTCAGTAGAATTTCTTTCTCTACACGCTGGCTTACTTCTATCATTTGATGATCAGCACGCTTAATCATTTCATCAGTAAGTTCTGTAAGGCTTACAAAAACAGTTGAAATAGCTTTATCTGCTCCTTTCACAGCTTTATCTAACTCCACAGGATTTTCAGTTTTTGCTCTTAGGGCTACTAATGTTTCCATATCTTTTCGATAGCCTTCTACGGACTCTTGTAATTTATTCAATAGTTTTTCTTCTTCTAATGTTAAGCGGCTTGCTGCTTTATAATCGATACTCACTTGCTCTACAGCATTCATATCTTCTGAAAATTTTTGTGAATAACTGCCGCCTCTTAAAACGAAATTTTTGAAATGATGCACACCATTTCCTAACGCAATAACACCTCGTGTAGTTGCATTTCGTTTAGCTAATGCATCTTGTTTAAACATTTTCCATTGATCTCCCATGACTTGATTTTCATGGTAGGCAATTACTCCCAACGTTATAGATAGCAAAATTAGCAATGTAAATGCTAATCCAAGACGAGTACCAATTTTTAATCTTTTAATCATAAACACTTCCTTTTTGGCATTTTCAAATACAATATGCCATCTTCATGAATATAAATACTATTAAGTTATAGTTTATGTCTAGTTACTTCACTAAAGTTTCACAGTGTAAGTATTAGTCTCATAGAGAGCATAATATTCTGGAATAAATTACTCGAAACTCCTAAAATTATTCATAATTTATTACACTCAATTGATCTATAATATCTGTTAGCACTTAAAAATTTTCTATAGAAATCACATCATTCTATTCAATAAAATAATGCAATCCCTATCTACTTTATTCATGTTTTCAATAAAACTAAAATTGTACGAATTCAGATTCATCAGCATCAGCCATTTTCATCGTTCCTGAATGGCTTGATCCTCTTACTACTCCCTTAGAAGAAGCATACGTTTTTGAAGTAGATTTATTACTCTTGCTTTCTTTATAAAAGCTTTGTGAAACGGCAAGCTTAAAAAAGGACATTATTCTTTGTAATTTTTCAGCTTGACTACTCATTTCTTCTGCTGTTGCAGCCAACTCTTCTGAAGAAGAAGCATTTTGCTGTGTGGTTTGGCTTAACTGAATAACAGCTGAGTTAATCTGCCCTACTCCTGAAGATTGCTCTTCTGATGCTGCTGAAATTTCCTGCACTAAGTCGGATGTTCTTTTTATGTTAGGGACCATTTCATCTAATAATTTACCTGCTTTTTCTGCTAGATCAACACTACTGCTAGCGACTGTACCTATTTCTTGAGCAGCTACTTGGCTACGCTCTGCTAATTTTCTAACTTCAGCCGCTACTACCGCAAAACCTTTACCATGTTCGCCAGCACGAGCAGCTTCAATCGCAGCATTTAGGGCTAATAAATTTGTTTGATATGCAATATCATCAATAATACCGATCTTCTTAGCGATTTGTTTCATAGCAGTCACTGTATCTTTTACCGCTTCGCCACCTTCAATAGCTTCTTGCGCTGCTTTTAATGCCATTCCATCTGTTACTTTTGCATTTTCAGTATTTTGTGAAATTGAAGAAGTCATTTCTTCAATGGATGCACTTGTTTCTTCTACTCCTGCTGCCTGTTCACTAGAAGCTTGTGATAATACTTGAGCGGTGGCATTTACCTCTTCTGATGCACTTGCAATAGCATCTGCTCCCTCATTTACTTCTGCAACCACCTGTGAAAGCTTTTCAATCATTTGTTTCATTGATTGTAATAGCTGACCTGTTTCATCTTTTGCAAAAGAATCAATTTTTACTGTTAAATCACCTTCTGCTAAACGGTTAGCCGCACGTACAGCTTCTTCTAATGGCTTTGTAACACTTCGGCTAATAATGAACCCTAATACCACACCAAGAATGACACCTAAAGAAATTGCACCTATAATAAATGTACGGCTATTTTCATAAAGCGCCGTGGTTTCATTTGAAGCATCTTTTGCATTTTCTTCTTTTAATTTTGTTAAGTCTGACATTAAATCGTCTAATACTTTTGCTTTTTCAAACATACTTGTTAATGCATGTGTTAGTGCTTCATTACGCTGTTGCAATTTTTCATTTGCAATCATGCCAATGACATGGTTAGTTTCTTTTTCATAATCTTCTAATACCTTGTAAATAGAAGAAAAAATATCTTTACCTTTCTGAGAATAAAATAAAGGCTTTGCTTTTTCTAAATATTCTTTTAAGTCAGTCAAGCTTTTATGAATAGTTGTGATATTTTTTTGGCGATCTTCTTCGGTTGTTGCTAATAGTGCATTTGAGCGCGCCCGACCAATATAGATTAAATTGATATTAGCTTCTTTAACATGCGATAATCCAAGCAGATCTTTCATATACATCTTATCAGCCAAATCATTAATTTTACTGGCGCTTGATATCCCCATGCACCCAACAACAATACTGATGGCTGCTACAATTAAAAATCCGGCTATCAGCCTTACCCCAATTTTTATATTTGAAAACATAAATACAATCCTTCCTCGGGCAAACTTATAGTAATAGATCACTAAAATTACAACTAAAAATGATTTGGCAAAAAGCAATTTTGTATTTATGCAGCCAAATGGCGAGAAACTTTTTCTTCAATCGTTCTGAAAATAGCCGCAACATTTAAAATAAGCGCGACCTCACCGGTGCCGAGTATGCTTGATCCGCTAATGCAATCGACTCGATTAAACATTTTGTCTAATGGTTTAATGACGGTTTGAAACTCACCTAATAAATTATCTACCACTAAACCTACTTTATGCCCGGCGTGCTTTACTACTACAATGTTTTGACGCGCAGCAGGAGCGCCTTCAATTCCAAACAACTCACGTAAATGGATAAACGGCAATACATGGCCTCGTAGATTGGTATAGTCATGGCCTGGTTCAGCAGAAAATTCTATACATTCTTCAATCATATCGAGAGGTACAACAAATACAGATTTATCAAGTCCCACCAAAAAACCATCTATAATGGCTAGCGTAAGCGGTAAACGAACAGTAATCGTTGTACCCACCCCTTCTTCGCTATTCACCTTAACGCTGCCTCTTAAGGCCGTAATGTTGCGCTTTACAACATCCATGCCTACTCCACGCCCCGATAAATTAGTAATCTGCTCGGCTGTAGAAAACCCTGGCTCAAAAATTAAATCGTAAATTTCACTATCACTTAAATTCTTACCTGGTTCGACCAATCCACGTTCAATCGCTTTTGCTAATATCCTATCGCGCTTTAACCCGCCGCCATCATCTCCTACTTCGATAACAACGCTTCCAGAATCATGATAAGCATTTAAGCGTACCGTTCCTTTTAATGGCTTATTACGCTCAATACGAAGCTCAGCAGGCTCAATACCATGATCCATTGCATTACGCACTAAATGGGTTAAAGGATCAGCAATTTTTTCAACTACCGTTTTATCCAGCTCAGTATCTTCTCCATGAATAACCAGCCCAATATCTTTTCCAATTTCACGTGACATATCATGCACAACGCGCTGAAACCTGCTAAACGTTGCTCCAATTTTTACCATGCGTAATTGCAAGGCACTATCGTGTACAGCTTCAACAAGATCAGATAACGTGGATGCACACTCCTCAAGCTCCATAGCATGCGCACGACGAGCCAGTAAATGGGTACTCGCTGCCGCAATAATAAGCTCACCAATTAGATTAATGAGGTGATCAAGCTTGCCTGCATCTACACGAATTGACTGACTTTCTTGTACCTTAAGTTCTTTCACCTGCTTTTGTTTAGCGAGGGCGGCCTCAACAACCGCTGGCTGTACGACGCCCTGCTCGACCAAAATAGCGCCTAATGGCTGAGAAGGCATAGACGATTGCGTTTGCAAAGCCGCATGAAGCTCACTTTCGGTAACGGTTCCGCACCGTACTAGCATTTCGCCTAAACGTGTTGCATCAGAAGGTAAATCTTGAATTAAATGGAGATACTCTGAAATTCGGCTTCGTGGGGGAAGAATATGCACACGGCAATCATCACGTACAAACTCAAATACATTCTCAATGGTGGCTTTATCAACGTCACTTTTAAAAGAGATTTCCAGACCTAGATAACATGATTCAGGGTCCATCTCATCAGCAGCTGGTATTGCATCGTGTAAAGCAATAACACCTGCAATGGTGCCTAATTTTTGAAGGTATCGAATAAAAGAAAGAGGATCCATTCCATTTCTTAACACCTCAGGCCCAAAACGCAACGATATATGCCAATTATCACTGTCTACTATTCCGCCACTTACTGATTCATTGATAGAGGAAGGACCTTTTTGAGGAACCGTCGCAATCGAGTGCGCATTTAATGGCGCCATATATCCCCGCAACTTTTCCAGTAACGGCAACCCTTGTTGAGTTGTGGCTTCGTCTTCTTCTAACTGCCCAGAAGCAATCGCCTCAATTAAGAGGCCGATATGATCGCAACACGATAACAATACGACAACAAGCTCTTCACTAATGATCAGTTTGCCATCACGCACATGATCAAGTACGCCCTCTACCACATGCGTAAATTTTACAATATGATCCAACCCAAATAAGCCTGCTGAACCTTTAATTGTATGGGCAGCCCTGAAAATTGCATTGATGGCTTCAGAAGTCGTTTCTTCCCCTTCAATGGAAAGCAATGCGCTTTCCATATTTTCAAGTAACTCACGGCTTTCGATAATAAATGTTTGAAGCGCCTGATCCATATTCATAGTGCTATCTCGCTGAAGTGTTTTCGGATCTAAAAGGAAGTATTAACGGATCACCAAAATAGGTGGCTAAATCCAATAGTTCAAACACTTCTAATACGGCTGAACTATGTGCAACAAAATGAATCTCTTTCTTTTGAGCCATCGCTGTTTTTTTAGCTAGAAGCAACAGTTGTATACCTGCTGTATCAATCTCACACACTGCTGAAAGATCTATTTCAATAATCTCTGGCTGATCAAGCGCTGCCAATAACGTTTTTTTAAGAGCCTCTGCTTGATAAATTGTCAGCTCGCTCTCCATTTTCAGTACGATACGAGTATCATTTTTATTTTTTTTTGATCCCATTTCCTTCTCCTCCTTCAGCGCGTTGTAGTAAGTGCCCTTGAAGCATATTGTCACCTCTGTAAAGACACTATGTATGTGAAGCCTTTATCACATCGAAATACGAATGCGTATGTCTTATTAAATCTAGAAGGTGGAAAAAGTAGAAAAGGGCATTGCAATGGTTAGGGCAAAACTAGCTTACTCACAGCAGCTAACATTTGATCTGGCTTAAATGGCTTAATAACCCATGCCTTAGCACCAGCAGACTGCCCTTCCATTTTTTTAGACTCTTCAGACTCTGTTGTGAGCATGATAATTGGCGTAAATTTATAGTTAGGCATTTGCTTAACTGCCTTTACAAATGTAATGCCATCCATATTCGGCATATTGACATCGCTAATAATTAAATGGATTTTTTGACCTGTGAGCTTAGCAATCGCGTCTTTACCGTCACATGCCTCTAAAACATCGTATCCGGCCCCTTTTAATGCAATACTTACAACTTGCCTTAAAGAAGCAGAGTCATCTACAATTAAAATGGTCTTAGCCATAAATTACCCTCTTAAAAAAATGTAATTTCTGTTGATTGCTTGGATGCCGAAGCCTTTCCACTATGCGCCATACGTTCATCTGCCATCGCATAAGTTTTTTCCAACTCTGCAAGTAAGGCGTCAAAATCAAGTGGCTGTAATATTTTAGTCTTTTCGAAATCTTCTTGATTTTCTTGAAGAAATGGAGAGAGCTGCCTTATATTAGCGACAACATGACTCATAATTTGGCTTATACGATCTTGAAATTGCAGCTGGACTAAGGCTTCTGAAACATCTGCTTTAATTCCTATACTCTCTTGCTTTAGCAAACTGGTTGATGCTGCTAATCCATCTACAACACCCTTAAAGTTTTCAATCACTGACCCTATTGTTTTTTCTGATAACGATACAGAGGTGCTATCTTTTTTCATTGAAAGCTCTGCAGATTCTGAAGTAGAAATAATGGCAGAGCTAATAGCCTCAACCTTACGCGTCATTAATTGGCCTGTTTCACCTGATCGGGTTGACAATTTACGCACCTCATCAGCCACCACCGCAAAACCTCTTCCGGCCTCTCCTGCACGCGCTGCTTCAATAGCAGCGTTTAATGCCAATAAATTGGTTTGCTCAGCAATACTTGCTACATCAATTGCCATTTTTTTTAGTTCTTCGATAAAAACAGATAGATGTTGAATTTTCTCAAGCATCGCCGCTTTGCTGGTCATGGATTCTTTTAAAGATTTAATAACATCACCGAGTTCAGTTTCACTTTTAGCAAATACTGCAATTAAACCACTCTCGTTATTTTCAATCGTTCCTGCTGTTACATCTGCTGCCTTAACAGAATGCTCGAGCTTATTCACAATATCGGAGAATTGCTCTGTAAGAGCGCAAACTGCCCCTTCAAGCTGTTCTTTAGAAGAGTCTATTTGACGCGTCCAAACAGGTGTCACTTTCTCGCTCAATATCTGTCTGCTGTTTAAATATGTTTCTATACGTTCTGTATAATCAGCATGTATGCTAGCTTTTTGGTGCGCTTCAATAGCTTCTTTTATCAATACAATTTTCTTTGTTTGATGAATAGCAGCGATAACTCCTGCTACAACCAATAGTGCTGCTACGCCAATATTTGTCCAGCCCAAGCCCCCAACGACTAGCGTAGCAATTGCCCCTGCTAGACTTAATGTGAGGGGATAAACCCAATATAGTTGATGACGATCAAAACTGTTCACCAGGCTTTCTCCTGAAAAAATCTCATTTTTCTCTATGAGCAACCGGACTGCTAATAAGAATTGTTTTAAACAACTCACACCCACGCTTTATACTTACAAACCACAAAAAATTTATTAACCCTTTAATTTTTAATGGATTTTTTTAAAACCATTCCAATGGAATAACTATCGACATCGAGCTGAATGTCTTTAAATATTTAAAATTTAACACTAGGGTTTTCACCCATTAATCATTGTTTTATATGATTTTCATTTATATAATCAATCAATAATCATTTGCAAAAATAACCAAACACGTAAAATTTCCTACATTTAACTTACAAGAAAATATTACGCGGCAGTATAAATTAGGATAAGGGGAAGTTAGATACTGAAGCATTAAACTTGAGAAAATAGCAAAATTCATCGCTAAGTTTGAGCTAAGTTTGAGCTAATTTTAGGCTGGCGGAGGATGGACTCAAATAACCATACAGATACTACAACACTATGAGTAGATTAATTGCAAAAAATCAAGATATTGATTATTATTGCATTTTTAGAAATCAGGGTATATTGATGTTACGCACTGTCTATTTTGGAATGTCGTTCTTTATGTTGCTTTTATCTAATATAAGTTTGGCAACTCCTGTCGAAAACACGAACTCTCATTATTCCGAAAAGCATTTTGACCGGAATAATCACCAGAAGATTTTCGGTCACCCATAAATCTTTCCATCGCCTTCTACTGCTCATATAGAAGGCGCAATAATTAAAGTAGAGGTTACGCAATTGGATTCTATCAAGGCATGGGATGCCCCGCATGGCAACGCAGTTTGCACCACTATTGCCTTTATAGTCTTGTCTTTCTGCATGTAACGTTAAGGTAATATCATTATTGAGAGGAAAAGCTGCAGTTAAATCCATATAGCTTGTACCACGCGCATCGGAAACACCGAATGTATTGCCAAGACTATAAGAGTACGTTGCTGTAAGCCATTTCCATATATTTCATTAGTATCAGGTTTTACAGCGCCCGATGGATAACTCCCGGAATAGTTATATCTAAAAATCCAATGTCGTATGAGAAGTCTTTATTAAACTCAAAGCTTCGTTTTAGACCACCATGCGTATCAATTTCCATATTTGCAGATGGATTCGATGCATAAGCTCCGCTATCACGTATCCAGGTGATAGTTGAGGCCCAGGCACCTAAATTTCGATCAGAAGCTTGCAAACCGCTTCTGTCAGCGTGCGCTGAAGCAAGGAGATAAGTGGCGCATCTTGATGTCATCACCATAAATGGCAATAAATGTTAGCTGTGGCAGGCGGTTGATCAGGAAGGTTACATCCTGAATGTAATGATTAAGCGTGGGCGAAATACCAAAGCTGCTAAGCGATTACTCTATATATTGATTAAGAAACAAGGGCGCGCTCCACGTGTCTTGGTAACTGATAAACTCAAAAGCTACGGCGCTGCAACGATTTATTCAACAACGTTGATGTCTGCGACAATCTGTTTATCGACAATCCGTTTATATATAGATTCTATATCAATAACTTGTATCATCTTTGAATGATTATCTGTTTTTATAACTTCTTTGATGAGCCCGTGCTGATTAATAATCGAGTCTGACATTTGGCGCATCATAACCTTGTCAAATGTGAGAACCTCATTCAACTGATCAACTAACAAACCTATTTTGTGATCTTTATATTTTGCAACGATAATCTCTTTCATTTTTTCTTGTGCAGAAGGCCTTCCGTAAAAAAGGTACTTTACATCAATAACAGGAATAACTGTTTCGCTCCCATCTGTATTATTTTTAAATATAACCATTCCTAACACTAATGGATAATACTCTGTAGTACTTGCCATAACAGAAAGCTCTATCGCCTCAATAACATCATCCACTTGAATGCCAAAAATAATGTCATCAATAAAAAATGTTGCTATTTCTTTTGTATCTTGAGTTTTAGGCTGAGAACGCCAACCATTCCAGCATTGTCTTTCGCTTTGAAGAAAATCAGTAGATACTTCTCCTATGGGCACCATAACCAAACTTATCACATCATTTAAATAGGAATCCGAATTTTTATACTCTCGATATCCAAATGATGATGTATAACCAACCATATAATACTGATTTTCATAAATAATTATATTATTTCCACTTTCTCCATTTGCAATTGAAAAAATTGAAGGGTCTGGATTAAAATCTGTGAGTGGTAAAATATCTTTCCTCGTACTAGAAATAACTTTTCCATTTTTTTCTATAAAAACGGAAAAAGCACCCTTATAATTAGGAAGCGTACCCTCTAACATAGCAAGAAACTCTTTTTCTCCATCAAAGACAATACCAACTCCACCAACAATACGAGAACAATCTTCAACATGCCTAATTGCAGCGCTATAAATATATGTTGGTTTTTTATTATAAAGATATGTGCTCTCAAACGAAGAAACTACATATTGTTGATTTGTCTTTAATGCTAATGTTCTTCTTATCCAATCCCCTTCAGGAACTCGATCAATTACTTCTAAATTGTCTCCATTCAAGTTTGAAGAAGCAATAATTTTTCCAGATACATCAAAGATAAAAATACGAGTATATACTGTATATAAGCTATTAATGATAGAAAGCGCATTATTAACTTTATTAAGATCTTCTTCGCTTATTATAGATTTAGATAATATATTACGAATATCTAAATCTAATACCCACCATCTACAATCATTGGCACGTTCATATAAATTTCTATCCATAATATCAATAGCCAATCTAGATATAAATTTTATATATTGCAAGCCTGATGAAATAATAGTTTGAAATAAATCTTGAATAGAATTAGAAAATGTACTTCTTGTTTTATCACCTGTATAACTTATTTCTTCAAGAATAGATTTTAACCTTAAAAAATCTCCTTTCTCTGTAGAGGACATAGCCTGTCCATTCCATACTACTCGCCTTAGAGATTCATTAATTTCATTAGCACTTTCTATAACATAATGTAAGGTCGGACAAAAGTTTTTTGTTTGCTTCATTACATCTGTGTAAACATTTTCACCAAGAGATAAAAATATAGGATGTGCTTTATGTTTAAATGTATATTCATATGGAATCATAATATGCCCATACCATCCTGGCCCATCATAACCCTGATAATTATTCGCAGAACAGGTTTTGGCAAAATACTCTCTGCCACCATAATAAATTATTTCATAATCTCCTTCTAGCGCTAATGGAACCTGCCTTCCTAATGGAACACAATAGGGATCATTTGTAGCAATAGCAAATCCATTAGCGTCAAGCATAAGCATGATAGAGCGATCTTCTTTTTGTCCTAACCCTGAAAATACTCCTTTCATTTCATTTTCAAAAACAAAACATAAACATAAGACTCCAATATTTTTTTTTGAGAAAGGATCGATAATTTTCTTTGAATAAATTAATGAACGATCCAACATTGGTCGTAAATCCGTTGATCTAAATGTTTCAACATAAAAATCTGACTCTATCGTCTGTTTGATTAAAGGATCTTTAGAAAAACTAATTTTATTATTTTCATCTAAATTAATTAAAACATTCCCTTCCAAATCTAGGATAATAATATCTTCATATACAGTATATTTATCACGATACTCTTTTAATCGATCAAGTATATCTGAAATATTATCTCCCTTAGAATTAATAAAATCTATAATCGATCCATCTGTAGCTAAAAAACCCACATCTGCTGTACGTTCAAACAAATTCCTAACCACAATATCAATAATAACTTGTGCTTTAAATTTAATCTCTTGAACAGATTTTGCAATATTCTCTGAAATCAAATTATTAATTAGTTTTTCTTCAAGACTATTAAAACCTTTTCGAGTATAGTTCATTATTGGCAATATGGTCTTAGCTTCGAATGGGCAAATCATTTTTGTAGTGGATTCAATATGTCTCCATATAAAATTTAACTCACTTAGATCATCCTGACATTTTTGAACAGTAGGCATATAGTTCAAAAATTGCTCTATTTGAGATGAATCTGACATACTAACTCCCAAGAAACTATTGCCATAATATTATTTTTATGTAAATATATAAATAAGCTTGCAATGTAAATGAGTTGAAAAATTACCATTCCCACTAGATAGGAAAATCTACTGGAAGCTCAATATAATATAAATCAAAATCCAACTCATTTTTTCACGATTTAAAGATGAGATGACTCAATACTTTCTCCGTGCTCTGATAAATCAAGCCCTTCTTCTTCTGCTTCACGAGAAACTCTTAATCCAAAAGTATTTTTTATTACAAATAAAATAACTGCTGTTACCAGACCAGAATATATGATAGTAGCTATAACCCCAAGCAATTGAATAGAAAAACTACCTTCAACTCCGCCAATTTCTTTAACTGCAAGAACACCAGTTAATAATGAACCAACAATTCCTCCAACACCATGAATTCCAAAAACATCTAATGAATCATCATAACCAAATTTTTCTTTGAGCGACGTAGAGCAAAAATAACATGCAATACCAGCCGCAATACCTATTAAAAGGGAACCTTCAAAATTAACAAAACCCGCTGCTGGAGTAATTGCAACTAAACCGCTCACAGCGCCAGAAGCCAAACCCAACAAGCTAGCCCGTTTATGATGAACATATTCAATTAGTCCCCAAGATAACGCCGCTGCAGCTGTCGCCATATGAGTAGTCATCATCGCCATACCCGCACGACCATCTGCTGCTAAGGCAGAACCTGCATTAAATCCAAACCAGCCAACCCATAGTAAAAATGTACCTGTTAATGTCAAAACAAGATTATGTGGTGCAATATTTCCTGTTCTAAAATCACTACGACGCCCCAAAACTAGAGCCACAACTAAGCCTGCAATTCCGGCATTAATATGAACAGCCGTACCTCCCGCAAAATCAAGAACTCCTTTTGCAGCTAACCAACCAGAAGGCTCCCATACCCAATGAGCAATTGGAGAGTAAACTAACAATGACCATAGCCCCACAAAGACCATCATAGAAGAAAATTTCATTCGCTCAGCAAATGCGCCACTAATTAAAGCTGGCGTAATCACAGCAAACGTTAACTGGTACATCATATATAAGCTTTCAGGAATAGTTGTCGCCGCATGATGCACAGTCAACTTTCCTTCATCTTTCAAGAAAATAAGACCTTTTAAAAAAAATCTGTCCATTCCTCCCAACCAAGGGGATCCTGGCATAAAAGCCAAACTGTAACCTAAAATTCCCCATAAAACAGATACCAGTAGTACACTTGAAAAACTGTGGCCAATAGTACTTAATGCATTTTTTTTACGCACTAATCCTGAATAAAACAATGCTAAACCTGGAATAGTCATCATGAGTACGAAAGCCGTTGAAACTAACATCCAAGCTGTATCCCCAGAGTTAATTTTTGATATTTCTGTAATGAAAGGTTTCGTTGGAGCCGCTGCTGAATCAGCAAATGCAATAGAAGAATGAAAGATAAGTGCCAACAAATAAAAGAATAATGTATGCCCAAACCTTGATTGTTTCATTTTCAATTCTCCGTATCTTGAGTTTTATAAGTTATCTATCCCCCAATAAAACGGCTGTTTTTTCATTTTACTTATAGCAAGCTAATGTTAATCTGACATAAAATAAGAAATTGCCTACCCTTTAGCATTCCGCCGAACACCATTTGGGACCAAAACAAAATTCTCAAACATTGCTTGGCACACATAAAAAAACCCTTCTCTTTATAAAAGAGAAGGGTTTTTTTATGTTCATATCGCTAAAGCTTGCCCTGTGTATTCAAAAAATCACATTGCTAAAGCCTTTTATTTAGAGCAGCTATGAAATAAAACTTTTCTATAAAAACCTTATAAAAATTTCTTTATTTCTTTATTTCTTTTTAGCTTTTTTCTTTTTATTGGACACAGCAGAAGTTTCTTCTTTCTCCGCACCTTGCACTGCCAGGTTGCCACCCGTTCCTAAACCGCCTTTAACTTCTTGGGCTTTATAGTTTTTTACAGCACGAATAACGTTGTTCATAGAGTCTGTAAACGCTGCAACAATCACTTTACCTTGCGCGGTATTCGCATAGCCACCCCCTGCACCGCCACCTAATCCACCTACAATGCCGCCCATAAATCCAAAATCTATATTTTTGGCACTTCCTTCAGCTGCGGCTAATTGTACGCTTGAGCGATTATCCATAATCGTAAGCACTGTACTGGCTTCTTTAGAAGACAGTGATCCGCCTATTGCTGCTCCAACAGGTCCTAATAACCCACCTAAAGCAACACCTGAGCGACCAGCATCTTGATTACTAAAGGTCACAGATGGTATCAACGTATAATCTGCCGAAACAACCTGCCCTTTTCCAAAATTAGATTTCTTTCTTAATTCACCTGATTCTTGTAATTTACGCTCTACATTCATGGCTTCCATACCACGACCGCGCTCGACAACGACAAAACAATTACTTTGCTGAATCAGTAATTTTAGTACAGGTACTGTTGAACCCAAATGATACTGTTGCGTTAACAAGCTATACCAAGAAGCATTTGTATCTTCAAGCACACCTATCGTACCTAAGGGTGCAGAACATTTTTCTAAGCCTTTATTTTCATTTTGGCTATTACTTCCTCCGGCTGCACCTGTTGCAGCAGTTTTAGCTTCTGATGAACCCATCTCCATCGAAGACATTGTGGCACATCCACTCAATGCAAATACCCCACTAGCAATAAGGAGGCACGGAAGAAACTTTGAAGCTAACATATCAAAACCTTTACGGAATAAACACTAAACGATTTTATCAAACAGATTTTTCTAAACTATTCGAACAAGATTAATGGTCAAATAATCTTATGCCGATAGCTTAATCTGAAAATTCCAATTGGGAATATATATAATACCAGGGAAGATAAAAAAACGCTTAGCGCAAACCTCCTACTTACCCTCTGCCGTATTCCACACACCTCCGCCTAACGCCTTAACAAGCTGCACTGTAGCCAATAACCGCGCACCCTGTACATCGATAAGACTGCGCTTTTGAATTGACTGTGTAAGCCGTGCATTTAATACCTCTAGCCCACTCACTGTACCTACTGCTTTTTGTTGCTCGACTAGTGTCAGTCGCTTTTCGGTAGAGTTAAGTGCTGACTCCATAAAACCTTGTTGATCTTGCAAACTTTTTAAAGATACTAAACTATCTTCTACCTCTTTAAAGGCTGTCAATACAGTGTCTCGGTACGTAGCCACTGTGGCTTCGTAATCTGCCTTAGCTTGTTCTGTTTGCAGTTTTCGCTGGCCTGAATCAAGAATAGAAAAGGCAACTGATGATCCTAATGACCACAAAGATAAGGGAGCTGAAAACCATTTAGCCCAGCCATCTGCCTGATTGCCTAACGATGCATCAAAACTTAATGCAGGAAAATAGGCAGCCTTCGCGACGCCGATGCGTGCATTAGCAACTGCAACATTACGTTCGGCTACTGCAATATCGGGGCGTCGCTCAAGTAATGTTGAAGGTAACTCTGTTGATATCGCAGGAATGTTAAGCGCAACAGGCCTCGGTTGAATATGCCATTGCCCAGGTATTTTGCCGACTAAAATAGCAACCGTATGCTCATATTGCGCTCGCTGGCTTTGCGCCTCACGGTACTGAAGCTCTGCTGTTTGTAACGATATGCGTATTTGTTCAACCTCAAATATTGAAACAGCTCCTGCTTTATAACGAGATTCGGTTAACTGCAAAATTTGAGCATAACTTTTTCTTAATATATCAAGCTCTATCAATTGCTGATCTGCAATACGAAGTTGAACCGCAGTTTGGGCAAGAGATGCTTGTAAAGAAAGTAGTGCACTAGCCAACGTAGCTTGTGCGGCTTCTGCCCCTATAATACTGGCTTCATATTGGGCATGAATTCCGCCCCATAAATCGGCTTCCCAATGCGTTGTAAATGTTAAAGAGGAACTTGTAGATACTCTTTTATTAGTAGAAGTAGTTGCATTATTATTGGAGCTAGAGGAATCTCGCTTAGAACGTGCTGAGTCTGCCGACACCCCTAACGTAGGTAAAAAAGCACGCGGAGCAACATCGGCAACAGCTTTCGCTCTCAGATAATTTGCATGTGCAGCTTTCAATGAATTATTTTCTTTTAATAAAAGCTGTTGCCATTGATCAAGCTCAGGGTCATTTAAATGACGCCACCAGTGTAAATCTAAAGTGAGTGGCGTAGAGCCTGCTTTAACCCAATCTTCACTAGCCACGCTAAACTGCTGCGGGGCTTCAAACGCAGGGCGCTGATAATGTGGCGTAAAACTACAGGCGGTTAATCCTAAACTTCCTACGCTTAACCATAAAAATAATGTAGCTAAAGATTTTTTTTGATATGTCCATTTCCCAACAGACGTAGTGCAAACCATTTTAAACATGGCGTAGCTTCCATAAATGCATATGTTTCATACGTTCTTTTAACGCTTCCATCCCTATAAACACCACGGGAGTAGTATAAAGCGTCAGTACCTGACTCACGAGTAATCCTCCTACCATAGCAATGCCCAATGGCTGCCTTAGCTCAGCCCCTTCACCAATCCCTAATGTGAGAGGTATTGCGCCTAATAATGCCGCTGCTGTTGTCATCATAATGGGGCGAAATCGTAATAGGCAGGCCTCATAAATAGCCTGTTTTGCTGAATACTCAGGGTATTGCTGTAATTCAAGTGCAACATCAATCACCATAATGGCATTTTTCTTAACGAGGCCAATTAATAAAATAACTCCAATTAGCGTCATTAAATTAAACTCAGCACCCAACATCAATACTGCTAGCAAACTGCCTACCCCTGCTGAAGGTAAGGTAGATAAAATGGTAAGTGGATGCAATAAGTTTTCGTATAGCATTCCTAGCACTAAATAAATAGTGACTAGCGCAGCTAAAATTAATAAAGGCTGGCTTGAGGTCGATGCCTGAAATACCTTTGCCGTACCTTGAAAACTTCCCCTCACCGAAGCCGGCACACCTAAATTAATAAAGGTGTCGCGAACACTTTTTTCTGCATCGGATAATGATTTACCAGGTGCCAGATTAAAAGAAATCGTGGTAGCTACAAACTGCCCTTGCCGATTAACTGCCAAGGGAGTAAGCGTAGCTTCCCAATGTGCAAAAGAGGTTAAAGGAACAGTTTCACCCTGTGCGGTTGTTACATAGACACCCGCTAATGACTCTGCACTTTCACGGTAGGGGCTATCTGCCTCCATTACAATACGGTATTGATTCATTGCGTTATAAATAACCGATACCTGGCGCTGTCCAAACAGATTATTTAGCGTAGTACTGATGGTGCGCATATCGATGCCTAATCGGGCTGCTTTATCACGATCAATATTCAACGTAGTTTGTAAACCGCGATCTTGCTGATCACTAGAGATATCTGTGAGATCAGGTAACCTGGCTAACCCTGCTCTGATTTTAGGTGACCACTCACGCAAAAGGCTTAAATCATCTGCTTCAAGGGTATATTGGTACTGAGCGTTTCCTGCCCGCCCGCCTACCCGAATATCTTGAACAGACTGCAAGAATAAACTTACCCCTGACTCATTCGATGTTTTGCCGCGTATACGTGCCACAATTTGGTCAGCTTTAATGTGTCGTTCTGCAAGCGGTTTTAATGTAACAAATAACCTACCTCCTGCTCCATTCCCCCCCCCCACAAACCCTACAACACCATCTACCGCTGGGTCTTTCTGCACAATAGCCATTAATTTCTGTAGCTTTTTTTCCATTACCAGAAATGATAAGCCTTGGTCTGCTTGCATCATACCCATTAAGCGCCCTGTATCTTGCTGCGGCATAAATCCTTTAGGCACTTGAATATACAAATACACATTTAAAATAATGGTGGCAATTAATATTAAACCTATTAATAAAGGATGTTTTAGTACCCATGCCAATGTATGTTCGTACCCTTTTTTAAGTCGGTTAAATCCTCCTTCAAATAATTCCTCTACTTTTTCTATTCCTTGGCTTAAGAATGAAAATACTGATAAAAACCCTTTTTCCTTAATATTTTTATGATGAGAAGGTGCATCAGGAATCAACCAACGAGCGCATAACATAGGTGTAGTGGTGAGAGAAATAACCAGCGATACCAAGATTGCCATCGAGAGTGTAATGGCGAACTCTTGAAATAATCGCCCCATAATACCGCCCATAAATAAAATGGGAATAAATACAGCAATGAGCGAAATACTCATAGACACTACGGTAAAAGCAACTTCGCTTACCCCTTGAATAGCGGCTTCTACAGGCTCCATTCCCTTTTCAATATGCCGAGCAATATTCTCAAGTACAACCACGGCATCATCTACTACAAAGCCTGCGGCAACGATTAAGGCCATCAGTGATAAATTATTTAAACTATAGCCGCCTAAATAAAGAAAACCGCAGGTTCCTAGCAAGGAAACAGGAATCACTATTGCAGGGATAAGCGTGGCACGAATACTTCTTAAGAATAAAAATACGACTCCAACAACTAATATCACTGAAATAACCAGCGTTACCTCAATTTCATGCAAGCTGCTTCGAATGGTTCGCGTTGAATCACTCATCACTTTTAATTGAATAGCCGCAGGCACTGATGACTGCATTTGCGGAACCAATGCCCGAACATTATCAACAGTTTCAATCACATTTGCACCCGGCTGACGCCTTACCATCAGCAATATAGAAGGCTCGCCATTCGATAAGCCAGCATTACGAACATCTTGTACAGAATCTTCTACCCGGGCAACATCTGATAATCGAACGACTGCGTTATTTTTATAAGAAACAATCAACGGAGCATAATCAGCGGCTTTAGAAGCTTGATCATTTGCGCCAATTGTCCAATGCTGGGTATCGCTTTCTAAAAAACCTTTCGGGCGATTTGAATTCGTACTAGCAATCACAGCGCGTACTTGCTCTGCACTAATGCCACGCTGATTTAACGCATTAGGATTCAACTCTACTCTAACTGCCGGTAACGAAGCGCCACCTACATCTACCTGACCCACCCCTTGTACTTGTGCGATCTTTTGCGCAAGTACAGTAGAGGCCAAATCGTACATGACACCTCGCCCCATTGTTTTTGAAGTAAGTGCAATAATCATTACCGGAGCATCCGCAGGGTTGACCTTACGATAACTTGGATTGCTAGGCATTGGTGGCAATAAGCTACGCGCCGCATTAATGCCTGCCTGCACATCTCGTGCAGCCCCTTCAATGTCTCGACTTAAATCAAACTGTAAAGTAACGCGCGTGGAGCCTAGCGATGATTGCGATGTCATTTCTGTTAAACCTGCTATTCGGCCTAACGCCCGCTCTAAAGGCGCGGCAACACTTGAAGCCATCACTTCAGGGCTAGCACCCGGTAACGAAGCTTGTACAGAAATGGTAGGAAAATCAATTTGCGGTAGAGGCGCTACTGGCAACGCCCTGAAACCAAGCCATCCTGCCAATGCAATGGCTAATGTAAGCAAGGTAGTAGCAACGGGGTGATACACAAAGTAAGCAAAAAAACCTATATGTTTAGACGATTTTGCTGCAATGGGCTTAGGCTGGGAAGAAGAAACATTAGAAGATTGCATGCTTAAACGCCTTTACCCTGTCACTGAGCTGGGCAGATTTTTTTGAACAGCATGCTCTTTACTTCCAAAACGTTCTTGAAGCCGATGAAATGCCAAGTAAATAACGGGGGTTGTAAATAAGGTTAATACTTGACTAACTAATAACCCCCCGACCATCGTAATGCCTAAAGGTTGGCGCAATTCAGACCCTGCCCCACTTCCTAACATCATGGGTAACGCGCCTAGCAACGCTGCCAGTGTTGTCATGAGAATAGGACGAAAACGCACTAAACATGCCTCATAAATAGCACGCTCAGGCAAAAGCCCGCGCTCTCGTTCTGCTTCGAGGGCAAAATCAATCATCATAATGGCATTCTTTTTTACAATCCCGATGAGTAACACAATGCCAATAATACCCATCACACTTAAATCGTTCCCCGTTAAAACCAAGGCAATTAATGCTCCTAAACCAGCGGAGGGAAGAGTAGATAAAATAGTAATGGGATGAATAAAGCTCTCGTAGAGCACCCCTAATACTATATACATGGTTACCACCGCTGCCAGCATTAAAAAAGGGGTGTTTTGTAGCGAAGCTCTAAATGCTAAGGCTGCGCCTTGAAACCGCGTTTGAATACTATCTGGCAGCATTAGATGTTGCCTTACTTGCTCAATTCCATCTACAGCTTCGCTTAGCGCAGCACCTGGAGCCAAATTAAAAGAAATTGTCGCAGCAGGAAATTGCCCTAATCGGTTGATGACTAACGGGGCTGAACGTTCTTCAATCGTTGCAATACTGCTTAACCGCACCATACTAGGGCGGACTGTTGCTGTACTTGCTACAGAAGTAGCACTAGTGCTTGTTGTATTAGTAGAGCTAGTAAAGCTATTTGTTACACTTGAACCCGTTGATGCTAGGGTAGAAGGAATAAAAATTTGATCCAACGCTTCGGCGCCGCGCTGAAAATGCGGGTCAACCTCTAATACCACACGGTACTGGTTACTTTGTGTAAACAACGTTGAAATGAGGCGTTGCCCAAACGCGTTATATAGCGCATTGCTCACAGCGGCAGGTGTAATGCCTAACCGCGCAGCAGCATCGCGATGTATATTCACGTACAGTTGGCGTAGTTGGGCCTGACCATCGCTGCTTACCCCTGTAATGGTAGGTAATTGCCGTAAACCATCGACTAATTTGGGCAACCACTCTTTTAACGTATCAGCATTTGGGCTATCTACGATCCATTGGTATTGGGTTCTGCTTAAGCTTTCATCCATCGTTAAATCTTGTACGGGCTGCATAAACAGGTTAATGCCTACCACCTTATGCTCAATTGCTTGATTGAGCCGATGAATGACTGTTTTAACTGGGTCACGCTCGCCATGCTTTTTTAGATTAATTAATAATCGGCCTGCATTCAAGGTAGGATTGCTGCCATCGGCACCGATAAAGGCGCTAATATTTTCTACTGCAGGATCTTTTAAAATAATATCAATTAATGCCTGCTGCCGCTTTGCCATCGCTTCAAATGAAATATCAGTAGGTGCTTCAGAAATTCCTTGAATAATGCCTGTATCTTGAACTGGGAAAAAACCTTTTGGGATAACAATGTACATCCATATTGTTAATAGTAATGTTGCGAGCGCTACAAGTAAGGTTATTTTTTTATACTCTAAGACCTTTTTTAAAGCGACTGCATAAGCACCAATCACCCTGCCAATGATGCTTTTATCAGATTCATAATCAGTGGCATCTTCACTCTCATGCTTAATAGACCCTTGACGCAATAGTTGAGCACACATCATCGGTGTTAGGGTCAGCGATATAACAGCAGAAAGCAAAATAGCCACGGCGAGTGTTAAGGTAAATTCTCGAAACAATTTACCAACATTATCGCCCATAAAAAGTAGAGGAATCAGCACCGCAATAAGAGAAAAAGTAAGCGAAATAACGGTAAAGGCAATTTGCTTAGAACCTTTTAACGCCGCTTCTTTGGGTGAATCGCCTTGCTCGAGATAACGGCTAATATTTTCAATCATCACGATTGCATCATCCACCACAAAGCCGGTAGCCACGGTAAGCGCCATGAGGGTAAGATTGTTTAAGGAAAACCCCATTAGGTACATGCCGCCGAAGGTTCCTACAATCGACAAGGGAATCGTGATACTAGGAATTAACGTCGCTGAGAGATTTCTTAAAAAGATAAACATCACCATGACAACGAGTGCAATAGAAAGCATCATTTCAAATTGCACATCATGAATAGATTCACGAATCGTGTCGGTACGATCGGTTAAGGCCTGAATTTTAATGGCACTTGGCAACCCTTCTTGCAAAGAAGGTAATAACGCATGAATACGATCTACCGTTTGAATAACATTTGCGCCTGGCTGACGCTGAATATTCATAATAATGGCAGACTTTCGATTTGCCCATGCTGCCAGCCGTGTATTTTCTACACCATCTTGAATCTTAGCGATGTCAGATAAACGTACGGTAGCCCCTTGTTTATAGGCTACCACCATATTTTCATATTCAGCCGCCGTTTTAAGTTGATCATTACTATCAAGCGTAGAGGCCTGCTGCGCGCCGTCGAAACTTCCTTTGGGTTGATTGACGCTGGCTGACCCTACAGCAGTTCTTACATCCTCAAGGCTTAATCCTAAAGAAGCCACTGCGGTAGGATTCACTTGAATACGAATGGCAGGGCGATTCCCTCCAGCCAGTGTTACTAAGCCTACTCCTTGCACCTGAGAGATTTTTTGGGCCAACCTTGTTTCTACAATATCTTGTACTTTTGAAAGCGGTAACGAGTCTGACATCACCGCTAGCGTAAGCACGGGTGTATCAGCAGGATTCACTTTATTATAAATAGGGGGCATTGGTAAATCAGTGGGCAACAGATTGCTTGCCGCATTAATTGCAGCCTGAACATCCTGTATTGCCACATCAATCGAACGCTCTAAAGAGAACTGCAAAGTAATCGTTGAAGCACCGCCCGAGCTATTGCTAGACATTCGGCTTAACCCGGGCATTTGCCCAAATTGCCGTTCAAGCGGAGCCGTAACAGACGATGCCATGACTTCAGCACTAGCACCCGGGTATAACGTAACTACCTGCACAGTTGGGTAATCTACTTGAGGAAGCGCTGATACAGGCAATAATCGATATGCTAAAGCCCCCACCAGAAATAGTGCAAGCATTAATAAACTGGTAGCAACCGGGCGAAAAATAAACAGACGGGAAGGATTCACGATGGGCTATCCCTACTGCACAGGCTGGTTATTTTGAGTACGCTGGCTACGTTGATCGCCTCGATTATGCCTTGCTTTCCCCGATTTTTCAGCCTCATCGCCAGCAGCATTTGTAGCCGCAACACCACCAGTAGCAACATCAACGCCACCACGGTGAGCGCCACCTTGACGACTACCGTTATGACTGCCATTATGCCCCTCACCAGATTTACTCTCATTAGGAGACACTACTTTTACTTTAGCTCCTTCTTTCAAACGATCAATACCTTCAGTTACTACCAACTCACCAACGGCAAGCCCTTTTGTAATGATAATTTTGCCTGCTCGCGTTAAGCCTGTGACCACAGGCCGTACCGTAACACTTTGATCGGGCTTTACCACATACACAAAACTGTCTGTAGCACCCCGTTGTAATGCCTCAGCAGGAATAAGCGTAACATTTGTTAAATGCTCAACTTGTAACCCTACATTGATAAATTGGTTAGGAAATAACACAGCATGGGTTTTGTCATTGATTGCATTATCAAACTGCGCTTTAAGCTTAACGGTACCAGTATTAATATCGATTTGATTATCAATAGCTAATAATTTACCTACCGCCTTAGGAGAGCTTGCATCACGATCGTATAACGTGACCGATAAATGAGCATTGCTTTGAGCTGCGGTTGAAATTTCGGTCAGACGATCTTGCGGAACAGAAAAAACAACTGAAATAGGAGCAAGCTGTGTAATCACTGCTAATGCGCCTGCATCGCCTGCTTTAATAAGATTGCCTGGATCAATCTGCCGTAAACCAATTCGACCGCTTACCGGCGCAACAATGCGCGTATAGTTTTTTTGAACACGTGCATTTTCTAACAAAGCACGATCTACCTTTAGTGTTGCTTCATACTGCCGAACTAATGCAGCTTGTGTATCACGTTGCTGTTTAGAACCTGAATCTTGCTGCAATAACGTTTCGTAACGCACTAAGTCAGCTTTAGCATTTTGCAGCAAAGCGATATCACGCTGAACCACACCTTCTGCCTGCTGTACTTGCAAGCTCAAGGGAATAGGGTCAATCTGAGCTAGCCATTGACCTGCCTTCACCACTTGCCCCTCTTGAAACAACACTTTTTCAAGCACACCGTCAACACGGCTGCGCACAGTAACTGTATTTAAAGGGGTTACAGTTCCTAGCGCCTCTATGATTCGATCCATTTCGCCTGCATAAACTTTAGCAACTTTAACGGGAACCACACCGCCCCCTAGGCCTCCACGCCCTGACCTTCCCCTGCCGCCCTCTTTAGGGCGGCCTTCTGTAGAGATAGCACTAGTTGCACTGCCGCCCTTTTCAGTTTCTTCTGCAGATTTTTTTCGCTGATTATTATAGATGACTAACGCTAGCGCAATCACTGCAACGATGATTCCCCATCTTAACAAACGCTTTCCCACATTTCCCCCTTAACAATAATCTGCACTGCAGCTTGCTTCTTAACGCAGTCTGTTCAGTGTGTTTCTTCACTATAATTTATAACCATTTGATAAATATTCGTTTGCTTAATGTGTTTAAAATTTTTATTAAATAATGTTAAGGTTTATATTTATTTAGTAGTTAAGCAGCTCAGTTCACCCAAAGCAGTTGAAATCACTCAAAGCCTGATAATGCCAACAGCAAGCACATAGAGTAAGACAAGTTGTTAACACGCAAAGAAGACGCAACTACATAACTTCTATTATTTATAAACGAACGATTTATATTAGTGAGTCTTTCCTATTATTTTTATGAAAGGCAACAAAAATAGTTACCCTACTCATAATGCTAATAGTCTATCGTATGCCGACAGCGCCCTTCAGTTTTTACTATTTTTTACAGTACGATAGAATCCACGCCCTAGTTCTACCTTGCCTTAGGCACAACTTAACGCTACATTGTGCCAGCGCACATAAAAATGATTACGCATAGTAACATTTCGTTACTACCTGAGATAAGCTTTTATATTTCTTATTTTATCTAAAAAGCTAAAAAATAAGACTATAGTAATTTTTTTAATAATCTAGAAAATAGGCCATAAGAAATTGACATCGCAAAGCTGAACGCATACCCAGTATTTCTAGGATTCCATGTCAATTTCTTTTTAGAATATCTATCTCGATATTTATTTTTTTCCTATAGTATATTTTTTACCATCCTACATTCCCCTCACCCTTATTAACTGTATATTTATTAGAGGGATTATTCATAGCACCTGATTGCGCTCCCGTAATACTTACATTACTAAACGTTCCATTACCTGTTACGCCATCAAAACTTATTCCATATGTACCAGCACCATTTATTCGAACATTATTCAATCTAAAATTTGAAATAGCCTGGTTATAGCTTAATTTTATGCCTTCATATAGGCTATTATTTATTACAAGATCATCAACGATAACAGGAATATCAATATTTTTATTTTCCGCATAAATCCATAAAGCTCCAAAACTTGTATTCCAGTTAGGTTCATAGCCCCCGGTACGATTTAACGTATTTCTTCGAGCTTCTACTGTTCCAGCAAATGGAACCGCGCCGAAGCGGGTGCTTATATTAATACCTGCAGAAGCAGTAACCGTATCTGACCCAATATTGTCGAGTATCTTATTATCTTGACCGCCATATATCGCAAACGTATTCGCCAAAGCAGGTAATTGAGCCGTATTATATTGAAAAACATTATTTATATTAGAAGCGCCATTTGACCACATAGCCATCGCATCATCGCCTGTATTGCGAATATTAAAATGACTAAATGTAGTATTCTGCACACCACCGGCTATATTCACGCCATCAGCCCAGGTATCGCGAATTCTTCCATTCACAACATAGAGTCCATTCGTTCCCGATGATAGCCAGAACCCTACTTTCATATGCTCTACCCAAACATTCTGAATTAAAGAGCCTGTGCCAAAATTACCTTCAAAAGCCGCATGATCCGCTGAATCATTCCGAACAAATGAATCACCCACCAACGACAAATCAGCGATCGTAACATTATTACCGGTTGCCATGAACCCACCTTTGCCATTCGTGCCAAGAAGTACGGTATGCCACATACTTGAACCGCGTATTGAGACATTATCAACATTAATTCGGTTGGTCATATTAAATAATCCAGCTGGAATCCATACTCCCTTACCTAAACTTTTAGCATTATTAATCGCATTCATGATAGCTTGGGTATCATCACCGCCATCATTAGGAACTGCTCCAAATGCAGTAATCGATACAAAGTTATCAGGCATAGTATAGGCCGCATCTATTTTCTCTAAATCGATTAGATCAATTGCATAATACGCTACGGTAGCTTCATCATCTTCTTTTTGTAATCGAATATTAGCCCCTGCAGGAATATCAATATTACCAACGCGAACCTCATCAAAAAAGTGATGTCCTTTTCCATTACCCGCATTATCATTAAATGGGTACTCTCCATAGACCCAAGCATAATGAGAACTTAAAGCCACGCTTTTTATTTTATTGCCATTTACATATAAGGCTAAACTCCCCGTTCTTCCGCCGCCTTGAGCAGAATCAGGCATGCTGTATCTGATCACTAATGCATTGGCTTCTTTTTGCGCTGTCCATTGAACAGAGCTCCCTTTTAATCGTAATTTAACGTGGCGTCTGCCAGAAGACTCTGCTTCCATTGTCAAATACTTAGTGCCAGCCACAGAAACATCACCATCCGTTGATCCATTTTCTGCTTCGTATTCTTGATACGGTAACGTAGCACCGCGTGCCTCTAAACTTTTCGCCCCGGGAATAGAAACAAAACTGATATTTACGCCTCCGCTGTTGTCTGCATCATATTGATACGTAATTGTGTTTATTCCTGCTCGTAAATTTAATGACTCACTTTGCTTAGTCCATGAAGTATTTCCTCCAGAAGCAGGTAATGTAGTTCTCGTTGCAAATAGTCCGTTTACATAAATATTTAATGTTTTGGCAGAGCCTGTGCCGTTGGCATACCCTAAGTTAACAGTATAAAGACCTGAAATTGGGGTATTGATTGTAAAAATAGCGCGCGCACCACGATTAGTAAAATTCTGTAAATAACCATTTCCCTTACTAACTCCACCTGAAAAAAAACTATCGTCTGCTGAATAGCTCACTACCGATCCTGTTACAGGAGGAAGATTAGTGGCAGGAGCTGATCCTGGTGTCGGTGTCGGTGTTGGTGTTGGTGTTGGTGTTGGTGTT
>JAZKAR010000026.1:107625-120258 GCA_040389065.1 Pseudomonadota bacterium | reverse complement strand
AGTTATTCTATGGATTGTCTTAAACAGTGTTGCACTTCAATGTTGAAACTACGTTTTTTTATTTGAACTCCATTGAATTAATAAGTAGTTTAACTTCATTTTCAGCGTTACCATCAGCTTTTTCGACGCCCCAATTATTGCGAGGCATTGATGTTGCTGCTGCATAGTTATTTGCAGCAAGATGATAAAAAATATTATTTTTTATGAAAATATAATTTGACGATACATGATGTGGTTTTCCCTCTAAACTAATTCTTTGGAAGTAATGAAGGTAATTTCCAAGCTTATTATTTGATTTTTGTTCTTTAAGAATTATGTCTGAATGGTTATCCAAAGATTTTGAAATAGAGGAAAGTATATCGGGATTGGTTGCATCTTTAATATTAATAATTTCGTAAGAAAAAGGAAAAATTCTACCAGTTGAAATTATTCTTATACCTTGAGCGCGTGGGTCTTGGTGGGGCGAAAATTTTTCAATTTTGAGCGGTTTGGGGTCTAGCTCTGAAATTTTTTCTAGATTTAATATATAAGGTTTATCAGAAAAAAAGTCTTTAGATTGTTGTGTTGATACTGTTTGACCCTGAGCCGCTTGGATACAGCACACAACAGAAATCGCAAATATCATAGGGATAATTGGATTTAGGTATTTGTTTTTCATAATAACTCTATAAATATAACGTTTGAATTAACTGGCACCGTAGCGCTAGTGGAGGGAACTTAACCAGCGCCGCTGGTTAAGTGTCCAGTTGAATGATTTGTTAGAATTTTTTTGATTTAATGTATTGTTTTAAAAATGGATTTAATTATATGGTTATACAAGGTAACAGTAGAAACAAAAAGTTATTTTTTATTACTACTAAAAGCATACCATAGTGACATAAAAACAAGTAGTAAAAGTATTAGTAAATATTGGCTGGCTATAATAGAAGAAAACTCTTCACCATCCGATAGGGCGAATGAGTGGCATGTTTTTTTAGCCCAAGTAAAAGCTAATAATGCACTAAAAAGTAGGGAAATGATATTGATTACTGCTATAAAAATGCTTAAAGCCTTATTTTTTTGAGCAATAAATATAACAAATAAGAAGATGAAATTTGGTATTAGGCAAAATATCCAATCGCCTATCGAATCTGATATTTTTAATACATAAAATAATGCATTGTCTATACAAGATAAACTTTGTATATAATTAAAACGACCTTGAGCATAGCTAATAAATAACAGAGATAAAAAAGCTAATATTAAATTCAATATTTTAAGCATAAATTTCTAACGTTAAATATACACCTAAAATTATAAATGTATAATCCCATCTAAAAGATGGATGATAAATCTAAGTGTGGTTGTAAATAATTGAAAAATAAAATAAATATATTGGTGTGTCTGTTTTATACACCTAAATAATACACCTTTTTACTAGTCTTATACACCTTGGCTGGAAGTTATTGGCGTAGCTAAAATAGCATGCAAATACTTCCTAAACGCTATGTAAAGCATATCGATTCATGCCGATTCTTTAAGCAATTAACAAAGCGGAAAAGCTGCTAACATTATTTCTTATATATATTTTTAAAGTAAGTGGTTCAATACTAATTTTCATGCACTTTATATCAAGAAAGAAAAAAATGGAGCTAAAGTTCAGCCATGTCGATATTTTAGTTAAAGATCTTAATGCAGCAGTTGCGTATTATAAAACAGCGCTAGGCTGTACAGCTTCAAAACCTAAGGTTTGGAATAGAGATGGCTTTCATGTTGAATACGTTACTATGTTTAACGGAAAAGAGCGATTTATTCTTGTTCAACCGTATGCTGGTAATTTGAAGACCATGATAGAAGAAAAAGGTGAGGGAACAATTTATCGCTTGTGCTATACCGTACCGGATGTATTAGCAAAATATGATGAGTTGATAGAACAAGGGATACAACCCGAAAATGAAAACGGAAAACCAATTTCAAAAGATGAACTTGAATCGCCTTCAGGAACGCGCATATGTTGGCTTCCTAAAAAGTTTGGCAGTTTCTCAATAGAAATTCTTGAAGAAGCAGCGTGTGAGCGGGCTATGGAAGCAGCAAGGTTAGCTTCAACATAAACAAAGCTGGTGTGCCTTCAGTTAAAGCGTTCCGAGCATTTTTCATTACTTAGATTACTTTTTTGAAATTTGCCATAAAAATATAATTAAAACCAATAAAATCCAAAACGCATATTTAGCCCAAGAGGCACCTTTTAAAGATTCACGCCAAGAAAGGCCGCTACCCGGTAAACCTACATTGCTGGTGGCTCCTTTGCGACCAAGATTAATGGTAGCTCCTTGCTGACCCAGGGTAATAGAAAGGCCTGTTTTACTAATATTTAACGTTACACCTTTGAAAATTGGTATGCGTTTCTGAAATCGCAAGCCCATAATATTCCTTTATAAATGCAGTTACTAAATGAATGTATGCGTTATCGGTAAAGCCTAGAAGCTTAAAAAAATTACTTAGGCAAAGATGATACATTTATCCTACAGCTAGTGGGCGCGATGCATCAGAACACCATTCACTCCAAGAGCCTGCATAAAGTTTGGCGCCTTTTAAACCAGCGACTTCAAGTGCCAAGAGGTTATGGCAAGCAGTCACGCCTGAACCACACTGGTGAATAGTTTGATCTGCTGTTCGATTGCCTAGAAGGGGAAGCCAATCTTTTTTTAGGTCTTCAGTGCTTTTAAAATGCCCATTTTCTTGAAGATTATTTTTGAAGAAATGGTTAATAGCATGAGGAATATGGCCACCTACCGGATCAAGTGTTTCATTTTCTCCACGAAAGCGATCGGGTGAACGGGCGTCAATCACAAGGTCAGTCTTGTTTTTTAGGTTATTGATTACTTCACTTACCGGTACTGAAGATTGTAGCGCGGGGCGAATAGAAAAGTTTCCTGGCTGAGGCCGCATAACTTCTTGTGTTAGACAATAGCCTGCTGCTGTCCAAGCCTGTATACCGCCATCCAATACAGCAATGTTTTCGTGACCAAGCCAGCGCAAAAGCCACCATAAACGTGCCGCAAATATTCCCCCTTGCGCATCGTAGGCAATAATCTGACTAGTGTCTGAAACCCCATAGGCACGAAGTTTTTCAGCAAGTGTTGTTTGCTCAGGCAAAGGGTGCCGACCATTTAAACCAGTTTTGGTGCCAGATAGATCTTGTTCTAAATCAAGATAGAAGGCTGTAGGAATATGTGCTGAGTTATACGTTTCATATCCTGCTTTAAGGTTTTGCAGATCAAAGCGACAATCAAAAATAATAGGTTTGTGATGCGACGAAAGTTGAGAAGAAAGCTGTTCAGCAGAAATAAGCAGTGTAAACATGGTTTCCTTAGTATGAAGACAGAGCCAAGCTATTCTACTATAGCAGGGCAGCAGAGCCATTGGCTGAAAAGTCTGAAAGATATCTATAGAGTTTGGTAAATCTTGGTTATTTTTTTAAATGCGTTTACCATAGTATGTCTTGACTCTGTAGGTTTCACCTTTAGGAGCGGTATATGCATGAAAACCCATCGAATAGTGCTTTAAAAGTGATTCTTTCTGAAGCAAAAAATATTGCACTTGTAGGTGCTTCGTCTAATCGCAATAGGCCTTCTCACGCTATTATGCAGCGTCTCCAATCTGTTGGATATCGCGTTATTCCAGTTAACCCTAACGAGCTGAATATATTGGGTGAAAAAGTGTATGCTTCTTTACTTGATATTCCTAAAGATATTCCTATTGATATTGTTAATGTTTTTCGAAGGTCTGAGTACACGCTACCTATTGCTCAAGAAGCAGCTAGCATTAAAGCTAAAACATTATGGCTTCAAAGCGGAGTTTATAATGAAGAAACCGCTTTGTATGCTCAACATCAGGGTTTAAATGTCATTATGGATTTATGTATAGCGGTTGAATACAGCCTTCTTATAAAGCGTCCGCTTCCTGCTTAAGATTTTAGAGAAAGCCTACCATTCAACATATTAATGGGTAAGCGCATCAATTCTTGCTAGTTTCCAAGGGTCATTTGCTGTATGACGGCTTTGCTTGAAATGCCAAGCTTCGTTCAACGTTTTTGGGGTGGGATCAGGGTTCTCGCGGGTGATGCCATTAAAGCGAACCGTTACCCAGTTATCATCAACGCCGGCTTTTTCTTTTAATACATTAGCATTGAGTGTCAAAATCTCAGTTTGACCTCGTTCCCTAATTTTCATTAATAACTTGTCTTGAAATTCAGGTGCTAACCAATCACGAAATGGCTCTAAATCACCCTTATTAAACGCTGCTTGCAAAGAAAGAAAATATTGGCGAGCGGCATGTAGAAAAGCATTTTGATCAGGTACAACGTTAGGGGTAGCCTGAGGTGTTAGTAAAGGCTCGTTAGCTACATTTCGTTGAGGGTTAGGAGAAAGAGTATCTGCTTCATCTACAGAGATCCAACTTTGTTTAATGCCGTCTAAATTATTATTATGTGAGGTAGTCACAGAAGGCGAGGTTTTTTTGTAATTTTTTACAATGGGAGTGAATGGTTTGCGAGTAGAAGTGATGGAAGTTTTTGCAGTAAAATCGCGACGCTTACATAGCATCCACAGCCAGCCAAAACCTATGATCCAACATACTGCTACCCATAAAAATAGAATACTTGCGTTATTAAGCACCGCCTTCATTCCTGTTGATCTTGCCGCTTCAATAATTTTAACTAGAGCAAACGCAAGAAAACTTATAGCCAGCATAAGTTGCACGACGGATCGCAAGCGCTTTTTATTCATCATCTTTCCTCTGAACGGTAACTAACTTATTTATTTAAGTCTTAATTATGTAGAGACTCTTTAAATTTTTTATTATCTTGCCAGCCCTTGCTAACACTCAAAAGTTTCGTACAAAAACATAGAATTAAGAGGTTTTATAGAGTCGAGCATAAGCTAAGATGTTAGATTGTATCAAGAAAAATAGATTTATAGGCTAAAAATTACCCTTATGCTTTTTAAGGAAGCTGGCTGATGTCGAGCTGGGGAACTAGATGGAATAGCATTATAAGGAAGAGATAAGGAAGAGAGCCTATTAGGCAGACGAAAAGCAGATGTAAGGCCAATGTAATGCTGATGAAAAATTGGTGTCGATACCAATATAGAGAAATGATATCTAAGTTTAGAAAGTGAATGTAGTAAACATATTGCAAGAAAAAATTGTACAAAAAATGCTACAAAAAAGCCTCTTCAAAGAGAAATAGAAGAGGCTTTTTTGAAAGAAATTTAGCGAGGATTTTTAACAGCTTCTTTTATATCCCCGTAACCTTTTTGAACTTTACCTTCTACTTGCTTTTCAATGCCTTTAACTTGTTGTTCATCATTGTTAAGCAAATCACCAACTTTTTCTTGAATATTGCCAGCAACATCTTTTACTGTACCTGCTACTTGATCTTTATTCATTTTAATTTCCTTTGAAAAGAATGAAAAGCTAAATTCGTATAAAGCTTGTTAACTGCTTCATACTACCATTTTTACCGATTTTTCTGATTTTGTCAATAAAATAAATGAAAATGACTTTGCTTAAGGTTCAGTATGTTTTAAATTTTGCGTGTAATGCTGAAATATCTAGGAAAAAAGCGAAAAAGTTTAAACTATTAAATGTATAAATAAATCATCGGTTACTTTTATAAATAATTATTTTTTGAGAATAAACCTAGCAAATGTTTTGATAGAAAAAATAAAATCGGTAAAAACAGTCTAGTATCTCAAGATAATGATTGTTTTAAGCTAGTAGATATTGCTAGTACGCTAGGCTACTAGTAAGGAAAGCTTCGCTATCATTCTCTTACTGCTTTGATACTGCTTTTGTATAGGAACCTTCAGGAAAACGATTATCTGCTTAAGTATTTCCACTCCTTAATTGAGGCCGACTTATAACCGTATTACCTCAAACTAAACTGGTTTATTTTTAGCGGCCTAGGTGTATTTAGATATAAAAGCCTATTTCCATTTTTTAAAACTTACGACGCGATTTCTATCTCAAGCTCACGCATAAAGGCTTCGCGTTCTGCATCCATAGCACTTTTACCGAAATGATTAAACTGTTGCGTAAGGCTAGGTTTTGTTTTTAAAGTAGCCACTCGATGCGCATCGGGTCGATAGTATTCAGCTCCGGGTTTTGGTGTGCTGCTTTTTAATGCGCCATCTGCTTTGATAGCGCCTCCTTCATCTTTGTTTTCCCCTTCTTTGGCATCTGCTTTATCTGATCCTTCGCCGGTCGTTTTAATGGAAGCATCTGAGGTGGAAGTATTAGAAGAGTCTTGCGATTGAGAGTTGATTGGAGTTGTGCCAGTGGTAGAGGCTTGACCTGCATCTTGCGAGGATGAACTAGTTGAGGTGGTACCGTTAGCGCTTGAACTACCAGAATTTGTGTCAGAAGAGCTCGAACCCTCAGTACTTAAGCCCTGAGAGCTAGAGTTGCCAGAATTAACACTACCGGAAGTTGAAGTATTAGAATTGGAACTGCTCGTGGAAGAAGGTGCCTCGCCAGATTGATTCGATGACGCAGAGCCTGAGCCACTTGCTGCTGATGGCGAAAAGGAAAAGGTTCCGCCGCCGCCAAGAGAGTCGCCCCCCTGTAAAGAGACACTGCCACTCATCCCTCCACTGCCAAAGCTTATCGAGCTACCGCCCGAAATTCCGCCGAATCCCCCCGATCCACCTAAACTCATCGATCCAAAACTAGCAGATGAACCGCCACTGCTTCCAAACGTGGA
The DNA here is from genome assembly GCA_040389065.1 of Pseudomonadota bacterium. GTDB lineage: Bacteria > Pseudomonadota > Gammaproteobacteria > Burkholderiales > Casimicrobiaceae > JAZKAR01. The sequence continues at coordinate 113,516 of JAZKAR010000026.1, read as the reverse complement.
GCCTCCTACACTGAGTGTTGTTCCGCCTGATACCGCAGGTGCATCGCTGCCAGAAATATTGATTGTCGAATTAGAAATGGAGATGGAAGAGTTTGTTGAGGACGATAGTGAAAATGTGGAAGAAGAGCCAAAGGATGAACTAGTACCTGATGATGAGGAAATATTTGTTGTGGAGGAGCCAGAAGAGAGCGGGGTTGGGGGGGCAGAAACAACAACTACAACGGGCGCAGGTCTTAAGGTATAACGTTCACCTGCTGTAAATGGGCTTTGTAAGGTATTGCCGGCGGCATCGCTAACGCCATTCACTGAATTAGCTAAATCAAGACGTAAGTCGCCTGATCCTACCGCGTTGATAGTAACATCATAGGTATGTGCATCTATGGGTGTAATTCCGGTAATTGAGGCATTGACGACTCCGCTCGTAGTAAATTTGAACGTAGCCGCTGTTACATTTGTGACATCTTCTGAAACAGTGACTCGATAATGAAGTATGCCGCCTTGCGAAATTTCTGAATCAAGCCGTGTGATCGAAGTAATCAACGGATTGATTGCATCAATATAAATAGAAGCGGTAGCAGCGGTATTCGTGAGCGCGGTGCTGGCGGTATTGCCAACGGTATCGCGTATTGAGCCGCTATTGTTTTCAGTGTTTGAAGTAATCGTAATGCCCGTGCTATCAAGCTGATTTTGCGCTACGGTTAAGCGGAACGTCAGGGCGCTTGTGCCTGAACCCGTCATATAATTGGCATATACGGTACCGCCGGTATCTAGCGCCACTGCAAGCCGAGGCGTACCTGCAGAGGTGTCGACATTCACTACTTCACTGTAATTGACGATGAAGTCGAGGTTTTGTCCGGCGATATAGGTGCCATCGGCGGGAATATTTACCGAGGTGACAGTAGGCGCAATACCATCAATCACAAGATTGCGTTGCCCTGCAAGCGAGTGATCACTACCGGGTGTGGGGAGCGTTAATACGGCGGTCTCACCCGCAGCATTAAGAAATGTGGCACCGTTCAGAACCAATGCGTTAATGGTGCGGATATCGAGATCGGTGCTTATGTCTCCCGCTTGAACGGTATAACTGAAGGTAAGCGTAGAACTGCCTGAGCCGGATATATACGATGCAACACGAGCTGTGCCTCCTGTTTTCAGTCGTAGGATTGGCGTACCTTTTGTAGTATCTACAGCTATAGTTTGATCAAAAGAAACGGTGATATTAATAGTGTCACCGATTTTATAGCTGCCGTCAGCGCTGATGCTATCAACCGATGTAATCAGCGGATATACAGGGTGAACGAGAATATCGACAGAGCTGCTAGCGCTTTGGTCGCCGCCTGAACCTGTTAACCCTTGGTCATGAGTGATCAGTTGTAAAGAAGCGGTGCCGTGGAAGTTGGTTTCAGGGCTAAAGATTAAACCATTCAGGGCGGCGTTGATATTTGAGACTGTACCTTGAACAGTGAGCGAGGTATCGTTTGTGCCACTGCCCGAATCAAAGCTGAGTCCTGTTGTGCTGGGCAAAGTTATCGTGCCATGTGCAGCAGTCAGTGTAACTTGAATGGTGCCGTTGCCTGCATCGACATCATTCACATAGAGTGCATTGTTATTGTTTGAACTGAATACCAGCGGTACTTCTCGATCGGTATTTTGAGCTACGGGTACTGTGAGAGTTGGTGTATCGTTTGTGCTGATAACGTTCACTGTTTGAGTGATAGTTGAGCTGGAATCAACGCCATCATTCACTATCATACTAATGGTTCGAGGTGCTGTGTCGGGCGATTTTGAGAGGTTAGTATACGAAACGGAACGCAATGCGTTTTGCCATTGATTCAGCGTTGCGGTGGCTCCACTGGAGCTTAAAGAAAGAATACCTGTGCTGGTATTATAGCTGCCGATGATATTACCCATGCTACTGTTATTGTTTGTGAAGGTAAGCAGATCTTGGTCGGCTTGGAAATTCCCTTGAATGCTAAGGGTGGCGCTGGTTAGGGTAGGGCTATCCTGGTCGCTGATCGTTAGCGTGTTATCAATAACGATTGAGGTAGAGGTTGTGTTATAGCCTTCGGTAAAGCTGGCAGATGAGTTTGAGTGTGTGACGATGGGGCGGTCATTCACATTAGCAATAGCGATGTTAAGCGTTTGATCTGTTTTATTTCCTGCTGCATCGGTGGCGCGTACTAAAGCACTATATGATGGTGTGTTTTCAAAGTTGAGCATGGCTTCGTTGGCGAGTGTGATAACTCCCGTCGCGCTATTCAGATTTAAGAGCGAAGCGCCTGTACCGCCGATGAGCGAATAGCTGATGTTCTGATCGTTATCTGCGTTGAGATCAATAATGACGGTGCCTGGTGTAGCACTTTCTTGAACTGTGGCTGAACTGCTGCTTGAGAAGGCGGGAGCAATAGTATCGACGGTAGCGTTAGTGGTACTTGTAGTAGTGGTGCTATTGCCCACGGTGTCGGTGGTAGTAATGGAGATGTTGCGATTCAAGGCAGTGGTATTGCCAGCGGTTAGCGTATATGAAGCTGTCCATATGCCGCTGTTATTGGTGGCCGCTACGGTTGTTTCTCCACCAAACTCGCTGAAGTTAACGGTGACGCCAGAAGATATATCGGAATTATTATCGCCACTGCTAGAGTTATCCCATGTTGCAGTAATCGTATCGCCAATTTTGTAGGTGCCATTTATGCCAGAGGCACCACTAAGACTGATGCCGTTAGCGCTCACTACTGGGGTCGTATGATCAAACGTATAGACCTCGCCGTTGTTATAGCCGGTTGAAATGGTGTTGCCTGATGTATCAACAATATTAGTGCCGGTATTTTTAAGGACGAGTCCAAGTGTGCCATCGCCAGAGATATTATTTACTGTGACTGTATATATTGATGCATTAATTGGGTTGATCGAGGCAATAGTGCCCGCAGCATTGCCTGTTGAAATAAGGCTAAAATCGCTGATATCTATGCCACTAACGTTTTCAGAAAAGCTGATGGTATATTCTTGGCTCGTTGTATTCGTAGTGGCGCTGCTGCTGCTGCTTGCTCGTGTAATCGATAATGCCGAAGGCGCAATGCCATCAACTAATACGTTTGTTGTGGAGGCGAAAGTAATGCCCGTTGTTGCAGCAAGATTGCCAGCGTTATCTTGAATCGTTCCGCCATTCAGTGTGATGATGTTGGCGGCATTGATTCCATTGCTATCGATATTTCCTGCAGCTACGATGTAGCGGAATGTTAGTGTTGAGGTGCCTGTTCCACTGACATATGCGGCGTGTACTAAGCCTCCAGTATCTAACGATACATCAATATAAGGCGTGCCGCCGCTGATATTTACCGCTACAGCTTCGCTATACGACACGGAAAAATCAATGGCGTGTCCTACTGGGTATGTTGCATCATTCGGTACGGTGGTTAAGCTGATTGTAGGAGCGGTGGGGTCAATATTAACTGTTAATCCTGATGAAGCGATGCTGATGTTGCCTGCTATATCAGTAGTTTTAGCGGTAATGGTATGGGAGCCGAGGTTTAAGTTTGAACTCGTAATCGACCAGTTGCCGTCTGTCGCTGTCGCCGTTCCCAATACAGTGGTGTTATCGGTGTCGTATAAGGTAACCGTTGAACCGCTCTCAGCAGTCCCAGTGAAAGTTGGGGTGGTGATATTGCTAATATCATCAGTGTTTGAAATGCCGCTGTCGCTGCCGTTGCTCAAATCTGGGGTAGAAGGGGCATTTGGGGCTAAGGTATCAAAAATTAAGGAAGGAGTGACGCCTGCGCCGCCAGTATTGCCAGCGGTGTCAATATAAGCGCCCGAAGCTACCGCGATACTAGCTGTACCATTGTTGGTGCTAGTGGTTGGGGTAAAGGTTGCCGTGCGAGTTAAGCCTGAGCCAGAAATCGCGCTTAACGTGCCGCCACTAACCACAACATCGCCTGAAGTGCCATCCCAAGTAAAGGTGGAACCTGGGTCTTCGTTGAAGGAAAAGGAAATCGTAGCGGTTTCGCCAATCTTTAGACCCGATGCATTGCTGGTGATGGCGAGTGTCGGAGCAGTTGTATTAACGGTAAGCGTTAACCCTGAAGAAACGGTGCTGACATTGCCTGCTGCATCTGTTGCCTTGGCGGTTAAAGTATGTGAGCCAGCGCTTAGAGTTGAACTGGTGATTGACCAGGTGCCGTCTGTCGCGGTAGTGCTGCCTAATACGGTCGTGCCATTAGTATCGTATAAGGTGACGGTTGATCCAGTTTCTGCAGTTCCCGTGAAAGTAGGCGTTGCGGTATTACTAATGTCATCGGTATTTGAAATGCCGGTATCACTGCCGCTGGCTAAGTCAGGGGTAGAAGGCGCATCGGGAAGTAGGGTATCGAAGTTTATAGAAGGTGTTGTGCCTGCACCGCCGGTATTGCCTGCGGTATCGGTATAGGAACCCGAAGCAACCGTAATGCTTGCTGTACCGCTATTCGTGCTGACGGTTGGGGTAAAGGTGGCGGTGCGGGTTAAGCCTGAACCAGAAATCGCGCCTAACGTACCGCCGCTAACCACAACATCGCCCGCTGTGCCATCCCAAGTAAAGGTAGAACCGGGGTCTTCACTAAAAATGAAAGTAATCGTTGCGGTTTCGCCAACTTTTAATTGAGAAGCATTGCTAGTAATAGCGAGTGTTGGGGCCGTCGTATCAACGGTAAGCGTTAATCCTGAAGAAACGGTACTGACATTGCCTGCTGCATCTGTTGCCTTGGCGGTTAAAGTATGTGAGCCAGCACTGAGGGTTGAACTAGTGATTGACCAGGTGCCATCTGTCGCGGTAGTGCTGCCTAATAGCGAAGTGCCATTAGTATCGTATAAGGTAACGGTTGATCCAGTTTCCGCAGTTCCCGTGAAAGTAGGCGTTGTGGTATTGCTAATATCATCGGTATTTGAAATGCCGGTATCACTGCCGCTGGCTAAGTCAGGGGTAGACGGAGCATCGGGAAGTAGAGTGTCGAAGCTTAATGCAGGCGTTGTGCCAGCACCGCCGATATTGCCTGCGGTATCGGTATAGGAAGCTGAGGCTACGGTTATGCTTGCTGTACCGTTATTCGTGCTAGCTGTTGGTGTAAAGGTGGCGGTGCGGGTTAAGCCTGAGCCAGAAATCGCGCCTAACGTACCGCCGCTCACCACAACATCACCTGAGGTTCCATCCCAGGTAAAGGTGGAGCCGGGATCTTCGCTGAAAGTGAAGGTAATCGTCGCGGTTTCGCTAACTTTTAATTGAGACACATCGCTGGTAATAACAAGTGTCGGTGCTGTCGTATCAACGGTAAGCGTTAATCCTGAAGAAACGTTACTGACGTTACCCGCTGCATCGGTCGATTTGGCGGTTAAAGTATGTGAGCCAGCGCTGAGAGTTGCACTGGTGATTGACCAGGTACCGTCTGTAGATGTAGCGCTTCCTAATACGGTCGTGCCATTGGTATCGTATAAGGTGACGGTTGATCCACTTTCTGCAGTTCCTGAGAGGGTGGGTGTAGAAACATTGCTAATATCATCGGTGTTAGAAATGCCGTTATCGCTACCGTTGGTTAAATCTGGTGTAGAAGGGGCATTCGGGGTTAAGGTATCAAAATCTAATGAAGGAGTAACTCCTGCACCGCCAGTATTGCCAGCGGTATCGGTATAGGCGCCAGAGGCTACGGTTATGCTAGCTGTACCGCTATTGGTGCTAGCCGTTGGGGTAAAGGTTGCCGTGCGAGTTAAGCCTGAACCTGCAATCGCGCTTAACGTGCCGCCGCTAACTACAACATCACCCGTTGTTCCATTCCAAGTAAAGGTAGAGCCGGGGTCTTCGCTAAAAGTGAAGGTAATAGTCGCGGTTTCGCCCACTTTTAATTGAGAAACATTGCTCGTGATGG
>JAZKAR010000026.1:75663-107525 GCA_040389065.1 Pseudomonadota bacterium | reverse complement strand
TGCCATTCCAAGTAAAGGTAGAGCCTGGGTCTTCGCTGAAGGTAAAGGTAATAGTGGCAGTTTCGCCGATCTTTAATTGTGAAGCATTGCTGGTGATGGCAAGTGAGGGTGCCGTCGTATCAATAGTAAGTGTTAATCCTGAAGAGGCACTGCTGATATTGCCTGCGGTATCTGTCGCTTTGGCAGTGATCGTGTGTGAACCAGCGCTTAGGCTTGAGCTGGTAATTGACCAGTTGCCATCTGCCGCGGTAGTTGTTCCTAATACGGTGGTGCCATCGGTATCATTTAAGGTAACTGTTGAACCGCTTTCAGCGGTTCCGGTGAAGGTTGGGGTAGTGACATTACTAATATCATCGGTGTTTGAAATACCCGTATCGCTGCTACTGCTCAAATCTGGGGTAGAAGGTGCATTGGGGGCTAAGGTATCAAAACTTAAGGAAGGAGTGATGCCAGCGCCGCCAGTATTGCCAGCGGTATCGGTATAGGTGCCCGAAGCTACTGTAATGCTAGCCGTCCCGCTATTGGTGCTAGCGGTTGGGGTAAAGGTTGCGGTGCGCGTTAAGCCTGAACCAGAAATCGCGCCTAACGTGCCACCGCTCACCACGACATCGCCTGAAGTGCCATTCCAAGTAAAGGTAGAGCCTGGGTCTTCGCTGAAGGTAAAGGTAATAGTGGCAGTTTCGCCGATCTTTAATTGTGAAGCATTGCTGGTGATGGCAAGTGTGGGGGCGGTGCCATCAATCAGAATAGCTTTATTTGCACCCAGCGAATCAGTTGTGCCAGGCGTTGGTAAGATTAATATCGCGTCGACAGTTGTGCTGTGATTTTTGATCGAGCCACTGTTGAGGTTGAGAGAGGTGCTGTTAACGTAATCTAGGTCGGTGCTGGTATCACCAGCTTGAACAACATAGGTGAACGACAGCATATTTGTACCGCTGCCGCTGCTGTAGTTCAGAATGCGATCGGTTAAGCCTGTTTCTAGGGTTAATTGTGGTGTGCCAGTGACATCAACCGCGCCATCGAAAGTGATGGTGATTGTGATGGTATCGCCCAACTTGTAAATGCCATCATTCGAACTAGATGTGATTGTGCTTACATGCTTGGGTGCATTGCTAACAGTAATGCTGTTGCCGGTTAGATCGGCAACATTCACAGACGCATTCGCTCCAGCTGCCCAGTCTTCCGCTGCGGCAAGATTATAGGTCGTAGAATGTATAGAGCTGGTACCATTTTTATTGATGAGCTGGTGAAGGGCTGCTTTATCAGTAGCGCTTAAGCTCACGCTAAAGGCTGTGCCCGATGTGATATCAACGTTAGCGGTATCAGTTAAAGTGTAAGTTGAGCTATCTTCACCTGTAAAAGTTAATGTACTGGAAATGATGTCGTTGGCTGTACCGGTGCGTGATAAAAAGCCTGTGCCTGTTACACTTAGCGTACCAGTATCTGCATTATAGGTTGTGGAGCTAATGGTTGGGGTGGGAACATTCGACAATGTAATAGCCGTCGTCGTATCCGAGCTATCTGTATTGTTGATATCGCTGTTCCAGTTATCAGCTACCGCTAAGTTATAGGCAGTGCCGCCGGTTGAGCTGGAGCCATCTTTATTAAATATTTTTTCGACCTCAGCGCGGTCGGTGTTATTCAGGGTAACCGCAAAGGAGGTTGCACTAATAACTTCAACATCGCTGCTGGTTAAGGTATAGGTAGTCGTGTCTTCGCCGGTTAGAGTGAGTGCAGATACCGTAATGTCATTGTTGGCGCCAACAATGCTAACCAGATTGCTACCTGTTACAGATAGCACATGTGTGCTGCTATCATAGGTGGCTGAAGTGATTGTGGGGGTAGAAGCACCACTGACCGTTATTGCATTGCTTGTTAGATCAGCATTGGTAGAGGCGGTTAAATCCCAATTGGCGGCGGCTGCCAGATTATAAGAGCTTCCATTCACCGAAGAGGAGCCATCAAGATTAAGAAGCCCGTTGATTGCCAGTTTGTCGGTGGAGTTGAGCGTTATTGAAAATGTTGTGGCGCTTGAAGCGGTAACGTTGCTAGAGGTTAGCGTGTAGGTCGCGTTATTTCTGCCCGTTAATGTTAATTTTGAAACATCCATGGTATCGCCAAAACTTAGATCACTGGCCGTTACTAATAGCACTCCCGTGCTGGCGTTATAGGTTGCCGAGCTAATTATAGGGGCTACAGATAAGACGAGATCGTTACCGCTTTCGCCCATATAACTGATACCCAAATGGGAGGATTCGGCCGAGAGAATCGTGCTTTCAGGCAGACTATTAAATGTTCCCGTCATTGCATCAGAGCTATCATTCGTGATCAAAGTAAAGTGATCCAATGAGCCAGGTGTATAGCCCAGGCTAATGGATAGAGTAGATGCGCTGATGTCAACGACTCCTGTTACAGCGATTTGATCATAGTCTGTGCCGGCGGTAGTTCCGTTGAGGTCGATGGCTAAGGTACCCCCCGACGCAATGCTTAAACCATTGTTTAGCGAAAGTATTCCAGTGCCTTCAACGCCTGGCGCCAGCGTGCCGCCGTTCTCTACCGTAATCGCACCGTTAACGGTACCTGTACCACGAAGGGTTGCACCATTCTGAACAGTGACTGCATTTGCTCCATTTCCGCCTGCTTGTCCTGTTACTGAAAGCGTACCGGCAGATAGAGTTGTGGTACCCGTGTAGGTGTTGGTGCCTGAAAGCGTGAATATTCCAGAACCTGTTTTGGTTAATCCTCCTGTGCCAGAGAGAACCCCTGAGAAGAGCGTGTTGTCAGTATTGCCTGCTGTTAAGGTATAGGAGCTTAGAACAACATGACCTGCTCCAGCGAGTGAACTTATCGTTTCATTCGCGGCTAAAGTCAATGTTGCTCCACTGTTAACTGTAACATCATTGGTGTTGGCAATGGCTGAGCTGTTGCTTAGCGTAAGTTCACCTGCTGCAACCGTGATTAATCCAGTATTGATATTGGTACCTGATAGTGTGAGAGTACCGGCTCCAGCTTTCGTTAATGCGCCTGATCCTGATAGCACACCAGAAAGCGTTACAGCGTTAGCGTTAGTAATTGTAGCAGTGCTCGATAAAATGATCGCATTGGTGACATTGACGGTTGAACCGGTAATATTTAAGTTACTGTCGTTAAGCGTTACCGAGCCTGTTCCCAAGTTGGTTGAACCCGCCACAGAGAGTGTACCGGCTGTTACATTTATATTAGCGCTTAGCCCGCTTTCGTTGCCGGTATTTGATAAGGTTAGGCTGCCAGATCCGGCTTTGGTCAATGTATGGGAACCACTGAGCGTTCCTGAAAGCGTGACATCGGCAGCGTTGCTGATAGTGCCGCTACTTGAACCGATGGCAATGGCATTACTCAAGGTGATGGCGCTGGTAATGTTCAAACTGCCGCCGTTGAGTGTTACAGCGCTGCTACTGTGCAGATTATTGGCAGCACTGATAGTGAGTTGACCCTCTGATATCGTAGTGGTGCCCGTGTACGTATTGGTTCCTGCTAACGTGAGGGAATTGGCTCCCGCTTTGGCGAGAGATCCACCTGTACCCGAGATTGCTCCAGAAAAATTAGCATCCGTAGATTGATTGACTGTTAAGGTGTTTGAACCCAATACCACGCTGCTACCCGATGCACCTGACAAGCTGCCAACCGACTCGCTTGCTAATAGCGTGAGAGTCGTCGTATTCGCAAGGCTAACTGCGTTGCTATTAGAAATGGTAGATCCGCCGCTTAGTGTTAACCCGCCAACTGATAGCGTAGTCGTACCTGTATACGTATTGGTTCCTGATAAAGTAAGCGTGCCTGCCCCCACTTTAGTAAGCCCCCCTGTACTGCCAATAGCACCTGAAAAGGTCGTGTCGGTAGTATCGCCGCCTGCTGTTAAGGTATAAGCGTTGAGCGTGACGGTGCCAGCTCCAGCCAATGAACCAATCGTTTCATCTGCGCTCAGCGTGAGTGTAGTACCGCTAGATACGACAACGGCGTTGCTATCAGCCATGGCATTGCCACCACCTAACGTTAGCGTACCGGCAGATACGGTGGTAGTGCCCGTGTAAGTGTTGGTTCCTGATAGTGTTAAGTTGCCAGAACCACTTTTGGTAAGGGAGCTTAAACCACTAACGATACCCGATAAAGTAACATCAGCACTGTTAGAAATCGTAACACTGCTGCTTAAAGAAATAGCATTACTGAATGTACTGGCGCCACTAAGGTTCAAGGTGGTACCGGATTCAAGTGATACCATTCCGCTCCCCAAGTTATTAGCATCAGAGATGCTTAAAGATCCTTCGGCGACTGTTATCGCTGTGGATGAAGCATGGTTATCACCGCTCAGAACCAGCGTACCCGTATCGACTTTGCTTAAGGTGTAAGCTCCACTCATAGCGCCAGAAAGCACAGCAGTTTCGTTTTCACTTACATCAATCAAAGAGTCGGCGGTGAGTGCGAAATTTTTTGTAAGCGTAAAAGAACTGGTTAGTGCTAACGTTCCGCCATGAAGTGTCAGAGAGCCATCGGTTAACGTGTTATCCGCCGCGATGCTCAAAGTAGCGTCGGGAGATACGCGTAAAGCGCTCAAGGAAGCACTATTGTCATGACTCAGCGCCAGCGTACCGCTGCTGACATCTAAAGTAAATGCACCTGCGATAGCTCCAGATAGCTCAAAGATTCCATTGGAGCCGATCGAAGAATTGGCTGATAGATTGATTGTTTTTGCTGATGTTAACGTGGCTGAAGCGAATAAAGTACCGCCATTAAGCGTCAGGTTTCCGCCCAACAGATGATTAGCTATAGAAAAGCTTAAGGCTCCCTGCGAAACGCTCATGGCAGTTAAGGATGCACTGTTATCATGATTCAGCGCCAAGGTACCGCTGCCCGCTTTGGTAAATACATAGGCACCAGAGATTGCACCATTAAGCGTAGCCGTGTTGCTGGAAACATCAATGGTTGCATTACCCGCGAGAGTAATAGCATTCTCTAGCGTTATATTGCTGGTGGCGTTTACATTAAGTGTCGTGCCACTGTTCAAGGTGATCGTTCCAGCGCCTGCAGCCTGAGCATTTGTAAGGCTGAGCGTGGTACCGCTATTCAAAACGATAATATTGCCATTGCCGGCACTTTCACCCGATAGCGTCACGGTATGGCCAGTGGTTGTATTGAAAGTGAGCTTATTGTTAAGTGTTAGGGCTCCACTAAGGGTAACGTCGTAAGTGCTGGTATCAAAACTAGTCTCGGCATTGACCTCGATAGCGTTGTCTAGGGTTATGGCTGCACCAAACTGCACAGTACTATCTGCCTGTAGCATAAGGGTGCCGCTCCCCAGGCTATGACTCGAAGAAATAGTTAAAGCACCTTCCAATAGCGTGGTACCCCCTGCGTAAGTATTGGTTCCTGAGAGCGTAAGCGTACCGCTTCCTGTTTTAACAATACTGGAGAGTGTACTGTCGAGCGTGCCAGAAAACGTGGTATCGGTGTCATTATTAATATTGAGCTTCTTATCGGCTTGGGTTGCTATATAGTCTTCTTGATCATGAGCATCTGCCCACAGCACCGTACCTGCGCCACTGAGCGAGTGAAGGGTACGTGAGGTTCCATAAACTGAATAGGTGGCTCCAGAGGCTATTGATACGGCGCTGCTGCTGGAAATATCGCCAATAAGTGTACCGCCTGATAAGCTTGTTGTGCCCGTATAAGTATTGGCTCCCCATAGCTTTAACGTACTGCTCCCGGTTTTAGTCAGCCCGCCTGTACCCGAGATGTCGCCCGATAGCACCATCGTATTACTGCTATCGGTGGTGTCCAAAGTTCCGCCGCCAGTCCCCAGTGCAATATCATGAGTGATAGTGATTGAGGAATGAAGCGAAAGCGTACCGCCATCCAGCGTTAGCGTTCCGTTGGTTAAATTATTATCGGTAGAAATGCTTAAGGTACCGGCGGATAGTGTGAGTGCAGTGTTTGAAGCACTGTTATTAACGCCTAGTGTTAATGTACCTGCTCCTGTGGAATTCAGCGTGTAAGCTCCGCTTAGGGCGCCGCCAAGTACTGTAGTGGTAGCGTTTGCCACATTAATAGCGGAATTAGCTGTAAGAGCAATCGCGTTAGTAATCGTGAGGGAGGATGTGACGTTTAAAGTACCGCCATTCAGCGTTAAGGCTCCATTCATCAAATTGGCCGCGGTAGAAATGTTTACGGTACCGTCTGAAATGGTTAAAGCACTGCCTATGGAAGTGTTGCCGAATGTTGAAGCTAAATTTAATGTGCCTGTTCCATTTTTCGTCAGGCCATGCGCACCTGAAAACGTGCCACTTAATGTAAGGGTAGTTGCTTCTGCTATATTAATGAAGGAATTAGCAGAGAGCGTCGCCGCAGTGTCGAGGCTTATCGTGGCAGTGGTTGCCAACGTGCCGCCATTGAGAGTAAAAGTACCGCTAGTTAAATTATTGGCTTCAGAGATTTTTAAGGTACCCGCTGAAACGGTTAAGGCACTCTCAGATTCGCTATTATTAGCACTAAGCGTTAAGGCACCTGCTCCCACCTTTTCTAGCGTGTAGGCACCTGAAAGAGCATGACTCAGGTTGGCTCTCATTCCCTCGTCTATATTGATGTAAGAGTGTGCCGAAAGCGTGATGGTTTTATTAATGTCTGCAATATCGTTTGTGATGAGAAGCGTACCACCATTAAGAGTAAAAGTACCCCCTGTCAGATTGTTTGTTGCCAAAATGTTTAAGGTTCCTGATGAGACTGTTAGTGCTGTAGACGAAGTATGGTAATCAGTACCAAGAATTAAGGTGCCAGTATTAACCTTGCTTAAGGTATAAGCTCCATTGAGAGCGCCAGAAAGCGTAACGGTTTGGCCATCGTCCACACTCATGCTGGAATCTGCTGTGAGTGTCAGCGCTTTAGATAAGTCAGCAATAGATGCCGTTGTTTTTAAAGTGCCGCCATTAAGGGTAAGGGAACCATCGGTTAGGTTATTAGAATCTGCAATGCTTAAGGTGGCATCCGAAGAGACGCGTAAAGCGCTAGAAGATGCACTATTATCATGATTAAGCACCAGCGTACCACTGTTGACATCTAAAGTATAAGCTCCTGAAAGAGCGCCTGATAACGTAAGTGTTCCGCTAGAGCCAATCGATGAATTGGCTGCCAGGGTGATATCTTTGGTAGAGCTTAAAGTCGCCGAAGCGAATAAAGAACCGCCATTGAGTGTTAGGTTTCCGCCCAACAAATGATTAGCCGTAGAGAAATTTAAGGCTCCCTGCGTAACGCTCATGGCAGTTGAAGATGCACTGTTATCATGACTCAGTGCTAAGGTACCGCTCCCCATTTTGGTCAATATACTGGCACCAGAGATTGCACCATTAAGCGTAGCCGTGTTGCTGGAAACATCAATGGTTGCATTACCCGCGAGAGTAATAGCATTCTCTAGCGTTATATTGCTGGTGGCGTTTACATTAAGTGTCGTGCCACTGTTCAAGGTGATCGTTCCAGCGCCTGCAGCCTGAGCATTTGTAAGGCTGAGCGTGGTACCGCTATTCAAAACGATAATATTGCCATTGCCGGCACTTTCACCCGATAGCGTCACGGTATGGCCAGTGGTTGTATTGAAAGTGAGCTTATTGTTAAGTGTTAGGGCTCCACTAAGGGTAACGTCGTAAGTGCTGGTATCAAAACTAGTCTCGGCATTGACCTCGATAGCGTTGTCTAGGGTTATGGCTGCACCAAACTGCACAGTACTATCTGCCTGTAGCATAAGGGTGCCGCTCCCCAGGCTATGACTCGAAGAAATAGTTAAAGCACCTTCCAATAGCGTGGTACCCCCTGCGTAAGTATTGGTTCCTGAGAGCGTAAGCGTACCGCTTCCTGTTTTAACAATACTGGAGAGTGTACTGTCGAGCGTGCCAGAAAACGTGGTATCGGTGTCATTATTAATATTGAGCTTCTTATCGGCTTGGGTTGCTATATAGTCTTCTTGATCATGAGCATCTGCCCACAGCACCGTACCTGCGCCACTGAGCGAGTGAAGGGTACGTGAGGTTCCATAAACTGAATAGGTGGCTCCAGAGGCTATTGATACGGCGCTGCTGCTGGAAATATCGCCAATAAGTGTACCGCCTGATAAGCTTGTTGTGCCCGTATAAGTATTGGCTCCCCATAGCTTTAACGTACTGCTCCCGGTTTTAGTCAGCCCGCCTGTACCCGAGATGTCGCCCGATAGCACCATCGTATTACTGCTATCGGTGGTGTCCAAAGTTCCGCCGCCAGTCCCCAGTGCAATATCATGAGTGATAGTGATTGAGGAATGAAGCGAAAGCGTACCGCCATCCAGCGTTAGCGTTCCGTTGGTTAAATTATTATCGGTAGAAATGCTTAAGGTACCGGCGGATAGTGTGAGTGCAGTGTTTGAAGCACTGTTATTAACGCCTAGTGTTAATGTACCTGCTCCTGTGGAATTCAGCGTGTAAGCTCCGCTTAGGGCGCCGCCAAGTACTGTAGTGGTAGCGTTTGCCACATTAATAGCGGAATTAGCTGTAAGAGCAATCGCGTTAGTAATCGTGAGGGAGGATGTGACGTTTAAAGTACCGCCATTCAGCGTTAAGGCTCCATTCATCAAATTGGCCGCGGTAGAAATGTTTACGGTACCGGCTGAAATGGTTAAAGAACTACCTATGGCGGTATTGCCGAATGTTGAAGCTAAATTTAAGGTGCCTGTTCCATTTTTCGTCAAGCCATGTGCACCCGAAAACGCGCCACTGAGTGTAAGGGTGGTCATTGCTCCAATATCAATGAAGGAATCAGCTGAGAGTGTTGCCGCTTTATCGAGGCTCATTGTGGCAGTGGTTGCCAACGTGCCGCCATTGAGGGTCAAAGCACCTGCGCTTAGATTATTGGCTTGAGAAACGCTTAAGGTACCGGCTGAAACAGTTAAAGCTCCATTAGATTCACTATTATCTGCAGTAAGCGTTAGAACACCTGCTCCAACCTTTGCTAGCGTATACGTACCAGAAAGCGCGCTGCTCAGGGTGACTGCAATTTCATCGTCTATATTGATGGAAGAATGAGCAGAAAGCGTAATAGTTTTACTAAGGTCTGCAATATCGGCAGTGATGAGAAGCGTACCGCCATTAAGAGTAAAAGTACCCCCAGTGAGGTTGTTCGCAGCAGAAATGCTTAAGTTGCCTGCTGAGACGGTTAGTGCTGTAGAGGAAGCATGGTTATCAATACTAAGAACTAAGGTGCCAGTATTAACCTTATTTAATGTGTAAGCGCCACTGATCTCACCCGAAAGCGAAACGGTGTAGCCATCACCCACATCAATACTGGAATTGGCTGTGAGTGCCAGTGCTTTAGATAAATCAGCAATATCGGCCGTCATTTTTAAAGTGCCACCATTAAGAGTAAGGGAACCATTGGTTAAATTGTTATTAGCCGAAATGCTTAAGGTGGCATCTGAGGAGACGCGTAATGCACTTGAAGATGCACTATAGTTACGGTTGAGCGCCACCGTACCGCTGCTGATATCTAAGGTATAAGCTCCCGAAAGGTCGCCCGACAAAGTAAGGGTTCCATTAGAACCAATCGATGAATTCGCTGCCAGAGTGATATCTTTGGTAGAGCTTAAGGTAGCCGAAGCAAATAACGAACCACCGTTGAGTGTTAGGTTACCGCCTAAAAGTTTAGTATCGGAAGAGAAGCTTAATGTCCCTACTGCAACAGCCATTGCTGTAGAGGAAGCACTATTATCATGACTAAGCACTACAGTACCGCTACCCGCTTTGGTTAGCGTATAGTTCCCGGTAACGGCACCTGAAAGCGTGGCAATGTCGCTAGATCTCACATCAATAGAAGCACTACCCGTAAGTGTAATTTCATTGCTAACAGTGACGGCATTAGCGATTTGTAGCGTAGTTCCTGCATTCAACGTAACGCTACCTGTCGTAGGCAGGCTATTCGAAGAACTCACTTTAAGCGAAGCTGTTCCGGCTAACGTTGTGCCACCGGTATAGGTGTTAGCAGAAGAGGGGGCTAAGGTTAACGTTGCGCTGCCGGTAATGATTAAGCGATTTTGGGCATCAGCGCCATCCTCATTAATGACACCCGTTAGAGAAACTGCCGCATTCGCTTGAATCGTGATAGATGCTTCTGTCTGATTATCGCCGCCAAGTACAATAGCATTGCTAATGGTTGCTGCCTCACTCACTTGCAGCGTAGTATCATTTGCCAAGATAAGCGTGCCGCTACCAATATTTGTACCTGAAATAACATTAAGTGTGCCCTCAGCAAGCGTCGTGGTACCTGTATAGGTATTGGTGCTGGATAACGCTAGAGTGCCTGCCCCGCTCTTGCTTAGCGAGCTTGGGTTTTCGTGATCTGCTTCTGAAATAGTGCCGCTAAGTGTGGTGCTATAAACGGTATCGGTGGTCTGTATCGTGACATTCCCACTAAGGGTAATGTCACTAGCAATGATAAAATCACCCGCCGTAATTTGTAGCGTGCTGTCATCATTTAAGCTGATGCCGCTGGTGTTGCCTAAATTCTGCGCTGCTGAAATGCTTAATGTGCCAGCATTGAGTGTAGTGGTGCCCGAATAGGTATTCGTGCCCGATAAGGTTAAGGTTTTACCACTACTCATATCTAAAGTAAGCGCATAAGCGCCAGAAATGGTACCCGCCAGGTTAGCATTGTCAGCGGCGTAGAGCGTTGCGCTACCCGTGAGTGCAATAGCATTGGCTAACGTTCCACCCCCTGCAATATTGAGATTAAGCGTGGTACCACTGCCTAATGAGAGTGTTCCTGTACCCAAGGCAGAAGCATTGGCTAGGCTGAGTGTTGTGTCGCTCCCTGAAAGCGTGATACCGCCTGAGCCGACATTGGCATTCGACAGCGTTAATTTATTGCCGCCACTTACTGTTAACCCACTCGAAAAAGTGATATTTCCACTTAGCGTCGCATTCGCAGCGGTGGTATCAATCGTAGAATTTGCAGAGACCGAAATAGTATTGTTAAGGTTCATATTCGCACTGAACGCTAAAGTACCCCCAGCCAGGGAGAGATTGCCTGAGGTTAGGTTATTGCCTGAGCCAATACTTAATATACCTTCTGAAATTCTTAAGTTCCCCTGTGAAGAACTGTTATTCGTCCCTAAAATCAGTGTGCCTTCTCCTACTTTATTTAACGTAGAGTCGCCTATAAGGGCGCTACCCAATGTGGCAGTGCACGCATTGCTGATGGAGATCGAAGAGCTGGCCGCTAGCGTAATGCTATTGCTAAGTGTTACGGTACTGGTCACATTCAATGTACCACCACTGAGCGTAAGCCCCCCTCCAGTCAGATTGTTAGCACTAGCAATGCTTAAGGTACTTCCTGCTGCTATATTCAATACTGTGCTTGAAGCGCTGTTATTAACCCCCAGAATTAAGGTGCCAGAACCCGTTGAATTTAGCGTATAAGCCCCGGTAATTGCACCATTAAGTGTAGTAGTGGTACCCGTTGTCACATCGATGTAGCTATTAGCTGAAAGAGTGATGTCATTGCTAAGTAAAGCAATATCTGCCGTCGTGCGTAAAGTAGCGGTACCCAGGGTAAGCATGCCCCCGGTTAGGTTGTTGGCAGCAGAAATGCTGAGGGTTCCTGCTGAGACGTTTAGAGCACTGGTTGAAGCGCTGTTATTTGTGTTTAGTGTTAAGGTACCGGTTCCCGCTTTTGTCAGAGTATAAGCGCCGGAAATGGCACCACCAAATGTGAGGGTAGTCGAGCTTGCTAAATCAATGAGTGAATCGGCAGAGAGAGCGAGTGCTTTACTCAGGCTCATCGTGGCAGTGGTAGCCAACGTACCACCCTGGAGAGTAAAAGCACCTGCGCTTAAGTTATTCGTTTCAGAAATTTTTAAGGTACCCGCTGAAACGGTCAGGGCACTAGTAGATTCGCTGTTATTGGCACTCAGCGTTAAACTGCCTGCTCCAGTTTTTTCCAATGTATACGTACCAGAGAGGGCACTACTCAGGTTGACGCTCACTCCATCTGCCACATCAATCGCAGAGTGGGCAGAAAGCGTAATAGTTTTGCTAAGATCAGCGATGTTGGCTGTAATGGCCAATGTTCCGCCATCCAGAGTAAATGTGCCTCCCATCAAGTTATTAGCCACAGCAATGCTTACTGTACCTGCTGAAACTTTTATGGCAGACGATGATAAGTGGTTATCAGTATCAAGAGTCAGTGTACCGTTTCCTGCTTTAGTCAACGCAAAACTGCCACTGATAATACCGTTGATGGTAAGTGCGGTACTTGATGCTAGCGATATGCTTGAATCTGCTGCCATCTCAACAGTTCCACTAATCGTCGCAGAACCGCCAGACGTGACGGTGAGCGCTCCAGCGTTAGATAATCCGGTTCCCGCTATATTTAAGCTTCCGGCTAGTGTGATGCCATTATTGAGTTGCAGAGTTGCGCCACTGCTGATAGTTGTAGCGCTGGTGCTAAGGGCATTGTTGTTGCCAGCTATCAGTATTCCGGCTGAGAGGGTGGTAGCACCCGTATAAGCATTGCTTCCTGAGAGCGTAAGCGTACCGATCCCTGTTGTAATGAGATCCGTGATAGTGCTAGCGATCGTGCCAGAGAAGGTTGATGTGTCTGTTTTATTCAAGGTCAGCGCTGCATTGGAAGTGCTTGACTGTATGGTTCCTGCGCCACTCAGGTTGTTAAGGCTAAGAGCTGCGCCATTAAGATCGTAGGTGCCCGATACCGTTACTGCGCTGCTAGTTGAAATATCGCCAATAAATGTACCTGATGAGATGGTGGTAGGGCCGGTATAGGTAGGCGTTTTCAATAGCGTTAAGGTACCTCCTCCAGCAGAATCAATCGTGGTTAGACCATAGGAGCCGCTGATAATTCCGGCATACACTGAAACTTCTGGCGCTAATCCTGCTATCGAGAGAGAGTGACCATTAGTATCAATGGTACCGTTGGCAGTTAAATTAATAGCAGTGGTAATAGTTAAATCCGCCGCTGCAACGAGTGTTCCGCCATTCATATTTATTATGGCTTTGTCTAAGGTATGGGAAGGTAAGCTTAATATTCCTGCGTTTAGAGAAAGATGACCCGAGTAACTAGCAGCAGAGGCTGATGTGAAGCTAAGCGTACCGCTCCCATCTTTAGTAATGTCTCCCGCGCCAGTGATGTTGTTAGCAAATGTAAGGTTGTCAGATCGATTAAAAATAAGGTTAGCGCCCAAGGCGACAGTTACATTGCCCGCAATCGAGCCGCTAGTAGAGCCGTCGCCCACTTGAAGCGTACTTGATGATGTCGATAGATTGAAGCTACCTGTAGTATTGGTTCCTGTTAAGATAAGTTTACCGGCTGATACACTGGTTGTACCTGCGTACGTATTGTTTCCTGAAAGCGTGAGCGTACCGGTTCCTGATTTAGTAACAGCGGTCTTTGTGCCACTAATGACACCAGAAAAGGTAGTGTCGGAACTAGAGCTTAAAGTTAAGACCTTGGGGCCTACAGAGGTATTCGAATTCGTAAGACTCCCCGTGCCACTTACATTGTTGAGGGTACGTGCTACATTACTGATATCGTAGGTACCATTAACCGTTACCGCGCTACTGGTGCCAATATTGCCAATAAGCGTGGCTCCTGAATCGATGGTAGTGGTGCCCGTATAGCTAGAAGTACCCGAGAAAGTGAGTGTTACCCCTCCTCGGATAGTAATGGAACCTATAGGGCTAGAAACACTCGCAAGAGTCAGTGAACCAGAACCTGTTACGGTCAGAGAAGGTGTGCCCGAGGAACTGGTAATAGCGCTGCCTGAAATAGTAGTGGTATCTATGGACGTATCTACTCCATTCAAATCAATCGTATTAATAACAAGATCATGGTAATAGGCTACTTCGCTCGATTTTGAAAGAACAGTGGTCGTTTCAATTGTTCCGACTGACACTTCCAAATTCCAATCGCCATTTACCCCGGTGCGATTGTTTGACGCAGCGATATCGCGCCCTGTGAGTTGAGCGAGCGAATCTACAAAAGCCAGCCCTTTTTCGCCTTGTGCGGTATTACAGGCATAAATTAGAATATCGCAGCCGGTTTGGATATTTTTACCGATGGCGGCTAAGCTGCTTGCGTTGGTGTTGATGTCTTGTGATGACAGATACGTATTGCCCAGCCATAAATCGCCAGTATTGCCGTGAGCTATAATCGAAACGGAGGCGGCACCAGGATGTTGGGCTAAATAATCAGCCATTTGTTGCAGGCCATTCTGCTGATTATCAAGGAAAACAACATCGGTATTGGGGCGTATATCTTTCAAAAGCTGAGCAGAGTCAATAACACGCGAATCAACAAATACGACATTGCGGTGCTCAGTGCTTGCTGCATCTCTGCTGCTAAGTGCGTGTATAGAAGAAATAGGCGCTGATTCGGTGATTTTGGAAGCATCGGAGCGCGTATCGGAATGTTCAATAATCGTATGAGCCGTGTCTGTGGCGGTAGCTGCCAGCGCCCCATCAAACATAATGCGTGGTTCCAGCGCCATGATGAGGGAGGAGAGCGGGGTCGGCTTAAATTTTTCTGTTTCTTGCCTATGCCAACGTTGAAGGGTGCTTTTTAAAAATTTCAGCATTGCTATGCTCCAGTACCCACGTTAAAGCATTTTGTAATAACTTCCACACGGTTAAAAGAGGTGAAAGTTATTAAAGCTCAATATTTAATTATCGGAATTACATAAACAAAGATTGAAAATAAGACGTTTGTCGAACATTGTTAAAATCGCTAAAACGTGTTTATGAGCAGAAGGGGTAGCGCTCTGATTTTGTGTGATTTTCGATAAAGTTGTTACAAATTGAGATTGCTTATAAAGATTGCAACTATTTGTAACAAAGCGCTAGTGTCTATGTGCTCCTACACACTTATAAAATTTAACCGATGAAGAGCCAATAGATTAAGTGCTACTCGATTATAAATTTTAAAAGGCAATCCCCCCATGAATCGTCATCAGTCGATGTCACATTCTTTACCTAGGTTGCTTTTTAAATTCGTGCCAGCTGTGTTAACGCTAGCTTTATTAGGCGGTTGCGCTATCAAACCTATGCCGCTTTCAGAAAACGATCGGCTTGGCAATCTACAGCACGCCCGCATTTCGATTTTTCAACATCAGGAAACACTGAATAGTTCGGTTACTTTAGATGAGGCGATGGCTCGAGCAATCAAATATAACCTTGATTACCGCGTTAAAATATTAGAAGAAGCGTTAGCAGTCAAACAACTCGATCTAGCTAATTTTGATCTCTTACCTAAGCTTACTGCCTCTGCAGGTTATGCCTCGCGCAACAATGATAGTGCTTCTTCATCAGAGTCTTATACCACGCACCAGGAGTCGTTAGAGTCGTCTATTTCTCAAGATGCTACCCACCGTTCCGCCGATTTAGGCGTTGCCTGGAATATTCTTGATTTTGGTGTAAGTTATTACCAAGGCCAGCAACAGGCTGATCGTATGCTCATTATGAAAGAGCGCCGCCGCAAAGTTGTGCAAATGCTAATGCAGCTAGTTCGACAAGCCTATTGGCAAGGTGTTGGCGCTCAAAAAATGGAAGTTCAGATAGAGCCGCTATTAAAACAAGTGAAAATAGCATTAGATAATTCTAATAAAATCGTAAAAGAGCACCTGCAAGCGCCTCTCGATACACTAAATTATCAAAAGCAGTTACTAGATATCATGCGCCAGCTTGAAGCGATTCGCGATGAGTTAGCTCAAGCTAAACCACGATTAGCATCACTCATGAATCTTGAGCCAGGCAAACCCTTTACGTTAGTGGTTCCAACCGATCTCAGCTTACCTAAGCTAACATTAGCACCAGAAAAAATGGAGGAAACAGCCTTACTTAATCGACCTGAACTCGTTGAGGCTCAATATAACGAACGTATTGGTGTGAATGAGTCGCGTAAAGCGTTAGCGCGTCTTTTACCGGGTCTTGAGTTTAATTTAGGCGGTCATTATGACAGCAATAGTTTTATGGTCAATAACCATTGGGCTGATGTTGGTTTAAGAGTTAGTTGGAATTTAATGAATGTTTTAAATGCTAAAGATATTCAGGCTAACGCAGCCGCTCAGCTCGAAGTTGCCAAGCAACAATATCTGGCTTTAAATATGGCTATTTTGGCTCAAGTTCATGTGGCTTACCGCGATTTTAAAGGTCGTCAGCGTCAATATGAATTGAGTCAACAGCTCAACGATATCGAAGCAAAAATTCTTGAGCATACCCGCAACGCCGCCAAAAATAATACCGTAGGCCAACTCCAAGAAATTCGTGCATCAGCCAGTGCGATGATGTCAGAGCTGCGGCTTTATCAAAACTATGGAGCATTGCAAAGTGCGTATGGGCAAATGCAGGCAACCCTAGGGGTTGATCCTCTTCCCGAGGCTCTCAATGGTCATGATCTCACTACATTAAAGCAAGCTTTCATTCAAGCAGAAAGCGCTGCGCGTTAGTGACTGCACTAGATTTGGCTTTAGTCACTTTCCATTATGTTTTCCTCTCGCTTATGAGAGAGTAGGGCGAGATAGGAGCGGAAGAAGTAAGCAAATTAAAACCAATTAAGCCAATAATGGTGAGTGAAATTGTTCGGATATATAGCGCGTTTGCAAAGGATCATTAAACGTTATGATAAAACCTATTCCACGATTGCAACCCGCATTAAACGTACTTCTTATAGCGCGGCTGAGAGTCGCGTTTTATGCTACATGTTTTGCTTCATTGACGCTACCTGCTGCTAGCTTTGCCGCAATGCCGACAGCTCCAGCTGCAATACAACTAACTCCTGCTACAAAGCCTGCTGCCTCACCAGAACTTTCATCTGATAGCCGCATTCGCACACAATTAGCGGCTCGAAATACGGTTACCATTTCAAGTGAATTAGCAGCAAAAATATCGAGTTTGCCACTACGTGAGGGTGATAGCTTTCGAGTAGGACAAACCTTAGTCAGTTTCGACTGCACACTATTTCAAGCGCAACTAAACAAAGCTAAAGCTAGTGCTGAAGGTGCTAGGCAAAACCTACAGGTCAATAAGCGGCTCGCTGAATTAAACTCTGTTGGCACGATGGAAGTCACCCAGTCTGAAGCAAAAGTGAAGGAAAACGCTGCCGAGGTTGCCTATGCTCAAGCGACCCTAAGTAAATGCGGTATTTTCGCGCCTTTTTCGGGGCATATAGCCAAGCGTCACGCTGCTGCACATCAATTTGTAAGCCCGGGCACACCATTGCTGGATATTTTGGATACCAGCCAGCTAGAACTGCAAATGATTGTGCCTTCAAAATGGATGATCTGGATCAAGCCAGGAGTACATTTTAGCGTTCATGTTGAAGAGTTAGCAAAAAACTATCCTGCACGAGTGACTAAGCTAGGTGCACGCATTGATCCTGTCAGCCAGACGCTTTCTATTTATGGAGTGCTCGAAGGTCGCCACTCTGAACTTGTTCCCGGCATGAGCGGCTGGGCAAATTTTAATGCACCGCGATGAGTGATGTCGACGTCGGTAGACGCTCCCCACATCAAGAACTTATTACCGTTCTTCAGTTAGGAAGGCGTGCGCGTGAAACAGACCGTATCGAAACCTTAGGATTTGTCATCGTCAACGAGACACTGCAACTACTCGATTATCGGCAAGCGATGCTTTGGATGCCTGGTGGCAGCCTGGCTAGTTTAGGCGGCGTAAGCGGAAACGTTTGTGCAATTTCCGGCGTACCTCAGGCAGAAGCTAACGCTCCTTATGTTCAATGGCTTAATCGTTTGGGGCAATATTGCTTTCAAAAGAGTTTACCAGAAGATTCGGCTTCGTTTACTGTTCTAACTGCCAATGATTTACCCAACGATCTTGCTGAAGAATGGCCTAACTGGTTGCCAACGGTTGCGCTCTGGCTTCCGCTTCGGGCAAATGGTCATCTGGAAGGCGGAGTCTTATTTGCACGCGAAGAAAATTGGCAACCTCATGAGCAGGCCTTACTCAGTGAACTGATGCATAGCTATGCCCATGCTCTCGTTGCCTTTACCCCGCGCCATCATCGTGTTCGTCAATGGCTTAAACCAAGTAAACAATGGGTAATCGCCTTAGCAGCCCTATCACTGTTGGGCATGGTTCATGTCAGGTTGTCAGTCGTTGCTCCTGCAGAAGTTGTACCTCAGCACCCATTTTTGATAAGGGCACCCTTAGAAGGTGTGATTGACCGTTTTCTGATTCAGCCAAATCAAACGGTTACCGCTGGAACGGTTTTGTTTAACCTCGAACCTACCATGATTCAATCGCGTTTTGAATCTGCACAAAAAGCTTATGATACCGCGCAAGAAGAGTACCGCCAGGCAGCTCAATTAGCCGTGACCGATGACAAAAGCCGTGTTGAGATGGCGATTACCAAAGGGCGATTAGATGAAAAGGCGGTGGAGCTTAGCTACTCTTCAGAACAGTTAGGCCGTTTACAGGTAAAAGCTGCCAGAAATGGCGTCGCCGTGTTCTCAGACGTCAATCAATGGCAAGGTAAAGCTGTTACTGTAGGCGAGCGTATTTTAATGCTGGCTGATCCTGGCAACGTGGAGCTCATGGTTTATCTACCCGCTGCCGATAGCATTCCCCTTGAGGCTGGAGCTCTAATCACATTGTATCCCAACGCCACTCCCACCCTCTCTTATACGGCAACCTTACAGCATATGACGTATCGTGCTGAACCGACTGCTGAAGGTATTTTAGCTTATCGCATCAAAGCAAAGTTTTCACCTGGGCAAGCGCTGCCTCGAATTGGTCAGATGGGAACAGCAACGGTTTATGGAGAGCGCGTTTCATTAGCCTATTATATTTTTAGACGCCCATTCACTGCTGTACGTCAATGGTGGGGATGGTAATGACAGTCATAGATTCAGAGCTGCTTTCGCTCCCTATCTTACGGCAAGAATTAGAACTTCAACCCGCGCCTTTTGCCAATGATGGTTCGCCTAGTTGGACATTGCACGACCCCGCAACCAACCGCTTCTACCAGCTTAGCTGGTCAGCCTTTGAGATTCTTTCTCGCTGGCATTTGAACAATATACACGCAATTATTGAGACCATTCAACGCGAAACCACCCTGCGCGTGAATGAAAGCGATATTTTCTCAATCATACAATTTTTAAAAGGTTACCATCTAACTATCGCCAGCCAAGCGAGCGACACACAGCATTTAGATCAAGCCGAGCGCCGTCTGCATCTTAGCCCCACACAATGGTTGTTGCATCATTATCTTTCATTTCGCTTGCCACTCGTTCGCCCTATGCCGCTGTTGCGCTGGCTAGCACCTAAGATAACATGGGCTTACCGCCCTGAATTCTGGTGGGTAGTTCTTGCTATCGCTGTACTTGCATTGCTTCTTACCACCAGGCAATGGGATGCCTTCACCCATACTTTTTTTGCCTACAGCAGTTGGCAGGCTGCCGCAGCAATTGGGCTGGCGCTTGCCTTTGCTAAAGTCTTACATGAATTTGGCCATGCCTGTACGGCGTACCGTTATGGCTGCCGTATTCCAGCGATGGGTATTGCTTTTTTAGTCATGGTTCCCGTGCTCTATACCGACACGAACGAAAGTTGGAAACTTTCTTCACGTCGTCAGCGAGTGCATATCGGTGCTGCAGGCATGTTAGCTGAACTGACTCTGGCAGTTTTCGCTACCTTACTGTGGAACTTTGTGCCGGAGAGTCCGTTCAGAGCAGGGCTTTTCTTTTTGGCGACGACCACATGGATAGCAACACTTGCCATTAACGCTAGTCCTTTCATGCGTTTTGATGGCTATTTTCTGCTTTCTGATGCGCTTAATTTACCTAATCTGCATGAGCGTGCGTTTTCTCTTACTCGCTGGTGGATGCGCGAACAATTTTTTGGATTTGGCGAAGCAGCGCCTGAGTATTTTCCGCTCAGAAGGCAACGATTTCTCATTATTTTTTCTTGTATTACCTGGATTTATCGATTGACACTGTATCTCTCCATTGCCTTTCTGGTGTATCACACGTTTGCTAAAGCGCTTGGAATTTTATTAATGATGGTGGAATTCGGTTGGTTTATCATTTTGCCTGTTCAGCGTGAGTTTAAAGCCTGGTGGAGTCGGCGTTCATTCATAACGTGGAATTTTAAAATGTTTCGTCTTCTAATGGTTGTGATGCTAGCCATTGGTATCGTTATTACACCCTGGCAATCTTCACTCCAGGTTCCTGCCATCATAGGCGCCCAGCAAACGCAAGGGCTTTACGCCGTCAACGCTGCTATCGTCGTTCAAATGCCTCTGAAAGAAGGAGCGTCTGTAAAAGCTGGGCAGATCCTTTTTCAACTTAGTTCGCCTGATTTAGTATTTCATCTCAAAAGCGCTCAGACGCAAGAGCGTATGTTGAGCCAACAACTTGAGCAACAACCGTTTAATGCTTCGCTCATGCAAGAAGGCGTTGCTCTTAAAAGGCGCTGGCAAGCCGCTGTGCAAACTATTAATGGTCTAAAAAAACGTCTGAAACAACTTACAATTCAGGCTCCGTTTGATGGCATTCTGGCAGAAATTAATCCTGAAATTTCTGTGGGGGGATGGGTTGCCACGGGTGAAAAACTCGCCCATGTTGTGAATCCTAGCGCTGGTGTAAAAGGCGAAGCATTTGTAGATGAAGAAGATATTCACTGGCTTCATAAACAAAGCACTATGTTCTTCTCCGCCCGGCAACCAGGTACACCGCGCTTAAGCTGTCGTATAGAAGGCATTGATGATCTTAATGTTACTGATCTTGAACCTTATGTAGCCACGGTATATGGCGGTTCAATTCCTGCAAAGTTAGAGGCGGGTAACCACGTTGTTTCGCTTAACTCAGTCTTTAGAGTGCGCTTTGGGCATTGCGCAGAACAATGGAATACACAGCGTGAGTTGCCCGGCATTGCTAGCATTGAAGTTAAGCCTATGAGTACCCTAAAGGTTTGGTGGAAAAAAGCTATTGTTGTTATACAGCGCGAATTAGGATTTTAAAACAGATAATTAATTATAGTTAAGCGCTTTTACATCGTTTTCGTTTTATAACAAATATCACAATAAATTTGCTTCTGGTGCCAATTTTTAAAGGGCGGTTATCTGGCCTGAGCATAAAAGCCCTTATGTAACAGTAGCGCGCCTTAGCGTAAACCCCCAACCAGTTTCGACTAAAGCACGTTCAAGCGATTGATAATGCAATGTCCTTTAGCCCCTGGCAGGGATTAGCCGCACATCGTCTGATAGGTTCAATTATGCGGGTGCGTAAATTAGCGTATGCCATGTCTGCCCGCTTTCGCGCCCAACATAATAATGTATGCATAGAGGAACCAAGCAGCTTTGAAGGTATTTTTAGTAACGCTTTTACTGACGCTGCTTCTTTATAACCTTCTTAGCAGAATACTTAAAACATGTTACAGCACTCGCTTTACTATGTTTACTATTCGCCACGCCTTTTTATGTTGCAAAGCAAATGTATATGTTAGAAAGTATATGATTCAACGCAAGAGTACTGACATGTGTTATTGATGGGTAGGCGTTAAGTTAGGTAACTGATCGGGCACTAAATGAAAAACTTCTTCACGTAATACGCGATAGTTTTTTCCATTGGTAAATGTTCTATCCATTACGATTTTTTTACCAACAAATACGAGTCCATTTGATTGCACACGTACACTTAAACCTTCGTTAATGAGTTTGCTTATTTCTGAGTTTGTAATTGTTTGCGCCATGAATGTGCCTCAACACAAATTTACTAATAATTTCGCTATTTTATCATAGTTTTAAGAGTTAACTAATTGAAAATTAATAGTAATTTAAAATTTTAGAATGAAAGAGTCCAAACGAAGCAATTTGCTTGATGAAGTTTCTAGTGTTTTTAGATGAATGTAATCAATGATGGGTGTCGGTCAGCTTCGAATAAGTTTAGAAGTTACGCGGTTGGCTCTCTGGGCGTGGGACACCCCGCGTGTTGGCAACTTGTCATACTACGTGTAACTGCTCGTGTTGCCATATGGGGCATCATGCCTTGATAGTGCTCAACTGCGTAACTTCTAAAGTTTATCGTTTAAGGGCATATTATGCAGTGAGAGTAGAGGGCTAAACCAGACAATTCATTCGCTGTTTCAAGCCTGGGCGAACCTGGAATTTACAAGAGCATTGATAAAGCCCGTTCTTAACATATTAGATATTACAAGCTCACTCAAAACATGGCAGGCTGTACAAGGAGTACAGCAAGTTGCCAACATGCTTAAAATCCCTTAGTACACAACGTTTACATCTACATAAGTAACGCAACTTAATCATTCAAAGCCATTGCACATCAATCATTGAAGCTATGTTTTAAAACAGTCTATAAATTTTGAGACTTATTTACTGTGCCTGCTACTAGCGTTATATGCAGGTTAGTTCACGAACAAATATGTGGTTGTAGGCTTCATCAGAATATTGTACGTTAAATTGAATGTATTTTATAAATGGTTTGGTTAGTGTCAACATTCAACAGCTTATTTCGCATAGGGTTAAATGTAATGACTACGGCTAGAGATTTACGTAGTTGGGATGTTTTAGCGCATTGGCAAATCAGCATGCTGGCAACTTGCTGTATTCCTTATACTGTCTGCCATTTTTAAGTGAACTCAACTGGGTAACTTCTAAAAATCTAAAATGTATAAATATCAGGTTCTTTCTAATTCAATAGATTGCTATCAAGCATAAATTTAGAAAAAATAAGTCAAATTTAAAATTAAATTATTGAATTTATGTATAATTATTGGTTGTGAGGTTTTAAATAAGTAACGCTTGAAATCTTACAAACATATAGTTGTTAGCCGTAGGGCATAAATTCAGTATTAACATTCATGGTAAGCGTCATATGGAATTTAGCCCTTAGAGATTACAAGTAGTTAAGTAATATATTGATAGTATGACAAGGGAAATTTCGTATGACGAATCAGGTAACGGTTTTACAAGAGGGATCAAACAATTTTGCTATTACTTTTTTAATAGGCTCACAAAACACTGCCAACATTGTGCAGTCAGGAAATAATAATTCTAATGTTACAGTTCAGTTAGGGCAAAATAACGTTATTTCTTCTACAGCGTTGGGAAGCAATAATTCATCGATAGCCAAGCAGTTAGGTAATGTTAATAGTGCGGAAGTGTTAGCGTTAGGGAATGGGAATTCTGCACAGGTTTCTCAAGTGGGCCAAAGCAATATTACAAATTTTTCTTCGATTGGAAATTTCAATACCTTTATATCATCTCAATTAGGGCTTGAGGATGTACTAATGGGAAGAATGTTTGGTAGTAATAACCAGCTAGCTTCAAGTCAGTTGAGTAGCTATCAAAATAGCGAAGCTGGTTTTATAAAGCAAATGGATAACTTTATTCATTCGCTATCGGGGTTTTCTTTACCTGCTACTAATGGGCAGGATTTCTTTTCTAGGTATGCTACCCATTTTGATCATCATAAACGCCACTCACATGGCTGCTTTAGCCATTAAAAATCACTAAAAACACATGAGAGAAGCCGTATGCTAAAACCATTAAGTTTTTAGTGCGCTGCTTCTATTAAATTCTATTAAGCCAAAATATTAAGATTAAGTATTGAGCTTCATTTATTTCAAAAGTTGCTGGTTTCAATTCCCTTATAAGCATTAAAATTACTTTTAATTATATTGTTATTATGTAATGAAATATGGGTTGTTTGAATTTTAATAACATTCATGGAAATAACTATAAATCTACTCTCTGCAACATCATTTATAAAAAAATGTTTACTTTTTAGTATTGTTCAGTAAAGAAATTGACGCTTCAACTATCTTGTGCAAGCTAAGTACTATAGAGGTTTGATAGATGGTCGCAGTTTTTTATTGCCAATATGTATATCTTTATAATTTTCTGTAAACCATCATAAATTATTTATTATATTTATCAACATATAAATGCAATTTATGTATAATGTTGAATTGTAAGAGTTAATATTTTTATTGGCTCTTCAAGTAAAGCCAATAATATAAAAAATATTAATCATACAAAACTACACAAAAATACAAAAAGTTTTACTTAAATTAAATAAGGGAAGTTTATTATGACAAATCAGGTAAATGTTTTGCAAAGTGGTGTAAATAACTGTGCGGTTACCTTTCAAGCCGGTTCTGTCAATGCAGCGAATGTTGTTCAGTCGGGTGATTTTGGTTCAGCTGTAAGCGTACAAGTTGGTCAAAATAATTCTGCTTCCTTAGCATCTGTTGGTAATTACAATACGACAGCAGCTCAGCAATTTGGCAATAACAATCATGCACAATTGATTGCTCTCGGTGGCGGCAATTTTTCAGCGGTTACTCAAGATGGGAATAGCAATTATTCTAGCCTTTCAGTTGCTGGTAATTTAAACAACACTGCCTCATACCAAAATGGTACCACTAACTTAACAGACATCGCAGTGATTGGTTCCGGTAATATAACCGCTGCTAGCCAAACAAGCATTAACCAATGTGCTGCAAATGCAATTACAAAGCAAGCTGATAACTTAGTTGGCTCTTTGTCTTGCTTTTCAGTGCCTTCATTTGGTTCGTCATGTGCTCCTACTCCTAGTTACAATGTTGCGCAAAATAACAATTGCGTTACCATTGCTACACCTTCTTGCTTTACACATTAATTCTTTATAAAGTAAGACTAGCTCAGCGTAAAAGACGTAATAATGAAACCGATTTTATGCTGGGCTAGATGATGCCCAACCATCCATTATCATCACGTTAATATTTTTTTGCCTCTTATTGGCTCGCTATAGCCTATCTGTTGCCTATCTATTGCCACTAACCCCTTCTTTTCTAGTATTCGCGGCACCAATTTTTGTATGGATTAAGAAATTAAAGGTAACCAAACCCATATTTTTTAATATTTAGAATAATAATTGAATAGTTTCTTAAAGACTCGCTCATAAACCTTCGTTAAATAATTGCATGGAAAAAGAAAAATAACGTTTGCAATTTTATGGCTAAGGAAGAAGAGATGATAATTAGATTAAATCTAGTCTTTTCTTATAACAGAGTAGCTTACTTTAGATATCAACTTATTTTGTTAACATATGCAGTTTTTTCTTCTTCTTCGCTATCTGCTCAAAATTTTCTTCCATCAATCTTTCATGATCCTTTAAATGCGAATCGCTTGGCTGTAGATGCTCGAACTCGCTATGCACACATGCCTTGTACCGATGTATTGCCCTCACATCCTATCGATTTATCAGAAATTATCGATCATGCTTTATGCCACCATCCCCAAACGAGAGACGCGTGGTCAACTATTCGTATACGCGCAGCAGAGGTTGGTATAAGCAAAGGGGCTTACTTACCTTCACTCACGGTAGGCGCAAACATTAGCCGTTCGATTACTGATAATAGTGCAATAGATTTAGGGAATACCGTTCGCCAACGTTATACACAACGCTCTGTAAATCTTAATGTGAACTATGTGCTGTTAGATTTTGGCGAGCGCAAAGCTAATCTCGAAAGCGCCAAAGAAATTTTAACAGCCGCTAACGCTACGATGAATGAAACTATTCAACTTATTTATTTAGCCGCAGCGCAAGCGTATTACGATCTTTTTACTGCGCAATCTACACTCAGCTCTTTTCAGCAAGCAGAATTTCGTGCTTTTAAAGCCATAGAATCTGCTAAAGCGCGCCATGCAGCAGGGTTTGCAGCGCGAAATGATATTCTTCAAGCCCAAACCCAATACTCTTCGACTATTTTAAAACGTCAGGAAGCTCAATCAAAAGTTAATCTTCAGCAAGGTGTATTAGCCAATGCAATGGGCTTACCTGTAACAACAATGATAGCGATACGCACTCCGGATGTTGCGTATCAAACCAGAAAAGAACAAGAAATCATCGATACAAAAACACTTTCAGAGCCTGAAACAGAAGCGTTTCAGCCTGCTCCCCATGCTCCTCCTTATGCTCCTTACAACGCTGCTAGCTCTGAACCGTTTGCTTCTCCTTCACAATCGTTAGAGTCTTCATCTGATGCTATTTCTCCTGGTCTAAAACTCGCCTATGCGTTAGAAAAAAATGCTCCTGCCTCAGTAAAAACCATGCTAGCAGCTTCAAACTCAATAAACCAAAAAGATAAAAATACAGGCCCTTCATCAAGTACTTCGTTAGCTATTTTTAATGAAATGAATGATGATCATCAAGCGGCGGAACCAGATAAGGAGTTAACAGAATTTCTATCAGCTGCTGTGAATGAGCGCCCTGCGCTTCAAGCAGCACGTGCGCAAACGCGTTCAGCGGCAGCAAAATTAAAAGCTATCGAGGCTTCAAAATGGCCAGCCCTTACTTTAAATGTAGGCGTATCGAATTTAAAGCGTAATCTAACAGCACCAACAACAAATAGTTTAACTGGCGAAACGGCTGATGCAACCAGCTTAATTGGTGGAACCGAAAAAACAATTGGAGCAAGTATTCAGATTCCAATTTTTGATCGATTTAATCGTTATTACAAACGTCAGGCAGCAGAAGGGCAATTAGAAGTAGCCTCACTTCAAGAACAAAATCTCACAAATCAAATTCGGCTAGAGGTATGGAAAGCGTATCAAGATAATAAATTACAATTACAGCGTATTCAAACTACCTATGATTTTTATGCAGCTGCTCAACAAAGTTATCAAATAACAGAAGAGCGTTATAGAGTAGGCGTTGGCACCATGCTAGAGCTGATAAATGCGCAATCTGAATTAAGCCGAGCAGCACAAGAATATATTCAAGCGCAATATAGCTGGCAAATAACACGCTTAAAACTTGCCCAATCAGTAGGGCGTTTGGGGATGGATAAAATTTAATACATTTACATAAACTCTAATGGTTATTTTTAAATTATTTTTAAAGCATAAAATTCGCTTGCTAAAAAAAAATATTTAACTATAATGTTCATTCCATTAGGGTTTTTATGCATACATCAACATCATCTTCTGTTACTGCCGCTTCAATCGATACTGGGTTACATTGTTTAGTGCTATTGGCAAATTTTCATGGTATTGCTGCCAACCCTGAACAATTAGAGCATGAATTTAAAACAAGCGGTTCATTTTTTGATGTCATTGAACTCAAAGCCGCAGCATATAAAATTGGTCTTATCGCCCATTATAAATCGGCTAAGCCTGAAAGACTCAATCATTTATCAACACCTTTAATATTTAAATGCCGAAACGGGCAATTTATGATTTTAGGAAAAGTAGATAATGATAGGCTCCTTATTCATAATCCCTTAGTAGGTCAGCCAGAGATTATTTCTATACAGCAATTTATCGAGATTTGGAATGGCGATATATTACTGATTACTTCAAAAGCCTCAATTGCAGGAAGTTTAGCAAAATTTGATTTTAGCTGGTTTATTCCAGCGATTATAAAATATAGAAAATATATAGTAGAAGTCATTTTAGTTTCATTTGTATTGCATGTTTTTTCGCTGTTAACGCCTTTATTTTTTCAAGTTATTATGGATAAGGTATTAGTGCACCGTGCTTTAACAACCTTACAGGTTGTGGGCAGTGGCTTAATTATCTTGTCGCTATTTGAAATTGTAATGAAAAATTTACGTACTTATGTTTTCTCAAATGTTACAAGCAAAATAGATGTTGAGTTGGGTTCTAAATTATTTCGGCATTTATTAGGATTGCCGCTGAATTACTTTCAATCTCGCCGCTCGGGAGATTCGGTTGCACGCGTATATGAACTCGAAAATATACGAAACTTTTTAACAGGCCACTCGTTAACATTAATTTTAGATGCTTTTTTCTCTATTATTTTTATTTCGGTAATGCTGTTTTATAGTGTAAAACTTACCCTTGTTGTGATTGTTTCTATTCCTTTATATTTTATAACTTCTTTGTTATTTGTTCCTGTATTAAAAAAACGATTAGAAGAGCGATTTATGCGGAATGCTGAAAATCAATCTTTTTTGGTGGAAACATTAAATGGAATAGACACAGTAAAATCGATGGCAGTAGAGCCTGAATGGGCGCGCCAGTGGGATCGTCAATTAGCTGTTTATGTTCAAGCAAGTTTTAAAACCACGGTATTAGCAAGTATCGCCAGTAGCGGCATTGAAATAATTAGTAAGGCTGTATCTATCGCAATCATGTGGATGGGTGCGTATTCTGTTATTAATGGAGAGCTAAGTATAGGTGCATTAATAGCGTTTAATATGCTCTCTACGCAAGTTTCTGCACCTATTTTACGTATTGCGCAATTGTTAACAGAGTTTCAGCAAATTAGTATTTCGATGGAACGACTAGGTGATATTTTAAATACACGAACAGAGCTATCTGATAATCGGCCTAATCTTCCAAAAATTGTGGGTAAAATTCATTTTAATGATGTCACGTTTCGATATAAACCTGATTTACCTCCAGTGCTCAGTGGTTTAAATATTGCAATTAATGCTGGTGAAACGATTGGAATAGTAGGGCGTTCAGGTTCGGGAAAAAGTACATTAACGCGTTTAGTGCAACGATTATATTTACCTGAAAAAGGCCAGATTTTTATTGATGATATTGATATCGGATTAGTTGAGGCATCTTCATTAAGACGGCAAATTGGTGTCGTGCAGCAAGGTAATTTACTCTTTAACCGAAGTATTAAAGCGAACATTGCATTATCGCATCCTGCGGCCTCTATTGAGCAAGTGATGCAAGCCGCCTACTTGGCGGGAGCCCATACGTTTATTACAGAATTACCAGAAGGGTATGACACGATAGTCAGCGAGCAAGGCGCTTCTCTTTCAGGCGGGCAACGCCAGCGTATTGCGATTGCACGCGCGATTTTGAGTGATCCTAGAATTCTTATTTTTGATGAAGCGACCTCTGCATTAGACTATGAATCTGAACAGTTAATACAAAAACATATGGAATCTATTTGCCAAAACAGAACGGTATTAATTATTGCTCACCGATTATCTACGGTGCGTCATGCGCATCGTATTCTGGTGATGGATAAAGGGCAAATTATAGAAGAGGGAACGCATGATGTTTTACTTCTTAAAGCAGATGGCTTATATGCAAAGTTATGGGGCATGCAAGAAGGAAACGGATAGATGCGCTATATTTTATTTTGGTTAGAAGGGTTTAAAAACCTCCTTCTTAGATATAAAGAAATTATAAAAATTAGTTGGGAAAATAGAAACGCTACCGACTTAAAAGGCTACACACGCGAAGAAGCAGAATTTTTACCCGCAGTGCTCGCGTTTCAAGAAAAACCTATTCCTATCATGTCGAGAGTTGTTATCTGGGCAATTATTAGTATTTGTACAATTACTTTAATTTGGGCGTGTATAGGAAAAGTAGATATTATTGCTTCAGCAACAGGTAAAATTACGACCAGCACCAAAAACAAAATTATTCAGCCATCTGAGTTATCAAAAATAAAGAAGATTGCAGTACGTGACGGGCAGTGGGTGAAGCGTGGGGATTTATTAGTAGAGCTAGATGATACCGATGCACAAGCCAGTGCAATTAGTGCTGCACAAAATTTAGCCACTACGCGATTAGTTAAAGTACGTTCAGAGGCATTACTGAAGGCGTTTAGTGAAAATAAACCGCCTGAGATTCCTGAAATAAACGATATTGATCCGGCTTTTTTAAAGCAACAGCGTCAGTTAGCAACAAATATTTATAATGAATATATTGCGCGCCAGCAACAGTTAATGGCGATTCGGATAAGGCATCAGGCTGAAAAGCGCACCATTGAAATGTCTGCAAAGCGCATTCATGAATCGTTAGCATTTACTGAAGCACGAACGCATGACTATAAAAGATTAGTGGATGCTGATTATATTTCGCGTCATGAGTTTTTAAAATATGAACAAGAACGTGTAGAACAACGGGGCGATTTATCGGTTCAGCGGCAACGTGTTCAGGAGCTTAATGCGTCGGTAATGGAAATAACGAGCCAGCAAGAAGCGCTCGCTGCAGAAACGCGCCGGATTTATAATATTCAATTGAACGAAGCGCAAGAAAAGCTACCTTCTTTGGTAGCAGAGTACTCAAAATTTGCAAGTCGCTTGAAGGATTTAACCTTACATTCGCCAGTGAATGGAGTGGTTCAGCAATTAAATATTCATACTATAGGAGGTGTAGTAACGCCTGCTCAAGCGCTGATGATGATTGTTCCTGTAGGCGAGCCGATTGAAATTGAAGCAGCAATTGAAAATAAAGATATTGGTTTTGTAAAAGTAAATCAGCCTGTTGAAGTTAAAGTAGAGGCTTTTCCTTTTACTAAATACGGCACGCTGCATGGCAAAATAATCAATATATCGCCTGATGCGATTGTCGATGAGAAAAAAGGGTTAACGTATACGATAAAAGTAAGGTTAGACCAAAATACGATGCTAGTGAATGGGAAAAAAATGTCTTTAACGCCAGGCATGGCGGTCAATGTTGAAATTAAAACCGGCAAAAGACGACTCATTGAGTATTTTCTCTCGCCATTTATTGAATATCAAGAGGGCGTATTAAAAGAGCGTTAATCGCGCACTGGCATTGCCGCTATACATTACCGTGATAACGATTAAAACAATATGAGTTTATTAAGCGCATTTTATGTTCATTCTTTGGATGCAGTGTTTGCCAATTTAATTACGTGTTTTGGCTCCCCTAATGCGGTAGCGCTGTGCTTCTTATAGGCAGGATTATTTAATCTTTATATTTATTCCGATACCTTATCTTCTAAATGGCTTGGTTATTTTGTGCAACGTCCTGAAATGCATAACCTACATCATAAATATGGGCATCATGCCCAAAATTATGATATTCCGCTATGGGCTAAGAATAGTCCTATAGAAAAAAATAATAAAACAAAGCGTATGGAGTTTTGGTGTGTAAATAAATCCTTAAATTGTATCGCGCTATGTAGTACTACTATAAATAGCGTATCCAGATAGATAATATAATTTTTTCGGACTTTTCATAGGTCTGAATTTTTTGTATTAATGCCTCATCTAGCACATGACCTGCTGCAATCAAAAATAATCCATCAGGGGTAATCAGATCTCTATGCGAAATCATTCCTTCTTTTAGCGCTTGAGAAGATAAACAACGTTCTTTAAACATCATTGTAGAAGATGATGACTGCGTTGCTGCTGGTTTAGTAACCTCAATAAATGCGTCTACAATATGGGGAACATATAAAGTACCTTTCCCTTTAATAATCCACAGGGAGGCTTCTTCGGCTGTAAGTTTTTGAGTTGAACGTAACCCTAACTGAGCGGCATAATAGTCGCTTGCTAATGCTAAAATACCTGCCCCTTCTGGAATGGCTGTTCCTGATAAGCCATCAGGAAACCCCGTTCCATCATAATGTTCATGCTGATGCCGAATCAATAATGATGCACCCTGCAGCTCTTCTAATGCTATAAGCGCTGTGGCTCCTTTACATGGGTGTTTTTTTAACAGTTCAAGTTCTTCTCCAGAAAATTGTGACAATGGCTTAGTTAATAGCGTATCAGGAAAACCAATTTTCCCAATATCATGAAGTAATCCTGCTAGCATTACATCTTGAATTACCACTTTTGAAAGCTCCAGATGCTTCGCTATTTTTCTAGACAAATCAGCGATTTGCCTTGAGTTTCCCGTAAAGAAAGGGCCTGCACGCATTTCAATTAAATTAGAAAATATCTTGATTGAGGTTAGAAAATTTTGTTTAAGTCGATTATGTGACTGTGTCAGTTCTTCATGTGTTTGTGTTAGTTCTTTATGTGCTTGTGCTAATTCTTCAGTACGCTCTTGAACCTTTTTTTCAAGCGAACTATTGAGTAGTTCAAGCTCGTCGTTTTTTT
>JAZKAR010000026.1:0-75653 GCA_040389065.1 Pseudomonadota bacterium | reverse complement strand
CCGTAAGAATCATTTCATCATCATCCCAAGGTTTAGCAATGTAGCGATAAATTTCTGCTTTATTAATAGCCATTACCGTTGAGGCGATATCTGCATAACCTGTTAATAAAATACGCAAAGAATAAGGCCAATGTTGTCGAACCTGACTCAGAAATTGAGCACCATCCATATTGGGCATCCGCATATCTGAAATAACTAAATCAACAGTTTCCTGACTCAATATTTCAAGTGCTTTTTCACCACTTTCAGCAATAATAATATGATAGCCCAATGGGTGTAAAAGTCGTCGCATCGAAGTTAAAATTTTGGCTTCATCATCTACTAATAAAATAGAAGGAGGGCTGCTAAATCCTTCTGGCCAACCCGCTTCTGAGGAGGAATATACGATTGCGTTATCCATTATCTGTCCCTAATAAAAAAGGTTGTTGTCTAGGTAAAGTGACTCTAAAACGGGTGCCGACTCCTACTTCCGAATGGACATTAATATGTCCATGATGTTTTTGTACGATACCGTAAGATATGGATAGGCCCAATCCTGTACCCTTGCCAACGGGTTTGGTCGTAAAAAAGGGATTATAGATATGAGTTAGTGTCTCTTTGGAGATACCGCATCCCGTGTCTTCCACTTCTATCCAGACTTCTTCATCTGTAGACCCCGTACGCACTGTAATGGTTCCTTGGTGATTCACTTCTTCCATTGCGTGTGCTGCATTAACTAGCAAATTCATAAACAATTGATTTAACTGTGACTGTATGCATTGAATTTTTGGTAAAGATTCAAGTTCTTTTATTACATCGGCATGATTTTTAATCTGACTCATCGCAATATTTAAAGTTGCTTCAAGTCCGCGGGTTATATCCAGCCACTGCCATTCTTCGTCATCATTTTCTGTATGTGAAAAATATTTCAAATCCAGAACTATTTTCCGTACTTGCTCTACTCCTTCAAGCGATTCTCGCAATATGCCAAGAATATCATCGCGGGTATAATCTAAGTTGATACGTACACGTTCAGAAATAAGCCAATCTCGCAATTCAATATCTGTAATATATTTTTCTGCTGCGTAGATATATAGCTGCATTAATCCAATGAAATTCGTCAGATGTCTTTCCAGCGTTCCAAAGTTTGAAAGTATATATCCAATAGGATTATTAATTTCATGCGCTACGCCAGCTGCCAGTTGACCAATCGAAGCCAGTTTTTCAGTTTGAATAAGTTGTTCTTGTGCATCTTTAAGCTGCTGGTTAGTCTCGGTTAGCTTGGTATTTAGTACCATCAATTCAGCATTACGCTCCAGAAGTTCCTGCTTACTTTTTTCTTCAAGTGTTTTATTCAACGCCTCAAGTTTATTCGCATTATTCTGGAGTTGCTGTTGTTTGAGTTTTTCTAAATCGTATTCTTTTTTAAGTGAGGCAGCCATCTCATTAAATGCTGATACGACCACATCCAACTCATCTTTGTTGTTGTTTGGAGGTCTTGCTAATACAAGCGGTTTTTCCAAATGTTCGAAATCAAGTTTTTTTGCATAAGCAGCAAAAGCTGATAAATGGCGGCTCACCAAGTAATTAAAAATAAAAAGCGTAAAAATAGCCACTAAACTTGTTTTAGCTGTTTGTGATGCAAGAATGAAGAGCGCTTTATTTCTAAGTTCTATATAAATTCTTTCCACACTTGCTGTAACCACAAGTTTTCCAAGATGGACAGAAGAGGCATCGTTGGCATATTGAATAGGAAATTCTTCTGTAACAACCATATTGTTTTGTTTGTGTAATCCTGCTTGCTCCAAAAGTTTACCTTCAGCGTCTTTAAGTTGCACGCCTACAATGTCTGGTAAATTGGCAATACCTTCGATTTGTGTATGAATTTGCTCCGTATCTACATTCCACATAGATTTTGCTAACGTATCAGGGTAAGAGCGTTTAATATCCAACATCCGCAATTCAATCCCTGACATATTGCTGCGATAATCTAAAAACAATTGTAAGCCAGTTGCTATACAAGCAAGGCAGGTGCTACATAAAAAAATGGATGACCATACACGATTTCCTAATGGATTTTCACGTGCATATTTACGCAATAATTTAATCATTTTTTGGACTCACCTTAATGATCTGATATTTCTCACCTTTAATGAATGCGATCTGCATTTCTTAGCCTACCTGTAGATGAGGGGCTTAATTTATATTTTTCAGAAAGAAAGAGTTAAGCATCGCTTACATCGGGCTGTTGTATGGGTAACGTTATTCGAAAACAGGTGCCTATTCCTAAATTGGAACGTACATCAATACGTCCATTGTGTTTCTGTACAATACCAAAAGACAGAGATAAGCCTAATCCTGTGCCTTTGCCAACGGGTTTGGTTGTAAAGAAGGGGTCATAAATATGGCTGAGTGTTTCCTGAGAAATACCGCATCCCGTATCTTCCACTTCTATCCAGATTTCTTCATTTGTAGCAGCCGTACGTATTGTAATAGTTCCTCTGGGGCGTCCTTCTACTGCATGCGCTGCATTAACCAGTAGATTCATAAAAACCTGATTTAACTGTGATTGAAGGCATTGAATTTTTGGTAAAAATTCTAGTTCCTTTACGACATCAGCATGATCTTTAATCTGATTGATCACGATATTTAACGTTGCTTCAAGTCCGCGTGTTATGTCTATTTGTTGCCATTCTTCGTTATGATTTGCCGTATGTGAAAAATATTTCAAATCCAGAACAATTTTCCGTACTTGTTCCACGCCTTCACGTGATTCTCGCAGAATAGTTAAAATATCGTCACGGGTATAATCAAAATCAATGCGCGTACGTTCTGAAATAAGCCAATTACGAAATTCAATATCAGTAATATATTTTTCTGCCGCATAAATGTAGAGCTGCATCAACCCAATACAATTGGTTAAATGTTTCTCGAGTGTTCCAAAGTTTGAAAGTACATATCCAATAGGGTTATTGATTTCATGCGCTATTCCAGCCGCTAATTGACCAATCGAAGCAAGCTTTTCGGATTGCACTAACTGATTTTGTGCATTCTCAAGTTTCTGGTTAATTTGTTGTAACTGTCCGATGTGGCTTTTTTGATTAGTTTGTAGTTTTAAATTTGAAATAAAAACAATAATAGTAGCTATTAAAATCACGGCAATACTAATGCTGAGTACCCTTATGGTGTGTACACCATGACTGGTATTGTTTTTTGCTACATTAAGCAATTCTTCCTGCCCATCTTTTAATATTTCCTGCGAAAGAGAGTCGATTTTTAATGTTAATGGGCCTATGTTTCTTAAGTTTTCTGTAGCACTAGGTAGATCACCGTGCATACCCTCTGTAATAACTTGCATACGAATTGGCTTAACCTTATGATCAAGCTGGTTCAAATAATCGACTTTTTGATTTTTGGGCATCGCAATCGTAAGCTTCTGTAGGCTTTCTTCAAGAAATGAAGCACCTTTGATAGCTGCTATAGCTGCTGATCGCATTTCGGAAGGTTTTTTTGAAACAATTAGATGATAAAGCGATTGTTCCATCGCCATTGTTGATACACGTGTGGTTGTCGCTATATCAAGCTTTACTTTGGCTTCTTCAACAGCAATGCCAAAGGTGCTTGTCAGCTGTGAAATTGAAGTAGCAGCCGTAATACC
Source organism: Pseudomonadota bacterium (assembly GCA_040389065.1). Lineage (GTDB taxonomy): Bacteria > Pseudomonadota > Gammaproteobacteria > Burkholderiales > Casimicrobiaceae > JAZKAR01. Next base: position 72,016 of record JAZKAR010000026.1, on the reverse strand, counting down.
AATGGCGGTTATACTGGCACAAAATGCTGCTAGCATAACGATAACTTTCCAATTACTAAAGAAGAAAGTGTATTTGTTTATATAATTTAATATCATTACATATCACAATATATTTTATTAGTAAAATAAGAAGTGTTATAGCGGTTAAATTAATTAATGGCACGTTGCTTTTCTCTCATGCAATTAAAAAAATAAGCTAAGGTTTTCTAGTATTTACAAATAACGGAATTCATTACGATATTTACAATTTTTAATGATAAGAGTTTGACGTTGACTAATGTTAGAATGAGAAATATTAAGGAGTGATGAAGTTAAAAAGGCAGCGAAGTTATGTTTCGGCGATATGTCACTATATGTCACTGCCTATTGCTATCAGTTGCCAAGGCTTTATCAGCAGGAATTGCTGTGTAAATATATACTTTAAAAACTACCCAGATTATTTAGTTAAATTGCGTAATGCATTTTTAATATCAGAATATAAAAATTGAAAACCACTTTTCTGTAATTGCTCAGAAAAAACATTTTGCTTATTCAAATAATAAGATGGAAAACTTTCTTGATCATCGTGCACGCTTTACTCCATGTAATAAGGTCTTAGAGACTGCATCCGGTTATGTTGTAAATTTTTAGGAGTAAGTATTGAGTGTTTGATTCAGCGATTGCGTAATGGAGATTTTATGAAGTGTATTGAGTAAAGCTAAAGGATATATTGTGCTTGGCAAAATGCATTGAATATTGAGCTAGATTGTAATAGGGATGTTTGCCGAATTAAACAGCTTAGTCTTTGAAATAGAATTAAAGGCAGAAATAATACCAAATAGTAACCATAAACCCCAATGCCCTATTGCTGTGCTGATTTGATAGTCTCGCCAAATCAGCGCAATAATAAGGCATGAATGAAGCATTTTAGTAAGATAAATGGTATTTATTTTTCACTTGGTTGCCGATTGTTGAATATAGCTGCTGCTGCCTTCAATTCATATTTTACGATTAGTTTTGTGCGCTTAATTAAATTATTAAAATTATTTAGGCGAATAATCTTTAAGGCATACCATTAAACGGTCATTTACTTCTTGCAGGCTGCCTAGCCCTGATAAGCGATCAAAACGCGGCGCATGTTGGGGATCATTTTGTCTCCAGCTCGCATAATAATTAATGAGCGGGTGGGTTTGCTGGTGATACACCTCAAGACGCTTACGGGTGGTGATTTCGGTATCGTCGGGGCGTTGAATCAATGGCTCACCGGTAATATCATCGATGTTTTCTTGCTTTGGCGGGTTAAAGCGTACATGGTAGCTGCGGCCTGATGCCGGGTGAACACGCCGCCCGGTTACGCGCTCAACAATGGCTTCATCGGGTACATCAATTTCAAGCACAATATCAAGTTGAATATTTAAATCTCGCATGGCTTGGGCTTGCGCCAGGGTACGAGGAAAACCATCTAACAGGTATCCAGCTTGGCAATCAGGTTGACTTAAGCGATCGCGAATGAGACCAAGAATTAAATCATCGGGAACTAATTGGCCGGCCTCCATAATACTTTTAGCTTTTAGGCCTAGAGGTGTTTCGGCTTTAACAGCAGCGCGTAGCATATCGCCTGTAGAAATTTGCGGAATATGAAAAGCTTCTTTAATAAAGGCAGCTTGAGTACCTTTGCCCGCACCTGGGGCCCCTAGCAACATTAAACGCAACATGCGTGTTTCTCCAAAAACAATAACTTAATAAATCAGGCTAGGTTGTATTTCTAAAGATACGATGACGCTAGCGAAAACAAGATTTTGCCTGTAATAAAAATAGGTTGCACCAAAGTGTACCTCAAGTATAGGCGCAGCGAAAAGCATACTGTTGCTTGTTTGCAGCTAGTGATCATTCATCTTTAGGAGCACATCCTAAACATACCTGATAAGTAAAAGAGGGAGTATTTTGAAGGGCTGGTTACCCTTAGTGTTTGTATTTGAGCATAAAAAATGTAGTTTCGATGCTTCAAGAATAACCCTTGATGTTAGTCTTGTATAGGTTCCCTTTCATGGTGCGGTGTAATCGAGGTGATCGTTACATTCACGCTTCCATCTCGTAACGATACCTGTAGTGCTTGCTTGGCTGCAAGTCCTTTAATCGAAGTTACTATTTCTTCTTCAGGAAGTTTAGTGACCATGGCATAGCCTCTTTCAAGCGGAGCAAGAGGGTGCAGGGTTTGTAGCTGATTTTCATAATGCTTAAGGCGTGTAGCATAGGTTTGAATATAATGCCGCTGCGCGAGCTGCAAATGATGCAAACGTGAGGTAAGGGTGGCGGGAGCCGGTAAAATATTGAGTGTTTGGAAGCGCTGAAATCTTGATAACAACGAATGGTGCCAGTATTGGCTCTGTTGCTGGTATAAGAGCCTCCAGCGGCGTATGTATTGGTCTAGCTGCTGCCGATGCGTGATCAAGCGCTGGCGGGGGCTTTTAAGGCGTTGGCTGAGGTGGTCAAGCCGCATTGCTTCATGTTCAAGGCGGCGATAAGCATGATGTAAGAGCCGACTGGTATAGTGTTCTAGCTTTTTGCTTTGTTCAATTTCATCTGGCACCGCAAGTACCACAGCGCCAGTAGGGGTAGGTGCGCGTTTATCTGCCACAAAATCAGCAATAGTAAAATCTGTTTCGTGCCCGATACCGCTAATGATGGGTAAGGTGGCTTCAAAAATTGCTTTAGCAACGAGTTCATGGTTAAACGCAGCCAAATCATCTAGGCTGCCGCCGCCTCGGCATAGCAGCAGTGTGTCAACTTCTGCGCGCTGGCACGCTGTATAAATAGCCGCTGCAATTTTGCGCGGGGCTTCTTCGCCTTGTACAGGGGTAGGGTAAAGAATCAATGACACGCTTGGGGCGCGATGTTTAAGGGTGCTAACTACATCGCGTAAAGCAGCTGCATGAAGGCTGGTAATAACACCAATACGGCGAGGGTGTAACGGGATATCGCGTTTATGCTCAGGGTTAAACCAGCCTAATGCTTCAAGCTTGGCTTTGAGGACAAGAAAGCGCTGCCATAAATCACCTAGCCCCGCATCACGAACTTCTTCTAAGCGAAGCTGTAATTCGCCGCGTTCTTCATAAATCGTTGCTTGAGCGAGCGCTTCAATTTTTAACCCATTTTGAAGTTTTAATGTGCTGCGTTGCGCATAGCTGCGAAACAATACGCATTTAATCTGCGCTGACCCTTCTTTCAGTACAAAATATAGATGCCCGCTACTGGCCTGTGTAAAGTTTGAAACCTCTCCTTGAATCCAAAATCGTTGATAGTTTTGTTCAAGCCATTGGCGGGTTTGAGTTAACCATTCGATAATGCTCCATACTTTCATAATGAACTTTCAAAGGTCAGTAATTTTGGTGGCTGTCAAGAGCCAAAAATGTAAATCATCCACAATTTTATTGCTTGACATTTTCTGGTAAATTTTATGCATAAAAAAGTATTTGACAGGTATTGAAAATTATTAAAATTATGATTTTAAACAACTTTATTATTATGCTGTTTTTTTGCGCGAACTAGAAAATACACCCGATTTATCAGGCTTGGAGGGAGGAATATACATGTTATGCACAGAATTATCCACAGGTTCTGTGGACAAAAATATGAAGCATGGAGTGAATAAGTGTAAACCCATATATGTAAAGGTTTATCATCGCATTTAGCAAAAATAACGTGAGGAAAAAGAAAGGCGTTTAGCTTGCTATCGGTTACAATAATTACGACTAAAACATGAATGAAATCACTAGCCAATCATTTTTCGGTTGATGAATAAACTGGAAATGATATAAGTAAGTTGGGGCTTGATAGGCTTTATAGATGAAAAAAATGATGAGTCAGGGGAGCGCGCGATGAAAGGCATACAATTGATGTCTGAAATTTTGGGTAATTCAGGCATAGTGAATTTGAGCAAACAAGTGGAAGAGTATGAGAGGCTGAGAGTTGCTATACAAAGCGCATTACCACCCATGCTGAAATCTTCAGTGCATACCAGCCCGTTACACCAAGGTGTATTAATTTTGCGTTGTACAAATGGCACAGTGCATTTAAAATTAAGAGCCTTAGCGGGGCAAATTACTGATGCAGTAAGGAATGCAGGGTTTAGAGTTGAGCAAATACGTGTAAAGGTAGAACCACGTTCTACCCCTGTTGTGTCAACGCCACGCCGTGTTCATCGAAAAATTCCCGCAGCAGGGCGTGTTGCCCTAGAGCGCGCTCGCCAACAGTGCGAAGGAACAGGTTTAGCCGAAGCGATTGAACAGCTATTAAAGCAAAGTTATGGAAATTAAAGCTTAGGATGTTTAAATGCGTAGGGTGTTTAAACACGTGCGGAGTTTTATATACCCTAATAGGTTAAACCCTGTGGATAACTCTGTGAATAGACAACGAGAAACTTTTAAGCTTTTGTTGTAAAAAGCTGATTTTATAAGGGTTATTCCGAGAATCGGTTTGTGGATAAGTTTTTGGCAGGGTGTGCTTTCCAGCTTCCTTTAAAACGTATACCAGGATGCCCTAAGAGGCGGTCGAGCCAAGGTTGCTCGCATCGAATTTTAAACGTATCAGGTAAGATGACCTTGCCTTGAATATCGGCAGCTTTATACGAAATAATTAGGGGAACACCAGAAATATTTTTTGCAATTTTTAATTGAGAAACCAGCCATTCGCCATCCACGGTGCTATCGCAGGTTAATTGAATATTAGCCAGTGTGTTTTCATACAACATCTCAAGATTCATTAAGTTATCAACACTTACTCGCACACCGCCTGTATAGGCATCATCATGCACTTTTACTTCTGCCATCAGCAATGCATCTTCTTTTAGCCAGTGTTTATGTGAATCAAATTGTGCTGCAAATACTGATAATTCCACCGAGCCAGTGCCGTCATCTAATAAGATAAAAGCCATTTTTCCGCGTTTGGTTAATTGCGTGCGAATACTTAAAATGACGCCAGCAATTTTAAATAATTCTTTGCCGGGCGCTAATTTTTTTAGCGACGTGCGCGACCATCCAGCAAGATAAGTTTCATAAGCATTAAAAGGGTGGCCTGAGAAGTAAAAGCCTAAGCTTGTTTTTTCATGTTGTAATGCTTCAAGTACCGACCAGGCAGGGGTAGCGTCATAATGAGGGGTTGTATCTTCACCTTCGCCGCCAAATAGCCCCATTTGGTTTTTATCACGAGCTTGTTGTTCTGCCCATTCCATCGCTTTGCTAACATGCGCGAAAAGCTGACCTCGAGAGGGGTTAAGCGGGTCAAACGCGCCTGCTTTGATGAGTGATTCAATGGTGCGCCGGTTAACGGTTCGTTTATCGATACGTTTACAGAAATCGAATAAGTCAGTAAACGCGCCTCCAGATTGCCGTGCTTCAATAATTGCATTGATAGCTGCTTCCCCACTACCTTTAATCGCGCCTAATCCATAGCGAATCGTTTTAGGGTCAACAGGTGTGAAACGATATTCTGAATGGTTTACATCGGGGGGGAGGAATGATACGCCTTGAGCCAGCGTGTCTTCATAAAAAATACGCAGTTTGTCAGTATCATCCATTTCAGAAGAAAGGGTGGCTGACATAAACGCAGCTGGGTGATGGGCTTTAAACCAAGCAGTTTGATACGCAACGAGTGCATAAGCGGCTGCATGTGATTTATTAAACCCATAACCAGCAAATTTTTCCATCACATCGAAAAGCTGGCTAGCCGGTTCAGCAGCCACTCCATTTTTAGCAGCACCTTCAACAAAAATGCCGCGATGCGTTGCCATTTCATCGGCTTTCTTTTTACCCATCGCACGACGAAGTAAATCTGCACCGCCAAGTGTATAGCCACCAATTACCTGGGCTATTTGCATCACCTGTTCCTGGTAAACCATAATCCCGTAGGTGGCGCCTAAAATGGGTTGAAGACGAGGGTCTGGATATTCCACTTTTTCTAGACCATGCTTACGCCGAATAAAATCCGGAATCAAATCCATTGGGCCAGGGCGGTATAGCGATACCAAAGCGATAATATCTTCAAAGCGATCAGGCTTGGCCTGCTTCAGCATGTCTTTCATGCCGCGTGACTCTAGCTGGAAAACGGCTGTTGTATTGCCTTTGCATAACAGCTTGTAAACATCTTTATCATCGAGCGGCAAATCATTGGGGTGAAGCGAAAAGCTGGGGTCTAGGCGTTGTACGAAACGCACAGCCCAATCCAAAATGGTAAGAGTACGTAAGCCCAAAAAGTCGAACTTTACCAAGCCCACGGCTTCAACATCATCTTTATCGTACTGGCTCACGACAGAAGGTGAGCCATCTGCCGCGTAAAGAGGGCAAAAATCTGTTAATTTACCTGGAGCAATTAATACTCCTCCCGCATGCATACCAACGTTTCTCGTAATACCTTCAAGCTGCATGGCAAGTTCAAAAAGTTCGGCAACTTCTTCTTCTTCTTCACAGCGTTGGTTAATGAGCGGTTCTTGCTCGCGTGCTTTGGTAAGCGTAATGCCTAATTCTAGGGGAATGAGTTTTGAAATTTGGTCAACAAAGTTATAGGGTAAATCAAGTACTCGCCCTACATCGCGAATCACACCTTTTGCCGCCATGGTTCCAAACGTGGCAATTTGCGAAACAGACGCAGCACCATAATAGTGACGCACGTATTCAATGACGCGTTCGCGTCCATCCTGACAAAAGTCGATATCGAAATCGGGCATCGAAACGCGTTCAGGGTTTAAGAAGCGCTCAAAAAGCAGTTGATAACGCAAAGGGTCAAGATCTGTTATGTTTAGTGCGTAAGCTACCAGTGAACCTGCTCCTGAACCTCTTCCTGGGCCTACCGGTACGCCGTTATTTTTAGCCCAGTTAATAAAATCAGCCACAATTAAGAAGTAACCCGGGAAACCCATATGAATAATGGTTTTAATTTCGAAATCTAAACGTTCAAAATAGGCTTCACGTGTGGCGCTGAGTGAGCTGGTTTTAGCCAAATGTTCCAGGCGTTTTTCGAGGCCTTCTGTAGATTGCTGGCGAAGAAAATCATCCAGACCCATACCTTCAGGGGTAGGAAACTGCGGCAGCGCAGGTTTACCCAGCTTAAATATTAAGTTACAGCGCTTCGCAATTTCTACAGAGTTAGTGAGTGCAGAAGGAATATCAGCAAATAAGCGCTGCATGGCTTCAGAAGTTTGAAAGTATTGGCTTTCATGAAATGTTTTAGGGCGGCGTGGGTCGCCCATAGTATAGCTCTCAGCAATACAGATACGGGCTTCGTGCGCCTTAAAACTTTCAGGTTCAAGAAATTGAATAGGGTGGGTAGCTACAACAGGCAGGTTAAGTTCGGATGCCAGTAAAATACTTCCTTTTACACAGCTTTCATCATCGGGGTGCCCGGCACGTTGAAGTTCAATGTAAAACCGGCTAGGAAACGCATTTGCCCAACCTTGAAGGATTGTTTTTGCGTCGTCGTGACGCCCTTGAGTAATGGCCTGACCTGCATCTCCGCATCGTGCCCCTGAAAGCACAATAACACCCTCATTAGGGGCTTCCCACAACCATTCCCGCTGTACTGTTGCATGACCATCAACATGAGGTGATATATAGGCGCGCGTAAGCCACTCGCATACGTGCCGGTAACCTTGTTGGTTAGCGCATAGTAATAGCACACGATAAGGCTGCGTGGCATCGCTATGCATCATCCAGGTATCAACACCAAAAAGTGGTTTTAACCCTGCACCGCGCGCAGATTGATAAAACTTAATCCAGCCGAACGTATTATTCAGATCAGAAAGACCCAAAGCAGGCATCTCAAAAGCAACCGCTTTTTGAATGGCAGATGCGAGCGTAATGCTGCTATCCACAACGGAGTATTCGCTGTGCATCCGAAGATGAATAAAGGCTGGAGAGGTCATGGTGTGGAAATACTTGTATGGAATAAAGAGAAGCGCACATTAACTGTGCGAAGCGTAGTTTAACATTTTTAGAGCAGTGCTTGAGTGTCCTCTTGATGATGAGGCAGTTCGTTGTAGCGTTTATCAGAGAGGATTAACCTCTGTAAAGAACGAGGGTATGCACGCATGCTAAGCATGACGGCTAATTTATCAAGTGATAAGAAGATACGCAGTTAGGCTCTCTACGAGTTGGCAACTTGCGGTACTTCATGTATCAGCTCTGTATTGCCATGCGTTGTTAGAATTTAACTGCGTATCTTCTAACGTTAATAAAAGGAATCATCATGAAAATACCTTTAATAATGCTAATGTTATCTGGCGCTTTGCTATCAGGCTGCTGCGGATGGCGTGGGTGGGATCATCGATATCGTGGCGAAGATCGAGGCTATCGGTCAGAGCGCTATGACCGTTCAGATCATTATGGGCGTTATGAGAACTCAAGATACGGTAGATAACACAAATTGCCTGATCATTTAGGCATTGCCCACACATGCGCGGCTACTAATGCCCGCCATGGAGAAAACTCTGCTAACCATTGTTTAGCCTGTTCCTCAGAGATTTTTTCATCAGAACCCAGTAATGTTTGTAAATGGCGGCGAATAGCAGCGTCGCCATGCAAGGAGCCATCTAGCCAGCCAAATCCGCGTAAAAGTGCATAGTTGATAGTCCAAGGGCCAATGCCTTTAATCGTTAATAGTTGCGCCCTTATTTTTTCAACCGATTGATCATTGATTTCTTCCTCTAACTTAAGATGCTTATGTTCTATGCTATGGCTTAGCGCCAGAAGAGTACGAGCTTTTGTTAATGAGTATCCTAGTTGTCTGAACTCATCTTCGCTAAAGCTAATGAGTTGATGCGCACTCGGGTAGCACCATAGTCCGTTAGCGTGTTGCAGACCTGTGCGTTGTATAAGTTTTCGTCGTATAGAAACGGCTGCATGTACGCTAATTTGTTGCCCCGTAATAGCCCAGGTTAACGCTTCAAAGGGTGTTGCTGTTAACGGTACTCTTAAGCCAGCATTGTTTGCAATCAGTGGGCCAAGCAGCGGATGATTGCTGTACAGCAATTCAAATGTCTCAATGGGCTGATGTAACCCTAGCATTCGGTGTACAAGGCCTTTGAAAATCTCTAGATCTGCCGCTTCTTGATGATAGCCATCAATCGCTACCGTGGCATTTATATGTTGAGGGTGAAATGTGAGTGTGAGGCACACCGGATGATTTTTCCAAATGAAGCCTTTTTCTAAGGTGTTTTCATGAATACGCTCAGCGATCATTAAAGAATCACGTTTATGAAAATCTAAGAAGTTATTTTTTTGAAAATTAGCAGGAAGTTCACTATTAAAAGAAAAAAGCGTTGAAATCGGAGTGCAGTTATTCATGGAATCTCCATGTAAAAAACTTATAGGGTAGTTAAACACTATAAGTTTTATAAGAGTAAAGCACTGATTGCATCAATAGCAGCTATATTATTGCAACTTTAAGAGAGCTTGTGGCTTAATTTTAATCTGATGGCATTTTTCCAAAACTGGCAAGTAGATAAAATTTTATCTTCTAAGAGTTAATTTTTAGAAGTTGCATTTAAAAAATTTGTCACTGCTGTTTCTATTCCATGCTCTGCTGCTTGGTTTAAATACATTCCATTATGACTTAACCATCCTTCTTGTCCTGTCAGCTCTTTTTCGCCAACAGAGTTGAAACCTTCATAAAGGTTTTTCCATATAGTGTTTCCTGATTTGTCTTTTCTTTCTGCTTCTATTTTTACAGTAACTGCTATCTTATTGTCTTTTTGTATTGTAATGATTGCTCGAGGTGTCAGGATATATGAAGGTTGAGCATTGTCATTTAAATGAACCCAAGAGTAACGGGGGTCGGATTGTATTTTGCTTGCTAAAGCTTGATCAGTTATATTTTTGAGATCTACTAATTGTACTTTATCTTTTGGTGCTGATGCAGAAACTGATTGCTGAATACTAGTGGCAATTACTAAAGCGCCTAAACCGCCTGTTAATGCGGATGCAATAGCTGCACCCTGACCAGGTTCCTTTCTCATATCCATAATGAGAAAGGAAGAGTTAGGAATTAAATAACCAACAATAGGTATATTCCATTTAGTGGGTTGATACCGAATAGTTTTTAAATTAGCATTTTGTCCACGTGCTGGTGGTTCTCCGCCATAAGGAGTTCTTGTAGCACAACCACTGACTAAACTTAAAATTATTATTGATGATACGATTTTTAAATTTTTAAACATATATTCTTTTTTTAAATAGCAGATAAATATAAAGGTAAGAAATTGATTTTTAAAGATTTTTTATTTTATTAGATTTAATGGTTTGGTGCAAACTTTTGTATTAAAAAGCTTTTCGGAAGGTAAGATTGATTCGGCATGTGCCGGTTAGCGCATGGTAACTCGTTTTAATAGGCATGATGCCATGAAAACGAAGGCGGTCAACGCCTCCCCATACGATGACATCGCCATGTAATAGAGGAATGCGTGTAATAGTGTCTGTTCTTTGGTTTCCTCCCCAAAGAAAAACAGCAGGAACGCCCAGTGATACCGAAACAATAGGCGCATCAAAGTCGCCCTCATCTTTATCTTGATGTAGCGATAATTTGTTATCGGGTTCGTATCGGTTTATTAAGCAGGTATCAGGTGTGAAGTTTAAAAAACCTGACTCCGCTGCCGCTTCGTGAGCCAGTTGTGCTAGTAAAGGCGGAATAGGTAACCAGGGCTGCCCAGTTTGAGGGTCTACAGGCGAATAGCGGTAGCCCTTTATATCGCTTATCCAACCGACTTCACCGCAACTTGTCATAGCGACTGACATGCAAAAGCCTCCTGGTGTTGTCATATGGCGAAAAGGCGCATGTTGAATGATAGGCTCTACTGCAGCAAGCAATTGGGTAGCGTGAGCGGAAGCAAAATGATGAAGGAGGGTAGTTTCAGGAGCTATTTTTTCAATCCAACAGGAGGTAGTGCCCTGCGGCATTTCATCAAATAAGTGCAACTGATGACTCATGCTTTCTCCTATCAAAAAAGAGAATGCCTGTTTGGTTGAAATAAGTAAAAGTAAGTAGAGCTATAAATTGATTCTGCTTATAGTCAAATCTGTAATTACTGAAACTTAGCAATACATGTAAAAGCTATTTAATTCCTTCTCCCCTTGAGGGAGAAGGTTAAGATGAGGGGGCGGTGGAACAACTTAAAAAGTTATTTTATATTACACCACTAAGCTACTTGAATAGGAATCACTTTAGGCGTATTGGTTTCTGCTAAGGGCTGATTCAATAGTGGTTTTGAGGCGTTATCACCATAATGCGATTGAACGTAACGATCAATAATTGCCTGAAATTCTTCAGCAATATTGTCACCTTTCAAGGTAACCGTTTTCTCGCCATCTTCATACACAGGAGCAACAGGTATTTCACCAGAGCCCGGCATGCTGATACCAATATTGGCAAGCTTAGATTCGCCAGGGCCATTCACAACACAGCCCATAACAGCAACCGTCATGGTTTCAACGCCCGTATATTGGGTACTCCAAACAGGCATTTGCGCCCGTAAATAACTTTGAACTTTGGCTGCAAGCGTTTGGAAAAAAGTGCTGGTTGTTCTGCCGCATCCTGGGCAGGCTGTCACTAAGGGAACAAACGAGCGCAAGCCCATGGTTTGTAAAATTTCTTGAGCAACAATTACTTCTTTGGTGCGGTCGCCATCGGGTTCAGGGGTTAAAGAGATACGAATGGTATCGCCTATACCCTCTTGAAGCAGCACAGAAAGAGCCGCGGTTGAAGCTACAATACCTTTAGACCCCATGCCTGCTTCAGTAAGACCTAAATGAAGAGGGTAATTACAACGTTGAGCTAGTTCTCTGTAAACAAGAATCAAATCTTGAACAGCGCTTACTTTGCAAGAGATAATAATTTTATCTTCAGGTAAACCCCATGCTACCGCTTGTTGAGCATTTTGCAAGGCTGATTCAATCAGCGCTTTACGCATTAACGCTTCTGCTGGTAAAGGGTCTGGGCCTTGAGCATTTTCATCCATCATGCGTACTAAGAGTTCTTGGTCGAGGCTGCCCCAATTTACACCAATACGAACAGCTTTATTGTATTTGCAAGCTAGTTCAATAAAGGTATGAAATTGGTCATCTCTTTTTTTACCTTTGCCCACATTACCGGGGTTAATACGGTATTTAGCAAGGGCTTGAGCGCAATCAGGAAACTCTGTTAAAAGTTTGTGACCATTGTAATGAAAGCATCCTACGAGCGGCACATTACAGCCCATTTGATCTAAGCGCGCCCTAATGGCAGCCACTTGGCTGGCGGCTTCTCGTGTATTGACTGTAATCCGAACAACTTCCGAACCTGCTTTGGCTAATGCAAACACCTGTTGCGCAGTGGCTTCCATATCAGCAGTATCTGTATTGGTCATGGATTGAACCATAATAGGGTGATTACCCCCTACTGCGACATGATCAATCCATACGGTATGTGTAGGATGACGCGTTAGAATCGCAGATGAAGAATGCATAATAGGCTCTCGAATCAAATTTTAAAATCTTTAGAAGTTACGCAGTTGGGTTCTCTGAGCGTATTGGCAATTAGACACATTTGTTATAGTGCCTGTGTTGCCAAGCGGGGCATCCCATGCTTGATAAAACGCAACTGCGTAACTTCTAATGTTATACCTATATTTTAATCTAGAGTAAATCTAGCAATATTATTATTTGTATACGTTTTTGTAATATCAAGTGCTGAACCCTTATATTGTAGGGTTACGGCTCTAGGGTTGCTAATAGTTACTTCATAAGGTGGTGTACCGTTAACGCTTTGATGGCTGCCGGGTAAATTCATTTGCGATTGCGATAGCAAAACTCTGCCTTGAGCATCTTTAATCTCAACCCAGGCGCGATCTTCAAAATTTAACTCAATACGGGGAGGGGCTGCATTCGCAGAACCTGGCAGCGTAATATGAGTGCTGCCTGTTTGCGCGGCGTGACCATCAGAAGGTTCTAAAGGCGTTGATTTAGCCGTTGAAAGCTGTGGTGCTAACGAAAGAGGTGTTCCAATAGCAGTTGCTTCTCCTGCAGAGGCTGGTGCCTGGATAGGTGTTGCTACAACAGGGGTGTCAGCAATAACTGGTGTTGTTGAATTAATAGGGGATAAAGAGGCGCCTGTAGTATTCGTAGATGCATTACGAAAGCTTGCAGGAAGATGTTGGTAAGCAAAGTAAACACCACTCCCTATTGCCCCGGCTCCTATGAGCAAACCTGCAAGAATTTTAAGTGTTCGATTGCGGCGACGTGACTCAAAGTCTTTGGTACGAGGAACCACACCTAAATGTGCTGCCGTACTATGCAATTGCGCAGAAGAGGCAGGAAGAAGATTAAGCAGAGCTGTTTCATCCACATTTACAATACGTGCATATTGTCTTGCAAAACCTCGAACAAACGCTGCGCCAGGTAAATCATCGAAACGCTCTTCTTCTAATGCGCTAACTTGCTTAGGATCAAGCTTAATACGTTGTGCAATTTCTTCAACGCTCAGATTAAGTTTTTGACGGGCACGGCGAAGTTGTTGGCCAAATACATCTGGTCGTGAAGTTTTTGCAGCGCTATGACTGCCTTGACTATTATCAGGCGCTGCTTCAGCCCGTAAAAGTGAAGTCATGAACATCCCCTATTTGTTGTATTAAGTGAACGAGCTTGCATGGATTGCGGATACCGTTGAAGAAGGATGCCTGCATAGTATTCTTCTTCTTTGATATTGGCGAATCGGCGTTCGATACACATAGCTAAATGAAGAATTTCTGGCGAGTTAGCATTCATCTGCAGGGCAAGTTTAATCGTATCTTGTGCATTAAGTAAATCACCCTCATCATACGCCTTCTGTGCTTTTTGGTAGGTGTCTGAAGATTTGGTGGTATTACGCGATGCAGGAGCTGGAGTTGGTAGGCTTTCAGGCGCTTCACTTATATTTTTAATGGGCGCCGAAGCGCGTGGAGCTGTTTTAAAACTTACTATCGGTTGTGCAGGAATAATTTCTGTGACGGGTTCAGAGGCTATCGATTCCTCTAGCGGAAGAGGGGTAGTATTTTGTACAGGGGCAGAAGAACGTTTAGCAGTAGCACTTAAAGGAGCTGGCTCAGGCTGAGGTAATGCTGCAGGTTTTATCGCTAGTGTAGAAGCTGCATTGGGTACTAAGGGCGCTTCTTGAGGCATAGGTTCGCCTAGTTTTTGATAAAATCCCGCGGCACGGGTTTTATCGCCTCCTTTAAACGCACACTCAGCAGCGTTGCGTAATGCAACCTGTGGTGTTTGGTAAAGTGGGCTGCGTAAGGCGTAGTCAAAATGCACTAACGATTCTCGAAAGCGTCGGCGCTCACATAAAAACGCACCAAAATTATTACGTATATCAGGGTCGTTAGGGGAAAATTGAAGCGCACGATTGAACGCGCTTTCGGCCCCTTTATCATCGCCCAGCGTGCCGTGAATCAGTGCCATCATTCCATAAGCAGGGGCATAGCTAGAGTCAAACTTAAGCGCTTGGTCGATTTCTTCTAGAGAAACTTGGTATTGCTTGCGAGAATAGTAAGCGGCTGCCAGTTCAGTATGTAAACGAGCTTGATATTGACTTTGATTTTCTTGAGATGGACGTGTAATAGCAATAATCGGATCACTGCCCGAAGCTGCCGGTTGAATAAGCGAAGAGTTTGATGAGCACCCAATAATAACTAAGCCCATGAGCGCTATTGTACTAAACAGTGTAAAGGTTTTTCGAGACATCAAATTCATCCTAAAATCCCCGTGCAAGGGGTTAGTATGCATGGGTTATGGTGTAGAGTTCTGAATACGAATGAATCGGCGCTTGGTTTTATCTTGAACTTGACCTGCTAACTGTCCACATGCTGCATCGATATCATCTCCACGGGTTTTACGGATGGTTGTGACGATTCCTGCATCTATAAGACGGTTTTGAAAGGAAAAAATTGTATTATTTGAAGAACGTTTGTAATCTGTGCCAGGAAATGGGTTAAAAGGAATAAGGTTTATTTTTGATGGTACCCGTTTTGCAATCTCAATTAATTGGTGTGCGTGTTCAGGCTGGTCATTAATACCATCAAGCATAACATATTCAAACGTTACAAAATCACGAGGTGCTTTCACCAGGTAGCGTTCACATGCCGATAATAAGATATCGAGCGGATATTTTTTATTTATAGGTACTAATACATCGCGTAATGCATCATTAGGCGCATGCAATGATACTGCAAGTGCTACGGGAAGCCTATCACGTAAGCGATCAAGGGCAGGAACGATGCCTGAGGTAGAGAGTGTAACGCGTCGGCGTGAAAGACCATAACCATGATCATCGAGCATGATTTCCATTGCGCTGACAACATTTTCAAAGTTGGCTAACGGTTCACCCATGCCCATCATCACCACATTGGTTATCGGGCGCTCGCCCCAACCATCTGCTTTTAATGTGCGATTTGCATGCCAAAGCTGAAGAATAATTTCACCTGCATCAAGATTTCGATTAAACCCTTGTTTGCCAGTGGAACAAAAAGAACATTCTAAGGCGCAACCTGCCTGAGAAGAAATGCATAAAGTACCGCGTTGTGTTTCAGGAATGAATACGGTTTCAATGGCGTTATTTTGCCCTACATCTAAAAGCCATTTGCGGGTTTTATCAGAGGCTGAGCTATCGCGAATCACCGTAGGAAGCATGATTGTGGCAGCTTCAGCTAAGCGTGTGCGAAACGTTTTTGAAACATCGCTCATTGCTTCAAACTGGTCAACACCCATACGGTGAAGCCAGCGCATGACTTGCGTACCCCGGAAGGGCTTTTCACCCATTTCAACACATAGTTGAGCAATTTGAGACCGTGTTAAACCTAAAAGGTTAACGCGCTTACTTTCAAGAGTTGATTCCGGGGAGGTCATAATATTTCTACTTAATGTTTCTGCTTAGCGACTATATATATTCATGCCTGGAAAGAAAAAACCAATCTCATGAGAGGCTGTTTCAAAACCATCAGAACCATGTACTGCATTGGCATCAATGCTATCGGCGAAATCTGCACGAATGGTGCCTTTATCTGCTTTTGATGGATCTGTTGCACCCATTAGTTCACGATTTTTTTGAATGGCATTTTCACCTTCAAGTACTTGAATCATAACAGGACCAGATACCATGAAGCTTACTAAGTCTTTGAAGAAAGGGCGTTCTTGATGCACAGCATAAAATAAACTTGCTTCATCGGTAGAGAGCTGAGCCATTCTAGCAGCCACAACTTTTAAACCCGCTTTTTCAAAACGGCTATAAATTTCACCAATTACATTTTTAGCAACGGCATCGGGTTTAATGATTGAGAGAGTACGCTCAATGGTCATAAGGGCTCCATAGTAATAATAAGGAAGCTCTGATTAACGGTTTACATAAATAAGCGTGACGCGTTATATGAGAATTTACGAGAATTCTTAGAGCCTGCAAGGAACAGATTCTTAGTGTGCCGGAGTTTTTATATAAACTCACTAATCAGAGCTTCCTAGATTTAAGTGATTAAAGTAAAAATAATAAGTTATAGAAGTTACGCAGTTGAGCACTATCAAGACATGGCAACGCAGACAGTACACGTAGTACGGTAAGTTGCCAACACGCGGGGTGTCCCACGCTGAGAGAGCCAACTGAGTAACTTCTAAAGTTACTTAAATAACGTTATTTAAGTAACTGCAATAAGGAATATAAAAAACCCTATTTAATTAACTATACTAAAGAATGATTAGGAAGTTTTAAAAAAACTAAACAATAAACTTTTGTATAAATCGAAGCGCGCTATTTTAACACGACCGGTCTTAATGAAGCTATCAGGTTCTCAATAGAGTTACATTCCTTCAGTCGTGGAGTATCGCATATAACATCACTATTTTGAGCGCGATGTCTTAATGCATGGTCAATTAATACTAATGCCAACATCGATTCAGCAATAGGTGTGGCACGAATACCAACGCAGGGATCATGCCTGCCTTCAGTATTAACGATGACTGCTTCGCCTGCTTTATTAATAGAGCGTCTATCAAGGCGAATGCTAGAGGTAGGCTTAATTGCCAGATGTGCAATAATATTTTGCCCGGTAGAAAGTCCGCCGAGTATGCCTCCTGCATGATTAGAAAGAAACCCTTCAGGGCTCATTTCATCGCCATGTTCTGTGCCTTTTTGCGCGACAGAAGCAAAGCCATCGCCTATCTCAACGCCTTTTACTGCATTAATGCTCATTAGGGCATACGCAATATCTGCATCTAAACGATCATACACAGGCTCGCCCCAACCAACAGGCACATTTTCTGCAACCACCGTTATTTTAGCGCCGCAAGAATCACCCGATTTGCGCAAGGCATCCATATATTTTTCAAGTTCTTCTACACGCGAGGGGTCAGCACAAAAGAAAGGGTTGTTATCAACGCAATCCCAGCTTTTGAACGTAAGGGGAAGTTCGCCCAATTGAGACATAAAGCCGCGTATTTGAATGCCATAGTGCTTTGCAAGCCATAACTTGGCAATAGCACCCCCAGCAACCCGCACCGCCGTTTCACGCGCAGAAGAGCGACCACCGCCCCGATAATCACGTATGCCATATTTATGCCAGTAAGTATAGTCGGCATGCCCGGGGCGAAAGCTATCAATAATATTGCCATAATCTTTACTGCGTTGATCTTGATTGCGAATCAGTAAAGCAATCGGCGTACCTGTTGTTTGACCTTCAAAAACGCCCGATAAAATTTCAACGGTATCAGGTTCTCTGCGTTGAGTAACATGGCGTGACGTGCCTGGTTTACGGCGATCAAGTTCGGCTTGTATATCGGCTTCGCTGAGCGCTAAACCAGGAGGACACCCCTCTACTACACAACCAATCGCTGCACCATGCGATTCACCAAATGACATTAAACGAAAAAGATGCCCTAAGGTATTGCCCGACATATGCCCCCTCAATACTTTATAGAAGTTACGCAGTTTGGCTTTCTCAGCGAATTAGCAACCTGCCTTACTCTATGCCTCATAAGGGGTAACCTAGTCTTTGATAGAGTCAAACTGTGTAACTTCTAACTTTAATGTAAATTTTTATCTATTGTATCAGGTGTCGTTGGCGCAGGTTCAAGGGAAGTAGGGTTTACATGCCTTTCAGGCAGCGATGGCGATATGTTTGCCGAGGCTGTCGATACATTTTCATAGGTTTGATGGTGTGTTTGATCACGTTGGGTAATCCAATATCCTTCCGTGTTGAGTGTAAAGCGAATCATTTCACTTCCCTGAACAGCATTTAATGCATGTAGCGCATTTTGTAAGGCGATTGAGTCAGGGGCGGTAGCAGGAGAGGGTATATCATCATATATACAACGCCATACACTTTCATGAAGCTGGCAGCGGGCGCTATGTACAGATTGCATGGCAGTATTTTGAGCAATTGTTTGTTCCCACCAATGTGACCATTCCCATATTACGTGTGCTTCACGCATTTTTACCGCGGATTCCATCTCGCGTTGCGCTGTTTGAAGTGTGTAGGAAGCTGGAGCATTTTGATGTGTGGCAAGGGGTTGATGAGATAAAGCAGGATTGGTAGGTAATGTTGAAGGATGCCTAAAAATTTTTGAGTCCGGTTTGTACCCGACAGGAGCTGAAGACAACATCGATGGAAGAGGCGCCGAAAAAAGCTGAACCCCTTGAATAGGCATCGGAGGCGTAGGTTTGGAAGAGGAGGTATCTTTTTCAGATACAGGGTTTGCTGCAAAGTTTGCTTTCGAT
Organism: Pseudomonadota bacterium; assembly: GCA_040389065.1. GTDB lineage: Bacteria > Pseudomonadota > Gammaproteobacteria > Burkholderiales > Casimicrobiaceae > JAZKAR01. Next base: position 53,278 of record JAZKAR010000026.1, on the reverse strand, counting down.
AATGGAGCAGAAGAAGCTGTATCAGCAAGTGGAGTAGTTTTTATCGTTGGCGATGGGGCTGATGTGACTTCAAGTAATTGAGTTGATGCAATAATTTTGGGTAACGCAATAATGTGTTTAACAGTTTTTGGGGCATTGGAGGGATTAGGGAGAGATGAAGAATGAGAGGTAGGGTTAAGTGTTGATGGAGCGATGGGCATAGCAGTAGCAGGTTTGATAGAAGCATCAGTGCGATGTACCTGATGGGGAGCACTAAAGCTAGGGTGCTTTACAAGAAACCCTGATTGAACGCGCAGTGTGAGGTGTTTTGAAGAAACTTTATAGATGGGTTTAACGATAAGCTTAGAGTGATTCATTTTCCAGATAAAAAAACCAAATGCATGCGCAAAGAGAGAAATGATGAGTGTGAGTTGAATCACACGATTAAGGGAGGTAAGGGTATTGAGAGGATTGAGAAAGTTGTGAGGGGGAGATTTAACTATCATAATACTGCACTCATTTAGATAGGACTGATACTAATCGTCTCAATTAAATGTGCTTATTTATGCATCTCTTATGCCGATGTATCGGGGCAAGATAGGCATCTGAATTGCGCTATTTAAAAGGGATGTACGGTCGGTTGCTACGCGTGGCTGAAGAACCCTAAAAACTCCTATGCATCCCTGTTTTATTAACCAAGGATGCATGAAACGTTATCAGTTTTTAGTATTGAACTACCCCATGAATTACACGCGGCGCTGTAGTACTCAGCGAGGGTTTTTCCCCAATGTAAATATCGCTCGTAGAATTGCTAGGATCTTTTACGCCCGTTGTAGCAGGTAATTGCGAGGCATCACCAAGCGTAAGGCTGCTGCAATTGCTTGCATCAACTTTTTTGAAGCGAATTTCACGATCTAGCCATTTTGTTAAGTACGTAACATGCTCATCACTGACTGCACCTTCTTCGACGGTGGCTGGAATAGTAAAGGCTGGCACATAACGCGCATTTTGTGTATCGCAGCTAACTTCGCTATTATCACGCGCACTTACGCAATGCCCAGGAATACCCCAAAGTTGCCCAAAACCTGCATATTGTAAAGAAATAGTGCGGCCTGCAAGCTCACCATAAAGGCTAGCATTATTGGGCACGTTATAGCTTAATTGCAGAGGCGCATCAAAGGTAACAGGGTTACTTTGACTATCCACTAACCCTGAAAATTTATTCCAGTTATTAGGCCCGGTTTCCCATTCATAATAACTTTCAACGGCATCCGCTTTCCATGAACAATAGGTGTTGCTGCTTGGCTGGCATTCAAGGTCAGCAAGCGTAGTCACTAAGCGACCTGAGCGAATACCCTGACCATAAAATGTGCCTTGTAAAGCGTCAGAAGAGGCTGTCCAAATAGCTGCTTGATGGTTAGAGGTATCTTCTAGCTCCCCTTGGCTATTCATTTGATAACTGATAACAGCACTGGCTGATACAGGGCCAAAATTATTTTCAGCACTTGTAAATGGTGTAGTAGCGTTACTGGTAGAGCGGGTAGCGAAGTTTGAAAGGCTAGTCGCTGTCATACAATTAGAAATACAGTGAAAAGTTTTGCCTTGTACTTCGGTTGTATCGTTTGGATACACCAATTGTGAAGAGCGATAAAAAATATTTTGCGTGCTTTGCAGTAAAGCTTCTTTGGTTAAGAAAAGATCGCCGCCTAAGGTTTGCGAATTAGCGTGTATGCCGCCTTGCGCTTGGTTTGCTAAAGTACTACCTGCGATAGAGATAGGCATAGGAAGATCTTTGAGTAAGCAGCCATTTTGACCACACTGTGAATAAGCAGTAATGATAATAGAGTGTGAGGTTTCATCCCATTTAGCTTGCAGCATGGCATTGGTTGCGCCTTCAGGTAAACCATTTATGGTCAGCCCGTTAGGAAAAAACTGGAAAGGAAGCTGATCAATCGATGCTAAGGTGCGCGATTTTTTCGTATATTTAATCAGGCGGCCTCTAGAGAGTTTCAGCGTGTAATTAGCATCGCTGTTTCCATTAAACCGTTTAATGGTCATACCATCTGTGAGCTGGCTTTGCACGCTTTCGGGTAGTGAGATTCCGTAATAACCGATATACCCCTGATAAGGCACATTATTTAACGTGACGCTGATGGGGAAGCCTGATTTCACATCAATGCGATCGCCAGTATTTCCATCATATAAGCCATATTGCCATACCGATGAGCTGGCTTCGTTTTCTTGTCTTGAAAAACAATGATCTTGCGTACCATTATTGCGTCGGAAAAAATCGCTATTGTAAGCAAAGGTCATTTCAGTTAGCGTGTTATCCATAGAGTCATGAGAGCGCAGTGAGGCTGCGCCCGAGCCTGATAGCGTGCCGCTGGTTTGTAAACGCATGCGCGTAAATTGCTCAGGGTTACTGCCTTCTGCATCGCGCTCTACAAAGCTGAGGCCAGTATCTGAGGCATCAATAAAGCCTTGCATCATAGGGCTAGCGATATTGTCGGGATTTGGTAAAGCAAAATCCATTCTAAACGTACCGTATGGATTTGCAGTGCTAGGTGGTGTGGTAGCTGAAAGGTTCACGAAAATGGTAGAGCTTCGGCCTTCATTTTCGTCTTCAACCCATACTTTTACACGCATAGGGGAATCGTTATCGGCGCGTGTTGAATCAACAATGGCACGCATGTAGTTAATTTGGTCGCCGCCTGAGGAGGTATTTGCACTGCCACTGGCATCTGAGCGGCTGTCGCTTTTACAAGCTTTTTCGTTGACTAATGCAACATACGGCCCTCGGTTTACCATTTCAGCCGGTGCCATACTTTTCATAAAACAGGTAATTTGATTCACTTGAGCAATGGCTTCAGAGGTTTGATCTTGTACAGAGCTATGTTGAATGTCTGTATTGTACGCTGATGTTGAAGGAGGCAAAGCCAAAATGGAGCTAGAAGAAGCAAGGCTTAAAAGAGAGATGAATGCACGTAAAGGTGAAAGTTGAAACGTTTTTTTTATCATAGTGATTGTTCTCTCTTATCGGGCTGTAACAACAGCAACAGACGATGGGGTTTCAACTCCAACCACTGCTGTAGAGTTGGGGCCTGCTGGTACGCTTGAAGTCGTTGAGGCGCCCCCTCCACATCCGTATAAAAGAATGATACTGCCGATACCCAAAAGAAAAGGCTTGGTGTGCATTTTGTATTCTCCTGAAAGCCATTTTTATTTTCTACACAAGCGTGAATATGTATTCAATTACCGTATTGATTTACAAAACAAATTAATAGGGTAAACACTTATTTGTATGGCTCAGGATGCCCAAAAGAGCAAGGGTTTGTTGATGCAAGTGTTGTTAATAAGCTAAGGCGTGAAATAGAATTATTTTTGCTAAGCGCTTTTAGGTTACTAGGATTACGAGTAGGCTTTTCTATGGATGATTAAGCTAGGCACCTTTAAAGCTATGGCATTAGCTGCATCAATAAGTTTAATATTTAAATTATTTCTTAGTGCGTGCTTTTCTTCTTAAAAAGCCGATGCTTCCTAAACCAAGCAGAAGCATTGCGTAGGTTTCGGGTTCGGGAGTAGGTGAAACTGAAGTCTGAATGTTACTTAATGTATAGGTTACTGGTGTAGAACTTATTGGAATAATTCTCAGTATATTGAGTTGAGTTATACCATTTATTACTATTCCAAAAAAACCACCTGTAAAACTAGAGGGAACTACGTACTGCTGAGCAGCATCACCCATTCCAAATGCTAATTTTCCACCAACATTAACACCTTGCGTGCCAACATTAAATCCGATAGCACTAAAGTTACCATGCTGTATTCCTATTCCTGTTATAGAATTAAATTGAAGAATTGAATCTACTTGTCCAAGTACTTTGGTATCAGTGAAGTCTTGATTAAAGTAGTAAGTACAGCTTTGAGCGCTACATCCGACAAACTCAGGCTCATCTAAAATTGCGCCTGGAACAGCGGCTTCCCATGCTGCTCTATTCGTGTAAGTCATATCTGCCCAAATGTTAGGAGATGCAGCTAGTAATGATAATAAAATCAGTGATTTTTTAAACATATTTATTCTCATGATTAGTTTTAAATGAATGTATAGAAAAATTGTAAAAAATTGGGGTCAAAAAAATTGGGGTCACAAAAAAATTGGGGTCAAGTCTCCCACTGCACATGATTTTATCCATTTTTATTTATTCTGCTTCATCTACTTGGGTGTACTTATAAAATCTGTTTTGTGCAATGGGAGACCTGACCCTAAGGCTCCACCGTGAAGCTAAGACTGCCATCATTAGAAATGCTGTGCGGGTTTATATTTCCAAACCTCTCTACTCCGTTATCTCAACTGCGTAACTTCTAATCAAATTGAATAAATGATTCTGCTTGACCCAGCACTTTGGTATCAGTAAATACGCCATTTGGGTAGTCTGTACAACTTTGTGCACCAACAGTTCCCTTGCACCCAGCGAACACAGGCTCGTCTATAGTAACTCCAGACGTAGAAGCTTCCCAGGATGATTTATTTGTAAATGTTGCAGCCCAAATATTATTAGAGAAAGTTAATAAAGATAATAAAACAAGTGATTTTTTAAACATTTTTATTCTCAATACATTCTTTAAGAGAGTGTAGTTAACATTCAACAATATTAACTGCCAAGCCGCCCCGCGATGTTTCTTTATATTTGGTTTTCATATCAGCACCCGTTTCCCACATGGTTTTAATAACGGAATCGAGTGATACATAGTGTTTGCCATCGCCATGTAAAGCCATGCGGGCTGCATTAATGGCTTTTACTGCGCCCATTGCATTGCGTTCAATACATGGGATTTGTACCAATCCACCCACAGGGTCACAGGTCATTCCTAAATGATGTTCCATCGCAATTTCTGCTGCATTTTCAATTTGTGTGGGCGTTCCGCCTAGCGCTGCGGCTAAGCCTGCGGCTGCCATAGAGCTGGCAACACCTACTTCGCCCTGGCAGCCGACTTCGGCTCCTGAAATAGAGGCGTTCAGTTTATAGAGCAAACCAATGGCGGTGGCGGTGAGGAAAAATTCAGTAATGCCTTGTTGGTTTGCATGAGGAACAAAGCGTTCGTAATAATGCAGCACACCTGGAATAACACCCGCGGCACCATTGGTGGGTGCTGTAACAACACGACCGCCCATCGCATTTTCTTCATTCACAGCGATGGCACAAATATTGACCCAGTCGAGCGCCGTAAGGGGGTCAACCGTAGCGCCTTCAATATTTTTTAACCATTGGGCATACAAGTCTGGTGCGCGCCGTTTAATATTTAGAGGGCCAGGAAGCGTGCCTGTTTTAGTTAAGCCGCGTTGCACGCAGGCTTGCATGGTTTTCCATAGTTGATCAATGCCCGCTAAAATAGCTTCTTCACTGCGCCAGCTTTTCTCATTTTGCATGACTAAGGCGCTAATACTGAGCTGATGGGTATTGCATAGTTCTAAAAGAATCTTGGCAGAGGTAAAGGGGAAGGGCAGCTTTTTAGGCGTTTCTAAAACCTGTGTATTGGCGGCTCCTAACGAGGCAATAAACCCGCCTCCTACCGATAAATAGGTGTTTTCTTTCAGGAGCTTTCCTTGACTATTCAAGGCACAAAATCGTAGCGCGTTAGGGTGTTCAGGCAAGGCTTGCCGGTAGAAAAGAACATCGGTTTTTGCATTAAAGGAAATAGGATACTGGTGATCAAGCGTTAAAATGCCAGAGGATGCAAGATTTGAGAGATAATCAGGAATACGATCAATATCAATCGTATCGGGGTGCTCACCCATTAAACCTAAAATAACACCCTTATCAGAACTATGCCCTTTACCTGTTGCCCCTAGAGAGCCAAATAGTTTGACTTCTATTCGCGCAATGCTTGAGAAAAGATTAGCTTCCCTAAGCTTAGCTAAGAAAAGGTTGGCTGCACGCATAGGCCCCACTGTATGCGAGCTTGAAGGGCCAATACCAATTTTAAACAGATCAAAGACTGAAACTGCCATAGGGGTATCCTTTTCAGTGCAGGTTAAACTGGCATAAGACACGCTTTAATAAGCATATTTAACGTGAGCGTTGCTATAAAACTTATCACAACGCATCATCAGTAAGCCTAACATGAAATGAAACTAGTTGAGTCTGTTCGTGGGTATTAGCTGCTGCCTTTATATCTTTAGCGCGAGTTAAATTGTGATTGCGAGGCAGTAGAGTTATCTACATATCCAGGAATCGAGCGACGCAATGCTTCAAGAGGATTTGCACCTAGTTGGCCTAACCCTTCAAGTTCCAATTGAATAAAGAAGGCATGGTTTGAGCTAGTGGAGCTGGTGACTAAATGTTGGCCTACGGCACGAATACCCCAGCAACCGCGTGTATATTCAAGGCCTCCTAATGCTTCGAGTGTTTTTTTGTTTTCGAGGTCATAGTTCCAGCGCCATACGGTTTTCCATTGATTTGAGAGCGTCCATTGGCCCGAAAAATCGAGCTGTTTCCAATTTTCGTTAGGCTGTGCAGTGAGCTGCGCATCGCGCTGATAACGATAAATACTATTAAATAGCAGGCTGTCGGTAGGGCGGTATTGAAACCCCATTTGTACTTGTTGCACAAGTTTGGTATCTACATCGTAGCTTGCGGTGGTTGTCCAATTAAATCCTGGCCCCATTTCTCCGCGTGCATAAACGAATAAGGGATTCTTACTTTTAAGATCGCCTGGGCTAATTTGTGGAGTTTGAAATGAAAAACGCTGTGCAATCCCTACCACAAGCCGTTCGGTATCTCGCGTAGGGTGCTTCCAGTGTGCATTCATGGCTAAGGTAAGGCGATTAGCATCATTAATACGATCAGAGCCAGTAAAATCATTAATGCTGAATAACCCTAAATCTTCTGCCGCAAACGGAGCGCTATCAATAATACGAGCGCCTGATTGATCACGGTAAGGAATATAAACGTAATAGGCTCTAGGTTCGAGCATGGGTAAGTAAGGGCTAGGTTTATCAGGCTCGATAAATAATCGGCCATCCAGACTGGTGATTGGTGTCCAAATTTGTGTGGTGCTGCCATTATCGCGATAGAGCCGCCCATTCGCGCCTACATTGGCATCAAATTGCGTAGCAGGGGTGCGATGGTTATAACGTAATTGCGGATAAAAAATCATGCGGTCAACAGAGGGCAGTATAGCTTGGCGAAAGCGGGCGACTTCTGATTCACTATAAAGCGAAAGGCCGCGTGCAATGCCTTTTAAAGGGGTATTGGTACTGAGGTTAAACTGCGGGGTGCGCTCATACGGCATATCTTGCGGCTGAGTTTGAAGGGCTTGAAAACGCTGAAAGCGAAAGCGCCCTACAATACTGGTATCTAGCGGGGCATTGAACCCTTTTGTCCAATCAATTTCGCGCGGTAATGTTCCTTGGGAAGTTGAGCTTACGCGATCAGCAAAGTCGACAAAATAGCGTTCATCAGAGACTTTATTAAGATTCAATCGTAAAAATGAAAATCCCATGCTATCGCGAATTTGTGCGGTATCTTTAATGCTGAATAAGTAGCGGCTGGTACCTTCAAGGCTATCATTCGGTAACCATTCGGCATCCATTTCCCCTTTTTGATGCGGGGTAAGAAAGCGGAATTGGGAGTTTAACTGGAGACCGCGCTTTGTCATGTAGCGTGGAGTAAGAGTAGCATCATAATTAGGCGCAAGATTCAAATATATTGGGGTTTGAAACTCAAAACCTCGTTCAGAACTTGTGCCAAAGGTTGGGAGCAATAAACCACTTTTGCGTTGTCCCGTCAGTGAAAAATCCATCCAAGGGGTTACGAATAAAGGCACCCCTTTAAAATAAAGGGCAGCGTCGTGTGCTTCGCCAATGCCTTTACTTTGATCTAAGGTGATTTTTTTGCTTTCAATCCACCAATCAGGATCTGGGCCAGGGCATCCTGAAAATTGTACTTTGTTTAACGTTGCATGATTTTCATCATGAAGGGTAAGTTTTTCGGCACTAAAGTAACGGGCTGGAGCGCGTGGAGTAGCAAAGAAATGAACACTCGCTTTATCCACAGTGCCCGCTCTATTTTGTAAATTTAAATCAACACACTCTCCTTTAATGGTGAGCGCAGGGTTAATCAGCGTGATGGGTTGGGTGCTTTTCAAGCGTTCTGCCATCAAATCATAATCTAGCGATTCGCCTTGGGCTGTCCAGAGTTCATGCTGAATAACTACATTGCCTTTTGCATGAACCTTATCTGCATTACGCTCAACATAGTTAGCTTCGAGTGTGGTTTCTTTCTGGCCTGTTAATGGCACAGGCATCAATGGCTCAGTAGTTTGTGGGGAAGGGTTGGTTGTTTCAGTAATAGCTTCAGGAAGTGCTGCGTTTGTTTCGTTTGCGGCTAAAAAAAGTGATAGCGTGAGTGCAGCGAATTTAAAACGGGGTAGGCAGGGGATACGTCCCTTATTTAAAGCCCACAGATTGACATAAGACACTAGCGCTTTCCTTACAAAGTAAACAGTTTTCTTAGATTATGAATGTTTTTTCTAGGTAAAAACTGGCTGATAGCTGGCTGTTAATTGGCTAATATTAGAGCTTCAAGCCTTATTCTAACTCAAGCTGAGGCTTTGGAAAAATCAGGATGATAGTAAATAAGGTATACACCAATATCTTTAGGAGTGTAAGCGCATGTGGTAACACGCTTGCCTTTTGCGGCATGCTTCTTAGTAGTACTTAAGTAGAGGGTGTGAGCAGAGTAGAGTGCAGCGCGTACTAAAATGTATTGAGCGGAATTTTAAGGTAAGAAATTCCATTGGCATCAGGCGGGGGGAATTGCCCTGCGCGTAAATTAATTTGAAGAGAGGGAAGTATTAAAGCAGGTAGTTCTAGGGTTGTATCTCGCTCAGTACGCATGGCGACAAATTCAGCTTCGCTAATTCCTGTATGAATATGAATATTATGTGTACGCTGTTCAGCCACACTGCTTTCGCATCGAGGCTCTTCTCCGCCCTGGCGCGATGAGGGATAGTCGTGACACATAAATAGGCGGGTATCATCGGGAAAATTTAGAATTCTTTGAATTGACTGATAGAGAGCGGCAGCATTTCCCCCGGGAAAATCACAGCGTGCAGTGCCTAGATCAGGCATGAACAGTGTATCGCCTACAAACACGGCATCTCCAATGTGATACGCGATATCGCAAGGGGTATGGCCTGGCACATGCAAGGCTGTTACCGTAAGATCGCCAATATTGAATGTTTGATTGTCTTGCAGCAACACATTAAAAAAATTCTCGGGAGTTGCGTTATTTTTTTGAAGATAAAAAAACGGATTAAACAGGCGCTGCGTGTGCTCAATATGCGCGCCTATGGCTATTTTACCGCCCAAGGTAGATTGTAAGTAGTGGGCAGCTGAAAAGTGATCAGCATGAACATGCGTTTCAAGAATCCAATTCAAGCTTAAGCGATGTTCTTTCATGAATCGAATGATTTGATCAGCCGATTGACTCGATGTGTGTGCAGACTTAGGGTCATAGTTCATCACTGCATCAATCACAGCGCAGGCGCATCCCTCTTCCTTATACACAATATACGAAAAAGTAGACGTTGCTTCGTCAAAAAAAGATTTGATTTGAGGTTTCATGATGCATATTCCTTTTTAGGACCTAAGCCAAGACCTAAGCCAACGTATTGCAACTTGATGTAACAAGTTGTAGCAAGGTATGGCAGTCCGTATAGAGCCTATGCAAAACGGCTCCAAAATCCTGTGCTTAAAGTATAGCAGCCCTTTATTCATGCCTGAGCAAAATTTGTGAAGTTAGATGCATTAATCAATAACACTGCGTGGTTTTAGTCATCCATTGCTACAATTACAGATCGAAAGCTTTTTTACTGTTTGGGTCTTGGTCTTCTTAAGGAGTGTGTCGTGAGTGTAACCAATGAAAGTTTATTTGAACGTGCGAAGCAAACGAATCCGGGAGGAGTCAATTCTCCGGTGCGCTCGTTTCGATCGGTTGGAGGAACGCCTCGTTTTTTTCGCAAGGGTGAAGGAGCTTATCTTTGGGATGTTGAGGGAACACGTTATCTTGATTTAGTAGGCTCTTGGGGTGCATCGATTACTGGTCATGCGCATCCTGAAATTGTTCAGGCAGTTCAAAAAGCGGCAGAACATGGTTTAAGTTTTGGTGCGCCTACCGAAGCTGAAATTGAAATGGCAGAAACCTTATGCCGTCTTTTACCTTCAATGGAGCAGGTAAGGCTAGTAAGTTCGGGTACTGAAGCCACGATGAGTGCTATTCGATTAGCACGAGGGTTTACAAAGCGTGATCTTTTAATCAAGTTTGAGGGGTGTTATCACGGGCATTCCGATAGTTTATTAGTGGCAGCAGGGTCAGGAGCATTAACATTTGGTCATCCTACCTCAGGTGGAGTTTCTGAACTCACAGCTTCACAAACGGTAGTGTTACCTTATCATGATACCGAAGCACTCGAAAATGCCTTTAAGCAGTTAGGTGATAAAGTTGCTGCGGTCATTATTGAGCCTGTAGCAGGTAATATGAATATGATTATTCCTACCCAAGCCTACTTACAAACATTACGAACATTGTGTGACGACTATGGAGTGGTGCTGATATTTGATGAAGTGATGAGCGGCTTTAGAGTTGCCCTAGAGTGCGTGCAGGGGTTAATGGGTATTCGCCCTGATATTACAACCTTAGGAAAAGTGATTGGCGGAGGCATGCCTGTTGCCGCGTTTGGTGGGCGTAAAGATATTATGGCGCATTTGGCGCCTTTAGGTTCAGTGTATCAAGCAGGCACGCTTTCAGGTAATCCTGTAGCAGTCGCAGCTGGGTTGGCATCGCTTGCAATTATTCAGCGTGAAGGTTTTTACCAACACTTGAGTACAGTCACACAGCGCTTTGTACAAGGCATTAATCGCATTGCAGCAAACCATGCTTTTTGCGCTCAGTCATTAGGGGGTATGTTTGGTTTTTACTGCTTAGAAAGCGTGCCTGATTCTTATGAAGCGATGAGAAAGTGTGATCAAGAAAGCTTTAAGCGTGTATTTCATGCCTTGTTAAATCAGGGCGTGTATTTGCCTCCTTCTGCTTTTGAAGCAGGGTTTATGTCGGCGGCGCATACCGAAGTAATGATCGATGATGCATTAAATAAATTTGCAACAATTGTAGATGCGTAAGTTCATGTAAAGGCTGACTTCATCTGTAAACGTATTGGCGTAGTGGTTAGGGGAAGTACCACTGCAGCAGTGAATGGTCTTTATGCTGTCTAGCTTGTGTCGATAAGTTTTTTGAAGCCTGCTCAAATCGGTAAAGAACAGGCTCAGAAAAGGGGATTTAAAGGGTGAAGAACAAATCCTAAGGCTTTTTTACAGAGGTTTTTAGCGTGAGCAAGGAGTGTTCGATGCAGCCAGACACATGGGTTAAATCGTGGGAAAAGCGAGTGTACTCCATCAAAAATGCACATTATCAATCTGCGTATTTTTGTGAGATGCTTGATATTGCAATTAGTGTTATGGTTATTTTTTCTGCCGCTTTTATGGCAGTCGTAGCGCTAATGGCAAGGCCCGGTTTTGAAGCTTCGCCTCAGATAATTTTAATAATGAGCATCGCCATTATTGCTTTGGTGGCAGGCCAACATTATTTTAAGTTTTCTGAGCGCTCTATACAGCATCGTCATGCAGCCGATGCCTATCTTCTTTTAGTGCAAAGGTTAGAGCCAATCAAACATTGCGATGATCTTAAGGTAGGGGAAGGTCAAAAGAAATTTAATGATTTTTTTGCTGAATGGATTCATCTGGCAGAAATTAGTCCCGCGTTAATGAAGCCTATTTATAAACGCAATTTTTCGCATTTCGATTTTGTTTTAAAAAGTTAAGGCAGTGAGAGTAATTAAAGCAATTGGAAAGGGGGGAAGAAAAGCGTAGAGGGGGGTCTTTAAAAAGCAACACGATATTCGCAGGGCTACTCGAAAGTTTGGGTAAACAAGGTTACACTTTAAAGTGAAGGTTAGTGCCTTATTAACACTAACCTAACGCTAACATTTGAGGCATACGTTGGGCTTTTCTTATCTTTGAGCGCTGTTTATCGCTGCTACAACTATGGCTATGGTGCCTTTTTGGGTTTTGCCATACAAGAAACTCATCAATGGCTACTTCAAAGGTTAGGGTAATCAAGGCACTGGCTTGTTAACGTGTATAAGCAGATTCTTAGAGCTTGTTTGAAAATAAATTCCGAAAAATACAGCTTATACCAGATGTCCTAGTGAATGCCCTATATATCCTTCTTATCTTATGCGGGTTAAGTAAAGAACGGGATTGAGCAGATTATCAAGGCAAATGGTATTCTTCATGGAGATAGGGCTATGTCAACTACCACCACTCCTCGCCGCCAAAGCAGCCGTCGTAGCGCGCCGCGTGTACCAACGCATAAGTTATTCGTATTAGATACCAATGTATTAATGCATGATCCTCATAGCTTGTTCCATTTTCATGAGCATGATGTTTATCTGCCGATGATGACACTGGAAGAACTCGATAATCATAAAAAAGGAATGACAGAAGTTGCACGCAACGTGCGGCAAGTAAACCGGGTGTTAGATCATATGCTCACCTTGCTGGATAACGAGCATTTGGCGCTTGATGAAGGGATACCGCTGGCGGAAATCTCTCGAGGAATGGCATCGGGTCGCTTGTACCTCCAAACCGAAGCAATGACATTGCAATTGCCTATGCTAGCGGGGGCTAAACCTGATAATCATATTTTAGCGGTAGCGCTTAATTTACAGTCGCGGCATCGCGGCAAGTTCCATGTTATTTTGGTCAGTAAAGACATTAACATGCGCATTAAAGCAAAAACCTTAGGTATTGCAACTGAGGATTACTTTAATGATAAAGCACTTGAAGATACAGATTTGTTGCCAGCAGGGATTCGTGCCTTACCCGATAATTTTTGGGATGAATTAGAAGATACGCAATCGTGGCAGCAAGATTCAGATACGTACTATCGACTCACAGGTAATATTTGTTCTACCTTTCTGTTAAATGAAGGTATTTATACTGAAAACGGCAATAACCCATTTTGCGCGATGGTTACGTCTAAAAATGATCGTACAGCGGTACTGCGCACATTACATGATTTTAGCCATACTAAAAATGCCTTATGGGGCATTACGGCCCGAAATCGAGAGCAAAATTTTGCGTTAAATTTATTGATGGATCCTGAAATTGATTTTGTAACGATATTAGGGCAAGCAGGAACCGGAAAAACCTTGCTAGCATTAGCTGCTGGGTTACAGCAAACCCTAGAGCTTAATATCTATAGTGAAATTATTGTAACGCGGGCAACGGTATCGGTTGGTGAAGATATTGGATTTTTACCGGGAACAGAAACTGAAAAAATGGCTCCTTGGATGGGGGCTTTAGAAGATAACCTTGAAGTCTTAATGAAAAATTGTAATGAGCAAGGAGAATGGGGCAAAGCTGCGAGCCAAGAAATTCTCAATCGTCGTATTAAAATTAAATCAATGAACTTTATGCGTGGAAGAACATTTATTGAAAAGTTTTTGGTGATAGATGAGGCGCAGAATTTGACACCAAAACAAATGAAAACCCTCATCACACGCGCAGGCAATGGTACCAAAGTTGTATGTTTAGGAAATTTAAATCAGATTGATACGCCTTACTTGAGTGAGGGTAGTTCAGGCTTAACGTATGTGGTTGATCGCTTCAAAGGCTGGAACCATAGTGGGCATGTAACATTGCAAAGAGGTGAGCGTTCACGCCTGGCTGAATTTGCGGCAGAAAGTTTATAAGCATGGCTGGGTTAGATCTTAATTGATTAGTGAATGAATTAATCAAGTGCCTACTCTCAATAGAAGGAGATGGAGTAGGCAGGCTGGCTAATATTGAATGAACATGGCCTCTACGATAGCGCCTCAGAAGTGTGGAGACTATATAAATGAAAAAATGGGGATTATTAGGAGTAGGGAGTCTGTTTGTAGCAGGTTTATTGTTGCTGGCTAACAACCACTATGCTTCTAAATCTTCCCAATTGAAAACGTTAGACAAAGTAACTATTGCTCTTCCTACTCAAATTTATACAGGCCCTCTATTTATTGCTTTGCACAACAAGATATTTCAACAGCAAGGGGTTGAGGTCACTAATCAGCCTCACGAGTTAGGTATGCAAGGCCTGCAAGCCATGTTAGAAAATAAGGCTGATTTGGCAGTAGCGGCAGATACTCCCTTTATGTTTAAAGTAATGAATGGCGAACAAATCGCTATTATCAGCGCTTTATCTAATGCGCGTTGGGCAACAGCAATTGTGGCGAGAAAAGATCGTGGTATTAACAATATTGGCGATCTGCAAGGCAAAAAAATTGGGTTATCTCTTGGTACTAACATGCAATTCATGCTAGATATTTTATTAGTTTCACATCATGTACCAGAAAAAAATGTTCAGCTTATTAACCTAAAACCTAATCAACTTGTGAATGCATTATTAACAGGAAAAACGGATGCGGTAGTTGTATGGCACCCTTATCTTGCACAGCTACAAAGTAAAATGGCAGATAATATTTCACTATTTTATGGCGCTGACGAATTCAGGTTTAGATTTAATTTGGTAGGTAAAAAAGAGTATATTGCTAAGCATCCTGACATAATAAAAAAAATTGTAGCCGCTTTGCCAGAATCCATAGATTTTATACGACAAAAACCTACGGCTGCCAGAGATATTATTGAAGCGTTTATTCATATGGATACGAACTTAGTTACGCGAATATTTAATCCTGCAGATTTTGATGTGAAGCTAGACCAATCGCTTATTTTGGCGTTAGATGATCAAAGCCGGTGGGCTATTAAACATGGCCTAGTAAAAAATAAACATGTTCCTAATTATCTTGATTATATTTATATTGATGCATTAAAAAGTATTCAACCTGCTGCTGTTACCTTAATTCATTAGAGAGCGCTATGAGGTTACGAAGCCAAGCTAATTTTCTTGGGGCAATTGCTGCTTTATTTATGATCCTTGTAGGGATAAGTTTGTATTTTACTTCCCTTGAGTTGTCTCGCCATGCTAAAGATTCTAAAGTAGCTAGCCGGTTAATCAGTGATATAACAAGCTTGCGATTTGTTCTTACAGAAACGTTTTTGTATCAGGAAACCCGCTCAAAGCAATTATGGGAAAAAAAAGTAAATAATATCGATGCGTCTATCCATAATCATACGTATGCGCTACCTGCTGAAAACCTTTTAAAAGAGGAAGTGCTTAAGAATAAAAATACAGTAGATACATTATATAAACGCCTAATGGCAGCGTACATTTTTGAGAGCCATCATGGCGGTTCGCTTGAGACGCATAAAGAGTTACAGGCAAGAACAATTAGCGCTTTGCTAGTGGTAACGCAGCATATGTTAGATGGCGCTGAAGAAATTAACGATCTTAATCAGTCGCATATTTTGGCCATTTCCATGCAAAGGCAATCTATAGCATTCTATGGGTTGATGATGTTCAGCCTGATTATTACTATTTTTTGGGTGATTATAAGAAGAAATATTTTAGTGCCCATAAGCTATTTTCAACGCGGTACAGAGATTATTACGCAAGGCAATCTTTCTTATCGCGTTAATATTACGAGTACAAATGAAATTGGTGTGCTTGCCCAAATGTTTAATACCATGACAGAAAAATTAAAACAGACATTAAGCTCATTAAAAAATGAAGTATTAGAAAAAGAAATGGTACGTAAACAGCTTGCCGATTATTCCGAACAGCTTGTAAACGATTTAACGCTACGAAAAAAAATCGAAGCAGAACTTATTTTAGCTAAAGATCAGGCGAAAGCTGCAAATCAAGCAAAAAGTATATTTTTAGCGAATATGAGTCATGAAATACGCACACCCATGAACGGTATTATAGGCATGAGCAGTTTGCTATTAGAAACACAACTCACTGAAGAACAAAAAGAATTTTCTACTCTAATAAGCCAAAGTGCTGAATCGTTACTAAGTATTATCAATAGTATTCTTGATTTTTCTAAAATAGAGTCAGGAAAAGTTGCTCTTGAAATCATCGAGTTTGATTTTTCAGTGCTGATTGATGAGCTGGTAAAGATATTTGAACTTCAAACACTAAAAAGGGGAATTTGCTTTAAAAAAGTGATGGATGCCGATTTGCCTGTTCATCTTCAGGGCGATGCTGGGCGTCTTCGCCAAGTTTTGATTAATTTGTTAAGTAATGCTATCAAATTTACGCATCATGGTGAAGTGTCTTTAGAAATACATAAACTTGAAGAAACCAACGTATCGCTAACCTTGCGAATAGCAGTGAGAGATAGAGGTATTGGTATTTCAAGTGAGCAAATTGAATGCCTGTTTAATCCATTTATGCAGGCAGATTCTTCGACGACTCGAAAATATGGCGGAACAGGATTAGGATTAACCATTTCAAAAAAAATAGTTGAAATGATGAATGGAAATATTTATGTAGAGAGTACGTTAGCAAAAGGCTCTGTTTTTTGGTTTGAGATTACCCTTCAAAAATATAAAGAAATTTATACTATTGAAAACCATACTGACTTCAAGCGTTACAGTGAACATACCCCTAACCATAAAGAAGTTTCTCCCCACTCCAATACCAATAGCACTCAGCATAAAACAATTCTGTTAGCTGAAGACAACCCTATTAATCAACGATTGGCACAAAAAATCATAAATAAGCTAGGGTTTGATAGTGAAACAGCAAATAATGGGCGTGACGCATTAGATAAGCTTTCAAAAAGATGCTTTGATCTTGTATTAATGGATTGCCAAATGCCGGAAATGGATGGATACGAAGCTACCCAATCGATCAGGGCAGGAATAGCAGGAAAGCTGAACCAACATGTTATCATTATTGCCATGACGGCAAATGCCATGGAAGGCGATCGTGAAAAAGCATTGGCAGCAGGCATGAATGATTATTTAACGAAACCCATTAATATACAAAAATTTTCAAAAACCATTAACCATTGGCTTAAAATTAATGAGTGTTGATAACAATTTGCTTCCCCCTTGGCCGTTACTTTCTACTTTTATGATGGCAAGCTTTATACTAGCCGTGACACCTGGGCCTGGCGTGTTCTATATAGTGACTCGCAGTGTGTTACAAGGCCGAAGCTTTGGCTTTGCTTCAGTGGCGGGCGTAGCGTTAGGGAATATGGGCAATGCAATAGGAGCTTCATTAGGTTTAGCTGCGTTATTTGCAGTTTCTTCGTTTGCGTTTACAGGTGTGAAAGCTGCCGGAGCGTTATATATTATTTTTCTAGGTATTCAGGCTTTGCGTGCGCCTGTAGTTAAGGTAACTGCGGAGCCTTCAAAAACGCACTCTCTCTGGCGTATCTTTCGGGATGGATTGTTTGTTGCACTGTTAAATCCTAAAACAGCGTTGTTTTTTGCTGCATTTTTGCCGCAGTTTATTCATATAAAATCAATAGCTTTAGGCCAAAGTATGGTGCTTTCGTCGATTTTTGTAGGTTTAGCTGCATGCACAGATACATTATATGTATTGGGGGCGGGAATCATAGCCCCTAGGCTTGCAAAATCAGGAAATATAAATCGATATGGGCGTTATTTAACCGGTGCAGCCTTTATTGGTTTGGGCATTTTTACGATGGTGCGCAGCTAAGGGAAATACTCTGCTTTATTTCAATAAGGCAACTAGGGTTTATATCTCCTGTGTATCTTACTAATTAAGATAATAAACCATGTCTGTTAAACTGTTTTCCTTATCAAATAGCAAGGAATACTAGTAATGAGTAGTGCAAACACGGAGTCAGACACGTTAACGATAAAAGACAACGTTGAACATAAAGATCAAATATTAGATTCAGACAATAACGCGCTTCAACATTCAAGAAGAAAAGAAGAGCCAGCTTCTAACGCAGAAAAACTTGGTACATTAGCGGTAGGCACATTGGCTGTAAGTGTTTTAACTTTAGGTGCTTTAGTGGCAGGAACAGTAACATTAGGCCGATTTGCGATGAATCAGCTATCAGCACGTAGAACACGACATCATAAAGTGCAGGTTGAAGATTAAGCGCGAAGCTTTAGCAAGATGGTGTTGATGCACACCTTATATTTTTTTGATACATCTCCAACATTCACAAAAACGTTTTTTTGCTTTAATTTTTGTACAGTTCCTTAATATCCTACTAGAATACAGCTCTTGAGGCATTTATGTGTGTAAGGGGATGTTCTGTATGATGACGCCTGAGGTAATACATCAGTTGTTAGAAAAAAATTTAGTGTGCCAGCATGTTGAGGTTGAAGGTGATGGTCATCATTTTTATACCGTGATTGTTAGCCGCGCTTTTGATGGGCTAAATCGAGTGCGTCGCCATCAGACTGTATATAACGCCTTAGAAGGCGGGATGGAGCAAGCAATTCATGCTCTTTCTATTCAGGCGTATACGCCTGAGGAGTGGGAGGCAAAACATGGATAAATTGGTGATTCAAGGCGGTACCCGTCTTGAGGGAGTGGTAAACATATCAGGCGCTAAAAATGCAGCGTTGCCTTTGCTATGTGCATCTTTATTAACAGAAGAAACACTAACACTTAGCCACTTGCCTGTTTTACAAGATATTCGAACACTGACTCGCATTTTAACGGGAATGGGAGTTACCGCAACTCCTGTAGATTCAAATACACTTTCCCTATGCGCTAAGAGTATTACAGAGCCGGTGGCTCCCTATGAACTCGTAAAAACGATGCGAGCCTCTATCTTAGTATTAGGCCCTTTGTTGGCACGTTATGGAGAAGCTAGCGTATCGTTGCCCGGCGGTTGTGCGATAGGTTTGCGGCCTGTTGATTTGCATATTAAAGCCCTGCAAGCGATGGGAGCAGAGATCAGAATTGAGCATGGTTATATTCATGCTCATATTCCTCATGCCTCTCGACGGCTGCAAGGCGCGCATATTTGTTTTGATCAAGTTACTGTAACAGGTACTGAAAATATTATTATGGCTGCTGCTCTGGCAGAGGGTGAAACCTTTATAGAAAATGCTGCGCGCGAGCCTGAAGTAACAGATTTAATTCATTGTCTGCAAGCAATGGGTGCAAACATTGAAGGTGTAGGCACCGATCGGCTAAAAATCACAGGTGTAACTGCGTTAGGCGGTGCTACGCATCGTGTGATGCCTGACCGCATTGAGGCGGGTACGTTTATGGTGGCGGCTGCAGCAACACGAGGCCATGTGATTTTAAAAGGGGTAGAACCAAGCCACATGGGAGCTATTATTGAAAAATTGCGTGAAGCGTCTACCCATATTGAAGTGAATGCCGACGCGCACGAAATAACAGTACATCATGAAGGTGCCATTAAACCTGTATCGTTAAGAACCGCGCCTTTTCCAGCGTTTCCTACCGATATGCAAGCGCAATTTCTAACATTAAATACGTTGGCGGCAGGTACTTCTACCATTGTAGAAACCATTTTTGAAAATCGGTTTATGCATGTGCAAGAATTGCAGCGGTTAGGAGCGCGTATTGAGGTAAATGGTAATACAGCGATTATTGAAGGGGTTCCTACGTTAAGAGGCGCTCAGGTAATGGCGACTGATTTAAGAGCATCAGCCTGTTTAGTGATTGCTGGTTTGGTAGCTGAAGGTACCACTGAAATTCACCGGGTATACCATTTAGATCGCGGCTATGATCGTATTGAGGCTAAGTTAAATCCTTTAGGGGCGCGGATTAGCCGTGAAAGGGAAGCCTAAAAAAGCTTTAAGGCTAAGTGTGGGATAAACAAAGTTCAATAGATAGATATTCCTTCTTCCTCGAGGGGCTACTGTATGCACAGATTAGTCCTGAAGGAAAGAAGGAATTTAAACAGAATCAATGATTGTTATCCCAAACTCACGTTAATTAAATTTTTTAATAAAAGCAGTTTTTTCTCCATAAGAAAAACCGCATTTTTCATAAAATTTTATTTTCCACTCTTGTTTAGTGCCTGTTTCGAGGATGACTTTATAACAATTTTCTTTTTGCGCTGTTTCAATTGCATGCGCCATTAATTGTTTTCCAAGCTCTCTATTTCTGTAATGAACATCGACGACAACATTTTCGATGATTGCAAACGATTTAAAGGCATGTGTAATACCATCAATGATAGAAATAGTGTACATACCAATAATTTTACTATCTAACTCAAAACCAACTATTTTTATATGTTCTTTGCGTTGAATAGAATTTATTTTTTCTTTTAATAAATGAAAGTCTTTTACATCATTCGACGCATCTAATTGTTTTAATAGTAATACGACTTGCTCTATGTCATTTTCATTAATCAGTCTTATCATGCTAACTATCCATTTAAAGCAGCGTGAAGAGTATTGAGGTCAGAAAAATCGTTAAATACAACAGCACCTAGTGATCGTAATGCTTCTGCTTTTTGCCCATGCCCAATACCTAAAAACTCTAGGCCGAGAGTCTTAGCTGTTTTAAAATCCCATAATCCATCACCGACCGATACAATACGTGATGGCTTTAAAAGATTGTATTTTTTTTGAGCAGCTATAATCGCTTGAGACACAATTTCTTCTCGTGTTTCGTATTCAGAGGCGGTTACAAGAAGATCATTGCTAAATTCTGTACCGATCGATTCGAGTTTTTTTTGCGCACCGTATCGTAAGCTTCCCGTTGCATATACAACATGCCACGGGCTATCAGTTAATGAAGCCAGAAACTTTGATGCACCAACAATCTCCTTTAAAGGAGATTGTTTGCATGCATGGTCAAACCTAACTTTATATTCGGCTTCAAAACGTAATTTGTCTGGCATGTTTTTAAAGTTGGCTTCTTTCCATGCTTCAACGAATATGGCGCTATCTGAATGATGTTTGTAACTTGCCCAGTCTGTTCTCAATGTTGGAAAGTTAAATGATCTTAACGCTGCCTCCAATGCTTCCTGATGCGGGGCTATACTGTCAGTTAGTGTTCCATCAATATCGAATACAAGTATAGACCTGTTATTTTGCAACGTTGTCGGGGTAATTATACTCATATTGTAATTCTATCTTTCACTGTTACGTACTGGTATATAAGTCTTGGATTGCACTATCGTAGAGCCGTTAATTTATGTAAATATTAGTTTCATTTAATATTATTGATTTTTAGCATAGTTGATCGCTTGATGAAAGGATCGTAATAAAAAGATAAGGGATTTTACAACGCCGTTTGCCAGCTTGTGTTTAAATAAGCGCTATCAAACGCAACTTTATGTGGTTAGAAGTTACGCAGTTGTGCTTTTATGGTGTGTTGGCAACTTGCCAACTTTGGTGTACGGTTTGCGTTGCCGTTCCTTGATAATGTTCAATTGTGTACCTTCTAACGTTGAACAATATTTTTCGCTTAGCGCGATTTGAAATGAAACAGAAAAACAGAAAAGGTAAGTGACCCTGTGAGTGATTATCCTATTATTCAATGGAGTGAAGCTGGTAAAGAGTGTTCTGCACGGTGGCGTTCAGAGAGCGGTTTACCTCCACCTAAACGTGTAATACTTGCCGATGATAAGCTAAGTGCAAAAGATGCTTTTCGTTTAGCTTGCGAAGGTACGGCATTGTTATGGCGTGGTGATTTTTTCAATGCGCGTCAATTGCTAGAAGCTATGGCAAGGCGAGCAGATCATAAACCATTGAAGCCACGTAAACCCGCTTCTTCAGCGAATGAAGCTTTTCATTTGCATCGTCGCGATCAAGCGCAGCGGTCACGTATTTTGGGAATGCTATTATTATCGTTTGAATCAGATTACACGCTTAAGTTACGGCGTGCGCCTGATGTAAAGCAAGCATGCGAAGAAGTATATGGCCCTAAAAAAACCGAACCTTTTGTAACATCACTAAGAGAGTTATTAGGGTTAGTGGGCGCACATGAATGGCGCAAAAAGGGAATTAATATTACTGCGATAGATGGTCGTATTCATCCGCATTATGGAATATTTGCACCGGTTCGGAATGAATACGTAACGCTAGTGGCTGAAGCTCCTTTAGCTCCTTCTGTAAAACTTGCTTTTGATATTGGTACAGGCACTGGGGTGTTAGCCGCTGTGTTGGCGCATCGGGGTGTTTCGCGTATTGTTGCAACTGATCAAGAGCCTCGCGCATTGGTATGCGCACGCGAAAATCTTACCCGCTTGGGATTTTCAAATCAGGTAGAGGTTGTAAAAGCGAATCTTTTTCCTGAAGGGCGTGCTCCGCTTATCGTATGTAATCCGCCATGGATTCCTGTAAAACCCAGTTCACCTCTCGAGTTCGCTATTTATGATCCTGAAAGCGCCATGCTTACTGGTTTTTTAAATGGGTTGGCTGATCATTTAACACCGGGCGGTGAGGGCTGGTTAATTCTTTCAGATATTGCTGAGCATTTAGGGCTACGCTCGCGTGAGCAGCTTCTTGCTGCCTTTGAAAATGCTAACTTAAACGTAATCGATAAAATAGACATTCGACCACATCATCCTCGTACTACAGATGTAAACGACCCACTTCATCTGGCGCGTAAGGCAGAAGTAACATCGCTTTGGCGTCTAGCGGCTAAACAATAAGGTTTAGTTGTAGTGGAGCTAAAGAGTAAGCTGCCTTTAAACAAGTTTTATAGCTTCGCACCATCAGCGTATAGTTGACTTGCGTGCGAGGCAGCAAACGCTTGGAGCGTCTCGCGCTACAATAAATAATAGAGTAGCGTGTCAGCGTAATGAATCAAAGGCACGTTAAAAGAGCAAGTAGGTGATGTAATCAGTAGTTATATGTAAGGTCGCGTTGGCAATAATAATTCTAGCTTTTAAAGCTTAATAAGGAGCTTTGTATGAACAAAATAGTTTTGATGCTAAGTTTAGGATTAGGTTTTTTTATATCTTCCGCAAACGCTCACGAGCCAGTTGCTGTAGTTGATCAACCTGTTGCTGTCGTTGCGCATAATGATCATCATGATGGAGATGTTCACCGCCATCATAGAAAATTACATCGTCATAGACATCACCATCGTCATCACCGCCATCATCATAGACGTGCTATTCATCGCCACGCGAATCAAGGCGATCATCAATAGCCGTTGTTTCATATTTGCTTAGTATTAAAAAAGCCCCTACGTGTTAGGGGCTTTTTTAATACTAAGCTGTATTCACCGTTTATTTTCAATAATTTGCAGCCATTATAACGGCACACTCTATGCGCTCCTTCTTTAAACTGCTTCCCCAACATGACACCTTAAATCGTCTCATGCTCATGCGAGCGGTTACATTAATTGCTCAAAGCCTAGTATTGCTCATAGCTCATGTAAGCTTGCATATATCGATAACCTATACGCCAATGTTAGTTGTCATGCTATTGATGGCAATGTTTAATATGGGAACCTGGTATAGGCTGCAAAAACCTCAGTTAGTGGGTGAAAAAGGCTTATTTCTACAATTTTTAACTGATATTTTGGCATTAACGGTTTGGTTATATTATTCAGGCGGAGCTACGAATCCTTTCGTATCTTTTTATCTGCCGCTGATTGCCGTCGCAGCTGCTATTTTACCAGGGCGTTTTGCTGCTTCCTTAGCAGCGCTTTCTTTATTAGGGTATTCATTTTTAACGTTTTCGTATATTCCGTTAAATATAGAAAATGAAGATAAAGCTATTTTTTATCATCTCAGCGGAATGTGGCTGAATTTTGCTTTTTCGGCAGCGCTAATTACGTGGTTCGTGGTGAGAATGTCGAGTTCTTTACGGAAACGCAGCCAAGAGCTTGCTCAAGCTAAAGAGCGTTATTTGCAAAGCGAGCGTGTAGTAGCACTGGCAACGCAAGCTGCCAATGCAGCGCATGAAATGGGAACGCCGCTTTCAACTATTTCAGTGGTGGTTAGCGAGTTAAATGAACAGGCAAGAAACGTTCCTGAATTAAAATTGTATCAAGAAGATTTTGATTTAATTGAGTCCCAAATCGGCTTATGTAAGCGTACATTACAAAATATAGTTATTCGTGCCGAATATCTCTCGGCTGAGAAAACGCCTGATGTAGTATTTAAAGACTGGTTTAATGATTTCTTGAACATGTGGCGATTAAGGCATCCTGCTATTCGTGTAGAAACCCGTTCTCGCCCGAGCGTGTTGCAAGAGCCTATTTACGTGTCGCATGCGCAACTTCTTTCACAAATTTTTGTAACGGTATTAGATAATGCTGCACAGGCTTCAGCCTTATCATCAGCTAACCTATCCGCTAACTCTCCTCCCACCATTCAGGTTTATTTAGAAGAAAGCGAATCGCTTGTAGGATATATCAACGTAAGAATTGAAGATAATGGTGAAGGAATCAGTAAAGAGCGTGTGCGGCAATTAGGCTATCGCCCGGTTGAGAGTACAACGGGGGGGCAGGGCATCGGCTTATTATTAGCATTTGCCACAGCAAGGCAAATTGGAGTATCTATTGTGCTTGATTCTATTGAATCGGTAGGAACTACTGTAGAAGTTGCTATTCCGATTTTAAACAATCATGTTGATGCAATATCGCTTTAGTAGCGTTATGCAGTGTTGCCAAATTAGTATGTGCGGTTCGCATCGCCATGCATAAGCTTCTAATCAGCTGCTGTGCTGATTGATCATGATTCATCACTCCAATACCAGCATTTAAACTGAGCATTGTATTAAGACAAATACTATAAAGAGAAAGGCATCATGGAGGGAAAATCGTTTTTAATCCTAGAAGATGATGTGGTATTTTCCCAGGTATTAATGCGCGCCCTTAGCCGACGGGGGATAACAACACATATAGCCCATAGCGGAGAAGCAGCCCTGGCACTCACAAAAAAACATAGCTTTGACTATGTAACGGTAGATTTGCAATTAGAGAATGATTCAGGCTTACAATGGATTGCATCGCTCAGAGCGAGTCTACCGCAGACTAAAATGTTGGTGCTTACAGGATATGCCAGTATTGTTACCGCTGTGCAAGCAGTTAAACTAGGCGCTGATAATTATCTAGCAAAACCTGCTAATGCTGAGGCTATTTTAAGCGCCTTAGATGCAGACAGCGACCAAATCGATGCGCTCGAATGGCCTGAACCCATGAGCGTTGGGCGTGTAGAGTGGGAACATATTCAACGTATTTTAGCTGAGCATGAAGGTAATATTTCTTCCACTGCACGCGCATTGAATATGCATCGCCGAACACTGCAAAGAAAGCTCTTCAAGCGGCCTAGCTTGAAGTAAACGTTTTGGCTTGTAATGAGAAAGCATGAAAAAAGAGCTCAAATGAATATGTGCCGTTTTAAAAATGATTAGCTAGCTACTCAAAGAATTATTTAAATAAAATCAACAATTTTAAATTGGTGGTGCTAAATTAAATAGCAGAAAAGTTAAATTATTTTTGCTCTAATCTGGTGCTTTTTTTATTTCTATATTAAGCGTGAGTCGCATGAAAAAAATCGCAAGTCGTATTCAAAAAGTGGTTTTTGCAGCATTATCTTCTTGCATGATTACATCTTATAGTATTGCAGCAACAGCAGATGTTAACAAACCATTATTAGTAATTGGTGCATCGTATTCTGATGGGCGCATCCCCTTTAATGATGCATTGGTTGCTCCACTAGGAGGTATTTCTGTTGGTTTAGGTTCATATCTTAGTTTGGGCGATGCGTTGATTAAAAATCCCCGCTTGCCAGGCTATGTTATTAATGAGGCTCAAGCAGGGGCGACCACGTTTGATCGTATGAGCTGTACGCCCGGGCCTGCTTGTACCTTCGGTTCATGGCAAGGGTATGATAAACAGCTGACTAAAGCCATAGCGCGTGTAACTGTTCCTGGAACCCAAACTATTCTAAGTAAATATGTTGTCATTACGATGGCGAATGATTGCTTACATTCTGATGCATTTGGTGTACCGCAAAACCAGGCAACTCAATGTACCGATAGTGACATGAACGCCTATGTTGATAGACTAATTGAAGTTGGGCGTAGAGCAACCAATTTGGGTTTAACACCTATTTACGATATTTTTCCTGAATATTCTTCGCTCGACTTACCTTATGCTGCGCAGGCGTTTGGCTTTAGCTGGATAATAGATAAGTCTAGTTATTCTAAGCTGCGTGATCTTCACCGTACTCGTATTCGCGCTATGCTGCCGAATGCCGTATTGCTAGATATCTGGGCGAATTTTGAACATGGTGCAGATGGGCTGCATCCTACCGACAAAACTTCTCGTAAAGCAGCCGAAATAATTGCTAAGTACATTAGCCACTCTTAATGAGAATATAACCCCCTTAATTGTAATTTGCCCGGCGTTACTTTTTTTTTCTGCCGGTAATTTTGTTAGCGTGCTCGCAAGGGCCTTGCCATTCCACATTATCGAGGTATAACACGCTCGATCACGTTCTCATAATGATGGCGCAACTTGAGAGTCATCTTGAAGGATATAAAATGAAACGATTACTACAAGGAGGAAGGCGTTATTCTAAAACAAGATGTCGTTAGAAAAAAATAGCCATTGCCCAATGAAAATCGATCCAATCCCGCCCCTAAACAGTCTCGTGGCCTTTGAAGCCGCCGCACGCCACCTCAGTTTTACGTTGGCGGCGCAAGAACTAAACGTTACGCAGGGTGCGATTAGTCGGCAGGTGCGCGTGCTCGAAGACTATCTAGGTTCAACCTTATTTGAACGCACGACTCGCACAATCAATTTGAGCACATCCGGGAGTGAATACTATGAGACAGTTCATGACTTGCTAGTGAACCTGGCTCGCGCTACCGGAAAAGTTCGTCACTGGCAGGGTACGCAACAGGTTACGGTGTTGACGAGTACGGCGCTAGCCTCGTTATGGTTGTTGCCAAAGGTAGCTGACTTTCAGCGTGATAACGAAGAGATCGATTTACGCATCATCGCCCACGATCATGTAAAGGATTTTTCGCGACTCGATTGCGATTTAGCCGTGTTTTACTGCCGCACGCCGCCGAAAAATATTGATGTGACGCCATTATTTTCGGAAGAAATTTTTCCTGTTTGTAGCCCAACTTATCTGGCAAAACATCCGGAACTTCGTACGCCAGCAGACTTGCACTCCTGTACATGGCTTTGGCTTGAAGATCCGCAACGTGATTGGATTGGCTGGTCCGAATGGTTTCAGCGTCTTGGTTACGCAAGCCAAGAGCCCAGGCGTCGGATTAACATTAACAGCTACTCGATGTTGATTCAGTCTGCGCTCACCGGGCAGGGGATTGCATTGGCGTGGTCTAATCTTTTGGATAACCATTTACAGACAGGCGCTCTCGTTCGCCCCATCGAAGCAGTCTTGAAAACGGAGGCGCAGTTCTGCCTGCTTGAGTCGCATGATCATGGCACATGGCGCCAGAGCATTAAACATTTCCGAACGTGGTTGCTCGAACAGATGCCGGAACGCGATCTGGCAGCGGTAGCCATAGCGAACAGTTTTGCCCATGTTTCTTCGGGCCTTATTAATGATAAAAACTCATAAATAGCTCCGCAAAAATCGTTTGTTGTATACCTCCTTGTTGCTCGACAATAAGTGCTATTAATTAGGCCTAGGCACATGAGCTGGCCAATCATGATTGATTGTGCTTACACAATGGAGAGCGACAATGAATGCCCCAATTTTTTTTCAACGTATTCCTGTGCAAAAGTTGGAAAACGTACTGCGCCCAATTCATCAGGCTAACGGGCTTGGCAACGAGTTTTATACCGAGCAAGCCTACTTCGAGCTGGAGCGTGACCAGGTTGTGGCGAAAACCTGGGCATGCGTGGGTTTTGCTAGCGATATGCCTAACAACGGTTCGGTTAATCCGGTTGACTTCATGGGGCTGCCTCTGCTGCTAATACGCAATCGCGAAGGGCTGGTGCAAGTATTCCATAATGTGTGCAGCCATCGTGGCATGAAACTGGTGCAGGAAGCGGGTGAAGTGCAAGGTGTGATTCGCTGCCCTTACCACTCCTGGAATTACGATTTGAACGGTAATCTAAAAGGGACGCCACATATTGGCGGTGTCAACCAGCATAAAGATGAACGATTTGCATGTGAGAAACATGGCTTGAAGGTCATTCGCAGTGCGGTATGGATGGATATGATATTCATCAACCTGTCCGGTCACGCGCCTGCACTGGAAGAGATGCTTACACCATTGACCCAACGCTGGTCACAGTTCCTGGGTAATGATGGCATGAGCCTGCTGCGTCGCCAAGCGACGGGCGATGCGACTAGCATCGAGGTGCAGTGCAACTGGAAGTTGGCGGTAGAAAATTATTGTGAAGCCTACCATCTGCCGTGGGTGCATCCTGCCCTGAACAGCTATTCGCGCCTGGAAGACCATTACAACATTCAGTTCGGCGAGCATTTCGCCGGTCAGGGCAGCTATGCTTACAACCTATCTGTGGTGGCAGGCACGAATTTGCCGACATTTCCCAACTGGCCGCAAGATCGTCTACGTAATGCTGAGTACGTCGCCTTCTTTCCTAATGTCCTGCTGGGTATTCAGGCGGATCATGCGTTCGCGATGCAGATTCAGCCGATCGCACAGGGCAAGACTATTGAGCATCTGCGCTTATTTTATGTTGGCGACGAAGCTGTGAGTGACAAATATGCAGGCTGCCGTGACGCGGTTTTAGAAGCTTGGCGCGTGGTATTTGCCGAAGACATTAACGCGGTGGAAGGCATGCAGAAAGGGCGCGCTTCGCCCGGCTATAATGGCGGTGTCTTTTCGCCGGAGATGGATGTTCCAACTCATTATTTTCATCAGTGGAACGCGCGTCGGCTGCTTGTCGCCACGAACGCTGTTCTCAATTCCGCCGTAATGCCGGTTTGAGGAGGGGGCATGTATCCAATTGAACCGCACTGGTTAAACTATATTGACGGCGAATGGCGTGATAGCGAACGCCGCCTGCAAGTGAACAATCCTGCAATCGGAGAGCCGTTGGCTACGATCGCCGTAGCGAGCATTGAAGATACCGAATGTGCGCTGGCGGCTGCGCGCCGCTGTGCCGATAGCAGCGCACTGACCCACGCCCGACCAGCCCAGCGGGTGACATGGCTGCTGCGGATCGCAGAGGAAATTCGCGCGGTCGCCGATGAAGGTGCCTGGGTTCTGTGCCAGGAAAACGGCAAAAGTCTGCGCGATGCCAAAGATGAGTTTGTTGAGGCTGCCCGTTACTTTGAGTACTATGCGGGCCTAGCAGACAAGATCGAAGGCACCTCGATTCCGTTAGGCAACGGCTACATGGATTTTACGATTTACGATCCGCTAGGTGTTTCGGCGCAAATTGTTCCATGGAACTTCCCCGTGTCGATCTGCGCACGTTCGCTGGCGCCAGCTTTGGCGGCTGGCAATGCGGTTGTAATCAAGTCGCCCGAATTGTCGCCTCTTGGAATGTGCGTTCTGATTAGGGCCATTGCGCGTGCCGAGTTGCCGAAAGGGGCGGTCAACTTGATTTGCGGCCCGGGCAGTGAAATCGGCTCGCACATCGTCAGCCATCGCAACGTGGATCAGATCGTATTTACTGGTTCAGTGCAAACGGGACAATCAATCTTGCGCAATGCGGCTGAGCGTGCCATTCCAAGTGTTATGGAGCTTGGTGGCAAGTCTGCAGCACTAGTGTTCGCCGACGCTGACCGCAAGCAATTATTGAATAGTGTCAAAAGCGGAATTTTCTTCAACGCTGGCCAAGTATGTTCCGCCATGTCACGTCTGCTGGTTCAACGCGATATTTATGAAGAGGTGGTGGCTGCGGTCGTTGAGCTTGCACAAGGCCTCAGCGTAGGAGCCGGTAGCGACAATCCAGATTTGACGCCTGTGATCAATGCTAGGCAACTTGGCGGCATCGAAGCGCTATGCCGGCGTGCTGTGGAAGAGGGGGCTGTCATAGCTATCGGTGGCGCGGCGTTTAGCGATCGTCCCGGTCACTTCATGCAGCCCACCGTTTTTCGCGATGTCAGCCCATCGATGTGCATCGCCCAGGAAGAGGTGTTTGGCCCGGTATTGGCGGTTATTCCGTTCGATACCGAAGAAGAGGCTCTGGCAATCGCAAATGGCACCGAATTCGGCTTGGTTGCCGGTGTATTCACTCAGAACCTCAGTTGTGCGATGCGTTGCGTCAGGCGCTTGAAGGCAGGGCAGGTCTTTGTAAATGAATGGTATGCCGGGGGTATAGAAACCCCATTCGGTGGCGTCGGTCTTTCAGGTTTTGGTCGCGAAAAAGGGCAGGAAGCGCTATACAGTTATGTGCGCACAAAGAATGTAGCGATATATGTATCCGGCGAGTGAATAATGATGTGCCATTGGGTAAAACCACTTCACGTTGGATATTGTGCTAGCAACGCCCAACGACGCTAGCATTTTATACCGTATCTAAACCTTAGGCATACGGAGCTTCTAGTTGTTGGGCAGCCATTAAAAATATATAATTAAAACAACATCTTTTAGATAATAATCAATTTTTTGCTTAGTGCTAGCATTTATGGCTGCAGTTGCTAAGCGTATGTTTAAGTAGGTAAAGCACAATGGCAGTAGAAAAAATATATTCTTCACACTCCAAATACCGGCACGATATTGATGGATTGAGGGCTATAGCTGTCTTATCAGTAGTTTTCTTCCATGTTTTTCCCAATTGGATAAAAAGTGGCTTCATAGGCGTAGATATTTTCTTTGTAATATCTGGTTTTCTAATTTCTACTATTATTTTTGAAAAATTAGATAATGGTACGTTTAGTTTTACTGAGTTTTATGCTCGACGTGTTAAGCGTATTTTTCCTGCGCTTACTCTTGTGCTTGTCGCTTGCTTTGCTTTCGGATGGTTTACTTTATTTGCAGATGAGTACAAGCAACTAGGTAAACATATTGCTGGTGGTGCAGTATTTATCTCAAATTTTATGCTGTGGAAAGAGTCAGGTTACTTTGATAATGTGGCTGAAGCTAAGCCTTTGTTACATCTTTGGAGTTTAGGTGTTGAAGAACAATTTTATATCATTTGGCCTATATTATTGTGGTTTGCTTACAAAAAACGTTTTAATTTATTAAGTATTGGTATCGTAATTGCTATCGCTTCTTTTTTTCTAAATATCCAGCAAGTGAAAAATGATGCTGTGGCAGATTTTTATTCCCCACAGACTCGTTTTTGGGAGTTGATGTTTGGAAGCATACTTGCTTGGTTAATTCTATATAAACCATCTTTTTCTGTTACTAATGGTGTCACGTTAGACAGATGGCTTTCAAAAGCAATATATAGAGATCCACATACGAATAATGGTCAGACCTTAGCTAGTGTTATTTCTTTATTCGCATTTTTATTGATTTTGTATGGATTTTGTGAGGTAGATGAGATCGGCTTTCCAGGTAAATGGGCAATAATTCCGGTGTTAGGAGCTGTTCTTATCATCTTTGCTGGACCTAAGGCTTGGATTAATCGCACAATTTTGTCAAATAAGATCGCTGTTTGGTTTGGCTTAATCAGCTTTCCGTTGTATCTATGGCATTGGCCGTTGTTATCTTTTGCTAAAATTATTGGCGGCGAAGTATTAAGTCTTAATATTCGTATTACAGTTGTAATTGTCTCTGTTGCGCTTGCTTGGCTTACATACAAGTTTGTTGAGCGACCTATACGCCTGAGTAAACATGGAAAAGCGAAAGTTATGGTTCTTGTCCTCATTATGTCTATTGTTGGATATGGGGGATACAATACATATAAATTAGATGGCCTTCCATTTAGAGCATTAGCAAAGCAGTCGAAAGACTTTGATGTAAAAAATGGAATTGAGGGCTATGCGGTTTGCGATCTCAACGAATTAAAGACGAAAAATATTACTTTAGATTATTGTTTGAAAAGCGTTAACCATAAACCAAATTCAGCCATTATTGGTGATAGTCATGCTGCAGATAAGTTCTATGGCTTAACAGCGGTAGATAAAAAAAATAGTTGGATGTTGATAGGGAATTCAGCTTGCCCACCTGTCTTAGGTATCAATGTTGAAGCGAGTGAAAAAAGGTGTGAAGACAAATTTAAAATTATTTTTAAATATTTAATTGAAAACAAAAATATTGAGAATGTTGTTTTATCCTTTTATGGCAACTACTTTAAAACCGATGCTTATGCTGCTGATCATGTAAAAGATAACTTTGGTCCCAATGCTTTTAAGATTACCTCTTCGAATTTTCATGGAAATCGTAGTGATCTCTTTTTTGATGGACTAAATTCAGCTATCAAATTATTAAGCGCTAATGGTAAGGCGGTTACTTTGATTGTGGATGTTCCCGAATTGCCTTTTTTTCCAAAAGATTGCTTCAGAAATTCATTTAAAATGTGCGAAATTTCAAAGGCTAAAGTTTTATCGCGTCAAGCTGAGTTACGTAATATCATTGATAGACTAAAAAAATCAAATCCTACATTAAAAACTTTTGATCCACTTGATTTGCTATGTAACAACGACACTTGTAGCTATAAAAAAGACGGCTTGATCTTTTATAGAGACTCACATCATCTATCTTTACGTGGAAGCAATTTTTTTGCTGAGCGTTTCATAAACTTTTAGTTTTCCGTCTGTTGAGTATAAAGGTTAAGAATACAAACTTCCAAGCTGCGGCTTACCCGTCGCAACTTTTTTTTCTACTGGCAATTTTGTTAACGCACTCGCAAGAGCCTTGCCATCCCACGTTACCGAGGTATAACACGCTCGATCAAGTTCGCGTAATAATGCTTTAACTTGAGAGTCATCTAAGCGTTGCGCTAACGCATTGAGACCCGCAGGAGGGTGGTGAGGCCATGCAGCACTTGCCCAGGTTAATAAGGCATGGCGGGCGTTTTGTGGATGATTAGCTCGGCATGCCTGTTGAAATGATTGCCGGGCTTCACTAACACTCAGGCTGTTAGGCAAGTTTGATTGGGAATCATTAGAGATAAGCTGCGCTTGTAAAGAGCGTCTGCGTCGGGTGTTATACCACCAAGCAGCAAGCGTTGCTAACCAAAGTGTTCCTAATGTCAAACTCACCCAGTGCCAGGGAACAAGCGCAGCAATGCCATATTTTGAAGACGAACTTTCTGGTGGGGGGGTAGATAGTGATGGTGTGGAGGCTGCTAAAGTGTCAGAGCCAGCCTTAGACCCTGTAGTGGGATCATTAGGTGGAGTAGGGTTTTGTGGTGCTTGAGCAGTAATATTGGCTGAGTTACTGCTTCCGGGCAGAATATTTAAAGTACGACCAGGTAAAACGACTTCCCGCTGAATATTATGCGTTGTATCCCACCATTGCAAATGAATGGCGGGTAATTGATACTTACCAGGTTTATTCGCGATCAGTGCTACATCATGCTGACGCCGCCCAACAACGCTAGCATTTTGTACTGTGTTTTCGAGTTTGGGCTGATCAGGGTAAATTTTAATATCAGCAGGTAAAGACATCAGCGCGCTGACATCAGGTAATTGGGCTGCGGGTAACCCAACAGCACTAAGGTTTAAATGTCGAACAATCGGTTCACCTACATGAACGGTTAATGTATCAGGCAGCCATGAGTCTTCAAGCGTAACGTGTTGGGCGGGTAACCAGTTTCCTTTACTTGAAGATGGGTGAGCTTGTACGTTTAGTACAATAGCATTTCCTCTAAGCTGAATGGGGCGCGTGGCATTTATCATGCCAGCCAGAGGGCTATTTCCAAAAATAGATCCAAAAATAGAGTCGTTACCATCAGGGCTATTTGAGTCTGGCATGGTAGCATTCAATACAGGGCCAGCCAGTTTAAGTTGCCCTGTTTTTTGAGGAAAAAGCAGATATTTTCGCTCAATGACCTGATAGCGCTTTCCATTACGAACTTCTGTAGTTTGCTGGTCTTTGCCCAAGGGTTGTGCAACCACATCATTGCTTGGCGGTAGTTCGAGGCTGGCTTCATATAGCGCACGATCGGTATAAAGCCGAATGGTTAATGTAACGGCGGCCTGTACATAAGGGTGCTTCTGGTCAACGGTGCTTGAAAGAAAAACATGCTGTGCATTTGCAGAGGGTTTGCCTTCTTCGTTAGGCGTTCCTTGTGCTGAGGGAGCCGGGGGGGCACTGCCCACGGTAAGATCAAGCTCTGTGGAGCGTTCACCATCCCATTCTAACGCCGGTATTCGAATACGGCCTTCATGTTTAGGCGATAAGATAAGCGTGATCTGATTTTTGGCAGACATCTGGCCATTAATAATTTGAATGCTCGAACCGCTACTGCGGCTAAGAATATCAAAATCTTGTTTGAGAGGGTTAAGATCAGGCTGGCGATGCGTATTGCCTTCATGCTCAACAATAAGGCGTACCGATTCACCTAAGCTAATACGGTCTTGATCTAATTGAGCCGTGACGGCTGCCAGGGCAGATAAATGAAGGCTGCTGATCAAAAGTGCAGCAGCGGCACGATAATAAGTTTTCATGGCTGTTTCTCTTGCTGTTTAATCAGATGTTCAATCATGAATTTACGTTTTAATAGACCACTAGGGTCATCAGGAATTTGCCGTAACCATTGTTCTTGAGTGATACGTTGTGCGGTATCAGATGTGTTAGCAGGTGCAGTGTTTGAGTCAGGTACATTAAGTGCTGTGTTAGCCGCTCCACGCTTTTTTGAATCAGAAGATGCATTCAGTTTATTCGCCTGTGCTTGCTGGCTTTGGCTAAGTTCGTTTGGTTGATTAGCTTTGTTAGTTTGATTAATTGGGTTCGGTTGAGGCGTTTGTGAAGTTGCGTTATTTTTATCTGCGGCTAGTTGATTAGGATTAGGTTGAGATTGAGGCACTGGTTTTTGTGCGGCTTGTTGTGCGGCTCTACTAGGCTGCGAAGAGGATGCGTTAGGCGAAGATTGAGCTGAGTTTTTATTGGCAGGCGCGGTGCTGGGCTGTTCATTTTTTTGAGACGAGCCAGCTTGCCCTTGCGCTCCTTGCTCAGGAGAAGATTTGTCTTTTTCATTATTTGAAGAAGATTGCTTAGAATTTTTAGAGGATTCAGCAGTCTGAGAGGGCTGAGAAGATTGCGAAGGTTGTGATTGCTGCTGAGAAGGATCTGAATGTTGTTGTTGTTGAATCGCTTTTGACACCAGTTCGCGGTTTTTGCGTGCATCTTCATTATGCGAATCACGAGCGAGTGCAGCTTCATATGCACTTAATGCTCCTTGCAAATCTCCTGATCGGGCTAGTGCATTGCCTCGGTTGTAATGTGCATCGCTATCATCAAAGGCAGCAAAACCTTTGGCTGCATTAGCATAGTCACCTGCTTTAAGTTGGGCAAACGCTTTACGCCGTGGGTCGGTATACGTTTGCGCGGCAGAAGCGGCATTCCCTTGGCGTAGCAATTGTTCAGCACGTTGATCAGGTGTTTTCCATAGAGCCGACCAACCGCCTTCATTGCTTTGACTGGGTTTTTCAGCATAAGCGCTTGATAAGGCAGTGGAAGACAGCAGCATGAACGTCATTAAAAAGGGTTGTTTCATCCTAGCCACCCCCGTCTGAATAAAAAGGCAGCCACGATCAGTAAGGGAGGTAACAGCCAGCTTCCGGCATCACGCCAGTGGTCTACTGTTGCGGTGCCTTCCATACCTTGGGTAGCTGCTTGCTGTGTACCAGGTAATCGATCTGCTTGGTTTTGTAGATGTTGGATGAGCGCTGGTAATTGAGCGAGTTCATTATACTGCCCACCGCCTGTGGCTGTAAGGCGCTGAAGGCGATCGGTATCGATATGCGTCAGAATAGGTTTGCCTTGCGCATCTTGAACAAAGCCTCCATCTGTTTTACGTAAAGGCGCGCCATTTTCGG
Organism: Pseudomonadota bacterium; assembly: GCA_040389065.1. Taxonomy (GTDB): domain Bacteria; phylum Pseudomonadota; class Gammaproteobacteria; order Burkholderiales; family Casimicrobiaceae; genus JAZKAR01. The sequence goes on along the minus strand of JAZKAR010000026.1, from coordinate 17,521 downwards.
TGCCGATACCTACTACATCGATGCTGGTACCTTGTGAGCGAAGACGTTCAGCAGTAGAAAAAGCAGAGGATGGGTCAGAAAAACCATCGCTTAATACAACAATGTGGCCTTTTGCTACGCCCGCTTGTTGAAGTAATTTTTCGGCTTGTTCTAAGGCAGGGCTAAGGTTATCGCCTTCAACAGGCATAATGCCAGGGGTTAAAGATGAAAGCATATTACGTACCGTTGCTACATCATCGGTTAGCGGAGTAACGGTATGTGATTCTTGGCTAAATACAATAAGGCCAACGCGTGCATCTTGCGCCGCATCTAAAATATCATTGATCGCATAGCGGGCGCGGGTGGTACGATTAGGCGATACATCGGTGGCATTCATTGAGGGTGAGAGATCTAAAACAATCACCCAGGCAGAGGCATCGCGATAGCCTTGCGAGGGATACCGTTCCCAACACGGGCCTGCTAGCGCAAGAGCTGTCAAACTCCAGGCAAGGGCCAACCAGCGCCAAGGCGTTTGAGCGTTATCTTTCTCGCTGGCATTATCAAGGCGTAACTCTGGCAACAATGTACCATCAATAATGTTAGCCCATTGCGTGTTACCTTGATGTCGTTTGGCAAGCCACACGACAAACCCCCATAAAATGGGAAGCGCGAGTAGCCAAAGAGGCCGCAAAAAATGAAAATTGGATAATAGGCCATTGATTGTATTCATAGCCTGTTTCCTTTATGTCTTTTATGTAAGAGCATAGTAGGCACACTCAGTACACTTAGGCCTAAGGCAATTGCTAAAGGCCAATGAAACCATTCTTCGCTTGGGCGATACCATTGCTCGCGGCCTGCGCTGGGTTCCAGTTTATCAATTTCTGCATACACGTTTTGAAGCGCAGTGGCATCAGTTGCCCGAAAATAAGAGCCGTTTGTCATTTTGGCAATAGATTTTAATGTGTCTTCGTCCAGATCACTATTACCCGCACTGCCAAATATTGATTCTTGTACCTCTGCCCCTACGCCAATGGTATAAATGCGTAAACCAGCGCCAGCGGCTAATTTTGCAGCTTCTAACGGCGGTACTGCACCTGCATTACTGCTGCCATCGGTAAGGAGAATAAGTACGGTTTCGCCCTTATTATTTTCTTCATGCTGATGGTCTCGCTCAGTCGATCGATCGGTACAAAAGCGTTTGATCGCTAAGCCGATGGCATCGCCAATCGCTGTTTCAGTGCCTGCCATTCCAATCATTGCTTGTGTTAAAAATTGTTTAACGGTTTCAAGGTCTGCCGTTAGGGGAGCTTGTATATAAGGCTGGCTACCAAACAAAATAAGCCCGACACGATCGCCATAGCGATGCCCAATAAATTCGCTAGCAACGGCTTGCACTACCTGAAGCCGTGTATAGTTACCCGCCATATCGCGGTTCGCCATCGAGCCAGAAACATCAACCGCTAATAGCAAGCGTCGACCAGTGGTGGGTATAGGTTGCGGATCACCTAACCACTGTGGGCGTGTAGCAGAGGCCACTAACAGCAACCAAATAAGTGCAAGTACGATTGCATGTAAGCGCGGTAATTTGCGTATTAAAAGCGAAGGCGAGACAGGTGGAAGTGCTGTCACAAAAGGTAAAAAAAGCGCAGAGCCTTGTGGTTGGGCAGGCAGGCAAAAGCGTGAAAATAACCAGGGTAGAGGAAGCAGCAGCGCCATCCAGGGCCATGCAACATGAATCATCTTTTTTTCCCTTTTCCATTCTTTTTCACAAAGTCTTTTGCGCCTTTTAACCAGAGACTTCGGTAAGTTTTTTTACTTGATTCATCGCCACCTTGATACTGTTCACTAGGTTTTCCGCTATAGGCAGCACGCAGTAATGCCTTACCCGTTTCATTTGCCCAGGCGCTGCCACCGTGTGCGATAACAAAATGTATCCAGGCTTCTCCGCTTAGCTTTGCAACCGCTTCATGACCAAATGTAAACAATGCATAACGGCGTAGTACATGTTCAATATCGCGCGCTAAACAAACCTCATCGGTAATTGTCGTTTCAATATGTTTCAGTTCACGTAAGGCGCTGCGGCGTACATATTGAGCAGGGCGTGTGTGCCAAACAATAAGAGCTACCGCGCCTAGTACACAAATTATAGCCACTGCCCACCAGCCAGGAGCTAGCTGCCATAAGCTTAATGGGCTTAATGGCGGAGGGGCATGATCAGGGGCTAATTGATTAAGCCAGTCAGAACCGTTAGTTTGCATGTTCTACCAATTAGATTAAATAAAATGTGCTCATATCGTTTGGCTTAAGCAGAACCTAAGAGACTGTTGCAGTGTTTTGTTGGGCTGAAAGTGTGTGTGGAAGCCTGCTGATAGAAGGAATTATTGCCCATGCATTTGTAAAATCTTGACTCATAGTAAAATCGGTTTTTACGATAATGCAATCAATTTCAGCCGATACTGCTGACTGTAAGCCACGAGAAGAGTCTTCTATGGCAATTGCCTGAAAGGCTGGTGCTTTAAAGCGACGCAAGGCTTCTAAGTAAGGTGCCGGGTGAGGCTTAGCATGAGTGCAATCTTCGAAGGTAAGTACGAACTCAAAAAACTTTAGAAGATTACGATTTCTATGGATTAATTCCAAATCTTCCCGTCGAGCGGTTGATACTACTGCCATCCTATAGTCTTTATGAAGTTGCTGCAGTACTTCAACCACATCTTGAATCTCAATCGATTCCATACATAGGAAATTTTGATAGAGTTTATCGCGCTTGTTCTTTGCTTCAGCAATAGCCTTATCAGAACGCCCAATTTTTTTTGCTAATTCCCAGCACGAATGTCCCTGAGCCATAAGTTCAAGATACGTGTCTTGGTTCAGAGTGATATCGAGATTAGCCAAGCATTCTTGTGTGGCAGCAAAATACCAGCGTTCGGTATCTACAAGAATTCCATCATGATCCCAAAGTAAAAATTTTTTCATTCTGATGCCTGCCCATCGGTCGAGTTTGCACAACTTGATAAGAAAAATGGCTAAGTATATTGTTAAGGTTTGTAACGCATCGCAATCATTTTTTTAAGTTCTCAACCTCTCAATAAAGCAGGCAGCGTTTCAGTCACCGGGTTAGCCGTACTAAGGTGAGTTAAAGGTAAATTAAGGCGTTGCGATACATCTTCAAGACGTTTTTCGCGTTGTTTCCAGGCTAATTGCCAGTTCACCCGTGTGGTATCACCATCAAGCCACCTGATTTGATCAGGCAGCCCAGCGCGATAAAGCCCGCTAGGCAAACCTTCACGCTCAAGCGGATCAGTAATCCACCACAATTGGGTATCACACTGCATGGCAATGGTGCTTAAAGATGCTTGCGTGGCTTCATCAAGATGGCTGAAGTCACTTACTATCAGCACTAAGCTTCCCGGCTTAATTAACGAGCGTAGCGTAGTGAGCGCATCATTTAGCTTGGTTGAATCAGGCGTCGTTGCAGCTGGCTGACGAGGCTGAGCTTCAACCAGGGCTTGCAGCACGGGTAAAACACCTGCCTCACGACTGCGGGGTGCTAAAATCAAAGGAGCCGTATTAGAGCCTTGAGTGATAATCGCTCCCAAACGATCGCCGTTCAACACCGTAATCCAACTAAGTACCGCTGCCGCACGCAATAATAAGGCCGATTTAAGTTGAAGCTTGCTGCCAAAAAATAAACCAGGATGTAACTCTGCCACTAACCAAACAGGGCGCTCACGCTCCTCACGAAACAGCTTCGTATGAGGGCGCCCACGCCGGGCAGTTACCCGCCAATCAATAGAGCGTGTGTCATCGCCAGAGGCATACAGGCGAACCTCTTCAAATTCTAGGCCTCTGCCATGTTGAGCGCTTCGGTGGCTACCCTGCAAGCGGGCCGATGAAGTCTTGCGTGCGCTTAAGCTAAGACCTTGAGCGCAGCCTCGCAGTGCAACTAATTCACTTAAATCAGGCAATATCATGGTGCAGGAACGTGATTAAGCAATTCATCGATACAGGTTTGAGCGGTAATGCCTTGTGCTTGTGCTGTGTAATCAAGCAAAACACGGTGGCGAAGCGCATCAGGCGCAATTGCTTGTACATCTTCAGGGCTAACATAATCGCGATTATCAAGCCAGGCTAGTGCACGGGCACCGCGTTCTATAGCAATCGCTGCGCGAGGGCTTGCACCCCAACGTAGCCATTTTGCCAATTTAGCGCTATAGGGCGCAGGTTTATGCGTCGCTTCTATCAATGCAGCAATATATTCAGCCACTGAGCCTACTAAGGTGATATCCAATGCTTCACGGCGTGCAGCAAATATTTCCTCTTGCGTGATGCGTTGAAGAGGAAGCGGTAGCTCCCATTCTTCACGCGCTTCGCGCCGTGCTAGCTCCATAATTCGCAGAGTTGTTGCGCGATTAGGGTAATCAACCTGTGTATGCAATAAAAAGCGATCTAGCTGAGCTTCAGGCAGAGGGTAGGTGCCTTCATGCTCAATAGGATTTTGGGTAGCCATCACCATAAATAAACGTGGTAGGGCATAGGTTGCTGTACCGTGGCTAATCTGCCGCTCAGCCATGGCTTCTAATAAAGCCGATTGAACTTTGGCAGGCGCCCGATTAATCTCATCTGCTAAAATAATATTGTGGAAGAGAGGGCCACGTTGAAAATGAAAATTGCCTTCTTCAGGGCGGTAAATATCAGAACCAGTCAGATCAGCCGGCAGCATATCAGGGGTGAATTGCACCCGTTGAAAAGAGCCTTCAATTCCATGTGCTAGTGCTTTTATTGCGCGTGTTTTGGCAAGGCCAGGCGGGCCTTCTACCAATAAATGCCCGCTGGCTAACAAGGCGACTAAGAGGCGCTCAACCAAGTTTTCTTGCCCAATAATTTGATGAGTAAGATACTCACGTAGCTGATGAAAGGCCTGGTGAGTGCCAGTAGACGTGTTAAGGCTAGCAGGGGGAGTGGCACTAGAAGGCAATTCAGCGTGGGGTGTTTTTACTAGGTTTTCCGCAATCACAACGCATAGCTCCTCAGGGTCGAAATCTATTCAGATAGAGAACATACAAAACACTGCTTCAGCGCGAGACATCGCAAATACTATAGGGGTCGTATAGCGATTCCATCATGGTTAAGCGATATGACAAGATACCATAACAGTAGGCGAACCATTTAGCCCTACATTCATCATGAATTTTAATGCAACTGTGAGGCATTTTGTACACTGATTTTACTCTGCTTCATGCGCTAACTAAACTATTTTAAAACCTTTAGAAGTTACGCAGTTGGCTTCTATCAAGGCATAGCAACGCAGACAGTATACGCAATACGGCAAGTTGCTATAACGCGGGGCGTCCCACGCTGAGAGAACCTAACTGCGTAACTTCTAACCTTTTAATGAAAGCTTGTTAAACGTTTGCATGATTGCAGCTTATTGCAGCCCATTTAGATCCAAATTTTTTATTGAAAAAAACATCTTGGTTCAGCAAGGGTAGAAAAGCTATTGGGTAAACGTTCATGTTGCAAAAAATTGAAGGGTTGCGCATGAGCAGACTGAAGAGGAAACGCTGGCAGATAAGCGGGAACATAAGGTCCCCACTCAATAGGATGAACAGACGCTCCATTTTTTTCTAGTTTGGCACTCGCCACTTTTAATTCTTTTAAAGAACTAAACAGTTTTAGGTTGGGGGTAGGTTTTAATAAAGGATCATGGTCGAGTATTAACTCTTCAAGCCATTTATTGTCATGAAGTTTAAGTAAGCAGTAGGTGTTTAAAGGTGCCATTGTTATACCTTGTCATAAAAAAGCAAAGCGGTCGTGAACCATGTTTTTTTTAAAGTAAAGTTCACGCTTGCTATAGAACCAACGATTGATTCAGCGTAAGCGATGACGCAATGTTTATTAAGTGAGGGTGCGTTAGCCCCATAAACAGTCCCTTAGCCTTTTTTATTTACATGAATTTTCTGCAACTTAAGGTTTTTTAAAGTTACTATCTTCTGCTAAGTGCTTAACAGTTTTTATCTTTTAACTTTTCCAGCTTCCAATTTATGTGTGCCTCTTGGCAAGATATTGATTGTATTTATCTCTCTCAGAAAACTCCTCATCTTAACCTTCTTGCTCTAAGAAAAAAGTAGTTAAAAAAAGAGAAGCGCACAGGCAAATATCCATATTTACTTTCGTTGGAGTGCCGATAGATCTCTTGAAGAGAATAGGCTTGGTAGTCGTTACTACCAGGTTGACGAGTAATTAAGAATTTGTCATATCAGGCTTATGCCAATGGTTAAACATAACTAAACAGTGTGCCTTTTACTCTGCTTTGCAGAGCACTGCCTAGTCGTCGTTGGTAGTTGTTAGGAAGGTGCCTAATTAGAACAGTTTGTTATAACCATTGGTATTAAATTAATTATTTAGGGGGCAACTAGGGTCAAAGGGTCAACTATTTCTTCCTAGATATTTTCTCTGGGTAGTTCTTTTAAAGCTTTAAAAAAGAAAACCTGATGGTATTGAGAATAACGTTTTATTTTTTCACGCGTATACACGCATATAAGTCGGTTTATTAATAGCTCATTAAGTATTTCATCAAGCAGCTCAATCAAAATACAAGAAGGAAAGCAGTATGGAAAATGAAAGCAATAAGCTCCCTCATGAAGCATGGGATAAAGCATATAAGATGATTGCTCTTGAAAATAAATTATGCAACCACCGCGTTTCGACCATTATGGCAATCAATGGGTTTTTATTTTTGGCATTTATTTTTTTAATAAACTGTTTAGTTAGAATGAAAACGTCTCCTATACCCGATGCACATCTCCACAACATATCTATCTCAATTGTTTTAGGAATAAATGCTATTTTGTGTGTAGTTGGCGTTACGTCTTCTTGGTCAATAAGAGAAGGTATTAATGCAGCCTATTTACAAGTAGTAGAAGCAGCAAGATGGCTTGATGAAGTTGCAAAAAATCCAGCAAAACTGCTGACACATCCTTACCCGCCCATTACTGGAAAAAAACTGCAAGAAGATGACTATAAAATGATCGCTAATCTTTCATCCGGAAATCTAATTATTCCTAAAATTTTGATTTATGTTTGGGTATGCTTTTTTATCATTAATATTTTCTTTGCATTAAAGTTACATACCAATTAATGTTAGGATTAATGTATTCCTAATAAAAGTAATTTACTCAACAAATAGGCTATTCGTGTAATAAGATAATAGTCGGAAAAGCAAGCAAGGCTATCCGGCTATGTTAAGTGAATAGCCTATAATTTTAGAGGTTATACAGTTGGGTTCTCTCAGAGTGTTGACCACTTGCCGTACTCCATGTCCTGTCAACGCATTATAAATGATCTACTATTTGCCCACTCATATTACGTAATCGCTGACTAATTAACCTAGCCAATTTTATAAGTATGTTAATTGCCAATGTTGGCTTATCTAAAATAATTTGCCCATAGTTATGCCGTGTTAGTAACAGTAACACGCTGTCTTGAGTAGCTACACACGTAGCTGACCGCACCTCATGATCAACAAGTGACATTTCCCCAAATGTATTGCCGCTTCTAATAAACGCTAAGTGATGTTTAGCGCCTAGTTGATCTTCTTTGAAAATCTCAACTTGTCCCTTTGTTAACACACACATGTAGTTACCTGCATCGCCTTCTTTGAAAAGCACCGTGCCAGCATCAACCTCATAACATTGAGCATAGGCAGCTACTATCTCAATATTTTTTTGGTCAAGATCTGAAAATAACCAGGTGCCTGCTAGCATTTCGCGTATGTCTTTTTTTGAGGTGAAGTTTGCATCTATCAGCCTAAACGTGTCTGGTAATTGCAATGGTTTTACCTCTACATTATTTTTTTTCCAAAATCCCATATACATCACCCCACTGTTGATAAGTATGTTTAATGTTTTCAGTTATCATTATTTCTTTATCGTCAAGATTTGGCAGGAAGATCATTGAAATTTCGTTTGAATGATAAACATTTGTAACGCATTATTTTTTATGTTTATTTATTATTTCTTTAAGGAAAAATAAAAAGGGTGAAGCAGTTTACAGTGTAGCTATTTAATGCGAACGTTAGCGCTATAACCAAAAAATAACACAGCATAACAGTAAATAAAAAAGGTAAATAAGGCTTTTTATTACTAGCATAAATAAAAATTAATACTATATTTTTTTATCAAACTATTAAAATAAAAAGCTTATTTTAACTTCATAAGCTGATATAAAGCACATATAAATACGTGCTTTTAATAAAGAAGATCAGTATAGGGTGATATGTTTAAACATGAATGAATGATTAAATCACTATGTTAGCTAAATGCCCTATTTATAGATGAAGACGAAACCTTATAGGCTATGCTATAACGCGAAGCGCGGTAAATTAAAAAATTAGAGGTTACGCAGTTAGGTTCTCTCGTCGTTATGGCCACTTGCCGTACTCCATGTACTGTCTGCGTTGCCATGCCTTGATATAACTCAACTGCGTAACCTCTAAAATAATAATAAGTTAGTAGTTAAGATCAAGGAATATTTTGATCCATTGTAATGGTAGGTAAAGCTTAAACGTTCAAGGATTGTCATTTTTTAAATAATTAACCTGCTTATAAGTGAATACCATGCTCAACCTTCAGCATTCTTTTTCTGTAGATAAAACCTCTACATTATTTACACTTAAACAATTATATTTAAATTTTCGTTTTCAACCGATTGAATATCGTTTTGAAGCAGAAAATAGCCCTACACGTAATACCTTAAGTGAAGAAACGATTGAACTTTATCAATCAACCGACGCAAAAAATTATTCTGTTGCGTTGCCCACTTCAGCCGTAGTAGGAACAACCGATGCGTCAGCCAAGCCTTTTTTACGTTTTATGGCGAACCACCTTGAGGCAAATAGTGATGTAGCAGATATTTTTTCACTGTCAATCAATGTACAGGTACGTTCAGAAGATAATATTTTTCTTGAAAATGCAGAACCGTTTGATGTCATTTATTTTATTAAAGGGCTATCACTGCCTGTACAGTATGTAAGCTCGAATGCAGGCAGAATTATTCAGTCAAAAAGCGATCGTGAAGCGATGGCGTTTGTACGTGAAAATCTCTTTTTAATAAATAAAGCGGCGTATAGCGACTTATTAGCTGAGTTACGCCAACTTTCAGGCTCAGACGATCAGCGCTGTTATTTGTTACATTTGCTTTCGTATTGTGTTGATTTACGTGCGGGTCAACCTAAATGGAACGAAGCCCTGACCCAAGATGAAACCAATAATATTAACGATATTCTTAATCGCATGGAGTTTCCTGATGTTCAGGCAGTGCTCGATAAAATTAAGGCAAAGTTTGACGATTTATTTGATTTTCCACTCGCGTTAAACAGCAATGCACTGCAGAAAGTGGGGGGTACATTTACCCTTCGGCCCAGTGATAACAGCCCTGTAACAGTAGAGCAAATTAAAGCGTATAGCTTATCACTTGAGTACTCTACGTTTGATGAAGATGACCAGCCCGTGATGGAAACCATTTTCTATGACTGGAGCAAAAATAAGAATAAATTAGCCGATAATTCGCTGGCCTTTTCGTTTTCAGAGCTTCGCCCCATTGTGCCTGCCGAGCCTCATGAACCCATTGCAGTGTTTGTAAAAACGCCTGATGGAATGATTTTATGGGAGCAAGAATATAGAGCAGGCAGTTCAGCACTGGCTTCGTTGCAAATAGAAGTACCTTTAGCTATGCCAGCCCCCATGAATGGCGGAGAAAATAATGCAACCCTCCCAGGCGTTAAACGCTTACGAGGCCGCTTGCTTGATTTAACACAAAAAGCCATCTTAAAAGATGCGCTCATTGTTATTCAGGCAAAGCGTGAAGGTGATACTGCATGGCATGTTATTTCGTCGGCTCAGTCGGATACTGGCGGCAATTTTTCGATGCCGTACCCTTACGGAAAGTACGTGGCGGCTCAAGCAGTGGTTTCGCTAACACCTGATCATTCCGTTGAAATTCCGGTAGATAAAACCCGTGGTGACAGCTCACTTTCAGACGACTTTCTTTTTTTATTGCTCGAAGATGTAAAGCCCCCAGAAAAGGTGGAACCAACCACCGGGGCAGAAGATTGCGGTTGTGAAACTACCAAGACCACACGTTTGCCTGATCACGCCGAATTAATCGGCTCAGATGAATACTCTCAAGATTTAGGAACAGGCTGTATCAGCCTCTCAACACCTAATCGAACACTCAGCGAATATAGCCATCAAGCCATTGTGCGTACTTCAGACCCTGATGTAAGCAATTACCGCCTGCATAAACGTGAAGATGGCAGTTTTGAGTTGTTAGGAGAAAACAAAAAAATTAAACGCCGTGCGGTAGATTTAACCAACCCCATTCGTTGGCAAGATGCACCCGATGCAGGCAATGAGTTAAGTTTTTACCAGGCGGTAACAGTAGCTACCGGGCATATTCTGCATTACAAATCGATGTTTAAGGCCGATGGCTATTCATTAGGAGAAGTGCTGTACTCATTACCCCTTGCACCCGGGCAAAAAAAACTGATTGTGATTTTTGACTCTAAACATAGCCTTGAAGCTAGCGAATCTCAGCAGATGTCGTTATCAGAGCGTATGAGTGCAGGCATTACCAATGATCGTAGTTTGCTCGATCAGATTAATGGCCGCATTGGTGAAGGGCTGCGGGGTAACAGCAGTGCAAATACAGCAGGCGTAAGTGTAGGGTTAGGCGTTGCTGCTAGCGCAGGGTATGCAAGCGGTTCGCTGGGCATATCCGGCGGCTATTCAAATTCTGAATCGAATGCTTCGCAAGATAGTGCGCGCGATATCAGCCAGTTTTTCCAAGAAAAATTGCGTAATAACGTGATGCAAAATGCAGATAGCTACCGCCAACAAAATGCCGCTGTGATTACCAGTGTGACGCAAGGCGAACAGTATTCCGCCAGCACAGAAGTCGTTGCTAACCATAACCATTGCCATGCAATGACCATGATGTACTTTGAGGTATTGCGCCATTATGCAGTGTACCAGGAACTTACAAACGTAGAAGAATGCGTATTTGTACCGTTGCTCATGACAAATTTCACCACTCAAAATATTTATAAATGGCAAGATGTCTTAGCACAAAATCTGCTGCCGTTGCCTTCAAATACCTATATTGCAGATGATGAAAAACACCCCTTAATTAAAGGGTTTGATGCCATCGAACGCAAAAATACCAATTACGCAGAAGTTGATTTTCCCGAAGGCCCTTTTGATGAAGAAGTGATTCGTTGGATTAAAGGAAATGCAGTGATTCGAGTAGAATTGCCGCGTCCACAAACGCGTTACGACCGTATTAAATCCTTCCCTATCGGGTTAAAAAGCGTATCACACGAAGAGTTTGACCCTGAAGGAGCATTAAAGAAGGCCGGAGTACCTACCTCTCCCGGCGATATTTTCAAAAGCATTTTTACATTTGGCATTTCTACGATGGTTGATTCTGCTAATGCCAGCACAACCAAAACGGTAACCGAACAAGTACAAGCTAAAGTAGCGATCTTTGATTCGTTTATGAAGTTAGGGGCTAACTTTGAAACGGTACCGCCTGCCCAATGTATTAGCATTACTAGTTTTCAGCCCAGACCTATTCAAATTTTTGGTGTCACAGTAAATGTGTCAGGCCCCGATTTCTTTGATCATGGGCATCTTGATCGCCAGTTGTGGGAAGCCTATGCCAATATTTTAGGCTATGGCAGCAATGTGTATGATTTACTCGATTATTACTTCAAAGATAAGCTGATTGCCGATTGGGATGATATTTTCTATCGTGATTTAGCACCCGCTTTATTTGAGAAAATTCTTTCAACGCTCACGCTGACAAACATTTCAACCGACTTCTCGAGCACACGCAAATACCGCGGCGGTGAACAATGGATGGCGGTGAATCTAACGGGTTCTACCAACTTAACCCGGGCGCAATTAGGCGATAAAATTTACTTTAGTTCAAACAGCAGCGCCGTACAAGCGTTGAATAGTCTGGTTACGTTAACGGTAGAAGATTTAACCATTACCTATTCAACAGCGCATTATAATGGCCTACTCTTTAGTGGTCATTTAGGTGACGATTTAGCCGATACTGCCACCTTATATACGCCTGAAAGCGCTGAAGATAAACGTAACCCCAAAAAAGAAGATACCTATTTAGCCAACAAGCTCATTAAGCATCTCAATAGCAACCTAGAGCACTACAACAAAGCTCTCTGGTACAGCCTAGACCCTGATCGCCGTTACATGTTGCTTGATGGTTTTAATATTCAAATATTCAATTCTTACGGCGTACCCATTGGGCTAAAAAGCCTTGCATCGATCATAAAAAATGAACTCATTTCTGTGGTAGGTAACACGCTGGTGTTCCCCGTTGCCAGCGGGTTTAAGGTGAACAAATCGTATATTACTGAGCGTACCGATACTGGCAGTATCGATAAAATCAGCTTGCTTGATCATTACAAACCCCTTACCCCAATTCCACCTTACCGTATCAGTGCACCTACGCGTGGTGTATTTGCTGAAGCAGTCATGGGGCAATGTAATTCCTGCGAAAAAGTACAAGAACATACCTCGCAAGATTGGGATAAGTTTAAGGCCGACGAACCCACCACCATTAATGCCTTAACACCGCCAACACCCACCGTAACTGATTGGAAAGCCGCCTTTAAAGATTTTGCTGCGCCATTAGTTGGCATGCAAACTGCCCCTGTTGAAGCAGCACCGGGTGCAGGGCTTGCCGGGCTTTCTGCATTACTAGGTAAGGCCGATTCGTTCAACAACATTACCGGATTAGATAAGAATCAGGATAATGCGATGAAGACCTACCAATCGAATCAGGAGAACGCAAAAGCCTTCGCAGAAATGGCAAAAGGCATGGCGATGCAAGCGCACAATACCGATAATTCTGAAAAAATTATGGATACGCTGAAAGAAGCCAAAGCCAGCGGTGCATTAACTGCTGATGATCATAGCAAAATGGTGAAAAAACATATTGATCAGCAGATTGATGGCGGAGAGGGTGCGAAGCTAGAAGCCGAAAAAGCGACCGCCACGAAACCTTCATTAACTGATGCAGCTGTTAAAGCAGCCGCAGAGGGCAACGAAGTGAAAGCCGAAGAAAAAGATACCAAGGGTAATGTGAAATCTGTACAAATTACCCCTAAAAAGACAGCGCCTGCATCTCCCCCTAAGAAATATTACAAAACCATCTATTTCAAAGCGGTTGATTGCTATGGTGAACCCATGAGGGCAGATATTTCAGTATATGTGAATGATGGCAATGCTGATAAAGAAGTTGGTTTTGAGGTGTTTGAGTATGGAACAGGTTCAAAACGTATCGGGTTCTCGGTGCCTGCGCCAACGGTACAAATTCATTTGGCAGCCTCCTATCAGCCAGATGCAGTGACCCCGATTCTGACGCCTTTCAGTTACGATAGTGACCCTATTGCTATTCCTGAAGCTCAGGCAGCCATTACTGTAACGCTGAAACAATCGAGCTTCAAAAAAACCATTCAAACCAAAGAAACTTCACTCAGTGCTGAGAAAGTGTTAGATGAAACCAGCGGTAAGGTGACTATTGAAGTATCAAGTAAACAGGGCACCAAGGTATCTGAAACGGTATCAGCAGAGGTGAATGAAAAAGTAGCTGGCGAAATTGCTCATAAACATTCGAAAGAAGTTTCTGTTGCGAAAGGGGCTGATGAGATGAATCAGTTTGAGGTGACTGTGCCTACCAGCCATTATGAGTTGACGGTGAAGTAGGGGTGGATTTGAGGTTTTTATAAGAAAGGTTGTTGTAGGGAAATGGTCATGGTTTTTAAAGCTCTAAAACCATGACCCGTCCCGTATTTTGCTTACTATTGGATGAGTTACGATGCCTTATGAAAAGTTAAATGAAGTGACATAACTATTTGTAAATAAAAGCATTTCTGAAATTTAAATAATCAAACTGGAAATTTTATGAACGAAGAGAATAAATTTTTTTCAAATAAAAATAATGTAAAAGCCATAAAAAAATTTATAGATCACTTAGACAGTATTGATAGAGGAAATGATTTTGAGATAGAGCGAAATAAAAAAATAATTTCAATATTAAAAAGCATAATAGAGGAACCAAAAAAATGGAACGATGAATGTGAAACAACCATAAATACAAATGGAAGGGAGTTTATAGAGGCTATAGCTGATAATAATAGCCATACCCAAACTAATATTATTGATGATATTTTTGTTACGATTCTGAGATTTATTGTAGAAAGAAAAATAAAAACTAGCAATAGAATTCCAGATGATTTGTATGGTTTTGAAAAATTTGCCATAGATAATGTAGAAAAATTTTCAGATTTTTCAGATCAAAGAATTAAATGGGTACATATATCTGTTTCTAATAATATTGTAAGTCATATCATTAATCATCCAAATATTGAAAGTGTAAAAAAATTTAATCAATCGATAGATAGTATAGATAAAGTAATTGGAGAATTTAGTGTTGGTATAACAGAAAAAATCAATGTCTATGGAAATGAGCTAGAAGAAAAAATAAAAACAGTAGAAAAAATAAAAGAAAATTTAGAACAATATAAGACTGGTTTTAATTTTGTTGGCTTGTCTAAAGGATTCGATGAATTAATAGAGAAAAAAGAGAAAGAGTTAAAAACGGTTTCTTGGGTGTTGTATGTATTTGGTTTAATTGCTGTAATTCCAATTTTGCTAGAAATATATTTTTTATTTAATAAATTTGATAATGGAAAAGATATAAGCCATCAGATTCCAATTATTTCTATTATTCCAACTATTTCTTTGATAGTGATTTTTGTTTATTATTTTAGAATAATTTTGAGTAACTATAAATCATTAAAGGCCCAAATATTACAATTAGAGCTAAGAAATACCTTATGTCGATTTATACAAAATTACGCAGATTATGCAAGCTCTATAAAAGAAAAAGATAAAGATGCTCTAAACAAATTTGAAAATATAATTTTTTCTGGCTTGATTACAGATGAGGATAAATTACCTAGTACATTTGATGGTATTGATCAATTTACTAATATGATAAAAGCAATAAAATCATCGTAATATATTATTTTAGTGGGATAGATTCCTTTGATTGCATTGGAGATCAACCTTTGCATCGATCTTTTTCCTAAAGTAAGTGATTGAAAATAAAAACCATATAAAATTAATCAATTCTAACTATTTTGATTTACATGCAGCTTTATAACTACTGTAAGATTGAAAAAATGACAGTATCATTACGTGTGATTTTTGACACTAATGTGTTTAAGCCTGATGTATTTGATCTTCTTGATCAAAGTCCTATACGTAAACTTTGTAAATCGCGCCGAATAATTCCAGTTTATAGCCATATTTTGTTGGAGGAAACTTTTCGCGCATATGGAGTTGAGGAACGTAAATAGGGGACAGACCACGATTATTTAATACAATGGCTTTATCAAATTTAGAAAAGCCAATGTACTGCCTCGCCGTTCCTGCCTCGTCTTACCGAATATGCCCATGCATATTATCCAAAGGGGTAATAAGCGTCAGCCATGCTTTTTTGCTGAAGAAGACTATTCCACTTATCTAAATTGGTTAACAGAATATGCTCAACAAGCACAGTAAAGTCGTGGTCTGCCCCTGACTTATCCCTTTTGGAGTTTTGGTTTAAGATAGAACACATTAATTACGGCAGTAACCTTCTCCAGCACGGACAATTAGGCAATTTATCTTTTCAGATAGCCACTTCATTCCTGTTTCTTTTCCAGTAGTTGAACGAATTGATTCTTTTACGCCATCGCGCATAAAGATAATCTGATTATCGCCAGATTTGCCTTGAAAGCTTCTTGGGCCATCGAGATTATTGATAATGATTTCATATGTGCCTTGTTGACCAGATATTTGCAAATAAGTTCCTTCAGGCCCATTCCATTTACCTATCCATTTGTCTGTTAAGAACTCAGCAGAAGAATGTCTAAGTGCAAGTTTGGGTGAAGCAGGAGTGGATAGTTTATCATCACAACCAGCGCACAGCAGTAAGGGCCATGCTATGGTTGCAAAAGTGTAAAAAGAATAGCGCATCATTTAGCTCCTAGAGTTGAATCCGTAAATATGGCACAGCATCCAATGCGGTTTTCTTAATAAAAGCATTGGGTTTTCCTCTAGTGTCTCCCGATCAAAATGTATTATGAAGCATGAGCGTTGCAGGAGTTTACGTAAAACCGTGGTCTGTCCCTAATTCCCCTAATTCCCCCTAATTTTCCCCCTAACACATCCTGAATGAGTGACCTTGCTTAATCGTATCACCAAAATTGTAATCACCACTGAACATACCGCCCGGTAAATAAAGATCTGTTAGAAATGAAATAATTATTCCAAAAAATATCCACGAAAGTAAATATATCTTCTGCTGCGAAAAGAATATATTGTTAGCTTTATCGCCAACAATTTTTTTTAAGACAATCGCCCACTCTATTATGCGAATAGGGGTATAAATAATAAATACCAAAAATACTAAGTGATTCGTATCTTTAATCGTAATAAATAAATAAACAAGAAATCCAAAAATTATTCCCAAGAATAGCCTGTAGAATCCTAAACGTATAGAGCGCCAAAACGAAAAATTTTTCTCATTAAAATAGTATAATCCTACAGCAGACCATAAGGTATAGCCAAAGAATTTCATGATTGGATATACTGCACGCCTGATAAAATCGTTTTCAAAAAAACTATCTGTTTTCCATAATGTAGTGCTAAATAGTAATTCTTGATTTGCACTACTTAGGTTAAGAACAAAATCTGTTATGAAAGAGATAAAAATACCGCCTAAAATAAAATTGAATGCAGTACTTTGAGAGAAGCTCAATACATGTTTAGTAGAACGGCGAATTAAATAGACGATAAAACCCCATTCAAGAAACCGAAGAGGCGTATAAATATACATAAACTTTTTTAACGTATAGTGTATATTTTGAAACCTATAGTCTTGATAATTTCTGATAAGGTCATAGTGCTGCGGGTAGTTGCTAATACGTAAATGAGAAATGAGTACTGCCACTGTGAAACCTACAGCCACCCCTAATCCCCATCTAATCAGACCTAACTTAAAACTATCATAAACAGCGGCTTTTACCCCATTCAACCAATAAAAACCAAACGAACACCAAACACAATAACACCCTAATTTAATAATGGGGTATAAGAAAATAAGCCAATCTGAATGAAAATACATTTATATTATCCTTTTTTATACAACCTATTATTTATTCATTTTTGTAATGCCATTTGCTTTGCTTCAGAAGAGTTTTAAATTTTTTTCTAGGATCATATTTTTAACACTATTGAAAAATAGCTAAGAATAACAAGTAATATTTCCTTCTAAATTGTATAAACAATAATTCTTAAAAGTTATTATCGGAGGTTCTGTATAAAAAATAATCGTATATAACCCCATAAATAGGGGACAGACCCTGAGGTATCCCCGCATATTTACTCAATCATCCAATGCATTACAT
>JAZKAR010000025.1:0-109366 GCA_040389065.1 Pseudomonadota bacterium | reverse complement strand
GTGCTGGTGTGATTCTACCTAAATCGGGTCAGGTATATATTGATCTGAAAAAAGGCGATCGTTCACGTGCAGAGCTATTAGCACAGCAACTGCAAGCTTCTGGTTATTCAGTTGTCGCTGCACCGGAGACAGCAGCTTTTCTTGAAGAGCAAAGTGTAACGGTTAAGAGTATTGAGGATATAACGGCTGTAATGACTCAAATTGCCAATCATGAAATTGTCATGGTGTTTATTACAGTAGATGAAAAGCGTAGTGCAATTCAAGCCTCTCAAAATATTCGTAAAGCAGCTTTAGCAGCGCGTATTCCACTGTATAGTACGATTGCTGGTGCAGAAGCAGCTACCCTTGCTTTGAAGCATCTTGAGAATTATGATGTTTATGCTGTTCAAAAACTTCACATTAGTTTACAAGAACCCTTAAAGGCAACGCTTTAATTTTCATGAGCTAATGAATTAAGTAGGCGCTAAAAATAACATAAATAGCGTTTAAACTTAAGTAAGTATACGGGCACTTAGTATAAGTGCCCGTATACTTTTTAATGGATACCATTTTCTATTATCAATTGTTTCTAACTTAAGCTCTATTATTAATACTACTTTTCGAGGGGAAACCTCATGACTATAAAAAAACCTTCGCCAGCGTCTACCGTTCATTCCACACCGATGGGTGAGGTTCGACATTTTTTGCAGCTGAAAGATTTTACTTTAAATGAATATGAGTATTTATTTGAGCGTATTAAAACAATTAAGCATTACTTTAAACATTATATTACTTATCAACCGCTCAAAGATCGTACTCTAGCGATGGTATTTGAGAAGCAATCGACGCGTACTCGAGTTTCGTTTGAAGCAGGGATGAGTCAGCTAGGTGGAAATTCTATTTTTCTGACAACAAACGACACTCAGTTAGGGCGTGGCGAGCCTATTGAAGATGTGGCTCGGGTGATTAGCCGTATGGTTGATGTCGTTATGATTCGTACATTTGAGCAATCTATTATTGAGAGATTTGCTTCACATTCACGTGTTCCAGTTATTAATGGGCTAACGAATCAGTATCATCCGTGCCAGATTTTAGCAGATATCTACACCTACTACGAATTTAGGGGGAATATTCAGGGTAAGACAGTTGCTTGGGTAGGTGATGCTAATAACATGTGCGCTACTTGGTTACAAGCAGCAAAAATTTTTAATTTTAAACTTCATGTTTCGACCCCAAAAGATTATCAATTAAAAGATGAAGTGCGCTCATTATATGAAAAGCAAACACTGCAGTGTTTTGATAATCCTTTAGAAGCAGTTACAAACGTAGATTTAGTGACTACCGATGTATGGACTAGCATGGGATACGAAGCAGAAACAGAAACACGCAAAAAAATATTCTTACCTTTTCAAGTGAATGCATCCATGATGTCAAAGGCTAAACCTGATGCCTTATTTATGCACTGCTTGCCTGCTCATCGAGATGAAGAGGTAACTGAAGAAGTATTAGAAAGCCCGCAAAGTGTGGTGTGGGATGAAGCTGAAAACAGGCTGCATGTACAAAAAGCATTATTAGAATATCTGTTGTTGGGAAGAGTAAATGATAATTTGTAAAATTTTAGCGATATAACAATACTATAAAAATAGTATTGTTATATCAAAATAGGTGCTGTTTTCAATTTTGAGCTGAAAAAAAACACAAATCGTTGGGGGTATTGGTTGGAGTATACCAAGTGTTAACAATAATCATCCAGCAGTCATAGTAGAGGAAATGATATTAGTTGCTAAAATAAGTATTTTTGTTCAGGGAATATAATTATATGAAAACATTAAACCTTTTTATTCGACAGCCTCTTACAGAATCGCATTTACGCGAACAATCTATCATCGAGGAAGTCTTGCAATTAATTGCTCAATATAATGGGGTGTTTCAACATTTTAATTATCTAACAGGTATTCATGCTGAGAGTGCTGAAACATTTAAACAAGCATTTGAGCAAGATTCTGGAGAGGTTTTCACTCCCCAACATTTTAGGCGTTATAGATTAGTGCGGTTGAAACAGGCAGATGCCTTTATTAATATTCGTGTAGGCATGAGCGAAAGTAGTGCGTTTGAAATTTCTTATCATATTTATAGCGGAACGCGTACTCCGCTGCTTTTTCTAGTATGGGATCAAGCACCGGTTAAAACGACGTTATTAAGAGATTTAGAAGATATTTGTGATATTACGTATCTTTATTTTTCACATGTCGAAGAATTAAAAATAGGAATTGAAGCTTTTTTTCGAGATAAATTTACGGAAGAACAATAGTCTGTAAAGTTATCAGTAAAGAGTCTAAACTGCGTTAGCTAAGGTCTTAAAATCTTCAAAATAAGTAGGAAATGTTTTTGCGGTACATGATGGATTAAGAATAGTAACGGGAACACCACCTAACGCCACCAGTGAAAAACACATCGCAATACGATGATCATTATACGTTTCTATATTCACATGTTTCCAATCTTGCTGGGTTGCAGGTGGCGTAACCCGAATCCAATCTTCACCTGTTTCAATTCCAGCACCTACTTTGCGTAATTCAGTTGCCATAGCATGCAGGCGATCTGTTTCTTTTACCTTCCAGCTAGCTATATTGCGAATAGTGGTTGATCCTTCAGCAAATAAACCTACCATTGCAAGAGTCATCCCAACATCTGGCATATCATTCATGTCAATATCAATACCTTGCAGTTTATTCGGGCCTGATATTTCAATAGCATGATCTTCATAATGAACAATAGCGCCCATTTTCTCTAATACGCGTGCAAATTGGCTATCGCCCTGTAAGCTCTTTTTTCCTATTCCCTCAACGCGTACTGGTTTATCACGATTTTTGTTAGCGATCGCACCCGCTGCTAAAAAATAGGAGGCAGAAGAGGCATCAGATTCAATCCAGTAATCACCAGGGCTTGTGTAGCGAGCCAAAGGTATTTCAAAACTTTTAAGATCAGAACTATAGGATGCTTTTACGCCAAATTGTTCCATGATATCTAGCGTCATTTGAACATAAGGCTTAGAAATAAGCCGACCTGCAATGGTGATTGTTACAGGTTTAAGCGCATAAGGTGCTAGCATAAGAACTGCGCTAACATATTGGCTAGAAGTGTTGCCTGCAAGGCTAACTGGGCCTCCTTTAAGAGAGGAAGGATGAATATGCAGGGGCGGATAACCAGCTTGTCCCAAATAATCAATATTGGCACCTAATGTTTTTAAACCCTCTACCAAATCAGCAATAGGGCGCTCATACATGCGTGGTATGCCTTCAAGAACATAATCGCCTTGAGCAATGCATAGTGCTGCTGCAAGCGAACGCATACTGGTTCCAGAATTTCCTAAAAAGCAAACGGCTTGCCGCTTAGGGAAATTCCCACCTGTACCTTTTACGTAAAAATTGCCTTCTTGCTGCGTGATAGTGATGCCAAGCTGTTTTAGAGAGTCAAGCATGTGGTCAACATCCTCGGCATCTAAAAGGTTTTGTAATCGGGTGGTTCCTTCGGCAAGCGTGGCTAGAAGAAGAGCACGATTAGAAAGGCTTTTAGAGCCGGGGATTCGAATAGAGCCTTCAATATGCTCAATTGGATTAAGGGTAATAGCAGGCAGAGGAGACATATGAATCGCTTTAATCACTTTTTCGGGGGGATCGGGCAGCTAGTTGACCTAAGATGCGCCGGCCACCGCTAAAGCGAGCACTCCAGTAGCGATCTGTAATTCGACCAATTTCAACATCTTTTCCTGTACGGGGAGAGTGAATAAAACGGTTGTCGCCAAGATAAATTCCAACATGAGAAAAAGCAGAATTACGTGTATTAAAAAATACTAAATCACCAGGAATAAGACCATTCCACTCTACACGAGAACCTACTTGGCTAATTTCGCGTGAAGAGCGGGGCAGTTTAATACCTAACGCTTGGTTAAAGACATAACGCACAAAACCGCTACAATCAAGCCCTGTTTCGGGTGTATTTCCACCGAATTTATAACGCACACCTAACAGCCCTAATGCGCCAATGGCTACTTCTTGCACGGTTTTCCACATGCTTGCGATAGTGCCTGTTGAAGCAAGAGATGTGCTTAAAGAGCGCGAGTAATCATAACCATCTTCTGAGTCTTGGCTATCTGCGGAACTTACTATTTTTTCAATTTCGGAGTTAGAGCTAATCTTTGTGTTATGTAATGTGGTAGGTGAGCTATCTGCACCCATCGCTTCAGGTGTTTCAGTACGAATAAGCTCAGGCTGTCGTAACGAAAGGGTTTTCTGATCAGAGTTACTAAAGTAAATAAAAGAGGAAGGCGTTTCAGCATCTTTAGTAGATTTCGATGCTGTTTGCGATTCGCCTCGTGTTTGTAGAGCGCGCTTCTTTCTTTTCTTTGATGAAGAAGCGTTAGCGATAAGCTTGTCTTTATTAGAGACAGCAGGTTTCGTATTCGTTTGCTGAGAAGAGGCTATCTTGGAGCTATCGTCGTCATTGTTCGAGGGGACACTAAAGGCCTCTAGGTCATCGCTTGTATGTAAAGCGGGTTGTACGGCTGCTGAGGGGCTACTCAAGGGAGTGTTCGACGTATTGGATACGGAAGGTGTATTGGTAGCAGTGAGGGCAGCTAGAACCTCAGGCTTTGTTGTAGTTTGTTCTTTTGTAGAGGGCGCAGTTTTGTGTGGCGCTATTTTTGATGGTACAGTCTCCTGGCTAAATACAAAATCTTCTAATTCATTGGCAGAAACTAAGTTATTACATAAGGCAAAAGTAACGGTAAGTACTAGAATTGGACGTATTCGACAACCTTCTTTCATCGTGACCTCGCTTTTTGAGTCCTAGACGTGAAAACGCAATATAAATGAACCATCATGAAGTTGTAAAGATACTTTTTGTGAAGTCGTTGTTCCTTATAACGGGTTAAGTTTATTTTTTTGGAGGGTTATGAATAATCAGTTTAAAGTACTTGTCGTAGATGACATGGCTGTGAACCTTCGCGTTGTTCAAGCTTTGGTAAAGCAAATGGGGCATCAGGTTATTATCGCTGAAAGCGGAGAAGCTGCTATTGCTGCCTTTATAAAAGAGCAACCCGACATCGTTTTGATGGATATTGTGATGCCTGGAATGAATGGCTTTGATGCAGCGCATCACATAAAGGCATTAGCCTCAGAATGGGTTCCAATTATATTTCTGACATCGCTAACAGATGAGCAAAGCTTGCTTAGAGGAATATTGGATGAAGGGGGAGATGATTACTTATATAAACCCGTTACGATGGCAATGCTTACCGCTAAGCTAAATAGTTTTGGAAGAATTTTGCGTTTGCAGCAGCAAATACGTCAACAAACAAAAGAGTTGCTTGAGTTTCGTCAGCTATCAGAGCAAGAAAATGAGGTCGCTGCTGGTTTAATGGAAAAAATCATTAAGAGTGATCTGATAGAAAATTCTAAAATTATTAAACGCTGGAGTGTGCCTACCAGTAGTTTTAGTGGAGATTTAATTGTAGCAGAACAAACACCAGCCGGTATTTGGCATATTTTATTGGCAGATGGTACAGGGCATGGTTTAAGCGCAGCTTTGTCAGTACTGCCAATGGCGCAGCCTTTTTATAGTATGACGCGAAAAGGCTTCAGAATAGGGCAAATTGCCTTGCAAATTAACCGAACTATGCATGAATTATTGCCTGGCGATCGTTTTGCGGGCGCTATTTTATTGGCTGTTGATCGTATACAAAATGCGATCGAAGTTTGGAATGGCGGCATGCCAGAAGTCTATCTCACCTCTCCAGAAGGTGAGGGTGTTTTTCATGTGTTTAAATCATTACATTTACCCTTAGGTATTTTGAATGATGAGCTTTTTTCTACTGATACTTCGTATTATGTTTATGAACGCGATATGCAAATCGTTTTGTGCTCAGATGGTTTGTTAGAGGCTGAAAATAAAGAAGGTGAAGCATTTGGTAAAGAACGGCTAATCGAAATATTAGCGAAAGAAGATTTATCTGAGCAACGTACGAATATGATAGCTGATACGTTAACTGCTTTTCTAGATGGAAAGCCCCCTGCAGACGATGTTTCATTAATGGTATTGCATGTTGATCATCGTTCATTAGAGTCACACGCACTTGATGCAAATATAGAAGAAGGTAAAGAACAGGAAACTGCAAATGTACTAGCATTACCTCCTTCAGCTTGGGAAATGTATTTGCATTTAGGAGCAGAACAGTTAAGGCGTTTAGAAGTGTTGCCTTTGATACATCAGATACTTAGAGATCTTGAAAGCTCAACCCAACGATCAAGTGAATTATTTGTCGTGTTATCAGAGTTACTATGTAACGCCATTGATCATGGAATTTTAGGTTTAAACTCCCAGCTCAAAGAGAGCGAAGATGGAATGGATTTATTTTATGAGGCACGAACAGAGCGGTTACAAACCTTACAACATGGTTATTTAGGCATCAAAATTGAAAAAGTATTTGGTGAAAAAAGAGCTCAGCTGATGATTCGCGTATCGTGCAGCGGCAATGGGTTTGATTACCGCACAGCCATGAGTAAAGCGAAAGAGGTGATGGAGGATATGTTAAGACCCCACGGCAGGGGAATTCCATTGATGATGCGATTATGTGAAGTGCTTGAATATAGCGATCAAGGCCGCGAAGCCCTCGCAATATTTCAACTATAGTAGTAGTGTTTTATCAAGGCAGTAAGCGATTGCTAGGGTGTTTTATCAACCGCTATCACTAAATTGCTAATAAGACACAGCATTTTTGCGAGACCATATGTGACATTTGTTAGCGATAATATTTTTAGTCAAAGCCTATTGAAGCACCCTAGAACCTACCTAACTAGATAACTATTTAGGCTGAAGCAATGATTGACCTGGCTTCCAGCCACATGGTGCCACCCCGCCATTGGCAGCTACTTCTTGCATTGCTTGTACTAAGCGCAATGTTTCATCAGGAGAACGACCGATAGGGGCTGCATTGATCGTAACGCTTTGCACAATTCCTTCTGGGTTAACGATAAATGTAGCACGCAATGCATAACCATTAGGATCCAGCACACCGCATTCTTTTGAAAGTTGGTGGCTTAAGTCACTTAATAGTGGGAAGGAAAGCTGGCCCAATTCATGTTGAGTCCAGGCACGGTGAGTAAATTTACTATCTACACTAGCCCCTAAAAGAACAGTATTATTTTTTTGAAATTCAGCATGTAATGCATCAAATGCTTTAATTTCAGTAGGGCAAACGAAGGTAAAATCTAAGGGATAAAAAAACAATACAACCCATTTACCTTTAAGCGCGCCTAAATCTACCGTACCAAATTCGCCATTAGGCAATAAAGCATCAAGCGAAAGAGCAGGAAGAGATTGGCCCGCACTTAATAAACGTCCGCCTTGTTGATCTGCAGATACCATGAAAAGCTCCTTATAACATTAAAAAAAACAGTGAAAACCTATAGATTTATACCACTTTAGATTGCCGCATCGTGATGTCAGCTGCTCTTAATACTCTGCCGAAATCATTTTAAAAAAAGATAAATCATCGCTTCGATTGATAAAACAGTTTGCTTAACCCAAGGCAGAAAACACGTGGGGTGCTATGACGCTGTTGGGCAACTTGCGATAAGAAAACATATCAATTTCTAGCTTTGCGATTTCTAGCTTTAAAAGGAATGAGGCAAAGTACTCATTTTAGAGTGATAATTTTTATCGTAAAGTGGCTATACATACTCTGGATAGCAGTTGGTATGAATATCTAAATCATACCAGAAGCGCCTTCAATGAAGTTTGCCAGAATTATTTCTCTCATGCATATCTGAGGTTGACTCTTATTTAGCACACTTCATAACTAAATAAGAGCAAGGCTTTAATGGAAGTTGAGTAGTGGTCTAATGATGATTTGCTATTAAACATATAAAGGAATGTTTTAGCACGTATGCTGATGTGAAAAAGCTGTTTTAAATAAGAAAAATAATGTGATTTTAAAATTAAGGGTGAGAGTTATGTTTAATGTTTTTAAATTTTTGTGTATATAAGTTATTTTTATGAGGGGCTTTTGTAAACGCTTGAAAAATCTTTTCGTTCATTTAACAAAATGGATAACTGCATGCCATAAAAAGCAAAATAGTTGTAAAAATTTCTTGTTGAATGAAACCCAATCTGACGGCTATAAAAATATTGTTGAAATGTCTCCTGACGCTATTTTAATTGAGCGCGACCATAAAATTATTTTTGCTAATCTAGGTGCATTAAAATTGCTAGGGGTTCAACATCATCATGAAATTATAGGCAAAGCGTTGTTAGATTTTATTGTGCCTGAATATAAAGATGAGGCTGGTAGCCATTTTAAAAGAATAATATCTGGTGAGCAGGAAATGCAGCCTTTTGAGAGTAAATTTTTACAACTCAATGGCATGATAAAAGATATTGAGATGAGTAATAGTACATTTGAATATGATGGGGGAATAGCAATACAGGTGGTAGCGCACGATATTTCCAGGCATAAACAATATCAAGAAGAGCTAAGACAACAGGCGTTGCATGATGTATTAACCGGATTACCTAATCGTGCATTGCTGATTGAGCATCTTAAACAGGCAATGGCGCTTGCAGACCGTCATAAGCATCTTGTATATGTTTTATTTTTTGATCTAGATCGTTTCAAATATATTAATGATACGTTGGGCCACGATGCAGGCGATCAGCTTTTAAAAACAGTTACAAGTCGAATTTTAGAGTGCGTAAGAAAGTGCGATACGCTAGCACGATTAGGCGGCGATGAGTTCGTTTTAATTTTAAATGGTATTACTGATCAAGAGCGGATGGCATCGTTATTACAAAAAATGATGCTGCGAATTTCAGAGCCAATGGTGCTGAAAAATGAAGAAATTATAGTGACATGTAGTATTGGTTTAAGCGTTTATCCTCAAGATGGTCAAGATGTTAGCATATTGTTGAAGTGTGCAGATGCAGCCATGTATCGTGCTAAAGAACAAGGGCGTAACCAATTGCAGCATTTTTCTCAAGCAATGCATAGCCAAATTAATGAGCGGTTGGCAATGGAGTCTCGCTTAAGGCGTGTTTTAGAACGCAATGAGTTTAGACTTTATTATCAGCCCTTCATTAATATTAAAACGGGAAAAATTGTTGGTGCAGAGGCCTTAATACGTTGGCAACATCCTGAGCTTGATATACTTCCCCCTGTACGATTTATCGCACTGGCTGAAGAAATAGGTGTAATTGTTGAAATCGGTAGATGGGTACTCAAAACTGCCTGTTTGCAAGCTAAAGAATGGCAGAATCAAGGGTTAGGTTTAGAGCGCATATCTGTAAATATTTCAGCACAGCAATTAATGTATTCAAAGTTTAAAGAAGATATAGAGCTTGCGCTGCATGATTCTGGCCTTGCACCTCAATGCTTGGAGCTTGAAATTACAGAAAGCATGTCAATGGCGAATCCTGAAGAAACGGTGAAGCTTTTAGAGCAGCTTAAAGCAATGGGGGTTAGCTTGGCCATAGATGATTTTGGTACTGGCTATTCTAATCTTGCCTATTTAAAACGATTTCCAGTTGATAGACTCAAAATTGATCGTGCATTTATTCGCGATATTACGCATGATCCAAATGATTCAATGCTAACGCATGCAATGATTATGATGGCTCATAATTTAAATTTATCTGTTGTCGCTGAAGGGGTAGAGTCTGTTTCACAATTAGATATTTTAAAGTTGCATGATTGTGATGAGTTTCAAGGTTATTACTTTAGCCCACCTATTTCTGTTGCAGATTTTACACAACTATTAACGCAGAAAAAATCATTACATACTATTATTGCGCCAACGAAAGTAATTTATCCCGCCCCTGAATCCAATGATGATGTGCGATTTAATGATTTGCTAGAAATATTAAACATTGCCCTAGAGCGTACTCGTTCTGAATATGGAGATTTTACGCTTGAACCCAGTATAAAAATGACTGAAGCTAGATTTTTAAACGAATTAAGTCAAGGGGTAAATATAAATATTGCTTGGTCTTCTACCAGCATAGAAAAAGAGAAAGCATTTTTGCCTATTCGTATCCCCTTAAGAAAAGGAATTTTAGGATACCGGGTAGGATTAATTCATCAATCAAAGCAATCGTTAATCAATACTATTAACAAGGTAGATGATTTAAAAAGCATTAAAATTGGTCAAGGGGTAGGGTGGGGCGATATAAATATATATGATCACTCTAAAATTCCTATTATCTGCGCGCTATATCCAGATTTATTCAAAATGACGGCTTCTGGCTATCTTGATTTTTTTCCTAGAGGCATTACTGAGGCAGTGATAGAGTTAGAGCAACATAAACTTGAAATGCCTATGATTAATATAGAAGAAACTTTAATTCTTCATTATCCTTGGCCTTATTATTTCTTTTTAAATAAAAAAGATGAAAAGTTAGCTGAGCGTATTGAAACTGGCATACAGTATATGTTGAAAGATGGCAGTTTTGATGATTTATTTTTTAAGTATAACGAGTCTGCAATTCAAAGAATAAATTTTAAAAGTAGACGTATTATTAACCTTGAAAATCCATTGCTACCACCTGAAACACCTTTAAGTGAAAAAAAATTATGGTGGCATCCTTATTAATCTATTATAGATATTACTAATTGTATTTTTTATGTTCTTGCTATTAGAAGTAGTTACGCAGTTGCACTCTCTCGGTGTTATGGCAACTTGCCGTAGTCTATGTACTGTCTGCGCTACCAGGCCTTGATAGAGTTTAACTGCGTAACTTCTAAGTATATTAAATAATTATAGAATTAAACATTAAAAATAAGCATGTTTAATCAAGATTAGTTAATATTACACCTATTAAAATAAGTACTCCTCCAAATAAAGTCGTTAAAATTATTTTTTCTTGCAAAATAAATGAACTTAATAAAACTGCGCTAACGGGTACAAAGTTACTAAATGCAGCAGTACGAGTGGTACCTAAAACTTTTATTCCATTTGCATACCACACATAACAAAGTCCACTGGCTAATACGCCAAGATATAATAAACAACTATATAATTTAATAGAGAAATTAGGGAGGATCAGTAGAGACCCTTCAAACAGACCCACTATCCAGAGTAGTATGCCACCAATTGAAGATGCATAAAAAGAAGTGACTAAAGGTGATACGGTGTTATCAACACATTTTCCTATCAATGTATAAATTGTCCAGGCTAATGCGCAACTTAAAATAATACATTCTCCTAAACCTATTCCTCCTTCTAGCAATGTTAAAGGGTTGCCTTTAGCGATTACAATTAAGCACCCTATTATTCCGATAAGTACTCCAGTAATCATTTTTCCGGTTGGTAGCGTTCTCGTAAATAGAGAGGAGGCGATAGCAACTAAAGCAGGGGTTAATGCTACAACTAACGCCGCGCGTCCGGGCAAAACATATTTTAGCCCGTAAAAAAAACATATATTGTAGCCAAATATTCCTATTATTCCCATGGCAGAAATAAGAGTTAAATTTTTTTGTGAGATTTTAGGTAAACATTTATGTTGTTTTAGTACTAAAAAGCCTAGTGAAATTATAACAATAATAATTTGCCATCCAGCAGCAGTAAATGCAGGAATTTCATGTGTAACAAAATGAGCAGCAACCCATCCTCCCCCCCATATTGTCGCAACAAATATTTGTTGAATGATGGCTTTGTTAAAATCATTAATTTTTTTCATTTTTCCTGTTGCATTTTATTGATATGAATTTTAGCAAGTCGAATAGATTTTTCTTGAATATGAACGATTTCAATAATATAACCTTCAATTTTGCAAGATATATTGCCTTCGGGAATTGTTTCTAAATATTCTAAAATTAAGCCATTTAATGTTTTAGCTGTTTGAATAGGAAGATGAATACCTAATCGGCTGTTTATAAGTCGTAACGGCAAGCTTCCTTCAAGCAATATACTTCCATCTGCATCTGATTGAAAGCGCTCCCGAACATTATTCGGTGAAGTCGTAAACTCGCCAATCAATTCCTCTAAAATATCATCGAGTGTAATTAAACCCATTAGCTGACCATATTCATCAACAACTAAAGCCATTCTTTGTTGATGTGATTGAAAATTTTGTATTTGAATTAGAATAGGAGTCGTGCAAGGAACAAAGTAGGGAGTTTTAAGTAAAGGTAAAATATCGTCAGCATTAAAATTGCTAGACTCACCTATTTTTAAGCAATGTTTAATATGCAGTAATCCAATAATATTATCAAAATCGTCTTTATAAACAGGTAAACGCGTGTGATGGCTAGTGAGTAATTGAGCGCGAATGTCTTCAATAGGTAAGTTCAGATTGAGTGACTCAATTTGCGCTCTGGGAATCATTACATCTTCGATAGTCATTTGATCTAAAGAAAATAATTTAAACAAGATACTGCGATGACGACTATATAAATAACGGCCTTGATTCAAAAGGAATGACTTAATTTCTTCTGGTGTGAGTGAAGAAATATTATCAGGTGTTGATTTATTTTTGTTTTTTAGAAGACTTAAAGATTTTTTTACAATAACCTCCAAGCCATCTACAAAAGGAGTTAAGAGTTTTAATAAAGGCAATAGTATAAAGCTGCTTTTTCTGCCAATAACGTCAGAGTAAATTAAACCAAGGGCTTTTGGTATTAGTTCAGAAAATATTATGGTTGATAATGTGCTAACAATGACTCCTACACTAATAGCTAAAATGTTATGATTTATTAACCGTAAAGAAATAATAATAATAAGAGCAGTGCATGCTGCTGTAATGAAGTTGTTGATTAATACTAATATTCCAGGCAGGTTATTATGTTTAGATAACAAAATTTCTGTTAATTTTGCATCTCTATAGCCCGCTGTAGCACGTTGTTTTAGTTGGTAGCGATTTAATGCTATGAGAGCTGTTTCAGCCATTGAAAAGAAACTTGAAATAAGAGTAAGAATGGCTACAATAATAAAGAAAGTATAAATTGAAATCGTATTAAGGTTTAGCGCAGTTAAAAAGGCATAAAATTTATTCCATCCTGAAAGTACAGTTTGAAAGACGAAATTCTCCATGCCTATTAATACCTTTTGAAGTCACAAAAGTGTTTTGAATTTAATAAAGTCAACAGAAGTTATACAGTTAGCCACTCTTAAGTTTCTGTATCTTGAGTGTACTCAACTGCGTAAGGATTAATTAATTTAATCAAAAATTACAATCCTTTGATAAATTATAATTTATCAATATAAGTAGGGATCATACATCCATTAAAAGAGTTTCTGCAATGTCTTCCCGCGCTACAAGAACCGCAGCCACAGGCACAATACGCGCAACGACCTCCACGGAATAACTTTTTGCTATCGGCGCGTTTATAACGAGTTTTATTCATAGCTACTCCCAAGCTAACATATTAGGCAGGTTATACCAAGTGCAAAAACTACCTGTGCTGTTTTATGTCTGTTTAGTGTTGATTGATGATGTCAAAATAAGTTTTTAACTAAAAGATGTAGACTTGAACTTATTGATAAAGGAATTGATGTTTTTATTTCTACTTATTGATTGTGTTCAATAAAATAATACTTGTCAAAAAACTCTAATTTAGAAGCAATACAGATAAACGGTAATGTATAAAATAAATTAAGTAAGGGTGCGTTGTAAATGATGCACGACGTGGGTGTTTCTTAGCTGTTTGAATAATCTAGCTAGATAAGAACGGTTAGGAAGACTTACCGTAATGAAAATATGTATCGAAGCTTTATTTTCAAATGCATGAAGATTAATATCAATAATAGAAATATTTAAATGCGCAATGGCATGTATGATTTTTGCAAGTTTATCTGGCTCATTATCTGTCCATAATTCTATACGGCAATTATAAAATTTTTCCTTGTGATGATCTTTTGACCACTCTAGCGGAATAGGAATAAGAGAGCCTTCCTTGATTTTTTGTTTAAGTTGAAGGCAATGAGTACGGTGAATAATCAAACTATCGCCAGAACGATCATTGATACCTCCTGTTATGGCATCCCCATAAATAGGAGAGCAACATCGTGCCCAATGTGCAGATTCAATGAGTTTTCCTTCTAGTATGAGATACTTTGCTTCTCCTACAAGAAGGTTGGCTCTGAGTTGTTTTTCAGAAATATCAGGGTATCGATTTAAAAAATGTCGAATAGAGGAACGCGCTCTCCCGGTAGTTACCCAGTTAAGCCATATAGAGTGAGGAATTGCAGTTTTAGATGTAATAACCTCAACCCGATCACCATTTTTAAGTAATGTTTTGAGAGGTTTATATTGCTGATTGATTTTTATTCGATGGCAATGGTGACCAATCTCCGTATGAACCGCATAGGCAAAATCAAGAGCAGAAGCTCCTCTAGGTAAGGCTATAGTATCGCCTTGAGGAGTAAATACATACACTTCGGAGGGAAATAAATCTTTTTTTACATGCGAAAGAAATTCTTTAGAAGAGTCTGTTTTAGATTGTATTTCTAACAGTTGCCTTAACCAATGTCTTGCTGCTTGCTGAGCAGCTAGTAAGCTACTGCTATCATTATTTTCATGTTTATAACGCCAATGCGCTGCTAAGCCTGTTTCTGCAATGTGATGCATTTTTTCAGTGCGGATTTGTATTTCTAAAGGCGCTTGAAACGGCCCAAACACAGTAGTGTGCAAAGATTGGTAGCCATTAAGCTTAGAAATGGCAATATAGTCTTTAATTTTTCCTGGAATTGGTTTATAACGCTGATGGATAAGGCCCATCGCTGTGTAGCAGCTAATCGTATCATTGACGATAATTCGACAGCCAAATAGCTCATTTACTTGCTCAAAGCGCATATGCTGAGAGCGCATTTTCTGATAAATTCCATAAAGAGATTTAGGTTGACCACTTACGCTAGCGCTGACACCATTGGCTCGTAAGTAGGCTTCGAGATCAGAAAGCAAGGCTTCAATACGTAATGCCCGGCTGCCTCCTGAAATAGCTTTAAGCGCTTTTTGTAGCACTTCGTAGCGTTTAGGGTGAATGGCTTGAAATGCTAAATCGTGTAGCTCGTTATAAACACGGTTTAAACCTAACCGACGTGCGATAGGCACATAAATGTCAAGTGTTTCCTGAGCAATTCTACGTTTTTTATGAACTTTTAAAGACCCTAGCGTTCTCATATTATGTAAGCGATCTGCTAGTTTTATAAGCATAACCCTTATATCTTGAGTCATAGCTAATAGCATACGTCTGAAATTTTCTGCCTGGGCATCTTCTTTACTAGCAAAACCAAGGTGATCTAGTTTTGATACAGCATCAACAAGATGTAACACAGTAATACTGGTTAGCATTTTAATTTCTTCACGAGGAATTTTTGTGTCCTCAATCACATCGTGAAGCAATGCAGCAGATAAGGCATCAGCATCTAGACGTAAATCTGCCAAAATCGCTGCTACTGCAACAGGGTGCGTAATATAGGGTTCACCGCTATGGCGATTCTGCCCTCGATGTGCGCGCTCAGCAAGATGAAACGCACGCACCACACTGGCCTGCTCTTCAGCAGTTAAGTAATGAGTGAAGCTAGCGATGTAGTCATGTAATGAATCAGTTGTATAGATCATGACTGTTTTTTAATGAATACTGAAGCGCATTCAACATTTCATGTTTGGTGTTTAAAACATGTGTTGTTTTGAGTCGGGTAGCGCGTAAAATTGCAATCAAATTTTGCAAGGCTTCCTCAAAATGTTCATTAATGACAAGGTAATCAAAGTTAGGCGCATGCAAAACTTCTTCATAAGCTGCTCGTAATCGTCGATTAATAATATCAGAATGATCCTGGCCCCTTAGCGTGAGGCGCTCTCTGAGCACTTCAAATGAAGGAGGGAGAATAAAAATACGCGTAGAAGAGTCAGGTAATAAGCGCATAACCTGCTCAGCCCCTTGCCAATCTATTTCTAAAATAATGTCATTACCGAGTGCAAGTTGCTCTTTAATCCAGCGATGCGATGTACCATAAAAATTGCCATGTACTTCAGCACACTCAATAAAATCGCCATGTTCACGCATTTGATGGAAATGATCAACGCTGACAAAATGGTAGGCAATGCCTTCTTCTTCGCCGGGCCGAGGTGCGCGAGTTGTATAGGAAACAGACACCTTGAGGGTAGGAATGTGTTCTAAAACCGCATGAACCAGACTAGTTTTTCCGGCACCTGAAGGGGCACTGATAATAAAGACCTGCCCACTCATGAATTACAACTCCTTTTAAACGAGATTTTGAATTTGTTCACGCATTTGCTCAATCAGAAGCTTTAGTTTTAATGCAGATTGAGTAATACCAATATCTGAAGATTTTGAGGCAAGAGTGTTTGCCTCGCGATTGAGTTCTTGTAGTAAAAAATCAAGTTTTTTCCCTACACTTCCTCCTTGAGCAATTATATCTGCCAAACTTTGCAAATGAATAATTAAGCGATCTAGCTCTTCTTTTACATCGGCTTTTAAAGCGTATACCGTAGCTTCTTGCAGCAAGCGCTCATCATTAATTTCTGTTGCAAACTCTTTTAGGCGGCCTTTAATACGCTCTTGATAGTGTTGAGTAAGCGAATCAGTGATGCTCAACAACTGTTGCACCAGGTGAGAGCATTCTTGCGAGCGATCTAGAAGAAGCATTTCAATTCTTTTGCCTTCTCCTAATCTCACAATCTCAACATCTTCCAGAACAGAGTTGAGTGATTCTAAAATAAATTCCTGAAGATTTTTAAAAGCAGCAGTATTTTCCTGATTATCCGGATTGCTAATAATTCCTGGAAATAATAGTAAAGCATCTAAAGACGGCCATGTGCTTTCGGGGCATTGGGTCTTAATTTTTTTCAGGCTATCGCATAAAGCAATTAATTTTTCATTATCGAAGTGATAGTGAATATCTGAGGGGATTTGTGGCGACCATTGCATTTTACATTCAACTTTTCCTCGCGCGAGCGAGGCTGTTAGCCGTTGCCTGATTTCTGTTTCAAAAACTTTACATTCTTCGGATAACTTCAGTGATAATTCAAGAAAGCGGTGGTTTACGCTGCGCACCTCGATGGAAAGCGTTCCATATTCGTTGTGAAAGCTTTTGTTGCCATATGCCGTCATGCTGTAAATCATGGAATAGCTCTTTGTTTTGACATGTGTAAAATGAATAAATTGAGTCTTATGCCAAATGTCAAAATAAATACTCTATATCTTTCTTATCTTGGTTTAAAATTCGAGACCAAAATAAGCATATGAGTTGAGCCTATTATTCAAGCCAAATGGTAAGACACAAAACAGTTTTTTCAAAGTATGCAAGATGCTAGCTAATATCATTGAAAAGTTTTGTATTATGTTTAGAAGTTACGCAGTTGGGTTCTATCAAGACATAGCAACGCAGTACGGCAAGTTGCTAACGCGCGGGGCGTCCCACGCCGAGAGAATCTAACTGCGTAACTTCTAATGTTTATAAATAACAACTGTACGGTCTTATGCTAGTAGATGCAAGTGCTTTTATAGTAACAGCGATTAAGCTGTGCATGGTTACCTTTATTTCCTAATTGAGTAAAAAAATGCGTTATATAGTTTTAGATACAGAAACAACCGGTTTAGATCCTAAGCAAGGGCATAGACTGATTGAAATTGGAGCTGTCGAAGTCATAGAAAGAACCCTTACTGGCAAAACGTTTCATTGTTACTTAAATCCTGAGCGGGCGATTGATGAGGACGCTAAAAAAATCCACGGTATTGAAGAAAGTTTTTTAGCTGATAAACCTAAGTTTGCGGAAATTTATCAGGATCTTATTGAGTTTTGTCGAGACACTGAGCTTTTGATTCATAACGCTAGCTTTGATATGGGGTTTATAAACCATGAATTGAAGCGCATAGAGCAACCGCCATTAGATGCTGTTTGTACGGTAAGAGATACATTGAAGGAGGCACGCCAACTGTTTCCAGGTAAGCGTAATAGCTTAGATGCTTTATGCGAACGATTAGGTGTAAATTCAAGTCACCGACATTTCCATGGTGCTTTGCTCGATGCGCAATTATTGGCAGAAGTATTTCTCGCTATGACACGCGGACAGCAATCGCTGATTGCTGAAGGTGCTCAGCAAGAAAATGCTAAAGAAAAAATTGAAGAAAATAGTATGCTTAAAAATATTAATTACACAGATTTAAGATTGCAAGTTTTACAAGCTTCTGATGAAGAAATTGCTTTACATAAAGAATATATTGATGGGCTTAAACAAGCAGTTTGGAAAGTTTAATGAATAATTAAGATTCTATTTCTCATAGTAATAAGGCTAAAGCAGTTAAAATGTTGACGCATCAATACTACAAAACGTAGCAGTGTCAATTTTATCGCTCATCCTTATTAGGGAAAGGCATCAATGTTAATGAATTGCTTGCCAGCACTAAAGAATTCCATCTTGTTATAGCTAGGCTAACATTTGAGCAGGCAAATAAAAATAATAGTCACCATTTATGCTCTGATTTAATTGTGTTTGGGCTACGCGCTTTGCGGGGCATATTCACTGATGAGCCATTAGCTATGTTAGATGAGTAGAGGTAATGCAATGATTGTTAATAATTATTTCATTTATTACAAAAAAACGTTTTTTTGTTCATTCATAGCGTTTAATGTTGTGTGCTTTTGATTTTAAATAATTGAAAATAAAGAAAAAATTTCATGTTTTGTGTTTGGGTTTTGATCGCCAGATTAATTACGTACTTCTCATTTTAAAATTTAAATCGGGTTCATCTCACAAGTTAAACATGCATGGTAAGAAGCGTTTGTGTTAAATTCATGATTTTGTAAATAAAAATTTGCAGAATGCTCTTTGAATACATTTACGTATCTTGGTATAAATGGCACAGCATGAAACTATCCATCTAAATAATGCTCAGTTGTCGTTTTTCCTTATTCATAACGTCAATACCTTCTTATAAAGACAAAAAAAGGCAAAACCTGCTATTTACATAAAATGGGATATTAGTTTTTTTCAAACTACGTGTATGGAAAATTGTATCTTTGGAAAGTGTTTTCTTGCAGATTTACGTTTAATCTCTATAGGTTAAGCTATATAATTCTGATCGTATTAAAAAGAAAGATATATGAAAAACGCAAAAGGAATGTCTATGAAATATAAAATAAATAGCTGGGAAAAGTTTCTTACAAAAACAATAGTTAGAACTCAGGCTATTGCAGGAATTTCTGCACGATATGGCATGCTATCTATTTTAGGCTTAACTACTACCTTATGCATGGCAGCACCTAAAGCGATAACTAGTAATTCAGCAGCAGATGCGTCTACTGCTACGCCAAACGATGTTACAGAGGCTCCGCAATACATTGTGCCAACCGCAGCTTTTCCTACTGGGTTAGATACACGCACTAAAATTGTTCCGCCGTCACCTACGCATAAACATGGTAATCATGCTCAATATGATAAAAATGTAAATTTGAATAAAAATAATCATTTGCCTGTTAAAGCTCAAGTAGGAAGACGATTGGCATGGACCAAAGGATACCGCTTGGTGTCTTTAAAGAAAAACAAATAAGGAAAAAAAATGTTGTTTATGTTCAGAAAGTTTGTTATTTTTTTTAGTGCAGCGATGCTACTATTTTTTTCAGGAATAGGCGCTGTTTTCTCAGCAACAGTAGTACGTTCAAATATAGATACTATTTTATTTTTAATACCTGATACAGCCCAAGTAACCGATCCAAAAATTACTGTGTGGCTGGATGCTGCTAAGGAAGAAGGGCTGCATCTGCAGACAATTACCGATACAGCGTTTCTACAACTAGGGACAAATAGTAAACAGTATGTAGGGCTAATCATTCCTGATCAGGTACACATGCAAGCAAGTGATAGCATAATAACTGCCGTAGACTCGTATGTGTCTCAGGGTGGCAAATTGATGTTAGTGTACGATGCCGGAGTATTAACGCCTCAGGGGGCTTTTTCAACACCTAAATCACGTTTTAGTAAGTTGGCAGGTGTAGATTACTCCTTATATGAAGAGTTAAGAGATTCAACTATCGGTATGGGCAGCATTACAGCGTTACAAAGCACATGGCGAGCATTAAGAGTTCCGCCAGGCAAATCGATGCTTTATCCTACCGCTAATGCAGCGGCAGCAGATCCTGTTCATGGCCTGACAAGTTATTATTATGGGTTTTTAAATTATCCTAGTTTTGTCACGCGAGGAACATATACCGGGCAATCTTTTATTACCTCGCCTAGTTTTGGTTTAATAGCGGGGATTAATACTTATAATAAAGGAAAAGTATTATTTATTAATACTCCTTTAGGTTATTTAAAAGGGTATGGTACTGATGGGTTGCTTTTGCATAGTTTTCTGCATTATTTTGCGGTAGATTTGATTCAGCTTCCTTATTTTTCCGCATTGCCGTTAGGTATCGCAGGTATGGTGATTAATATTCATACTGATTGCGGAAACTCTCTTGCAGATATACAAACGCTTGATAATGCAAAACTTTGGGATTCAGGACCTTTTTCTATTGATTTTACAGGAGGTCCAGATTGTATAAGTTGGGGAGATAAAGGCGGTCTGAATGTTAATGGTGATGTCACTACACAGAAATGGATAAAGTATTTTATATCCAAAGGGCACGAGGTTGGCGCTCATGGAGGGTGGATACATGATTACTATGGAGAAAATGTTTCTGAAGCTAATCAAAAAACAATTATTCCTGGCACATCTTATACCTTTAATGACTTACTAACCCTTAATAAATCAGCAGTGGAAGCTGTTGGTGGAAAAAAAGTTCGTGAGTACTCAGCTCCTCAAGGAAATACGCCTAACTGGTCTATTCAATGGCTCGAGGATAATGGAGTTGTTGGATACTATTCGTTAGGAAATACAGGATCTGCGCCAACACATTATTATAATCAAGGTAAATTATTCCAAAAAAAGATTTGGGCTCATCCTCTAACTCCTTACGGTTTATATGCCACGGTTGAAGAGTTTGCTGAAAATGGAATTACTCCTACTGAAGCTTCGAAATGGACAGTAGAGCTAGTGGATTTCGCAGTAAAACAACGTACTTCACGCATGATCTATTTTCATGAGCCTGGTATTACAGGTAGTGCTGCTGATGGTGTTTCGTATCTTAGTGTTATGCAGAATATGCTTACTCGTGCACGTCAGCACAATGCATCACGCTTTCGCTGGTATACGATGACACAGCTTTCTGATTTCATGACAGCTCGCGAGAGAACAAACTGGAGCGTATCACTATTATCTGATGGTAATTTACAGTTTAGTGCTAAAGCAGATTTTAATATTACCCAGCAAACTTGGGTATGGCCAAAATCACGTTATGCAATGCCTATTTCTAGCGATAATAGTGTTTCTATTGTTGATGATGCCATTAATGGTGAGTGGCTAGTGAGAGGGTTAATGGGGAAAACCACAGCCGTATTTACAATTAAACCGCTGGTACCCCTGCTATAATGAAAATGTAAAAGAAATATTAATAAACCATTTTTAATTTAAATAATTGAAAAAGGGTATGTTAATTAACATACCCTTTTTTTTTAATATAAGGTAATAAATAATGCGTTACCTAGAAAAAATATCTATCGTTTTAATATTCGTAGGACTATTTATTTCAACTTCAAGTATTGCAGCTAAAAAGCTTGATTTAAGTGGATATGCAGATGATACCGGAGCCATTTCAATATTACATAATGGAAATACGGTTGATCCTTATTTTGTATTGCAAGCACTTCTTTTGGCTCATGAAAATGGATTAGATATATCCTCTTATAACGAAAAATGGGCTGCTTGGTTAATAGCAAGGCAGAAGCTTGATGGAACCTTTGATCGATATTGCCGAAATGGGCCTGTTTGGGCACCGTGTAAAACTGCAGATGCAGATGATGCTCTCTTAGCTATGTGGTTACAGTTTTTAGATACTATGCCACTACAAAAGAAAAAAAATCCTGTTTGGATCAAAAGTTATCAAAATAGTGAGGCGGCGCTTAATAAGTTAATTGATCCATTGAAAAATATTTATTTAGTATCCCCTATTTTTCAACAGGGATTATTTATGGATAACTTAGAAGTTTGGTCATATAAAAATAGGCGTTCCATTGCGTTTAAACAAGAGGCTAATCGCCTTAAGCAGTCAATTCATCAAGTTTTCTGGGATTCCAAAGCAAAGCGCTTTCTTGTTTCTACTCAGCCCGAACAAAAATTAGTTACTCCTTTATTTTATCCTGATCATATTGCTCAAATTTTTCCATTGCTTGTCAACTATCCATTGTTGCCAAAACCGGCAAGTTCATATTATAAAGAATGGATGGGGAAATATAGAGCGCTATGGTTAAAGCAGGTTAAAGGTGATTTTGCATGGGGGTTAATAGCAGTATTAGCGGTGCAACAAAACGATTCTGATTCTGCACGTTGTTGGTTAAGAGAAACTGCGAGTTTTCGTCATTCATCACATTGGACGGTTACAGATGAGGTAGCTTATCAAGTACTAGCTAAAAAGGGATTAAAATCTGCTGATATAAATTTATTATGTAATTAAAAGTATAGATAAGGCATTAGTTAAATGACTTTTAATTAATTTAATTAAAAATTGTTGTGACTGAAAAATGCTTTGATTTAATTGGTTTTTGAAGTTTAAGCTTGTTTGAAATATTTGTTTAAACTATAGTATAGATATTTTATTATGCTACAGTTGCATTTAATCCCCATATCTATATTACTGTATAGATAAAATTTTTAATGCAACTGTATTAAATATTAAAATGCATTATCTCTTACAATTTTAATTTATCTCTTATCTTTGGCTTTAAAACTCATAGCTAATGAATAGAGAGCCATTAAAAGCATAATATCTAAGAATATCCCAAAGAAAATATAGAAAATTGGAAGAATAAGCGTAGAGAATTTATAAATAAGTACTACATGCATTAGCGATTGAATAGGCGTAAGAATTGAGAAGTAAATTAAAATAAGAAATGTAAAACCTATTTTATGCAAAACCTGAAAAGGAAAAACATAATAGGTAAGCGCAAGCAGCCAAGGAATAATTAACATGAATAATATCATGGAAATAAAAACATCACGCACATAGGTTTCTTGATCGAACGAAAAGGTTCCCGGTGAAATTACAAAGTAAATTAATGCAGAAGCATGAACAAAAACTACTGCTCTTAAAAGATAACAAATAGGAATAAATCGGTCGGGTAACCATAGCGATACAAGTAGTAAGGAAATAGTTGCTGCTAGGTGTAATAACCAAGTAGTTCCTGATGGAATTGCCCCTGATAAATGCACTGAAGGAATAATTATCTGTAGTTTGCCTATATCAAAAGCAATGAGCTTAGTAATAGAGGCTGGCAATTCAGTTTTTATTATCCAAAATTTAAAAAAATAATCCCATAGTTCTATTAAGAATGGTAAAGATAAAATAAATAAAAGATTAAAAAATAAAGGTAATAATAAAACTTCTAACCAACGTGAGTTTGGAAATTCTAAAGAACGAATAGAACGATGCATATTTATATGCTCGCCTCTTGACCCTTTAGAGCGATAGTCTAATGATGTATTAAGTAATTTCATATTAAAATTCTTTAAAGAATCCTACATCGACACCGCGGCGTTTATATAAATAATTTTTATAGTTTTCTGCTGTCATATTTACACCCATATCATCCGCTAGCCAATATCTATAATTGACGGAAAGAATATTGCTATAAAATGAGGAAATAGTTTGTGATTCGCCGATGGCTTGATACGCTTCTTTTCCTTTACCGTAACGTACTGTTAGCATGCCTTCTTTATTTTTGCCATATGTAATTGCAGTTGATACATAATTAGCTTTAATATTGCCTGGTTTACTATTGTTATGAGTCCATTCTGTTTCAACAATCCAGGGTTTTTCAAAATAATACGTTCCTCCCATATGTAGGGTTTGATCATTATGGGTGTCTTTAGCTTTGTAATACGTTGTTCCTAAATTAATAACGAGATTTCTTTTTTCGAGTAACTTATGATGCATAAAAGCATCTACACGTAATTTAGGAAAATAGGATCCACCTTGGCTACTGCCAAGTGCAAGCGATGCGTAGTTATTAGCATCAAAGTTACGCGTAAGTGTAGCGCTATAAAATAATCCACTTTCATTAAAGCGTTTGGTAGGAACAATTTCATAATTCCATACATTTTTGGAATTTTGTTTCCAAGAGCCTCGCACATAGGCGCCATCCCATGCAGCTTGATTGCCAGTTAAATTATAGTGCTGGCCACCTACTTCTAAGGTGGTTCTTCTTTCTTGAATAGGCTGGTTAGGTGTTTGCGAGAGATTAATATTCTCTTGAGGGGTTAGCGCAAAAGCAGAGGAAAATGTTAACCCCGTCACCATCAATGTCAGCATTAAAGGTGAAAAAATCCGAGTTGGTAATGAACTGCTAAACATGAAAAGTCCTGTGAAAATAGTATATAAATAATGTAAGTTAGAAGTTGTAGTTGATTTCATTTAAGGCATGGGATGTCTTGCATGACAACACGCACAGCACCCGGAGCAAGTTGCTCAACAAACATACCGAGAGATCACGATTGCGTAACTTCAATAAGTATTAGTTTTTAAATTCCTTCTTTAAACCAATAAGAACTTTTAGTTCTTTTATGTCTTGAGCAACCACAATCCATTCAAAAGACGTTTCTCTGACAATAGCTTGCTTAGCAATGACATAGGGTTTGTCATATTGGTCTTTAGGAAAGTGCCAATTTTGTTGCCGTAAACTTTTTGAATGCTTGGCAATAAGAGTGGCTTCAGAAGGTTTGTTTTTGAAAATAGTCCACTCAACTTGATCGCGTTGATTAAGAAAATCAGCAATTTGAGTCATTGTGTACCATTTGAATTGTCCATCTTCCCCTAGCTTTTTTGTATGAGATAACCATTCTTTAGCAGCTTCTGCATAAGTGATAGCGCCAGGAGGATGAAAGTAAATAAGACGAATAAGAGCGTGATTGGCGACAAAATCACTCGCATTTATTAACCATTTTTCCATTTCTTTTTGAGGTATTTGTGCTTGCTGTGCGTCTTCAAACGTTGCTAGAGTATTTTTAACAATAACGGGAAATGACCATGTTTTATCATCAGCACGTTTTCCATTACGATAAGTGCGGGTAGGGCCTTGACCGATATTGCCTGTAAAATAATATCCTTTGATTCCATTAGAGTTTAACCAAGAGGTGATCCATGTAGGTTGGTTACCCAAAGGGGCGGAGTATTCAGTAATCGGTACTTGCGTGATTTTTTCAATAGCTTGCTTATTAAGTGTTAGATACTTTGAAAAATCTTTTTCGTTATCTTCGCTTACATGGCGACCAAAATAATTATGTATCCATCCACCATGGCTTCCAACAGCATCGCCTCTTTTTTGAAAAAAGCGAACCCATGTTTGAGCTTCAACTGAATGTTCTAAATCTAAGCCGAGTTTATCTCCTAAGGTATCAAGGTCAGGGCCTGCTGTGAAATGCACGGAATAGGGGCCTTGATCAAAAAAACCAATCTCTTTCATTTTTTTGAGAGAAGGGATGGCAGCGCTTGAATCAACGTGCCAATTCATAATTAAACCTCCCACACCCTCTGGAGTATTTCCTATGAAAGGAAGTTTAAGAATTTCAGTCGTCAAATAATGCATAAAACCATGTAAAAGTGCTCCATCTGTATGCATTTTGAGGTATGTAAGGGGTAAGTTTACAAATAAAACTTTTCCTTTTTCAATAGCATTTACTGTAGCTAATATGCTTCCTGTTTCGCTACTCATTAGCGTTTTTCCAGTAGGAATACCAGTAGTCGCAAAGTAGCCATACTCTAGCCAATCATAAGTATAAGAAGAAAGTACAACTTCTTTGCTTATATCAAGGCCTGTCATCTGTCTAGCTTTATCCATTTCAGCATTTTTAAATTTTGTTGGTATTGCGTTATATTTTTCTGGCGGAATATTAAGCTTTGTTAGTATTTCAGGAGTGCTTACTGCAGCACCGCTCAATAATGTGTGATCTTTTAATGTTTTATAGGTGGCATATTTAATACCTACTAAAGAGGTTAGTCTTGACTGATCAGGTAAGGTTTTATGCTGCAAATTTTGTGTGCCTGCATCATAAATAGGCATTATTACTCCGCCTGCTTCTACGTATTCACGTAAGGCGTCAATAAATAAGCTACTCATTGATTGATGTATTTCATCAGGTAAAATTAAAGCAACATAATGCTCTTTATTATTGAGAACTTCTGGTCTTAAAAAATCACTAGCGTGAATAATATCAACTTTGAGACCTTCTTCTATTGCTGCATCTTGCCAAGCCTGCGCATAAGGATGCGTGGTAGAAATATCATCAGAGATAATGACAGCTACTCTACCAATATGATGTTGAGCATCTTGAAATCTGATTTTCAGAGTTAAACAAACTGCAATGATTAAAATTGCAATCGCAATAAAAGTTAAATATTTTTTTAGCATACATTACTGATAAAAGGATTTTTATTATTATCGTTTTCTAAAAGATAAACGATA
This sequence comes from Pseudomonadota bacterium, assembly GCA_040389065.1. GTDB lineage: Bacteria > Pseudomonadota > Gammaproteobacteria > Burkholderiales > Casimicrobiaceae > JAZKAR01. Next base: position 82,819 of record JAZKAR010000025.1, on the reverse strand, counting down.
CCTTGTTTAGCTGCCCATACAGTTCCGTATACCACTGTATTATTTGCATCAATTTTTATAATGGGAGAGTTAATTGACGTTGGTTTGTCTTCATGTCCTAACCGACAATCTGACATGATATCAATTTCTTTTTCTGAGACAATAGGCCCATCGATAGAACAAGATTTGCCACATAAAATCGTATCTATTCCTATTAATGCTCCATGAATAGTTACCTCAGATTCCAAAATGGTTTTTCCATGAACTTTAACGCTGCCATTAATAATGACACCCTTACTTAAATTTAAATTACCTTTTACAATTAAGTTTCCTTCAAAGACACTATTGGGGGGTAATTTAAAATCGCCTATTGCAATACTTCTGTTGTCATTAGAGTAATGTTGAAATGAGTTACCTATGTCAACAGCGGGCTGAAATGGAGTAGGTTGAAAATTTTTTGTCGAAAGATTTTTTTCAATTTCGTTACCAAAACAAATAATCGGAGCATGGAGACGCTCAAAAAAAGCAGAGCCTTCGAAACTAATTTTTTCTTTTCCTGAGGTGCGACCATATAGCTTAACGTTATGAGAAATTTTAATTTCACGTGCATGTATCCAGCGCGAAACAATCGTATGAGGAGCTAAAAAAATAGTATTTTCAGCAACAGCTGCTCTTATATGATTTTTTTCACCTCCAATAAGATCATTTTCTGCATAAATCTCTTGGTTAAATTTCATATTTGCAGGAAGCTTTAACGTACCAAGCCCAATTAATCTTCGATTCAGTTGTTGCTGTTGAACTTCATGCTCTTTTAATGCTAAAGGTAAATTTGGCAACGCAAACAGCTTTGGAGGTACTGCTTTCTCAGCAGAAAGTTCAATAGATTCTTCCTGAGTGTATAAGATAGATATTTCTTTACGAAGCATGTGTGAAAAGCGTTCAGCAAATCTTCTGATATTGCGATCATAATCATATTCGATATTTAAAGGTTTAATATCAGTAGGATAGACAAGTTCTAGAATAGCAGGAATAAGTGGAAGCAGCGCTAATGCTATGGCAAGCGTAACAAACAATAAGAGCCACATAATTAGTCTGCTTTCTGAAGAATAGAAGGTCTTTGATATCGTACTGTCTTATCCCAATGAAACGCACGTTTGAATAAACGATCTATAATGGTTTGCTCTAAAAGAGCTTGCGAAATGGCTATCATACTGATGACAAAACTAAATAAAGTAAAAGGAAGTAAGCGAAGCCGATTTTGATTATCATCTAAATAAACGGCTGCACCGATTTCAAAAAAAGCAGAAAAATTGCCTAATCCGCAGTAGCTTATAAATGCTAATGTCCATAGCAAACCAGTTGTTAAAGAGGAATGGTCAAAGTAAATGGCAAGCAAGCTTATGAGCCAGCCAATAAGTACAATGATAGGCACAATATAGACTGCTAGTAATAAAAATCCATCTAGTCGTTCAATTAAAGGAATAGAGCGATCACGCATTAGCGGAATAGTATGACGAAATAAAGCTTGGTTATGTCCTTTAGCCCACCGTTTAATCTGGCGCATTCTTACAGGCCATGCTTCGGGAACTTCTTCATAGCATTCGCAACGATTTTGATAAGCAGTTTTCCAGCCATTGAGCAACAGACGATACGTAAGATCAGTATCTTCGGCTAATACGTCATCATGCCATCCGCCAATACTCTTTAAAGCGCATATTCGTACTCCACCGACAGTGCCGCCGTATTGAGGAACTAATTTCAGATTCATTCTAGCTTGCTGATCTACCTGATAACCTCCTGAGCGTTCCAAATCGAGTAGTCGAGTTAATAAATTTGAGCCTACATTCAAAGGTACAACTCTGCCCATTACTGCACCAATTTCAGGATCAAAAAAGGCAGATACTAAGTGTTTGACGAGTCCTTTAGATGGGATATAGTCGGCATCAAAAATAATTAAAATTTCGCTGGTGACTAATTCAGTAGCATCTTTTAACGCTGCAGCTTTACCAGGTTTTCCTGATACACGGTGGAAAGGTTTAATTAAATTGGGGTGGCGCTCAACAAATTCATCAATAATTTCTTTAGTACGATCTGTCGAACGATCGTTAACAGGCGTAAGGGTTAAGCGATCTAAAGGGTAGTCGGTTTCGATTAATGCTCTAAGCGCGTTAGCAATAACCGTTTCTTCATTATGCGCAGCAATAAAAACTGTAACGGTAGGCCATGTTGCAGTATCTATATCTAAAAAAGGATGGCGTTGTGTACCAAATAATCGATTAAATGTAAACCATAGGTGACGCACCATATACACTAGTAATCCTACTGTAATAAATACAGTTACCCACTGTAAAATTCCTATCACAGAAAAGCTTGTATCAGAAGTGCTAGGTTTAGTAGTACTAGAATATATCGCTTGCTGTTTATAGCCAGGATAGTTTTCTGCTAATGAAGCAATATGAGGATTAGAGACTAAAGCAGAATTATCAGAGGCAGGAGAAGCTAAAGCAAAATTTGTTGAGTTTATAAAAACTAACAAACCAATAATAAAAAACAATGTTTTTTTAATAGAGTTACGCATAATTATTTTTAAAATATTTTCTTTAAAAAATGATTTAAGTTTAAGTCGTGCTTTCCTAACCGCATTACTTCTGATTTAGTCTATATTGCATAAATAATTGATACTAAGATAGTAAAAGCTTGCTTACCCTTTCAGTTGTAAATCAGCTTGAAGCTTTTCAACAATACGCTCGCTTGATTTTCCATCTCCATATGGATTATGAGCATGAGCCATTTTTGTATATTCTTCAGGAGAGTCAAGCAGTACTTGAATAGCTTTAATAATCGTAGATTGATCGGTTCCTACTAATTTTGCTGTACCTGCTGCAATCGCTTCAGGGCGCTCTGTTGTATCGCGTGTAACTAATACTGGTTTGCCAAGTGCTGGGGCTTCTTCTTGAACACCTCCTGAATCTGTAATAATGAGATAGGAGCGCGTCATTAAAAAAACAAAAGGCAAATATTCTTGAGGTGGAAGTAGATAAACGTTGTCTAACCCTGAAAGAATTTCATTCACCGGCTTTTGTACTTGGGGGTTAAGATGTACAGGATAGACAAGTTGCACATCAGGATTTTTTTGAGCAATTGTTTTCAGAGCTTGGCAAACATTAATGAATTTTTCTCCGAAATTTTCTCTGCGATGCCCTGTGATTAAAATTAAACGTTTGTTAGCATCCAAAAAGGGAAATTGAGCAGCTATAGTATTTTGTAATTCGTTGTTTGTTTTTTGCTTTTCTGCAACTTGCAATAAAGCATCAATAACAGTATTGCCTGTGAGAAGAATTTTTTCTTGAGGAATTCCTTCATTAAGAAGGTTTTGCTTAGATTCTTGTGTAGGAGCAAAATACCATGTTGAAATGGTATCTGTTACCTGCCTGTTCATTTCTTCTGGCCAGGGGGAGTAGAGGTTACCTGTTCTCAACCCTGCTTCCACATGGCCAATAGGTACGCGATGATAAAAAGCCGCTAGACTGGCAGCTAGAGAAGTGGTTGTATCGCCATGAACAAGCACAACGTCTGGTAAAAATTGTTTAAAAATTTCTTCTAAATCTGTTAGAACTTGCGCTGTAATGGAACTTAGACTTTGTCCTTCACGCATGAGGTTCATATCAAATTCTGGTGTAATTTCAAAAAGCTCTAAGACTTGATCAAGCATATGACGATGTTGTGCTGTTACGCATACACGAGCATCGAAATAGGGGTTAGAGCGTAAAGCATGTACCAAAGGCGCCATTTTGATGGCTTCTGGACGAGTTCCAAATACAAGCAAAACCTTTTTCACGATAGATCCTTAGTGAATAAAGCAAAAATAAATTAAATGTATAAAAAGAAATTTTTACTAGACAAAATACCCGTATTTATAAATGCAGAAACGATTTCTGCTTTCTTTGTTGAAATTTAAATTCTTGATTTATAAGCAATAAACTAACAGGCTAGTTTAAGTGCTCAAGAGTAGACTTTAAAAGTTCGATACAGTTACGAGAACTTGCAATTAAATCACATAAATCAAATAAAGCCAAGATATTTTTTGGTTAAGTGTTTAATTATAAAGATGTTGTAACTGGTGGGGAAATAATATTACAGAAAGCTAGTTTGAAATTAGCTTAAAAAAAATAAAGAGATAAGCAAACTCTCCATTTTTAACAAAAAAAGGAGAGTCCGTTATTTAAAAGTTTTGTGCTAGCAATGTTTCTAAAAGCTTACGAACAGCACTTGTGCCTGTTTTCAAAAGATTTGGATTTGTACAACTTATATCATTACACCCTAAAGGTGCGACAACTAAGGCAATATTGGCATAACTTATCCCTTTTTCATTCGCTAAAATAGCTTCAGGCATTGGGGTGAAAGCATAGGCAATAGAGCCATCACGTTGCAAGCGCAAAGCCTCTGCACGGGTAGGCATGCGTGGCCCTGATAAGATAGCGATAGTCGCAGTATTTACTAAGTTAATAGAGTGAATATGAGAGGCATTTAGGATACAGTCTCGTAGAGTAGCATCAAAAGGGCTATCAAAAGGGATATTTCTGCTATCTTGATTTTCAAAAAAAGTATTTTCTCGATCACTTGTATAGTCAATCAATTGATCAGGCAATAAAATGGAACCGACAGGAAGCCTTTCATCATCAAGAGAGTTTGCTGAAACGATAGCTATAATTTGTTTTACGCCTACTCTGTGTAATGCATCGATATTGGCACGATAATTAACCTGCTGAGGAGGAATATGCCCTCCATGACCATGGCGTGCTAAAAAGACAACCTCTTTTCCTGCGATTCGCCCAAATATACAGGGGCTTGAGGTTTCCCCGTAGCTGCTGCGTACTATTCGATGTTCAAGAATCTCAAGGTTATCTAAACGTTCTAAAGAGTTACCGCCAATAATTGCTAGCATAATGTGTTTCCTTTATAGATTCTGCCACACCTACTTTTATAAGTTTTTAGGGTGTGTCATCGGGGGCTATCAGCGAGCACATTTTGTTTCGCTGTATAAATAGGGTTATGGATTAAGCTCCTATTATAATTTTTGATCAATTTTCATGTTTTAACCGAAAACGTTTATTTAAATGATGTGCTATGCGGTCAGTTAGTATTTATATAACGCTATTTATAGCTAAACACTTATAGGTACTGTAACCAATATCATTCATAACACGTGATGTTTTTTTTAGCTTAGAGTGAGTTGTGTAGAAAAATTTCATACTTTTCCCCCTGATTTTCTGCTTAATTTAGGGATTTGCTTGGGTAAATATAGTAATTTAAGAAGGGTGTACCAAAGTATTTAACTTAAAATGTAATAGAACGTGCTTAGGTGGGGTAAAACATAGCGGTGTAAAGCATATTAAGAGTTTCTCCGACCTGATCATGGTTTGCATGGGGTCGGAGAATATTAAGTGATACCTTTAACGTATTTTTTATAACAAGAGTGTTAGCAAAAAAACTTATTAAGCAATTTTTCCGTGGCAGTTTTTATATTTCAAACCAGATCCACAAGGGCATGGATCATTACGTGAAACATGAGAAGCAGCATCTGGGGCTACCAGATTTGTATTGTGGTCTGAATTATTTTTGGTTAGAAAATTATCTTCTTCGGGTAGCGAAAACTCACCTAACGAAGTTTCTAGTTGCTTTAAAAATTCAGCCTGTGCTGCTTCTGCGGCAAGAATATCATCGGCTGATTGTACTTGAACTGTTAGGCAGGAACGCACAACTTCTGCACGGAAATTATACAAAAGAGTCTCAAACATTGAAAAAGCTTCACGCTTATATTCTTGTTTAGGATCTTTTTGTGCATAGCCTCGTAAATGAATACCATGGCGTAAATGGTCTAAGGCAGATAAGTGTTCGCGCCATAATTGATCTAACACTTGCAACATCATAACGCGTTCAAAATGACGCGCGTGATCGGCGCCAAGTTGTGATTCGCGATACGCATAATGTATTAAGGCAGCAGCCGAGATGGCTTCTAGCATTGTTTTATCGGTTTCTTTTCCTTTAATGTCTTCTATTTCTTCGGGTGTATAACGAAGCTCGTTATGTAACCAATATTCTAAGCCCGCTAGATCCCAATCTTCTAAAATGCTTTCAAGCGGAACAAATGTACGAAACTGATCATTCAAATAACCTTGCATCATGTCACGAATGGTTTCGCTAACATCATGTTTATCAAGAATGATATTGCGTTGTTCGTAAATAACTTTACGCTGTTCATTGGCAACGTTATCGTATTCAAGAACATGTTTACGCATGTCGAAATTACGAGCTTCTACTTTGCGCTGTGCAGATTCAATCGCTTTTGTAACCCAAGGATGCTCTACAGCCTCGTCTTCAGGCATATTGAGACGATCCATCATAGAGGCCATACGATCGCCTGCGAAAACGCGTATGAGCGGATCTTCAACAGAAAGATAAAAGCGGCTAGAGCCTATATCACCTTGCCTACCGGCGCGACCACGTAATTGATTATCAATGCGGCGAGATTCATGGCGTTCTGTGCCAATAATATGAAGGCCGCCTGCCTCTATAACTGTATCATGTAATACTTTCCAATCAGAACGAATGGTATCGATCTGTTGATGTTTTTGCTGTTCATCAAGCGATTCATTCAATCGTATTTCTTGAATTTGGTGTTCGATGCTTCCCCCCAGAACAATATCTGTTCCGCGTCCTGCCATATTGGTGGCAATGGTTATCATTTTAGGACGCCCTGCTTGAGCAATGATCTCTGCTTCGCGCTCATGATGTTTGGCGTTAAGCACTTGGTGGGGGAAGTTCTCTTTTTGTAGTAAACGAGAAAGTAGCTCTGAGCTTTCAATCGACGTTGTTCCAACTAGAACAGGTTGGCTGCGTTCATAGCATGATTTAATATCAGTGATAATCGCATTGTGTTTACCTGACGCATTTCTGAAGATCAAATCCATATGATCTTTTCGTGTAATAGGCCGATGCGTAGGGATAATGATGGTTTCAAGATTATAAATTTCTTGAAATTCTGCTGCTTCGGTATCAGCCGTACCTGTCATCCCTGCTAATTTATTATAAATACGGAAATAATTTTGAAATGTAATAGAGGCTAGTGTTTGGTTTTCTTTTTGAATCGTAACACGCTCTTTTGCTTCAACAGCTTGATGCAAACCATCAGACCAACGTCTGCCAGCCATGAGCCGCCCTGTGAATTCATCAACAATAATGACTTCATCATTTTGTACAACGTAATCTTTATCACGCTCGTACAGCGTGTGACCTTTTAAGGCAGCATTGAGGTGATGCATAAGCTCTACGTTTTTTAAATCGTAAAGGCTGGTACCTTCTTCAAGAAGACCTATATCAGTTAAAAGCTGTTCAGCTTTTTCGTGTCCGTTATCGGAAAGAAAAACTTGGCGTGCTTTTTCATCAACGTAAAAATCGCCTTCGCCTTCTTCTGCTTGTTGTCGGGTAAGTTGAGGGATAATTTGATCTACAATTTGATACAGCGCTGTATCGCCTTCCCCTTGACCAGAAATAATAAGAGGGGTTCGTGCCTCATCAATTAGAATCGAATCAACTTCATCAATAACGCCAAAAAAATGTCCTCGCTGGCGCTGCTCGCTGCGATGAAACTCCATATTATCGCGTAAGTAATCAAATCCAAATTCGTTATTGGTTCCATACGTGATATCGGCTGCATAAGCAGCTTGTTTTCTGGCAGTACTAATATGTGAAAGATTGATGCCTGTTGTTAAGCCGAGAAAACTATAGATGCGACCCATCATTTCGGCATCACGCTGAGCGAGGTAATCGTTAACAGTAACGACATGTACCCCTTTTCCTGCCAGTGCGTTTAAATAAACAGGCAAGGTTGCAACTAGCGTTTTACCTTCTCCTGTGCGCATTTCAGCGATATTTCCATTATGCAAAACCATTCCGCCGATGAGCTGCACATCAAAGTGGCGCATTTCATAAACACGTTTGGCTGCTTCACGAACGACAGCGAAGGCTTCGGGAAGGAGAGCGTCTAGCGATTCACCATTGTTTACTCGCTCTTTAAAAGAGACAGTCTTCATGCGGAGGTGTTCATCATTAAGTGCAGCAATACTCGTTTCTAGAGTATTAATTCGCTCAACCTTGTGACTCAATTGTTTAATAAGACGGTCGTTGCGGCTGCCGATGATTTTGCGAAGGAGAAAGCTAATCATGGTGAATCGTAATCCTGGATCAAGTAGTTTCGAGATTGTAACATAGTGGCGTAGCACTAAAATTTTACAATTTGAACAATTCTGAGCAAATGACAATGGTGTTGCATGTAAATGGAACTATTCTATTGGAATACAGCTTGCAATGAGATTTAATATTAATAGAAAAACTATTGATATAAAAGAAAATTGGCATGCCTAATAAGCATAATGTTTTTCAATATTATGCTAGACATGCCATTTAAATAAGTTAATGTAGAGACGTATGTTTTGGTTAGTACATACGTTAAAACGTTGTAAATTTAAGTTGATAAACTGCTTATGCTGCCTAGAGATGGCATAGGTATACTTTGCTCATTAAATACTAATGCTGAAGAGGCAGAGTCGGTTGAGAAGATAGATAAGAAGCTTTTACCTGCCAACATGACAGAAATAGCTAAACACATCCAGGTAATTCTGCGTCCAAAGTCAGATAGTTCTCCTCCGAATACTAATAAGCCTCCTGCAACAAACAAACCGATTAAAGCAATAGCTTTAGCGGTAGGGCCTGATAAAGATTTTTGAAGGTTATTTAAAGGGCTTTCCCAGGGTAGAGAAGATGCCATTGCAACCATCGAAAGAGATACTAATAGAATGACAGCTGTCCATCCTAAACCAATACGTTTAATTTGCATTTTCTGACCTCGTCCTTACACCATAAAAATAATTGACCATATAAATTCCACGTTTTTGTAGAATTCTTTTTTTATAAATTAAATCTTGAGAGGGTAAAGCTTAAAACATGCTATCTCCCATCACAAGAAAAAGCTAAAAGCCTATGTTGTATTTTAAAAACAGTTTAGATAAAGCATTTGGTATGAATTAACTAAAACTCTTAATGAATACATTAGCTTTTGTCTGATTTTATTGCATAATAATTTGAGGGAATTTATGTGAAAATTCACGACCTGTATGAGCCAATTGAATGCTCATTCTTCGGGCCAAATTAATATAAGCCTGGGTAATAGGGCTAAGAGGGTCGCTAATAACAATTGGTGTGCCGCTATCGGAATGCTCTCGAATTTTTATATCTAAAGGTAATTGTCCTAAAAAGGGCGCATTATAATCTTCTGCCAGGTGATGTCCTCCTCCACTGCCAAAAATAGCTTCGGTGTGTCCGCATTGACTACAAGTATGTAAGCTCATATTTTCTATTATTCCTAAAATGGGCACGTTTACCTTTTCGAACATTTTTAATCCTTTCTTGACATCAAGAAGAGCAATGTCTTGTGGTGTGGTAACAATAACAGCTCCACTTAAAGGTACTTTTTGGCTTAAAGTAAGTTGTATATCACCAGTGCCTGGAGGTAAATCAACCACTAAGTAATCTAAATTACGCCACCTTGTTTCTCTTAAAAGTTGTTCTAATGCAGAAGTAACCATTGGGCCTCGCCAAACCATCGGAGTGTCTTCTTCAATTAATACTCCAATTGAAATAGCTTCAATACCGTATGCTGTTAAAGGCCACCAACCCTTTTCACCTTCTTCAACGCTAGGTTTACCTTCAAGCCGTAACATAGTAGGAATGGAAGGGCCATATATATCTGCGTCTAAAATTCCGACCGATGCGCCTTCACGCTGTAAGGCTAAGGCTATATTGACCGCTGTAGTTGATTTTCCTACCCCCCCCTTACCTGACGCAACAGCAATAATATTTTTAACGCCAGGCATTAATTTCAAACCATGGCGTACCTTGTGTGGAACAATCACAATTTTTATATTAAGTTGAACCTGAAGGGAGGGGTGAAGAGTTTTAAGATAAGTTTCTATCGTTGAACGAATCGTTTCAGTTTGGCTCAGACAGGGGTAGCCTACTTCAACATCAGCAAAAACAAGATTTTCACGTACTTGAATGGCTTTAATATGCTCATGGGTCACATAGATATCTGGGCTATTTAAGCCTGCCCAAGACTTAAAGTGTTCTACTACCTGTATTTCACTTATCACGCTGATAACTCCTGGTAATTGATTTGGGAGATGATTATGGGAATTTGGGAAAAGATAGGGGATTTTAGCAGCGTTTATATACGCCCTAAAAGATTAGAAGTTATGCACTTGGGTTCTATCAAGTGGATGGTATGCCTCGCATAGCAATGCAGACATTACAGGCAGTAAGGCAAGTTGCTATAACGCGGGGCGTCCCACGCCGAAAAAAACCAACTACGGAACTTCTAAAGATAAAATCTTGGCATATACGTATGTCAGTACGCGCTAAGCCGATCGATTCGTTTAGAATAGAGAAATTCAATATAAGCTGAGATGATGTAATGAGTGCCTCTAAATCTGTTTCTAAAACGGTTGCTGCTGATGCTGCCAACGGTGAGCCTAGAACTATACTGGTAACCTCTGCGTTGCCATATGCGAATGGCTCTATTCATTTAGGGCATTTGGTAGAGTATATCCAAACGGATATTTGGGTACGCTTTATGAAGCTTAAAGGCCATACCGTACATTATGTATGTGCAGATGATACACATGGTACACCTATCATGCTACGTGCAGAAAAAGAAGGTATTAGCCCTGAGGCATTGATTGCCCGTGTACATACAGAACACAAAAACGATTTTGAGGGCTTTGGAATTGAATTTGATCACTATGGATCTACACATTCTGAATTAACCCGTGAATGGGCTTACACCGTTTATCGCAGGCTTAAAGAAAAGGGATTCATTGTATCGCGCTTCATAGAGCAATATTTTGATCCTGTTAAAAATATGTTTTTACCTGATCGTTTTATTAAGGGTGAATGCCCTCGTTGTGCGGCTCAAGATCAGTATGGTGATAGTTGTGAAGTATGCGGTGCGGTATATAGCCCTAGAGATCTGAAAAATCCTCGCTCAGTGGTATCGGGCTCTGTGCCTGAAATACGTGAGTCTGAGCATTACTTTTTTAAACTTGATACGTGTACAGGTGTATTGGAAGAATGGCTAAATAAGCCTGGTCGTGTGCCAGATGAGTCTCGGCATAAGCTTCAAGAATGGTTTGAAAATGGATTGCAAGACTGGGACATTTCACGTGATGCGCCGTATTTTGGATTCGAAATACCTGATCATCCAGGTAAATATTTTTACGTTTGGTTAGATGCGCCAATTGGCTACATGGGCAGTTTTCATGAGCTATGCCGCCAAAAAAATATTGATTTTAATGCCTATTGGGGAGCTGATAGTAAAACAGATCTCGTGCATTTTATTGGTAAAGATATTTTATATTTTCATGCTTTATTTTGGCCTGCAATGTTAGATTCTGCCGATTTTCGCATGCCAACGCAGTTGTTTGTTCACGGGTTTTTAACTGTGAATGGCGAAAAAATGTCGAAGTCTAGAGGCACTTTTATTACAGCAAAGAGTTATTTAGATCAAAAGCTCGATGATGAATGGTTGCGCTTTTATTATGCTAGTAAAATCAACGCTTCCGTTGAAGATATTGATTTAAATTTTGAGGATTTTACCGCCAAGGTAAATAGTATTTTAATTGGTAAACTTGTTAATATTCCAAGCCGTGTTGCAGGTTTTATTCATAAACGTTTTGAAGGTAAACTCAGCAAATTATCTTTAGAGAGTGAAGCCTTGCAGGTCTTGCGCTTTAATGTGAATATGGAGCCTGCTTTAGCATTAGGATATGCAGAAATATCACAAGCAGAAAAAGGCACATGTTCAGTATTGGATGTTATTGCAGAACTAATGCCTTCTATAGCAATTCATTTTGAAAAGCGCGATTTTGCCAAAGCGGTTCGGCTGATTGAGCAAGGCTTAGATATCATTAATCAATATGTTGATACCACAGCGCCTTGGATTCTTGCTAAATCGGAAGGCTCTAATGCTTATTTGCATGAGGTATGTACGGTAACACTAGATGCCTTCCGCCGCTTGCTGATTCCGCTATCCGCCATATTGCCAAAATTAGTGCAAAAGGCAGAGACTTTTTTGAATATCGCACCACAACATTGGGTGCATATTAATGAAGTTTTGCCAGAAGGGCATTCTATTTCCGCCTATAGCCATTTAATGCAACGCGTCGATCCCAAGGAAATTCAACAGCTGATTGCATTAAATGCTGAAACGCTTAGCGCATCTACTGCTTCACTTTCCGCTTCGAATGCTACCCAGAGTGAGACCTCAAATAAGCTAACGAATGCTCAACCTGTTAGTTCTGACACTTTGGCAAATATTGACAATATTTTGGTAGAAACCCCTATTTCTATTGATCAGTTTTCTGCCGTGGATTTACGCGTGGTGCGCATTATCTCTGCTGAAGAAATTCCTGCTGCCAACAAGCTTTTGAAAATTACAGTAAGCTTGGGCGGTGATAATACACGAACTGTATTTGCTGGAATTAAAAGTGCGTATTCACCTGAGCAGTTGTTAGGCAAATTAACCGTGATGGTAGCAAATTTAGCACCTAGAAAAATGAAGTTTGGAGTTTCAGAAGGTATGTTGTTGGCAGCAAGCGATGAGGGTGGCCATACGTCAGGGCTATTTTTACTATCGCCCGATAGCGGAGCGCAGCCTGGAATGAAAATTAAATAAGCTGTTCAATTGTTAGGATGCATTAGGCGCTGAGTGGTAGTTATTAGCCAACATAAGACTAATGAAAACCAAGATTAAATATAAAAAGTAGTTGAGAAGCCATTGAGGAATAGGTGAGGATTAGAAGCGTGGAGCGCACTACGCTCTTATCCTCACTACTTACATTTAATGGCAGCAAGCTTTATTGATATTAAATAAATTTTAAGAAAAGAAAAATTAATGATTTTCTGCATAGGGGTGCCTAAGCTAAGTTAAAGCTACTTGCATTTATTGATTGAGAGGCTTAGGCTAAGAAAATTAGGGGCCTAATTTTAGTTAGTGCTTTCTATTCCTTAAACGTTTATTAAGGAGATGTTCACTATGAAATGGTTTATTGGTGGTTTTGTATTTTTGCTTATGTTATGTATGGGAGGTGGAGGAAGGTATCACTCTCATAGAACTGCAACGTACAATCGACAACCTATTCCATCTTCCTCTCGTGTTGCCTGTGCTAAAAGGGCTTTGCGGCTATCACCAAGTGCAGGGTGGGGGTGGCGTCAGTCTGGCTGTAAGCGGAAAGCCTTTCGCGATTAAAAGTTTAATAAGTTATTCTTTCATTCCATTCAATATTTTAAATCACGTTAATTAACGAAGCCTTAGTTTATAGGGTGGTCTAGAGCTAGCGCGTAGACTAGCGTTAAACATCACAGCCTCTTAAAAATTATACGCGGTATAGCCGCGTAGTTTCTAGCCGGGAATCCTCTTATAGTATGGTTCCCGGTTTTCTATATTTTCAGGAATGTTTAGACAGAAAGCTCTTGTTTGGTGTTTTCCTGAGAAATAGTACTTAAAGGCATAAGCCATTGTTGCCGGTAATAAGCAAGTTCTTCTATAGATTCGTAAACATCAGCGAGTGCTTCATGCCGACCTTTTTTATTAAATCCTTTAATAAGTTCAGGCTTCCAGCGTTTTGCTAGCTCTTTTAAGGTGCTTACATCTAAATTTCGGTAGTGAAAAAAGGTTTCTAGCTCAGGCATCCAGCGTGCCATGAAGCGCCTATCTTGGCAAATACTATTGCCGCACATAGGCGAGCTTCCTGCTTTTACATGTAGCTTTAAAAAGTTTAAGGCCTCTGTTTGAATGGAAGCTTCATCAGTAATGCTGGCGCGCACGCGTTCAATTAAACCGCTGCGTTGATGCGTTCCTTTATTCCAATCATCCATACCGTTTAAAATTTCATCCGGTTGGTGCACTACCCAAATGGGGGCTTCTGCAACAGTAGTCAGTTGGTTATCTGTTACTACAATAGCAAGTTCGATAATGCGATCTTCTTGTGGGTTTAACCCAGTCATTTCCATATCTAACCAGATCAAACGATCTGAGGCTATAGACATATCAACTTAATCCTCTTCTGAAAAATGGTGAATCATAACGTATTAGAAGTTACGCAATTGGACTCTTTCAGCATGTTGGCAACGTGCCTTACTGCGAGCACAGTGTCTGGGTTGCTGTTTGGAGCACTCCATACGGGGCATCCCATGCCTTGATAGAATTCCACTGCGTAACGCGTAACTACTGCTATCAAAACTTGCTAATAAATCGTCAATTACAATAGCGGATTGAACATTATTTCAACTATTTTTAATATGCCTTAGGCGATGCGTTTGATTCCATTCATACTTAAGATCATTTCTGTTTCAGTTTGTGATAATTGGCATTCAGTCGCAATCGTAGCAGAATCCATTCCTGCTCGAGCAAGTTCAACGACCCGGCGATGAAGTTGTTCAATTCCTTTTGTAAATAAATTCGTTTGATGAACAGGATGAGGAGAAGTTTGAGGCGGTGTGGAATGCCGGGGCAAATGGTTGGTTGAGGCGTTGTTGGTATGTGAGGAGGGTACGTGAGCTGCGGGAAATGATGGTGCCGTAGAGGCAGCTGCTGGAGTAGCAGCAGGGCGCTGTGCTGTTGGGCGCGCTGGTGCAGTAAACTCTTGACGATTTACAGGACGCTCAGGTAATCGGTTGGAGGAGGGAGGAATAGGCCTACGAAGCTCAGGTTCTTTACGTGCATGGCTAGCAGAAGTTTCTGCTGCTAAATGCGTATGCATTGGCGTAGTGGTATGCGTTGGTGAAGTATGGTGTGTGCGGGGCATCTCAGGATGGCGAGAATCAATTGTAATAGGTGTAACCGAATTAAGACCGAGTTCATGCCCTGGCTCTGATGGTGATTTTCGTTGGGTGATTTGCCTACGCAGCATTAATATTTCTTGTGATAGTACATCGATTTCGGCTCTTAATTCTTGTACCAGTGTATAAGCCCCGCCTTCTTCAGAAATAAGTTCTGACAAGCGGCTCCAGCGGCTCCAGAAAAAAAATAGTTCTACAACGTACAGGCTGATGGCGACACATACGAGAGTGACCCATAGCATAGGATTAGCTAACTCCAGAAGCATCATGGTTGTAGACCTTTTTCAATTTTGCAACCAGTTTACATAACTATCAAAGTTCTTAGAAGTTACGTAGTTGAACTTTATCAAGCCATGTTCAGTTGATAGTATAGACATACAGTACAAGGAGGCGCACGGTAAGTTGCCAACCCGCTGAGAAAGCGTCAACTGCGTAACTTCTAATTCTATTGTTTATGCTTGAGAAAACATAATTCGCCATCAAGAGGGCGTCGCTTCAAAACAACAACCCTGCTAAACTTAGGTTGCCGAGTGTACACACAGATTGTGTTCGCGGTTACTCTTGTTAAATTTATTTTAAAATATTTTTGTTAAGTATTTGTATCTAAATAAACCAGAAAGGCTGGTGTTATCACTTGAACATACTGTAATTGAAAGTATAGGGAGCTTATTAAGTTTTTTGTATACTGCACGATGATAGTGCAGAGCAGAGTTTGATAAGAACAGCCTTGTGCATGTCTATGATGTCTTTGTATTATTTTTATTAACAACAAAATCTGATTTTATAGGGAGCTTGCTCTATGCAGCCGTCTTCCGCTGTAATATTTTTGATTGATGATGATGAGGCAGTTCGGGATTCACTTCAATGGTTACTTAAAAGCCATAACAAAAAAGTAAAAAACTTTGAATCAGCCGAGGCTTTTTTAGCTTCAGAGGATCTTACAGAGTCTATAGGATGTATTCTTACCGATATACGTATGCCTGGTATGAGTGGTCTTGAGCTGCAAACACATGTTCGACAATTGGCGCCTCAATTACCTATTATTCTGATGACAGGTCATGGCGATATTCCAATGGCTGTGCAATCCATGCAAAACGGAGCGTTTGATTTTATTGAAAAACCGTTTAGCGAGGAAGACCTTATACAGCGTATTCATCGCTGCCTGACCTATGTGGCTGAACAAGTAGATGAGCAAGAGCAGCTTAAAGTTATCCGCTTGCGCATCGCTGATCTTACACCACGCGAAACTGAAGTCATGGAGCGTATGGTGCAGGGAAGAATGAATAAGCAGATTGCTGATGATTTAGGGATTAGTATTAAAACAGTGGAGCTTCATCGTGCACGTGTGATGGAGAAAATGGAAGCTCCCAGTTTGGCTGATCTAGTACGGCAAATTTTATTAGTTCAAACGAAAAGCAATAATAGTTAAATGGTTTAAAAAATAACAATGAAGATATATTGGGTGCGTCATGCTGAAACTGATTTTAATCGTCAAGGCATCGTTCAAGGCAGTAAAATTGATTCGCTTTTAAATGAATTAGGGCAGCAGCAGGCGCACGCTTTGTTTAAGCATTATAGTAAATTGCCATTTACCAAATTTTATACAAGCGCGCTTCAACGTACCCAACAGACGTTAAAAGGTTGGAAAAAGTTAGGTCATGATTTAAACGCTTGGCCTGAGCTGAATGAAATAAGTTGGGGTGACATTGAAGGCCATGTTAATACGCTTGAGACACGCCAACAATTTCACACAGTAGTTAAGGCATGGACATCGGGCGATTTTGAGGCCCATTTACCGAACGCCGAATCAGCGCAAGCCGCTTGGGCTAGGGTGGCTCCTTTTATACAGCATCTTGAATCATTAAAGGATGAGACTGTATTAGTATGTTCACATGGTCGTTTATTACGTATTGTTTTTGGAGAGCTATTGGGAGGAGGGCTTCATACTATGGAGAATTTCCCCAGTGATAATACCGGCGTTAGTTTAACCCATTATTCTCCTGAAACAGGCTGGGTAGCCGATACCCTTAATTGCACAAAGCATTTAAGCGTTCATGGCTTAGAACCATTTTACGCACAATATTATCCTACCTGATTTGCTTGATTGTACATAAAGTACATTTCTTTCTATCCTGCGGTAAATCACTTATTGCTGGTTTTATTCGTCACTAATAATTTTTATAAATTGTCGAATTTATATCTAGAAGTGTACGTTATATCCACACATTCACTAAACGATAACCTCTTTTAACGTGTGGGGGAACCATGGCACAGGGGCATTATATTAATGGGGCGTGGCAGCAGGGTGATGTATCAAAATCTCTAAAAAGTTTTAACTCGGTCTCTCATGAATGCGTCTACGATGGATTCGAAGCGCGCCCAGATCAAATTAATGAAGCAGTGAGTGCAGCCAGACAGGCATTTAAAACCTGGCGCTTGGTTTCATTTGAAGAGAGGGTGGCGTGTTGTCGCTTGTTTATACAAACACTCAAAGACCATTCTTACGATTTGGTGTCTGCTATAGGTAGAGAAACGGCTAAGCCTCGTTGGGAGTGCGAGCTTGAAATACAAACCGTGATTGCTAAGCTTGATATCTCTATTCTAGCGCATCTAGAGCGTACCGGTTATCGAATGACACAAACTGGTTCGGTTAAAGCAGTATTGCAACATCGACCTCATGGCGTTATTGCGCTATTTGGCCCGTATAATTTTCCTGCACATTTGCCGAATGGCCATATTATGCCGGCATTATTAGCAGGCAATTGTATCGTATTCAAACCATCTGAGTTGACGCCTCTGGCTGGGGAAGTAATGATTCAATGTTGGGAAAAAAGTCTTCCAAAAGGTGTCATTAATCTAGTGCAAGGAAGTGTTTCAGTAGGAACCTATTTGGCTCAGCACCCTCAGTTAGACGGATTGTTTTTTACAGGAAGCGCTCGGGTAGGGCATTTACTGCATGAGCAATTTGCTGCGTTTCCTGAAAAAATAATGGCCTTAGAAATGGGAGGGAATAATCCACTAGTACTGGGTGCGTTTGAGGATAACGAGGCAACAATTTATACGTGCATTCAATCTGCTTTTTTAAGCGCTGGGCAACGATGCACATGTGCGCGTCGTGTATTTGTGCCTGTTGGCACTAAAGGTGATCACTTCATTGAGCAGTTGCTTGGTAGAGTAGAAAAGCTTGTGATAGGTGAATGGAATGCTGAACCTCAGCCCTTTATGGGGGCGTTAGTCTCAGTTGCAGCAGCCTCACGCGTCTTGCAAGCTCAGCAAGAGTGGAAAGATAAAGGAGCGAAGGTATTAAAGACAGCGCAGATTCTTAAAGAAGGAACAGCACTTATTTCGCCGGGTATTCTTGATACAACAGGGTGCGATATTCCTGATGAAGAGGTTTTTGGCCCCTTAATGCAAATTATTCGCTATGAAAATTTTGAGACGGCGATTAATTTGGCAAATGCAACGCACTATGGTTTATCAGCAGCATTACTATCAACCAATAGCAAAGAGTTTGAGTATTTTGAGCGAGAAATCAGAGCAGGAGTTGTGAATTGGAATCGCCCTACGACAGGTGCTTCAAGTCATATGCCATTTGGGGGCGTAGGCAAGAGCGGTAACTTGCGGCCTACGGCTTATTATGCAGCAGATAGTTGCAGTTACCCGGTAGCTGGTGTACAGGCAGAAACACCTGAAATTCCGGCGATTCTGCCACCCGGTTGGAATTCGTAATTGAAGTTAGCGATTAGCGGGCCACCCAACCTCTTTCTGCAAGCATCAGGTAAAGACTATCTTTTATTCGTTTAACCCATCCGCCTGAGCTTACTTGTTCCAAAGTAATTACAGGAACTGTTTGAATTAATTTGCTATTAAGCGATAGTGATAATGTGCCAACCTGAGTGCCTTTGGGTAAAGGGGCAATCAAGGGAGAATTAAGATTAACCTGTTTGGTAAGTTTTTGTGCTTCGCCATTGGGAAGTGTTATCGAGGCATTATTGGCTGTACCTACATAAACTGTGGATAAATCACCTTTATACACTTTAGGAGATGCAAGGCGTTGCCCGGCTGTAGCGCCTAAAATAGTTTCATACGAACCAAACCCAAAATTTAAGAGTTTTTGACTTTCATTGGCTCGTGCTAAATCTGAGCGTGTACCTAATACTACAGAAAGCAAACGCCGATTATTGCGCTTAGACGAGGCAATCAGACAATAGCCTGCTTTTGCGGTGTGCCCTGTTTTCATTCCATCAACAGAAGGGTCACGGTACAAAAGAAGATTTCTGTTAGGTTGAGTAATCTTACGATGTGTAAAAGATTTAACCGAGTAAATAGGGTAATAATCAGGATAATCACGAATGATAGCGGCTGCTAGGCGCGCAAGATCGCTAGCTGTACTGTAATGTTCAGGGTGATTTAATCCTGTTGCATTAACGAAATGCGTATTGGTCATGCCAAGTTTTTTAGCAGTTTCATTCATTTTTTGTGCAAAAGTAGCTTCATTACCTGAAATAAGTTCTGCAAGGGCTACTGTGGCATCATTTCCTGATTGCACAATGGTGCCATATAACAATGTTTTTACTGGAACCTGTTCATTCACTTCTAGAAAGGTGCGCGAGCCTTCTTGTTTGTAGGCATTCATAGACACTGAAGTGGTCTGATCTTGTTTGATTTTTCCATTACGAAGCGCTTCAAATGCGATATACGCTGTCATTAGTTTTGTAATAGAAGCAGGTTCGCGTCGCTCATCTGCATTTTGAGCTACAAGAACTTGATCGCTGTTTAAATCTTTAAGCACGTAGGCTTCTGCTTCTAAGACCGGGGCAACAGGCGTTGCAGCATGCACAATAGCAGGAGATAGAATGGCAAAAGAGACAAGGAAAGGTAAAATACGCATGATAGTCTTTCTAGGCTTACGCTATAAACGCTTGAATCAGGTGATTATAACGATAGCTGGGGCAATGGTGTATGTGCCAACTGTACTATATGCAGCAGAACAACAGTTTGCTGATATAAAAAGTATAGCGCTGGGGCCTCAAGCAGTTGCACTAACAATAAAAAACTCTTCAGAAAAGTCTGCTGAGTCTGTTGTAAAGGTAGATGTTAAAAGTACGCCAGGTCGTTTAGCCAGTTGGCATGTACTTCCTAATGGAGTATTAACGCTTGATGTGGTTGATGAAGAAAGTAAGGTGAAAGTCAATTCAGCGTCTCCTTTGGCGGTAACTGTAAATATACCTGAAGACTGGAGCGGGCGGTGGGCATTTTTAGGGGGAGGTCACCGAATACTGGGCCAAGCATTAAAGTTAAAATATCTAGATATTAGTGTAGTGGGTGCAGCGAATCCGTTTGAGTTATCAGGCGAAGTAGATATTATGCGAGTAACGATAGTGGGTAGTGTAAAGTGGCAATCACCTGACCTCAATGTGAGGCTATTAGAATGGAATGCCATAGGTGAAGGTGAGGCTAAGGTAAAGGTACGCGAGCGTTTATGGGGTAGTTTGCTAGGCAATTGGCAGTTAGGCTATAGCGGTAAGCCTTCGGTAGTGAGTATTTCATCGAGTGGCGGTGCTAAATTATTGCGAGAATGATAAGTCATTTTAGCGTTGGTAGCAGAGTATGTCAGACAGCTTACGCCTAGGTTGTGGAATTTATGTGGGTCTACCTATATATTTTGATCAGTAATCCTAAATATCCTATATCGTAGCGATCAGAATTGTCCGATAGAGAAATAAGATGTGAACTTAAAGCATTTTTAAGTTGTATCTAGCAAAGAAGCTATTGAAATAGTATGTAAAAAATTTGTAGCATGAAGATTCACGTTTCGTGAGTATATTGCCTGATAGGGTGATGCCTGATATTCTTTAGGCCGCTCATGGCGCAATAGGTCAGCGAAATGTATAGTGATGAACTATAAAAAGATATTTAGAGCCTGTGCAGTAAAATAAGAAGCAGGTTCTTCAAGGTGTTTTTTAACCGTTTTTGTGCGGAGGGCTAGGATGAAACCTGAAATCGTGATTGAGCCAGAGAGCTACTACATGGAGTCAGAGTCTCTGCCAGATAATGGTCGTTTTGCTTTTGCTTATACGATTAAGATAACGAATAAAGGCACGTTATCTGCGCAGTTGATTAGCCGTTACTGGCGTATTCTCGATGTGGAAAATGGAATTAAAGAAGTAAAAGGGGAAGGCGTAGTAGGTCAAAAGCCTGTATTAGAACCTGGCGAAACCTTTGAATATACAAGTAGCAGCGTTATTTCAGCCCCTGTTGGTACCATGGAGGGCCATTACCATTTCATTAGTGAGGATGGCGAGGCGTTTGATGTGGTGATTCCTCGTTTTGTGTTATCAATTCCTCGGGTGATTCATTAGGCGTTGCCTTTGTTTTAGTATCACGAACAGACCAGTAAACAAGCCCAGCAAACAGGAGAGTAGCCAGTGCGGCTTCAATCAGTATCCAGATCATTTAAAAAGTTATCCTTAGTAACATATGGTGCGATTGTAGCCTTAGTTTTGCAGGGATGCAGCAGTATTGATAATATAATTATTCCAGAGCGTGCAGTAAAAACGGGGTCACCTGGGCCTTCAATCTATTCAATTCAAGAACCAGCTAAATTTACGGTAAATAAACTGCCTGATGGATGGACTCCAGTTTCATGGTCAAATTTGCCTGGCTGGAGTGATGATGCAGTAGAAGAAGCATGGCAAGCGTTCACGCGAGGGTGCCCGTCACTTCAACGTCAGCCTTCATGGAAGAAAATATGTGATGATGGTCAAGGTATTGCTTTGCATCCAGTCGTTGTGCGACGTTTCATTGAAGAGCGGTTTACGCCATACCAACATGATTCAATGGGTAGCGCCACAGGCTTAATGACCGGCTACTATGAACCTTTTTTTGAAGGCTCACGGCAAAAAAATGCTCGCTTTCGTTATCCATTATTTGCAACGCCAAGTGATCTTGTTCGCGTAAAGCCTCAAGCAAAAACGCCTGGTTCACGCATGCGCCGTGATGCCTCAGGGCGATTGCTACCTTATTGGACACGCGAAGATATAGAATTAGGGCGTGCACGTAATAGTTTAATGGGAAAAGAAATTGTTTATTTAGAAAACCCTATAGAGGTCTTTGTCGCACAGGTTCAAGGTTCTGTTCGTATTCACTTGAATGAAGGCGGCGAAATTCGTTTGGGTTATGCTGATGCAAACGGCTACCCTTATAAATCTATTGGAAAGTTTATGATAGAGCAAGGCTGGCTTCCTGCTAATCAGGCTTCGATGTCTTCTATCAGAACGTGGCTAGAGAAAAACCCCGATAAGTACGTGTCAGTAATGGCAGCTAACCCGAGCTATATATTTTTTAGAGAGCTTTCACATCTGCCTGCAGATTCAGGCCCCCTCGGAAGCTTAGGAATTCCGTTGACGCCAATGAGAAGTATTGCGGTAGATCCCAATTTTGTACCGCTAGGCTCAATGGTTTATTTGGCCTCTAAAACGCCTGAAAAGCAGGCTTTACAGCGTTTGGTGGTAGCTCAAGATGTTGGCTCTGCTATACAAGGCGTGCAGCGCGCAGACTTTTTCTGGGGTAGTGGAGAACATGCAGGGGAACTAGCGGGGCGTTCTAAGCAACCGTTAAGTTTATGGGTTTTATGGCCTCGATTATAAAACTTAGAAGTTACATGGTTGAGTTCTTTCGGCGTGTTGGTAACTTGCCTTATTCTTTGCATTCCTTGTATTTCTCGCACTTCTTTTACTGCCTACATGATTACGCTTTGAGTGACCTCAACTGCGACACTTCTGAAACTATGATTAAAAATAAATATTAGAATAATAATGACTGCAACTGTAGGTTTATCCCCCTTAAAGAAAACCCTCACAGCGATATATCATTGGGGGCTATATACCTTTTGCCAGGCAAAACGCAGTAAATGTTTTTGGTTGGGGCTAATTTTAATCATAATAATACCCATCTCAGGTTTTTTTATTCAGGCGTTGGCGTTTATTGAGCGAGAGCCAATTTTTGATGCATGGTGCATGTCGCTTTGGCGTGTTGCAAGTGCTATGGGTGTTTTAATTTGGATACATCAAGATATTGAGCTTCATGCTGGTTTAGATCGATGGCGATGGTGTCAGGCGTTTGAGTATCCCCACACTTTGCGTCTACTAGGCCAATGGTTAGCGGCGCTTATTCTTCATGGTGTATTGCTGTTTATCTGTGTTTTCCTAGGGCTCTTATGGTCATCTGCATCACCTCATAGTTGGCTGAACTGGGGGTTGCTGCGAATCATTGAGTTAGTGCTAATGTGGGGAATGACGCAATGTGTTTACAGTTATTGGCAGCCTTCTCTAGCGTGTACTGCGACTCTGATTTTTTATACAGCAGGACGCTTAGCGCCTGTATTAACGAATATTATGCATGCTGGTCTAATGCTTCCTCTTCCAACTACTTCCTCTTCTCTTTCATTGGGTAATTTTTTTCAAGAACACCTAAGTGCAGGGTTAGTTGCTTTTATATCTATCTTGCCTCCTTTCTTTGTGATGGATGTCGTTCCTGATGTAAGTGCTTTATATCGGATGGTGGGGTATATCGTACTCATTTTAGGGTATGCTTTATGGCGGCATGCTACCCATCCGGTACGTTATGCCTTGGAATAACCTACTTGAATCAATAATGAAGACAGTTCAATATAATCGAATAACTCGATGTATATTATCTGCCTTAAGTTTGTGTTTACTTTGTGCTGCAATGGCAGCACTAACGTATCCTTTTTATAATGCGCCTTCTACTCATAGTTTAAAATTTCCATCTGGGCTAAATGTTAATAAAGAACGACCTGCTTCTCGAGAATTACAATTGTTCGGCTATTTACGTTTAATTCATATGCAAAGCCAGGGAAGATGGCAAGGCCATTTGCTAAAGGCTCCTGAATGGCAGGCTGCTGATGCAGATTTTGCTGTGACTCAATTAAGTCAAATTGCGGCTTGGATGCCAGAAAGTTCTTATCCTCTTTTTGTTGCTATTGAGTTACTAGGAGAGTGGGGAACACAAGTCGAGCAACGCAAAAGTGTAGAGTGGGCGGTTCAGCATGCATCAAACACTATAATGCTTCACTGGCGTTGGATTGTTGAAGCTATCTGGATTGCTCGTCATCGTTGGCATGATTTGCCAACTGCCCGAAGGTATGCCAGCTATTTACAAAATCAAAAAGGAGTGCCTTCCTGGGCGCAATCATTAGGGGTATGGATTTGTGAAGAGCAGCATGATTATCAAGCAGCAGAAGTATGGATAGGAAGCTTGCTAAAAGCAGGTATTGTTCAAGAAGATAGTGAGTTGAGTTTTTTGAATGAACGTTTAGAAGAATTAAAAAACTCTAAAAATAAGCCAAAGTGAAAAACTCCGTTTGATTAATCGCTAGCGCGATCGATATAACTAACATCCTAAAACTGCTAAATTATTTTTCATCCCGCTGGGCGAATACACCCCCTATTTGAAAATTGTCATTTGAAAAACAAGTGGGATAGCGTCATAAACTTAAGATATTGATTATAAATTTCCTATCAGAAGCAAAAAGAAGTAAAAAAAATAAAATCCTTTATGAAAATTAGCCGATAGTATGGGATAAAACAAACCCTAGGGGTAAAAATATGACGCAGCCTAATCGCTTACGCTTTTTTAGAGCAAATGACGCCAGAACAAACTCTAGCGGGCGTGGGTTTACGCTAATTGAAATCGCGTTAGTGTTAACAATTATTAGCTTGTTAGTAGGGGGAATTCTGCGCGGGCAAGCTTTAATTCGTAATACCAAAATAAGAACTTTATATAATCAATATAAAGAATTAGTAGCGGCAGTTACTGCTTACCAAGAGCGTTATCATTTTTTACCTGGAGATGATTTGCAAGCATCAAGCCGTTTTGCAGTACCCGTAGGGGCTGGCTTGCCTCCTATCACCAACGGGAATGGAAATGGCTTGATAGATGATGGCGATAAATTAGGAGCAGGGGGAGCCTGCACAGCTGGAATGACGCAAAACGAATCTTGCCAGGCTTTATATCATTTACGTTTGGCAGGTATTATTTCTGGGCGCGATACAGTTAGTCCAGCGCATGCGTTTGGCGGCGGATTAATCATTTCTAAAGGTAGTGCCATGATTAAAGATTGGAATACACCGACAAGCATCTGTTACTTAGGATTAACCGCTGAGGTAGCACGTGATATGGAAAGCTCTTACGACGATAGTATTGCAGGTGCAGGTGTCATGCGTGGTGGAAATAATTACATGACAGGTAGCTCAGATGCTCTTGCAGGGTCTGTGTGCATTCTCTTCTAAGAATTACCTTTTAAAAGTATAAAAGGATAACGTGTATGTTAGAAAAGCTACAGCAAGCCTTTGCTTTTGAAGAAAAAGCACTGCATTTTAGGGCTAAACGCCAAGAGGTTATTTCTGCCAATATTGCCAATGAAAATACGCCAGGATACAAAGCAAGAGATATCGATTTTGCTTCCAGATTAAGTGAGGAAATGGGCAAAATTCAAACGACAAGCACGGCCGGAATGACATCGGAAATGGCAACTTCAGGTATAAGTGTCACGCAGCCTGGACATATAGATAGTACGCAAATGGAAGGCGGAGAAAGCGGGTTAATGTACCGTGTTCCTTATCAGACAAGTATAGATGGTAATACTGTAGAGTTAGAGTCAGAAAAGAGCCGAGCAACAGAAAATGCAATGCATTACATGAGTGTAAGCAATACACTTCAACAAAAATTTTTATGGTGGACACGATTTTTACAAGATACGCGTTAGAGTAAGTTGTAAAGCGTTAGTGAATGCTTCATGTGATCATAGGTGCTTTTATAATCAAAAACAACAGTTAATTATAGTAAAAATGATTGTTGTTTCGATGAACTTCTCATGAATTAAAACATGTAATAAACTGTAACGCGTTGTTTGCGTCAAGCAATAGTCGTCATCGATAACATCCATAAGTAACAGCTATAAGGTAGAATAAGAGTCTTATAAAACATAGTGCAAATGTTAAGATTAAAGCGCTAAGTTGCTTACCAGATCAGCTCAAGCTTTTCTTATTTCAATAGTCAACCTTCGGTATTTTTTTTGAGAATATTTATTTATGGCGGTTTTTCGTCTGGTTTCATCCCATAAAGCGCATTTAGAAAGCTGCCCATTTGGCGTACCTTCCCCCTTAGTGGCGCTCCATGATCATCTTTTTTTTCAAGATACATTCCTTGATTCAGAACATACTGAACACTTAACACGCTGGGCATCTGAATACAGTGTGGATGTGATTCAACCAGGGTCTTATAAACGCTCTCAGATAGCAGCAGTGGTAATGGATATGGATTCCACACTCATTACCATTGAATGTATAGATGAAATAGCTGATTTCGTAGGTAAAAAACCTGAAGTAGCAGAAATTACAGAAGAAGCAATGCAAGGAAAAATTCCTTTTTCTGAAGCACTAGTTAAGCGAGTTGCTTTATTAGCAGGATTGCCTGTTTCTACACTTGAGGCAGTATATCAACAGCGTTTAAAGCTTTCACCAGGCGCAGAGTTAATGCTAGAAAGCTTTAAAGCTGTGGGAGCAAGTACCTTATTAGTGTCAGGAGGATTCAGTTTTTTTACCGATCGTCTTAAAGAGCGTTTAGGTTTAGACGCTGCATATGCGAATACCTTAGAAGTTCAAAATGGGTTATTAACAGGACGTATTGAAGGTGATTTAGTCGATGGCGCAACAAAAGCCCAGCATTTATTACGTTTAAAAGCTTCTTTAGTAAACCCTTCAGAGGAAGCAACAAAAGCGATTGTGGCGATTGGCGATGGCTCGAATGATCGCTTAATGTTTGCGGAGGCTGATGTAGGGGTGGCTTACCACGCAAAACCTATATTGGAATCTGTTGCTACATATTGTATTCGATATGGTGGGCTTGATACATTACTAGCTTATTTTTCAGAACACTAGGGTGTATAGGCGTATTATAAGCAATGGGGGTTAGCAAGGGTAAAAGTGTTGTTTTAAATTGTTGATCATGCCAGCCTTATAATTAGCGCCATGTTATAGTATTTTATCGAAATACTCTACACAGTTGGTGCGGTTTGCATCGTGATACCTCGCTAGAATGATGTTGCAAAAGTCTGAGTTTGTTATCACTTATGTTGGTAAATATAAGATTAAGATAAGCGATGCAAACAAAGCATTCCATATTATTTGGTTATTAAGTTATTTGAGTTCAAGGATGCATGTGTATGAATCAAGACCCTAGAGAACAATGGGAACGCAATACAATAGAAAAGCTTTTATTAGCTAATTTGCGCGAGCAACGATTAGCGCGACGCTGGAATACTTTTTTTCGCTCTTTGTTTTGGGGAGTGTGCTTTTTAGTCGTATTAACCGCTATGTTTCGTAATCGCTTACACATGAATGAAGATGGCGCAGCCTTAGCTGGCGCTGAAACTCATACAGCTGTAGTTGATCTAAAGGGAGTAATCGAGTCTGAAGGTACCGCAAGTGCAGAAACAGTCGTTGAAGGCTTAACGAATGCATTTCGAGATAAAGGAACCAAAGCGGTTATTCTTTCTTTGAATACTCCGGGTGGAAGCCCTGTGCAATCTGGACAGATTTATGATGCAATTAAGCGTTTACGCCGCCAGTATCCTGAAAAACCATTATTTGCTGTGGTAAGCGAGATGTGTGCATCAGGAGGCTATTATGTAGCTGCCGCAGCTGATCGTATTTATGTAGATAAAGCCAGTTTGGTTGGTTCTATCGGCGTGATCATGGGTGGGTTTGGATTTCAAGGTCTTATCAATAAATTAGGCATTGAGCGCCGCACGATGACTGCGGGCGAAAATAAAAGCTTTTTAGATCCTTTTGCTCCGATATCAGATAAACAAAAGCAACATGCACAAGTCATGTTAAATCAGATTCACCAGCAATTTATCGATGCGGTAAGAAAAGGGCGTGGGAAGCGTTTGCATGAGACACCTGATATGTTTTCAGGGTTAGTGTGGACAGGAGAGCAAAGTATTCAATTAGGTCTTGCAGATGGCATAGGTACCGTACAAAGCGTCGCGCAAGATGTAGTGAAAGAAGGCGTGATCAAAAATTTTTCACAAAAAGAAGATTGGCTTGATCGTGTAGCCGATGAGTTTGGAGTTTTTCTAGAGCATGTGAGTTTACATGTCATTAAAAATCAAACTTCTACAGTTTATTGGCGGTAACGGTGTCCATAAACCTTTTTCAACCAGATAACAGTACACCGAATCATTCACATGATGCAGTTTTATTAAAAGAATCTGTGCAAGCTTTAGATATACAGGCAGATGGCATATACCTTGATGCAACCTTTGGAAGGGGAGGCCATAGCCGCTTGATTTTAGATCAGTTAGGGCCAGAAGGACGTTTAATTGCAATTGATCGCGATCCAGAGGCATTGATTGTTGCAGATGACTGGGCAGCGCAAGACTCTCGTTTTTCTGTGCTTTCAGGTTCTTTTTCATCATGTTTAGCCCAATACGCTGTTTCAGATCAGCCCAGACTTAATGGAATTTTATTTGATTTAGGGGTTTCTTCGCCTCAACTAGATCAACCCGAGCGCGGCTTTAGTTTTCAGCATGATGGCTGTCTGGATATGCGAATGGATACGCGCACAGGGTTAACAGCTGCCCAATGGTTGCAACACGTTGATGAAGAAACATTAGCTAATTGTTTATACCAATTAGGAGAAGAACGGTTTTCGCGTCGTATTTCGCGTGAAATCGTTCAGCGTAGAGCAATACAGCCTTTTGAACGAACACTTGATTTAGCGAACTGTATTGCTAAAGCTATACCCAGAAGAGAAAAGCATAAGCATCCGGCAACTCGGAGCTTTCAGGCCATTCGTATGCATATCAATGATGAAATAGGTGAAATTCAACGTGCCTTATTATCTGCTATTGATTGCTTAAGCGTGGGAGGTACACTCGCAGTGATTAGTTTTCACTCTATTGAAGATCGCTTGGTTAAACAACTTTTCCGCTATTTAAAGTGTCCAGAACGGCATCAAGGTGATGAATTTCCAGATGCATGGTTAGGCACAGCGTTAACATCCTATAGCCAGCCCTTGCTTAAACCGATAGGTAAGTTTACTGAGGCTGCAGAGGAAGAAACAGAGCGTAATCGCCGGGCGCGAAGTGCTAAACTTAGGATTGCTAAAAAAATAGCAGCGCAAGGTGAGATAACGCGATGATCAGAATTAATCTGGTATTGTGGCTCGTTGCAATAGCTTGTGGTTTAACGGTAGTAACCGTGCAGCAGAAAGCTAGGCAGGGTTTCATCCAGTTAGAGCATGAGCGTGAATATGAGCGGCAGTTAGAAGTAGAGTGGGGGCAGCTACAGCTTGAACAAAGTACATGGGCCACGCATTCAAGAATTGAGCGTTTAGCTCAACGGCATTTATTGATGCATGTCCCAACGGTTGAACAAGTACAGATGTTAGCAACCCCTAAATGAAAGGGGAAGAAAGAAGCCTACAGCAATAAAATATGATTAAATTTTAAGAATGCCATTATTAAAAAAATGAAATCAAAAGCCTTTTACCATAATCGTTCTACGGTTCGTTCGCATGTATTAAAAGAGTTACCCTATCGTGCTCATATAGTCTATGGCATGCTGGCACTATTAGCGTTTCTTCTTATGGGAAGAGGCATTTATCTGCATACATTTCACCGCCAATTCTTACAAAAAAAAGGTGAAATGCGTTATAGCCGAGTGATCACGATACCGGCTAGTCGAGGACGCATTACTGATCGCCAAGGCCAGATTTTAGCTGTTAGCACCTCAGTTAAATCCATTTGGGCAATTCCTTCTGATGTGGAAATGAGTAATGATGAGGCTAAAAAATTAGCTTTATTATTACGTATGCCTGTTGCTGAACTTAAAAAGAAATTTAATGTAGCAGAGCGTGATTTTGTCTATTTAAAAAGACAAGTTCCGCCTGATATTGCTGAAAAAGTGGTTGATCTTGATATTCAGGGTGTCTATCAAACAGATGCCCAAGCACGCTTTTATCCACGTGGTGAAGAAGTTTCGCACCTGGTAGGGTGGACGGATGTCGATGATAGAGGCCGCGAAGGAATTGAGCTTGCTAAAGAAAGCGTGCTGATGGGGGTTCCGGGCAGCCGAAGAGTCATCAGAGATCGTCGTGGTCAAATTATTGAAGACGTTGCCAGTGTTAAAAAGCCACAGCAAGGCAAAGATATACAACTGACAATAGATAGCCGTTTGCAATTTATTGCTATGCGAGAGTTACAGCGAGCGATAGAAAAGCATAAAGCAAAAGCTGGCGGGCTCGTTATTGTTGATGCAAAAACAGGAGCTTTATTGGCTGCCGCTAACTACCCCGTGTTTAATCCTAACAATCGAGTGAATCTCAATCGAGATGCCGTAAGAAATAGAGCGTTTACAGACTTATTTGAGCCAGGTTCTACCATGAAGCCTTTTGCAGCTGCCATGGCATTAGAGTCAGGAAAATATACACCCAACAGCTTAATAGCGACAGGAAACGGTACTCTAAGTATTGGCCCAGCTACAGTTCATGATGCGCACCCAGGCGGTACCATGACATTAAGCCAGGTGATACAAAAATCGAGTAATGTTGGCGCTTCAAAAATAGTTCTTTCATTACCTGCAGAAAAATTTTACAAACAACTTATCGGTTCGGGGTTTGGGCAACTTCCACGCACAGGTTTTCCGGGAGAAACCACAGGCCATCTTCGGCCTGCAAAAGTTTGGAAACCGATTGAACATGCAACGCTATCCTATGGGCATGGGCTTGCTGTGAGCTTACTGCAGCTTGCTCAAGCGTATACTATATTTTCCACCGACGGTAAGCTGATGCCAATTAAAATTTATAAGGATGAGGTTGACCAGCCTTTGGCTGATCCTAATCAGGTTGCGGTGGGCGAAAGTGCGATTAAAGAAACTAAAAAAACTATTCCTCGTCTTCCTGTGCAAGTCATTAAACCTACTACAGCTCAAGAGTTACGCAAAATGCTAGAGTTAGTTACCCAACCTGGAGGCACGGCTACAAAAGCACGCGTCATTGGCTATCGGGTTGGCGGAAAAACAGGAACAGCGCATAAACTGCAAGGCCGCCACTATATTAATAAATATGTATCTTCATTTATTGGTATAGCGCCTATCTCAAATCCTAGGTTAATTATTGCTGTCATGATTGATGAGCCAGGTGCCGGGGAATATTACGGAGGAACGGTTGCAGCCCCTGCTTTTAGCGAGGTGATGGGGCAATCGTTAAGAACGCTAGGTGTTATGCCCGATTTAAGTGTGATGTCACAATCTGCTGATAGTATTGCCGCAGGGCAAGAAGAGGTTGTAAAAGAAAGCGATTAAAGCTTGCTTATACGTACGTATGCATATGCACCACCTATGCGTATAAGCTGTGTATATAGGCGGGAAGCTATTTAGATGCTTAAAAACAATGTATGCTAGCTTCCCGTTTCATACTGAATAGTAAACCGAACTTTAGCTAGATAACTATGCTAATCCTGGCTATAAAAAGGTGCATCATCAACACCAATATAACAAGGGTGATGCCAAGTGGTATCGCGTAGTGATCGCTCTACTAAATGTTCAACTCCTAGTAATATGGCAAAAATTGCCATTCTAATAGGAATACCATTATCAGTTTGTCTGAAAATAGCTAAGCGTGGATCATGATTTAAATCAGTGCTTAAATCATTCGCTTCAGCACGGCTATCACGCGGCAAGGGATGCATCACGACAATGTCTTGGCTACAATATGCATCAATAAGCGCTTGATTGATTTGAAAGTCAGGGGTGTACCCTTTTACCATCTCATCAGGATTGGTAAAGCGCTCTTTTTGAACACGCGTGGCGTATACTACATCAACACCAGGCAAGCTTTGGCTAAGCGATGTTGATTGTTCGATCACATGACCATTACGGGCAACTTTTTCCAGAATATAGCTTGGCATTTCAAGTGATTCAGGCGCTACTAACGTAAATTTTAAATCTTTATATAACGCGAGAAGCTTAATAAGCGAGTGAACGGTTCTGCCATGTTTTAAATCACCTATTAACGCAATATGCGAACCATCAATATTCTTATTCAGCCGAGCAAATTCAGTTTGAATTGTGTAAAGATCGAGAAGTGCCTGACTAGGATGTTCGCCGGGCCCATCTCCTCCATTGATAACAGGAATATTAGTGGCACTGGCAAACTCATGAACAGAGCCAAGATCAGGGTGCCGAACGACTAATGCATCAACATAGCCACTCATGACACGGCTAGTGTCATAGATAGATTCACCTTTTGCCATCGATGAGAAGGTAAAGCCTGTGGTATCGCAAATTGAGCCTCCCAAACGGCAAAAGGCAGCGCCAAAACTCACGCGGGTGCGGGTGCTTGCTTCAAAAAAAAGATTGCCTAATACAGCACCTTCTAACACGCGGGAGACTTTTTGGCGACGGGCAATGGGTTGCATGATATCTGCAACGCGAAACAGGGCTTCTACAGAATCGCGGGAAAACTGATCCACGGAAAGAAGTTGAGGTTTTCCTTCGGCAGAAATACGATCTCTAAGTGCCGCTTGTTTGGAGAAGGGTTGAATATTTTCGTGGTGCAGCATTGCTAAGATAAATTTTTTAACTGCTTCAGGAATAGTTTGAAAGTCGGCTGATTCTTCAGAGGCCATCCATCCATCTAATGCTTTTCGAGGTACGCCAATTCTTCCTGCTAGCGTTTCTCTATTAAGGTGAAGCTTATGGAGGGCATCATTTAAAAAAGCGTGTTGGGCATGTGAGGGTATCATGTTTTTTCAGCGTTATTAATGAGATAGGTTTCTAGTGTCGATAGTCTATTCGACTTCTTGGTTGAGGTCTAGTTCATGCGTGATAATATATTATGTAGATCGCCCGCAAAACCGCTCCAGCGGCGTTATGGCTCCTTGCCGTACATTAGTACTGTCTGCGTTGCTATGCCTTGCTGGAGCGGTTTTGCGGGCGATCTACAGGCGTATGGAATTTAAGTAAATAAGTTTTGCTTATTAAAATAAAAGGTATGGTTTGAGTAACCTATTAAAACCACTCCAGCTGCGTGTTGGCTCCTTGTCGTACTATTTGTACTGTCTGCGTTGACATGCTTTACTGGAGCGGTTTTGCAGGCGATCTACGGGTGTATGGAATTTAGGTAAATAAGTTTTTCTTATTAAACTATGTGATAAGGTTTTAATAACCTATTGCGTTTGCTTGATGCGTGGTTTTTTATTAGCTTCGGGATGTTTGTTTTGCTTATTGATTGTCGGCATCAGCGATACCCGGTACGATGTATGTTTGCGTTTTCATTTTTCGGTGATTTTTTATGGCTTCTTCCCCATTTTCGCGCATCAATCGATTGCCTCCTTATGTATTTAATATTACCTCTGAACTAAAAATGGCGGCGCGGCGCAGGGGAGAGGACATTATCGATTTTGGAATGGGTAATCCTGATGGCCCAACGCCTAAACATATTGTTGATAAGTTAATTGAAACGGTGTTGCGGCCTGATACCCATGGGTATTCGGTCTCTAAAGGTATTCCCCGTTTGCGTAAGGCTATTTGCGGTTGGTATCAGCGCCGTTATGGGGTGGAGCTTGATCCTGATAGCGAAGCGATTGTTACGATTGGTTCAAAAGAAGGTATTGCTCACTTAGCATTGGCTACCTTAGACCGTGAAGATACCGTATTAGTACCGAACCCTAGCTATCCTATTCATATTTATGGGCCTGTGATTGCAGGTGCAAAAATACGGCACGTGCGCTTTACGCCCTGTGTTGATTTTTTTGAAGAGCTAGAGCGTGCGATACGTGAGTGTTTTCCTAAACCTAAAATGCTTATTTTAAATTTTCCTTCAAACCCAACAGGGCAATGTGTTGAGTTAGACTTTTTTGAAAAAATTGTAGCACTAGCACGTGAACATAAAATTTATGTGGTGCATGATCTGGCCTATGCAGATATATGTTTTGATGGCTGGCGCGCTCCCTCCATTATGCAAGTTCCAGGGGCAAAAGACGTTGCGGTAGAATTTTTTACAATGAGTAAAAGTTATAATATGGCTGGTTGGCGTATTGGCTTTATGGTAGGAAATCCTGTGCTTGTGAATGCATTGGCTCGTATTAAGGGCTACCATGATTATGGCACCTTTACCCCGCTGCAAGTTGCAGCTATTGCTGCCTTAGAAGGGCCACAAAATTGTGTACAAGAAATTTCTGCTATATATCAGCGCCGACGCGACGTAATGGTTAAAGGGTTGCACGAAGCTGGTTGGATAGTAGATAACCCTCGCGCTGCCATGTATATTTGGGCCAAAATTCCTGAGCAATTTAAAGATTTAGGGTCATTAGAGTTTGCGAAAAAGCTATTGGCTGAAGCAAAGGTGTCAGTATCGCCTGGTATTGGATTTGGCGAATACGGTGATGACCATGTGCGCTTTGCACTGATTGAAAATGAAGCGCGTATACGCCAGGCAGTTCGTGGCATTAAGCATATGTTTAAACACATTTAAGAATAGATGATTGAAAATGAGTACAAGTCAAGCAAGTGTTGAAGCTGTAAAACCAGCTATAAAGCCATTACGTGTTGGAATCATCGGTTTTGGAACCGTTGGTGGGGGAACCTTGAGTGTACTCCAGCGCAATCAAGAAGAAATTCAACGCCGGTTAGGGCGGCCTATTGTAGTGACTGATGTTGCCAATCGCCGTATCGAAAAAATTAATGTGTTAAAAAATGAAGGTATTCGTATTCATTCTGATGCATTAGCGGTAGCACGCCATCCTGATGTTGATGTTGTGATTGAAGTAATGGGCGGCACGACATTGGCAAAAGAAGTGGTGCTGACGGCAATTGCAGAGGGTAAATCTGTGGTAACCGCTAACAAGGCATTGCTAGCATTGCATGGGCAAGAAATTTTTAATGCTGCCAAGCAAGCAGGGGTACATATTGGTTTTGAAGCCGCTGTCGCGGGTGGAATTCCTATTCTTAAAGTATTGCGTGAAGGTCTAACTGCAAACCGAATAGAATGGCTAGCTGGAATTATTAATGGAACCAGTAATTTTATTCTGTCAGAAATGCGTTCCAAAGGCCTTGATTTTGCGACTGTACTTGCTGAAGCGCAACGGCTAGGGTATGCCGAGGCTGACCCTACATTTGATGTTGAAGGCATTGATGCAGCGCATAAGTTAAGCTTGCTATCAGCCATGGCATTTGGTTCACCTATTCAGTTTGATAAAATTCATACAGAAGGTATTCGAGCATTGCAATCAGTTGATATTCGCTATGCGGAATCATTAGGCTATCGGGTTAAATTACTGGGCTTAACACGCAGAACTCCAAAAGGGATTGAGCTTCGTGTTCACCCTGCATTAGTTCCTGCAAATTGTTTATTAGCGCAGGTAGATGGTGCTAAAAATGCCATTCTTGTGCAAGGCGATGCGGTTGGCCCAACCTTGTATGTTGGTGCTGGTGCTGGTGCAGAACCTACTGCTAGCGCTGTGGTGGCTGATATTATTGATATAGGGCGTTATTTATCTGAAGCCCCACATAAAGCGCCAACGGCTGCTCCCTTAGCGTTTAATGAGCAAAAAGAGGTAGCGGTGTTACCGATGAGCGAAGTAGAAACATCGTTCTATTTGCGTTTTCCGGTAACTGATCGCCCTGGCGTGGTCGCTGAATTAAGCCGCATTCTTGCCGAGCATAACGTGTCATTAAGCGCATTATTGCAAAAGCCTGGACAAGAAAGTGGCGGTATTGTAGATATTATTGTGTTAACGCATTGCGTGAAAGAATCTGCTGTTCATGCTGCTTTAGCTGAAATTGAAGATTTAGCAGCAGTACACCAACCCGTTATCCGTCTTCATGTTGAAACATTAGGAGGCTAACGATGGCTCTTCATACCAATAAAGTTAAAAGTAGTATGCATTACGTGAGTACACGTGGGGGAATGGAACCGCTGTCGTTTTCAGAAGTTGTTCTCAATGGTTTGGCTCCCGATGGAGGGTTGGCAGTACCAGATCATTATCCTCATATTGATTTTGATACTCTCGAACAATGGCGCAAGCTTTCGTATGCAGAGTTAGCCTTTGAAATTATGCGCCTTTTTATTGACGATATTCCTGAAGATGATCTTAAAGTATTAGTAGAGAAAGCGTATCGCCCAGAGATCTTTGGTGGGCATGAAGAGATTACTCCGCTCAAAACATTAGAACCGAATTTTCATATTTTAGCCTTATCGAATGGG
This sequence comes from Pseudomonadota bacterium, assembly GCA_040389065.1. Taxonomy (GTDB): domain Bacteria; phylum Pseudomonadota; class Gammaproteobacteria; order Burkholderiales; family Casimicrobiaceae; genus JAZKAR01. The sequence continues at coordinate 46,594 of JAZKAR010000025.1, read as the reverse complement.
CCTACTCTTGCATTTAAAGATATCGCGATGCAGTTTTTAGGCCACTTATTTGAGTATGTGCTTAAGCGTGAAAATCGTACCCTAAATATCTTAGGTGCTACTTCTGGCGATACAGGTTCAGCTGCTGAATATGCGATGCGTGGCAAAGAAGGTGTTCGCGTTATTATGCTGTCACCAAACGGCCGTATGAGTGCTTTTCAACGAGCTCAAATGTATAGCTTGATGGATGAAAATATTATTAACTTAGCTGTAGAAGGCAGCTTTGATGATTGCCAAGATGTAGTAAAAGCCGTTTCTAATGATCTTGAGTTTAAAGCACATTACAAAATTGGGGCCGTTAATTCTATTAACTGGGCCAGAATTGTTGCACAGGTGGTGTACTACTTTAAGGGTTACTTTCAGGCTACATCCTCTTCTGATCAATCAGTACGTTTTGTAGTGCCATCGGGCAATTTTGGCAATGTATATGCAGGCCATATTGCGCGACAAATGGGATTGCCCATTGAACGTCTGGTAGTAGCGACCAATGAAAATGATGTGTTAGATGAGTTTTTTAGAACAGGTAAATACCGTGTTCGACAAAGCAGTGAAACGCATGTAACCAGTAGCCCTTCAATGGATATTTCAAAAGCATCTAACTTCGAGCGGTTTATTTACGATGTTGTGGGCGCACGTGCAGATATTTTGAAATCATTATGGCAGTCTGTTGAGAAAGAAGGGGGGTTCGATTTTAATGCTATCCCATATGCTAACCGAATTGAAGATTTTGGTTTTGTATCAGGGCGCAGCACCCACGCTGATCGATTAGCCTGTATTAAAGATGTTTGGGAGCGTTACCAGCTTCTTATTGACCCTCACACGGCAGATGGAGTTAAAGTTGCACAGGCTTTTCGCGAGTCTGATGTTCCTGTCATTTGTTTAGAAACTGCCCTCCCTGCAAAATTTGCCGATACTATTAAAGAAGCGATCGGCATCGAACCACCACTTTCTAATGATCTTGCATTACTTGAAACATTACCCCAAAGGGTTAAGGTGATTTCTGCCGATATCGAGCAAGTAAAGCAGATTATTAAACATCAGTGTAACTAGAGCGTTTGTTTGTCTAAAATTAAATAGTAAGAAAGGGCAGGCAGGCGAGCTAGTGCGGGAAAGGGAAATAAACCTATGGAAACAGGCGTTATCAAAGGCTTTGCTGAAGCTAGACGAGTCGCATGCAGCGCTGCAATATTAAGCGTATTGCTTTCCGGATGTGTTTCCCAATCTCCTCCACCTGTTATTTATCCGGTGATCGTTCCTGTCTATCAGCAAGGTCAGGGGCAACCTTCTTCTTATCAGCAGCAACCTTATGGATACCAGCAGCAACCAGGTGCCATGCAACTAGCTGCTGGAGCAATGCAGGGCACTGTACGTTCTATTCCCCAAGGTGTACCGGGTTATCCTGTGTCAGGTCCTGGCCTTCCTACTCCTTTTCCAAATTCTATAAACGTGCCAGCAGGCCAACCTATGGCTAATATTCCTGTCCAAGGTTTATCGCTCACGCGCTCAGGGTCACAAATGACCCCTGAGCAACATTTACAAATGGCGGATGCTTTATTCGCTTATTCAGATGGAATGGTCGAGCCGATTGTTAAAGAGCTTTCAGAGATTATGCAGCCTGTACTTGAAGCCTCAGCTTGCGGAACACCTTGGACGCAAGAAGTCATAGCAAGAGGCTATGAGCGATATCAATCAAGAGCTGTAGTACCTTTTCAAGATACGCCTAAACATAATACGTCAGAGTGTTTAGATGTGTACCAAGTAGATAATTGGCGTTTAATGCCTCCTACTCGTGTAGCGTTTCGAGTTATTTTCAAATCAAGGCAAACTGGCGAGGCAGCAAGCCGCAGGTTTGAACTCAGCAAGTTTAAGGAAGGCTGGCGTGTGGTTCTTATGAATGAGCCTTTCTAATTGTCAGTCACTCATATCGCGCCTATCAGGCATCTGGATATTAAATTCCTACTGAACACTTTATAACAATAAATTAGAAGTTACGCATTTCAACTGTATAACTTCTATCAATGCTAATATTCAAAAAAATAGTGTTTGAGGTGTGTGAGTGTTAAATAAAGTAACTCATCTATTAAAAGAAGATGGGCTAGATGAAGCGATTGACCGCTTGAAAAGAGGCGAACTTGTTGCCTTACCGACTGAAACTGTATATGGTTTATGTGCTCGGGCTGATTCGCCTGGCGCCGTAAAATCAATTTTTAAGGCCAAAGAGCGGCCTGCTGATCACCCCCTCATTGTGCATGTAGGCAGTATTGAAAGATTTGCCGACTGGGCCAGTGAAATTTCCGAACAGGTATATCGCTTAGCTGCGGCGTTTTGCCCAGGGCCTCTAACGTTTATTTTACCGATAAAAGAAGGTATTGATCGTACAGTAACCGGTGGGCAAGATTGTATTGGTTTACGTATTCCTAATCATCCTTTAACGCTCAGTATTTTACAAAAAAGTGGTTTAGGTGTTGCTGGGCCATCTGCGAATCGTTTTGGGCGAATTAGCCCTACCAGTGCGGCTGATGTTTGGGCAGAGTTGAATGGGAAAATTGATGCCATTGTCGATGGCGGATTTTGCCAGATAGGAATTGAATCAACCATTATCAAAATAGAGTCTGATCACATTATATTATTGCGCCCTGGTGATATTAGTCCTGAAAAAATTGAGTCTATTGTTAATATGCCAGTTTTGCTGCCCGCACATCTTGATATTCGAGTATCAGGCAATCTTGATAGCCATTATGCTCCAATTAAACCAGCTTACTGCATCACGCAAGAGCAAGCCATAGGCATGATTTCTCAAAAGCAATGGGGCGAGGGCGATTGGGTATTACGCCATACTGGTCATCATGTTTTTGACAGCCTTCCCTTAGAAAAAAATGAAGTACAGTTAAAGCTATTACCCAACTCAGCAACAGGTTACGCACAAGGTCTCTATGCTGCTCTACGCGAGGCTGATACGCTTAACAGTGTGCAACGATTGTGGGTGATTGAGCCAGATGCTTCTTTAGCTTCCTCTGCGTGGATGGCAGTGAGAGATCGTATTGCTAGGGCAACAAAACCATATCCTTTATAACTTTTAAAAGAGTAGCTTGCTAAAAAAAATTGCTTTACCAAGTGCAAGTGCAATGAATAGCAGTGCGAGAGACGAGTGTATATGCTGTAGAATTAATCAGGCTAGGTAGCCTATGGCTGCTCATATACTTGGAAAATACATAATGAGAAAATCAACACAAAAAATTCTTGGTCTGCTGTTCTTGTTACCGATCATGGGAGGCATCTCCAATGCATTAGGAGTATGCGTAAATAATAGCCATGCTAATCTTCGTTCAGGCCCAGGCACTTCTTATGAAAAAGTTTGGACTGTTTATAAATACATGCCCTTAAAAGACATCGAAGAAAAAAACGGGTGGCTTCGGGTAAAAGATGTCGATGGCTATAGCAGTTGGATTTTAGGCAGCTTGGTGACAACTAAGTATCATTGTGCGGTGATTAAATCTCCTAAAGCTAACTTAAGAGAAGGGCCAGGCACAGAATACGCCCAAACGGGGCGCGGCGAAAAATACCATTCTTTCAAAGTTGTTAAAGAGAAGGAAGACTGGGTTTACATTGAAGACGAATATCGTCACCGCTATTGGGTTGCTCGTGAACTCATTTGGACGGATTAATTAAAAAATAAAGGGTGCTATTAGATAAGTGAATAATAGATGGCTAGATAGTTAAGCTGATGGTTATTGAAAGACGGCGCCCCTTTACTTACATTATTATCTTGTTAGGAAGTTAATTTATTCTTCCGCTTTGCTTGCCTGGCTTCTTGCTGGGCAAGCAAAAGTTTATCTCCACGCTGTTTAAGCGACATTTTAAAATCCTGGCTTTCATCTTGTTTGAACTGATCAAGTATATATAGCAATGCTCCTGCTAAGAGGCCTTTATCTTTTTCAAAATGGAGCAATTCTACAATACTGCCTAATTCCTTTAATTCACTGGTACTAGCGCGATGATTTTCTTTTTTAAGGGTACGTATTGTTTTAGGGATTTTGGCAGTGCTGGCATTTTCCTTACGTTCATTAATTCTTTCTAAACTTAGTAAGGTATTTAGTTGTTTAGTTTCGGTGTCTGTAAGAGGGGAGCGATGATACAAATGAATAATAAGCCTTTGGGTGTTTGAAGGCGCTTTGAGTCCTTTAATATACTCAATTCTGGCTTCAATCCACGTTTCTAAATCCATCTTTCTTACCTTGTATTGATACTTATTGTCTGCTGCATTGCTTTTATGCTGAAGGAGGCCTAACTGTCTAACTTCTAAGCTTTTAAATGCTGTTAAAATAATTATAAGTGTTTTAGCTTTTAGCTAGCACGTTACGTAATGTGCTATAGCAAATAAAGCCTGATATCACAGACTATACATATGAGTATGCCAAGAGTTATTTACAACCCCGCACAGCAGTTTTGTAGAAAGCTTAATTGAACATATGCGGTTCAGAATGGTTATGAATAGCAGTCGCTGCAATCGCAGCTTGGCCTGCTGCAACACTAATTTGATTCAACCCTCTTACCACATCTCCTGCTGCATATAATCCAGGAACTGAGGTACGCTGATGTTCATCGACAATTAATTTTCCGTCTTCATCAACATCTGCTCCAAGGTGTTGTGCTAACTCGGTTCGTGGATGGCAACCTAACATAGGATAAATCACATCAAACGTATATTTGTCGCCACGGCTAGTTTGAATACAGGGTTTTTCATGAGCATCAATAAAAATATGAGGATTACAATCTTCAATTAGAGTGATATGAGCGTTTTTTAGCTGAGTACGTGCTTGGCTACACAGTGATTCTTCAAGCGCTGCAAGCACTAAGGTAACTTCATCCGTATAGGTTCGAATAAAAAGCGCATGTGAAACAGCGTGGCGCCCATTCGCAATCACTGCTACTTTTTTACCGATGACCTCAAAACCATCGCAAATAGGGCACATGCGTATGGCCCCCCAGCTAATTGCTTTGTACCACTCAGCATCTTTATCAATATCGCAAATACCTGTAGCCAATAGCACTTTAGGAGCCTTAATTTGCGTATCGTTTATATGAGCTATGAATATATTCCCTTTAAGTTCAATTTTTTGTACCTTGCCTGCTAGTATCTTTATAGGATAATGCTTGGCTTGCTGCCGTAATCGTTGAAGCAAATGCTTTCCATTCACTCCTTCAGGAAAAGCTGGAAAGTTATGCGAAACAGGAATATAAGCGGCACGGCTTTCGCCACTATCAACCACTACTACACGGCGGCGATAGCGTGCGAGGTAAATGGCTGCTGTCAGGCCTGCGGGGCCTGCCCCTACGATCAAGCATTCAGTCAAACACACTGACTTATTTAAACCTTCAGTATTTGTCAAAAAATTTTCTGTATGACTAGACGTATGCATGACAGCCATCCGAAAGGAAAATATAAAAAAAGATTGAAGCGTTTCTTAGAAAAGCCAGGTTTAAATAGTTCTATTGAAAATAAAAGAAAAAAGATTAAAATTTTTTGAGAGTGGGCGGTGAGATATAGTGATAAAGGGTGGTGAAGATAATCGATTATAGATAACACGCATACCCATTGTAAGCTGCTTTTTATATCATACCTACTAATAACCTGTATCTCTTACAAGCAGCGTGTAAAAGAATAAGTTTAGAAGTTACGCAGTTGGCTCTCTCAGCGTGGGACGCCCCGCGTTATGCCAACTTGCCGTACTACGTATACTGTCTGCGTTGCCATGCGGGGCATCCCATGCCTTGATATAGCTCAACTGCGTAACTTCTAAAATTTTAAAATGAAACGCATTGAAACGATGAACGAACGCTAAAAGATATTTTTTTAGATTCAATTATGCATTCAAAAACTAGAGCAAAATCTACATAACTACTCCCTATTTAATAATAGGAGTAAGGGAGTAGGTTGATGTTATTTAAAATAATTTGGTTTATTTATTTAAATGATCATTAAATAGCTTATTCTTTGTGGATGATACGTCGAGGAGCATTGCGATGCGAGCAACATTCATCTAAGCGGTTTTTGCATAAATGAGCGCTTTTTTCTTGTTTGAGTCCTAGCAATTGCAACATAGTAGAAAGAATTTCACCGAATGTTTGTTTTGCAAGAAACTTCGTGGAAATGGGAAGTTGAGCAGTCTTTTTCGATTTGTTGCCAACAAGCACATTGTAAGCTGCTACAGCGGCAATTAAAGTAAATGAAAACAATGTTATATCAAATAATTGAGTCATATGTTATCTCCCTATTTTGTGCTTTAATACTCTCTAAAAAAAGTAACGGTTGATGTAGGGTATTCCCGTACGTGTTTTGAAAGAAATAGCAAAAAAAATAAAAAAATTTATTTTATCTTGTTGATTTTAAATGAAAATTATTGCGTATTTATGGGTGTTTAAAATTTTATGCAGGGGGAGTTTTAGTGTTGGGCGCTTAATTGATCCGAAAAATAGAGCTTGATAGAATGTTTAGAACAGCAAGAGATAATTATTTTTCATGGCAGTAAAAGCGGCGCTTCAGCTAACACACAAAAGCTAACATGCAGTGAAATAAATAAATGAATGAGATAAATCATTTAACAAGATTAAGTGTCATGGCGCGTTATTCTTAAATGTGAAGAGCAATCCATAAAAAATTCGTTTGCAGCGTAATTACATTTCAGTACATTACGCATATATGCAACGATAAAGAGAATAAGTATGGGAGCTGCTACACTTCACGTTCAACCATTAGGCCCAGCCATTGGAGCATTGGTTAGCGGTATCGATTTAACACGTGCTATAGAAGATGAATTGCGCGATAGTTTGTTGCAAGCATTGCTTGAGCATCATGTTTTATTTTTTGAGAAACAGCCAATTAGTCCTCAACAGCAGCGAGATCTTGCAAAAAGATTTGGCGATTTACATATCCATCCTATTTATCCTCAAGTATCAGATGTACCTGAAATTATTATTTTAGATACAGATCACGATAACCCTCCCGATAACGATAATTGGCATACCGATGTAACATTTATTGAAACACCGCCGATGGGTGCTATTTTATCAGCACGTCATTTACCTCCTTTAGGTGGCGATACTCTTTGGGCAAGCGGTATTGCAGCTTATGAAGCGTTAAGTGAGCCTTTTAGAAAATTTATTGAGCCGTTAACAGCTGAGCATGATTTCTTAAAATCGTTTCCTGCATGGCGTTTTGCTCGAACACCTGAAGAGCGTGTTCGTTGGGAAGCCGCACGCGATAAAAATCCGCCTTTAGTACATCCTGTTGTACGTACCCATCCTGTGTCAGGGCGTAAAGGTTTATTTGTAAATGAAGGTTTTACAACACGCATTATTGAGTTATCGCCTAAAGAAAGTGAGGCTATACTAAGCCATCTTTTAGTGCATGTAACGAAGCCCGAGTTCACCGTTCGCTGGCGATGGAAGCAATATGATTTAGCCTTTTGGGATAATCGCCTGACGCAGCATTATGCAACAGCAGATTATTTACCGCATCGTCGTATTATGCACCGCGCTACTATTTTAGGTGATCGCCCTTATTAAGTTAAAATATAATAAAATCAATTATTTAAATGTGTTTGCATTATTAATTTTTATGTTTTGACAATAGATGTTATCTATCTAAATTATAGTTATAATTGATTTGTATCTATCGATGAATGCGCTTAGACTAAAGTTATTAACGAAAGTAATATCAAAAATTTTTCAATTCAGTTTTTGGTACGTTTTAATTTCGTTGATTGAATGAAGGTTGCTATGCAATCTAAACGTTTAGTTTATTGCAGTTCTATACGAAAAGAGATAGATATGAATGATAAAAATATTGTGACAACTGCATCTGGTATTCCTATTGATGATAATCAAAATAGTATAACAGCAGGGCCGCGTGGCCCAGTTTTACTTCAAGATTTTCATTTAATTGAAAAATTACAGCACTTTAATCGTGAGCGTATTCCTGAACGTGTTGTGCATGCTAAAGGTTCAGGCGCATATGGCACCTTTACGGTAACGCATGATATTACAAACTATACTAAAGCCAAGTTATTTGCAGAACTTGGTAAACAAACAGAAACGTTTGTACGCTTTTCAACCGTAGGCGGTGAGCGAGGCTCAGCCGATACTGAGCGTGATCCAAGAGGGTTCGCAGTGCGGTTTTATACAGAAGAAGGCAATTGGGATCTAGCGGGTAACAATACACCTATGTTTTTTATTAAAGATCCTATTAAATTTCCTGACTTTGTTCATACACAAAAGCGTTGTCCGATGACTAATCTTAAATCAGCAGCGATGATGTGGGATTTTTGGAGTCATGCTCCCGAGTCATTACATCAAGTCACCATGTTGTTTTCAGACCGCGGTACGCCAGATGGATATCGGCATATGGATGGCTTTGGAAGTCATACGTTTAGTCTTATTAACGTTGAAGGAGGCCGTGTTTGGGTCAAATGGCATTTTAAAACCCAGCAAGGCATTAAAAATTTAGCACCTGCTGACGCTGTGCGCTTAGCTGGCGAAGACCCTGATTACGCGCAACGTGACTTATTTGAAGCGATTGCGCGCGGTAATTTTCCTAAATGGAATGTTTATATTCAAGTGATGCGTGAAGAAGAAGTAGAGCCTTGGATGGCTAAAACAGGGTGGAGTCCGTTTGATTTAACAAAAATCTGGCCTCACAAAGATTTTCCTCGGCTACCTGTGGGTGTCATGGAACTTAATCGCAATCCTGAAAATTATTTTGCTGAGGTAGAACAGGTCGCTTTTTCTCCTGCCAATATTGTTCCGGGGCTTGGTTATTCGCCAGATAAAATGCTGCAAGGTAGGCTGTTTGCCTATCATGATGCACAACTTTATCGTGTGGGAACAAATCATCAGCAATTGCCGGTTAATCGCCCACGTTGTCCTGTGCATCATCAGCAACGTGATGGTGCAATGGCAATACATAATTTCGGTTCTCAACCTAATTATGCTAACGTGGAGCGTCAGGGTCTTACCTCACGTGGTTTCGGGCATAGTGATGCAGGTTGGCCCTTAGAAGCAGAGGCAGGGCGTTATGATTTTCGTGGTAAAGAAGATGATTACACACAAGCTGGAAATTTATTTAGATTATTGCCCGCTGATGAAAAAGAGAGACTTACTACCAATATTGCAAATGCAATGAGAAATGTAGCGGTTGAAATTCAACAGCGCCAACTTTCACATTTTGATAAGGCTGATCCTGCCTATGGAGCTGCTGTTAGGCATAAATTAACAGTGTAGCTAATGTATAAAATTTGCCTTAAGCTCAGTATATAAATTTGAAAGTGTATAAGCTCCCTTACAGCACAGGCTGTAGGGCTTTTGAAAATGTATTAAAGGTACCGCGATAAGTTAAATCAAGGTACCTTTATGCACAATCTTCAGATACTGTAGAATACATGTAACAGTCAACCTTTGAGGTTGAGAATCACTCGCCATGCGCAGTGTTCATTTCGGTGAAAAAGCCTGATCTTAAGCCTTTCTTATTTTTCTATACGAGCATAATATTTTATGCACTAGGTATAAACATTCATTAGGCTTTTAGAACCCCCTCTCTCTTTCTGATTTGCTCATTACACATACATTACTTATCGTTTGTAGAGTTAAGCAAATCATGCCCGGTTACCAAGTTAAGTTTGAAACACTATTTATTGGCGATACCTCTTTGAAGATTCGTTCTCTTAAAGATCAACTGCAATATGCAGATCCCGATGGGAGTTGTGAAAGAGCAGGAATTTCTTCAGCAACATGGCCCTTATTTGGCCTTGTTTGGCCTTCAAGCCTCATTTTGGCAGAAACGATGAGGGTTCATGCGATAGACGGACTCAAAGTTCTTGAGCTAGGGTGTGGGCTAGGGTTAGCAAGTCTAATAGCTTCACAGCGGGGCGCTGACATTACTGCAAGTGATTATCATCCTTTAGCCGCTAGTTTTTTAAAAGAAAATATTGCCCTGAATGATTTTTTACCTATTAAATATGAGCGGGGAAATTGGGAGAAATTAGATTCAGTCACAGGAAAATTTGATTTAATTATTGGTAGTGATCTTTTATACGAGCCTAATCACCCTCACATGTTATCTGAATTTATTCATTATCATTCTGAAAAAACAGTAAAAGTAATTATTGTTGATCCTAATCGACGCCAGCAGTCACAATTTACACAAAAGATGTTGAAGTTAGGATACTCATTAACCATCGAGATGGTAAAAAACTCTTGGGCAAAGGCACTTAATTACAAAGGTAAAGTTCTTAGTTACAGCCGGGGTTAGATAAGAGTTAAACTTTATTGAATTTAAAGTAAACCCCACTAAGTAAGAGTTATTAAGCGTTTAAATAAATTAGAGTAACTTGCTAGAGAAAAGGATGACTACATTCAACATAAAGCGATATTCCCGTTGGAAAACTAAAATGCTGGAGCCAAAATGCTTCAGACTGAAAAATAGCTTTAAAAAGGGTATTGATAAATCGAGAGGGAACATTAACGCCTAACGCTGACTCACGCTTTAGAATTAAATCTAAAAACCTTGCTATAAACGCTAGCGGAAAAAGAAAAAAATTATAATAACGTATTTTATTAATTTTAAATCCAGCTTTCGTTAGCTTAGCGATTAATTCTTTTTTAGTATAGCGTCTAAAATGATGAAGCTGTTTATCGTGAGTGCCATAAAGAATTGGATGTGCCGGAACAGTGAGAATAAGTTTTCCATTAAGAGGTTTAAGTAAGTAATATAATGTTACTAGTGCTTCTTGATCATTTTCAATATGTTCTAAAACATCGAATAAACAAATGAGATCTTGTTGAGGAAGAGGGGGCATTGCATTTGGTAACGTACCTGCTAATGCTACTTTACCTGTTTTTTTAAAAAATAATTCACGCGCTAATGCATTTTTTTCAATAAAATTTAGCTGTTTATTTACTCCTGGTAAAGCATGAAGCCATTCCCAGTTTCCGCCAGTTCCAGACCCAATTTCAAGAATATTACTGTTTGGCATTAGTTGAATGGAGGAAAGTAGATGGCTTAAAATTTTACGGCGGCCGATGAACCACCAATGCTGATTTTCAGTTTCTGCCATTGCTGTATAACTATTATTTTCCATTACTCATTATTTTCTTAATATACAATAGGTTTGAAACTTTTAATCTAGTAGATATTATTCGCTTGGATAACGATCTTTAATAATATAAACGGGGCGTCTTTTACTTTCTGAATAAATACGACCAATATATTCACCTAGAATTCCAATGCCAATTAATTGAAGACCGCCAAATCCCATAATAGATACCACAAGTGTTGCATAACCTGAAAATGGAGTTTGATGAAAGGCTGAAAGAAAAACAACCAATATAATATATAAAAACGCACAAAATGAAATAATTAAACCAATATACGTCCAAACTCTTAGCGGTAATGTACTAAAGCTTGTTAACCCCTCAAGGCCTAAATTCCATAACTTCCATAAAGAAAACTTGCTTTCGCCTCCTACACGCGCAGGGCGAGTGTAGTCAATGGCAGTCGCATTAAAACCAATCCAGGCAAACAAGCCTTTCATAAATCGTCTGTTTTCAGGTAAAAGCTTTAGAGCTTCTATGACTTTACGATCCATCAATCGAAAGTCGCCTGCATCATGGGGAATTTGAATTTCAGATAGAGCATTATGAATTTTATAAAATGCCTTTGCAGTTATTCGTTTTATAAATGAATCTGCACTTCTATCACTTCTTCGAGCTAAGACCACATCAAAACCTTCTTGCCATTTTTTGATAAGCTCAGCAATGAGTTCGGGAGGGTCTTGTAAATCACTATCAATAGGAATAATAACATCGCCTTGGGTAGCATCTAAACCTGCAGTAAGCGCAGCCTCTTTACCAAAGTTGCGGCTTAAATTAATCACTTTTATTTCTGGATGCGTTAAGCAATAAGATAGTATTTTTTGAAGAGTAGTATCTTGACTGCCATCATTAACCATAATAACTTCAAAAGGAAAACCTAATGCAGTGAGTACATGAAAGAGACGCGATAAAAACTGATCAATAATCTCTTCTTCATTATATAAACATACAACGATACTCATTAATTGAGGTGTAATATGGTTAGATAAATGATTAGATAAAACGGGCGCAGCGTTATTATTCATTTTTTCACATAAATCCATGTTGCGAAGCGATCATTAATATCTGTTTTATTGAAGAGTTTATAATTGCTTAAGGCTTGATTAAATTTAGCATTTTTTTCAAAAAAACGAATGGTTCCATTTTTTTCTTGATGCCATTGTATCGCAATAACTTGAGGTTGATATTTTAGAATATCTTCAGTTGTGTTTTTGATATCAAACGTTACATATTTATGTAAAGTAGCTTCATCCATTTTTCCAAGCTCAAACAATATTAAAGAGCCGCCGCTTGGCCATAAGGAAGGGTAACGTGAAACATAGCGGTATCCATGCGTTACCGCTCGCGGAAAACCACATTGAATATCAGGACTAATACATAAAAAAGAATCACCTTTCTTTATTTGACTATGCATAATTTCAGGTAAAGGAACCTCATAATATTTTTGAGCATTATAAAGTAATAAAAGATGACTAATGCTTAACAATGCAGCGCTTAAACCCCATAAAACAATTTTTTTCAAACGCAAGCAATAATAGTAAATGGCATAAAGCGTAATACCGTAAAGTGGTAAAAGCGCTGGCAGTGCATGATAATACCAACCATTTTTAGAAATAAGATATAAAGGTATATTAAGGGCACCAATAATACCTAGCGAAATAAAAGGATTTTGCTGGGGATATTCTAATTTAGTTGAAATTTTTGGAAGCGCAGAGTGTGTGAAAAAAATAAAAATAATAGCGACATTCAATAATTGAAGTAATGCATTTGCAATTGCTTTAATGGGGTGTTGATAGCCACGATAGGTTTCATAAGCTGTATACGCAATTGGTAGCCATGAAGTAAAAAAAATAACAATCACTAAACCTGCCATGCTTAGCATAAACGCCGTAATAATGACACCAGGAAGATAAAACTTAAACCTACCCTCTCTGAATAAAATATAAAAATTAAGCAGAAGGGAAAAAATAAGATATTGGGGTTTTATAATAAGTGCTAAAGAAAATAGAATTGAGCTTAAAATATTAATGAAATATTTAGTTTCACCTATTCCTTCTTTATAGCCTGAAGGTGCTAGCTTAAGGAGAGCGTAGGGAAGCAGTAAACAAGCAATAATATGATCACGTTGAGCAAATCCATTAATACCAGGAACCAATAAATAAGCAACCAAAAAAGAAATTCTGAAAATCCATAATTTTTCAGGATGGTAAAATAAAGGATAATCACGGTTTTTTAGAATCGAAGCAGCTAAACTAATACATAATACTATTAATATTGTGGTAAGCGCATATGTGGTTATAAAAGGAGAAAAAGAAAAAAATTGATGAAGAAAAACGGAAGGTAAATACATTAAAAGTGCAAACGGAGAATTTAACTCATAAATATCTTGACCAAATTGTTGGCCATTTAAAACTCTTTCTGCTGCGAGTGTTAACCAAGCAATATCAGAAGTAGGCATCACAGCGCTGCGGCTAACGATAAATGCAATGGCTATCGTTAGCATAAGAATCTTTAGGAACTTAGGGGAGGTTGGTGCCATACAAGGATGTAAATACCTTAAAAGTAGATAAATTATAAGCACGAGAACTTACAGCATGCCATACATTGGCTATTAAGACTTACACAAAACTTCTACAAGCTTTTATAGCTAGGTTTATAGCGCAATAGTATGCGTGCGAATGCTGCTAAGCCTTAACGATCGATAAGATAATTATGCATAAAGCAGATACTGTTTCACAGCGACTGCTTTAAAGTACGGCAAGTTCGTCATGAAATTTATAAGCGATTAGATCTTCAAGTCCTTTCATGCTCTTTTAAAAGCGTTACAATAGCAGCAATTCATTATAAAGTTGATGAGAGGAGTCTGTATGTTGCGTGAAACCCCCTTGCATGCCTGGCATGTAGCTCATGGTGCAAAAATGGTAGATTTTGGCGGGTGGTCAATGCCCCTGCATTATGGGTCGCAAATGGATGAGCATACGTTTGTTCGTCAGGAAGCAGGGTTGTTCGATGTGTCGCATATGCAAGTCATCGATCTTCATGGAGAAAATACACGTGCCTTTTTACGTTACTTACTTGCTAATGATGTAGCAAAACTTACGGTACCCGGTAAAGCACTCTATAGTTGTATGTTAAACCCTCAAGCAGGGGTGATTGACGATTTGATTGTGTATTTTATAAGTGATACCCACTTTCGTCTCGTTGTAAATGCAGGAACAGCAGCTAAAGATATTGCCTGGATTCAAGCTCAATGCGCTGAATTTTCACAGGCACCCTCAGTAGAGGTACGTTCAGATGTTTCATTGCTAGCCGTTCAAGGGCCTCTGGCTCGTGAAATCGTCTGGAAGGCGTTTGGCGGAATAAAAGCAGAAACAGAAAATCTAAAACCATTTAGCGCAGCATTTTTAGGCGATGGCATGATTGCTCGTACCGGTTATACAGGTGAAGATGGCTTTGAAATCATGCTGCCAGATAACAAGGTAGTTGAAGCTGCAGATCAGTTAATGGCATGTGGTGCTCATCCTTGCGGTTTAGGCTCTCGTGATACTTTGCGTCTTGAAGCTGGTATGAATTTATATGGTCAAGATATGGATGAAACAACGCGCCCTGATGCATCGGGCTTATCATGGACGCTTGATTTAAAAAGCGATAGAGCTTTTATTGGTCGTGAAGCACTAGAGGCCGAAAAGCCAGAAGAACAATTGGTAGGATTGTTATTAATAGGTAAAGGCATTATGCGGGCGCATCAAAAAGTAAATACGCCTTATGGAGTAGGCGAAATTACTAGCGGCACCTTTTCTCCTACCTTACGCCGCTCAGTAGCCCTTGCGCGTCTTCCTCATCAGGTGAAAATTGGCGATTCTGTACATGTGTTAATTCGTGATGCAGAAATTGAAGCGCGTATTGTAAAATTCCCTTTTGTGCGCAATGGAAAAGCACTTATTGATGTGTGTTAACACTAAGTTTATATTGATTTTATTTTTTGAAGAATGGAGATTCTCCTCATGAATATACCCAGTCAATTGCGGTATGCCCCCTCACACGAATGGGTAAGAAAAGAAGCTGATGGAACCTTAACAGTAGGTATATCTGATCACGCTCAAGAAGTTTTAGGTGATTTAGTATTTATTCAATTACCTGAAGTAGGGCGCACAGTAAAAGCTACGCAAGATTGTGCAGTGGTTGAGTCTGTGAAAGCGGCGGCAGATGTATATGCTCCGGTGGGTGGAGAAGTGATTACCGTGAATCAGGCTGTGGTTGACCATCCTGAACAGGTAAATGAAGATGCCTATAGTGCATGGTTATTTAAAATTAAACCTAATGATCCTGCACAATTTGAAGGTTTACTAGATGCAGCAGGCTATCAAGCTGTGGTAGATGCAAGTAATTAATGAACTGAAGTTTATCTAATATTGATTTAGAAGTTACGCAGTTGGGTTCTATCGGTGTGGGACACCCCGTGTTATAGCAACTTGCCGTACTGATTGTACTGTCTGTGTTGCTATGCCTAGATAGAACCGAACTGCGTAACTTCTATAATTATTAAATTTGAACGTCAGGTTGGAAAAGTAGGGCAGTTCAATTGCAGCTGTGTGCTCAATAAGACTGCCCCTTAAGTATTGTTTTGGGGCAATGGGTGAGTTGATGGGGCAATTAATAGGGCAAGCAGGTACAGAACATTTTTCATTTTCGCAATTAGCGCCTAATGATGCATTTGTGGTGCGTCATATTGGGCCTTCTGAAAATGATCAGCAGGAAATGCTAAAGGTATTAGGCTATGAAAACTTAGAAGCATTAATCTCAAACATTGTACCTACCGTAATTCAAATGAATCGTCCGCTTGATTTAGCGGGAGCACAAACAGAAGAGAATGCCTTAAAGGCATTAAAAGAACGAGCAAACCGTAATAAAGTCTTCAAAAATTTTATTGGCCGAGGATACTACGGTACTTACACCCCAGGTGTAATTTTAAGAAATATTCTTGAAAATCCAGCCTGGTACACAGCATATACGCCGTATCAGCCTGAAATTTCTCAAGGGCGTTTAGAAGCGCTCATTAACTACCAAACAATGATTAACGATTTAACAGGCTTAGATGTTGCGAATGCCTCTTTATTAGATGAAGCCACTGCTGCTGCCGAAGCAATGGGGGTTGCACTTAGAACCCGCGCACTTTCCTCTGCTAATTGTTTTTTTGCAGCAAAAGAATGCCATCCTCAAACACTTGAAGTTCTCAAAACTCGAGCAGCAGGTTTGGGTGTAGAGTTAGTGATCGATGCCGCTAACAATGCGTTAAATCATGACAATCTATTTGGCGTACTCTTGCAATATCCTGCAACAGATGGAGCGTTAAGTGATGATCGCTGTTTAATTACCGATCTAAAACTTAAAAAAATCACGGTCATTCTTGCTGCTGATTTACTTGCCTTAACATTACTGACTCCCCCTGGTGAATTAGGGGCAGATATTGCAGTAGGAACCACACAACGTTTTGGAGTGCCCATGGGGTTTGGCGGCCCTCATGCTGCTTATATGAGCTGTAAAGATGCGCTCAAACGTCATTTGCCGGGTAGGCTAGTGGGGGTTTCTATTGATTCTCATGGCCGTCCCGCGTATCGCCTTACGTTACAAACACGTGAGCAACATATTCGCCGCGAAAAAGCTACGAGTAACATTTGTACTGCTCAAGTGCTGCTAGCCGTAATTGCTTCTATGTATGCGGTCTATCATGGCGCTGAAGGTTTAAAAAGAATTGCAAATAGGGTTCATCGGTTAGCTGCGGTATTAGCGGCAGGTGCGCGCGAATTAGGTATTAACATTAAGCATGATTACTTTTTTGATACCGTTTGTTTAGAAACAGGTGATGACACCGAAGAGGTGATTCATCGCAGCGAAAAAGCAGAAATTAATATACGACGTTTAAATAATAGCTCTGTAAGCATATCGCTTGATGAAACAACAACCTTAGCAGATATTGATCAATTATGGAGTATTTTAAGTAATAATGCCCCTCGCTTCAAAGCGGCTGATTGGTTTGAATGTGCAAATATATGCTATCCAGAAAGCCTAGTACGCGAATCAGTGTTTTTAACGCATGAAACCTTTCGCCGTTACCATTCTGAAACTGCATTGCTGCGTTATTTACGTGAGCTAGCTGATAAAGATTTAGCGCTAGACCGTACAATGATTCCATTAGGTTCATGTACGATGAAATTGAATGCAACTTCAGAAATGATTCCGGTAACATGGGAAGCATTTTCAAATATTCATCCTTATGCGCCACGAAATCAGGTGCAAGGCTATATTCAGATGATTGCAGAGCTAGAGCACTGGCTTGTGGCCTGCACTGGGTATGATGCAGTCTCTTTACAGCCCAACTCAGGCGCACAGGGCGAATACGCAGGTTTACAGGCTATTCTGGCGTATCATCGCTCAATAGGCCAATCACAACGTAATATAGTTTTAATACCAAGTTCTGCCCATGGTACTAATCCTGCAACAGCAGGTATGTTAGGGTTAGAAGTCGTTGTCGTGAAATGCGATAGCCAGGGTAATGTTGATGTCGAAGATTTCCAAACTAAAGTTATTGCGCATAGCACGCACTTAGCGGCTTTAATGATTACATATCCTTCTACACATGGAGTATTTGAAGAGCATATTGTTGATTTATGTGCCTTGATTCATCAGCATGGGGGGCAAGTGTATCTCGATGGTGCCAACATGAATGCGTTGGTTGGAGTCGCAGCGCCTGGTAAATTTGGGGCAGACGTATCTCACTTAAATTTACATAAAACATTTTGTATTCCTCATGGTGGAGGCGGGCCGGGCGTTGGGCCTATTGCAGTAAAAGAGCATTTAGCAGGCTTTTTACCTAAACGCTTAGAATGGGATGCCGATGATCATCCTGCAGGTGCAGTTTCAGCCGCGCCTTTTGGAAGCGCCAGCATTTTGCCTATCTCATGGATGTATATTTACATGATGGGGGCAGAAGGCCTCAAGGCTGCTACACAAGTTGCTATTTTAAATGCTAACTATGTAGCGAAACGTTTATCTGATGCGTATCCTATTCTCTATACAGGTGCTACCGGTCATATTGCTCACGAATGTATTATTGATATACGCCCAATAAAAGACGCCAGCGGTATTTCGGGTGAAGATGTAGCCAAGCGATTAATGGATTATGGCTTTCATGCCCCAACGATGTCTTTTCCTGTTGCTGGAACACTTATGATAGAGCCGACAGAAAGTGAATCGAAAGAAGAGCTTGATCGTTTCATTAATGCCATGATTGCTATTCGTGAAGAAATCAGAAAGGTCGAAAAAGGGGAGTGGACACTTAAAGATAACCCTCTCGTGAATGCACCCCATACGGCAGAGTATTTGATGCGTGCGCAGTGGGATCATATCTATACGCGTGAAGAGGCAGCGTATCCAATTGAAGCATTACGCCATTCAAAATATTGGCCGCCAGTAGGACGAGTAGATAATGTGTATGGAGATCGAAATGTATTTTGTTCGTGCCCGCCCTTACTAACCTATTCTCCAACAGAGAAATAAATTCATTTTTAACATTACATTTTAGAATGAAAATAATGATAGGCATAAACCCTTGACTTAATTGGTTAATTGACGAATAAATCAATTAACTTCTTTATAAGAAGTAAGTATCTCACGTTAGATACTAGGCGCACATTTTATTGTGCGCCTTATTTTTTTTCAATATCTTAAATTAACTGAATAGTTTAAATTAATCTAAAGTTAACCAAGAAATAAAGGTATTAGTGTTGAAGTTTAATAGGGTTAGTTTAAATATTTAAAATTTTATTTTTTGATGTGTTTAATAAAATAGAACCAACATTATTGCATTCTAGCTTCACAGGCATTACTAGATATATTAATTATAGTGTTAGAAGAGTAAGTTTATGTAAGTTCTATACGTAGCAATATAGGATGGATAGTAAATGTCAGTAAAAATAAATTATCCTCAGTTAGATGCTCTTCAAGACCATGAAGAGCATCTATTTGATAAAAAAATAATCAATAAAAGTATATCGAACGATGCCAGCCTTTATAAGCAAGTATATGGCCTTGCTGCGCATCGGCCTGTTACTGATTACGGTCGTATCATTGATTTTGAAAATAGCAGCGTACTTTTATTTAAAATAATTTCCTTATTAGATAAAGATGTAAAAAATAATAATAAACCTGAAATTATTCCTCCTTTATTTAGGGTTTATAAGAAAAATTCTCAGCAAACAATGTATGAAAGAAATATTCATTTAAGAGAATGTTTTTTTTCATCTATTAATGCTCAACAACATAAGCAGCTAATTTATCATGATAAAAACAGTATTGTTTTAGAAGGTGGTATTAGGCATGGTAATGTTGAATTTAAACGAGAAGGCAATACGCTAATATTAGAAATAAAATCTATGCCCGGGCAAATGTGGACGCAAACTTACGACTCTTTCATCGTCGAACAGTATTTTAACGGTGAGCAGCCAGGTAAAGCCTATGAGATTCATTTCAGGAGCGATGCTCACGTTTTATATTATCAAGATGTAATCAAGAAACTAATTGCTTAATTGATGACTACACTCAAAGCTACTATTGAATAAAACAACGCTTTAAAGGCATTCCTCATTAAATAATGTAGTGTCGCATAATCTAACTTATGTTAAATTAATGATGTTTTCCGAATTGAATATTCGCTAGTGTTTAAAAATAAAAGGGTCCTTGAATAGGTATTATAAATTTTATATGGTATTATTACTTAAGTTTGTTTTCTTAATATAAAGAATATATCAGATGGCTAAAATCGTAGGTCTTGAAGTATTTTTATATTGATTTATTAGCCATCCCAAAAATAATGGAAATAAGTCATTCAAATAAAATTATTTAATTATTTTTCTTGAGTAAATAAAATTTCTTGGCTCTGTATTAACCGGTAAGGATCAGCTAAATTTTGTAATATACCTATCGTTGCTGCAATACTAGAGTAATGCCATGATACGATAGAAAATAATCCTAGCTTTAAACTATGTTTACGATATGACATCAATAAAAAAATTATTCCCCATAAACCAAAATAAATTAAAAACATACTGCTAAAAAAAGAAAATACGTTTTCATTTAGTTTATATAGTATACCGCTAGCGATAAGAGAAATGATAAGTAGGGCAGGCAACACAAAAACATACCACTGTTTTTTTAACGTTAGCGTAAACCAGGGTTTACCAAAAGCTATTTTAACTAGTGTTCCGCAATCAAATGCTTTTTTATTTTGCCATAATCGTCGAAACATTTCAAATGTGCTTTCATTGTGCCCTGTATGAAGAACCGCAGGGCAGGCCAAACGAAGCATTTTCCAACCTTGCGCTGTAAGACGAAATCCTAAATCAGCTTCTTCAAAGGCTCTTAAACCTTGATGGCCTAAATAGCCAACCGATTCTATGGCTGAGCGGCGGTATAACCCGCCGCCGCCCAATTCATTAACAAAATAATCATTTGAAAAATTATACAGCTGGTTTGCTCTAATTCGATCGCCCATTGTTAGAATCTGTGTATCTTTAATAATTCCACCTACACCAGCCAGCGTGGGGTTATTCAAGAGCTTCTCGAGTGCAATATTTATAAAGCCTGGAACAAACTCCATATCTCCATCTAACACATAAATAAAATCACCTTTCGCATGCTGGTAACCTAATTGTACTGCTGCACCACAATTGCAATCTTCTCGATGTGTAAATTGCACAATTCTTACCGGAAACTGTTGCGCTATATTAACTGTATTATCCGTAGATAATGAATCAACTATAATTACTTCGCCAGTGCCACCTACAAGCCCTTCAATCTCTTTTAGAGATGATTTAATTGCACTTGCTATCTTGGCTTCTTCATTAAATGTTCTAATATTAATGCTAATTGTATAGTGGGTTTTTTCTAACATTACTATTCCTATAATATAATTTATTTTTTTAAAATTGTTGTATCAAACAAATTTCCGATAACTTATTCTTAAAGTTACAACAAATAGCATAATGTTTATTTGAACGCTTTAATTATATTTATCAACAGTGTTCCATGCATTAATGACACCATCTTCCATACCTATATAATCCCAGCAACCATATCTTCCAATACAATGAAAATTATGATTATCAAGAAAAGATAAGTGTTTAGGAACAACATTTATCCACTCATGATTAAAATGAACATAGCCATGCTCAATGGTATGAGAAATTAATATTTCAATATTTTCTTTTTTAACCCAGCCCAAATTTTCTAAAGAATTTATTACATCATTATCGATAATGTTTATGGTTTGTTGGGGGGTGTTGCAATGTATACCGACTTCTACGTAGAGGTTATAGCAATCAGAAGGAGACATCGTATGATTGAAGTTTGAGTAAATTCCTACTCTATGAAAGGGTATAGTAGGGTCAGCAATATATATCCAATGTTTATCTTTTAAATCATCAGGTAACTTACAACGTATTCCTATCTGATACGTTCTTACCGAAGCATAACTCAACGAAGTTTCATTATTTTGATATGTTGAATGCTTAGACATCCTTAAAACTTGGTCTAAAGGAATTGAAGAAAAAATATTGTTATATTTATAATCACTTTTATTGGTAGTAATAATTCTTTTTTCAAGGTCTATATTTTTTACTTCTTCTGGAATACAAGAGTGAGAATGAGCCATATTATTGATAAGTTGTTGAATTCCATTTTCTTCAGGATACCAAAATTCTGAGTTATATCCTAAATTTACTGAAGTCTGATTAAATAAGGAGGCTCCCTTCTCAATTAAGTCTTTTTTAGGTAATGGAAAAAATCGATTAATTGAACTTGCACTGATGGAAGTAAGATCAGTAGCTAGAATTTTTTCATTATAGGGTTTTAAAAAATGGTTAGTAATACCAGACCCAAAATTATCAAGAAAATAATCAAGTAAATGATAGTTTTTTGAAACCGTTTTTTGGGGTTTTGAAGATACTTCTAAAAAAGAATTTAAGCATTCATTTCTTATAGATTTGGGTAACTTTGCTAAGTTATATTGAAAAGGCGCTTCTATAAATACTCCATGAGAATAGCAAAAGGCTTTGCGTGAAATTTTTTTCCATTTTCCTGTTGATAATAACCCTAGTTCATCAGGATGTTTAAGTGAAGCTAAATGTAAAAAATGGCCTGTGTAGTCAAATACAAATCTATCTACATAAATAGAACGAGTTAGGCCACCGAGCGTACAGTTTCGTTCAAGAATATTAGCAGTTATGCCATGCTTTTTTAGACGGTTATAAGCTGCAAGGCCTGCAATTCCACCACCTAAGATAAAATTATTCATATTGAATGGTTGCCTATTTTTGTAATTTTCTATGCTCGCTTAGAAAAAAATCGTGAGCGCTCTGATAGTTAATGTATTACCCTTATATATAAGCATCTCATAGCAAGTCCCCCATTTAATAAAATAGATATAAAACAATAAGTCTTAAGGGGGTAGTTAAGAGTATAGAAACATACGCTACTAAGCACGAGCCTTTATCATCTGGAAGGCTTTTTATAAAATTTTAAAGTGGTAAAAAAAGAATTTCGCTCTATATGATAGGTGATATGTATAGGAAACGTGATTTTCAATAGATATCTTTTTTAAAATATAACAAAATGTGGTTTTCTATACGCATATCACACACTTTTATTAAGCTTATGTTAGCTAACAAGGCTAAGGATATGTTAGTCTTCGTTTCTTTTTTAATCCATATAAGGGTTTTTAGGGATAGTGTTTCTTGTCATTTGGGTAACACTTGAGTGACTACTTTTAATTATTGACAATTACAGGCATAGAGCATGAATACTGAGAACAGAAGTCGTTCGAGACGATATATAGACACTTCAATAAAAGTTTTAGAGGGAATAGGTTGTTATCATAACGCTATAGGTTCTGATGTTTCTCTAGGAGGGTTATGCTTTATCACTACAAAGCCTAATCTAAAAGAAGGCCAGACCATTATGATTCAATTTGATCTTCCTATTAAAGGCCGTCTGGTGAATGTACATGGTGAAGCAAAAATAATGTATAAAACAAGCTATGGTTCAAGTGCTTTTAAAATTGGGTTGAAATTTGTATCTTTAGATGCGTTATCTATTTGGAATGTTACAGCTTATTTAAATAGCATCAATCATTCTTTTTTAGCAGAGTCGTCTGAAGCATATCCTTGGAATTCATTAAGCGCTTTTTCTTATCATTAATATAATAGCGTTATGTTGTTATAAGCATAATAACCTCTATAACAATAAGTAATATTTGCCAAACAATAAGGTATTAGAAATAAGTGTATTGATGCTGATTGTATATATGCATTGAGCAACTCAATGAGTGCTAGAGAGCGGCACAGGTTTTGTAAATATTGCCATTACATGGGTCGCATAGGCTATACCGATTACCAATAAAACTTGTAACACTAAACGTAAGCTTAGAAATAAAGGTGGAATGTTAGGAAACAGAAAAGGATTTTGCCACATATAAATATTCGCAGGTGTAACTGCAAGCGTTAATAAAATTAACCCAAGCCCCGCATAAGGTCTCACGCGCGGCATTAAAATTGAAATAGCGCCTATTATCTCAAAACCCCCGCTTATATAGACAGCCGCGTAAGGATACGGAATATACGGAGGCACGATAAGTACAAAAAATTCTGTTTTTAAAAAATGGAAAATGCCTCCGACGATGAACCATATACATATGATAGCTAAACCTAATTTTTCCCAAGCGAATTTGTTTTGCACGGCTATCATTTTCTTTATGAAAAGTAAGGTATTTCTAAAGATTTGAAGTTACACCGTTAAGCCTCTCTCAGCGTGGTGGCAATTTTCGCACTCCTCGCACTCCTTCTATCGCCTGCATACCATGCCTTGATAGCATTCAACTGCGTAACTTCTAAGGATAAATAATCGTTATGCGTCAACGATCATTTCAAAGCCGCCATAAATCATACGCTTGCCATCAAACGGCATAGGATTATTAGTAGGATTTAATCGAGGGTCGTCCATTGCTTTTTTCATGCCTTCATTTCTGCTTTCACGTGACGGCCACGTAATCCATGAAAAACAAACGGTTTCATCTTCTTTACATTGAACTGCCATGGGGAACGATGTAATTTTGCCTTCCGGAACATCATCTCCCCAACATTCGACAACTTTTTGAGCCCCGCATTCTTTAAATACAATTGAAGCTTCTTCTGCATGTTTTTTGTAAATTTCTTTATTGCGAGTAGGTACAGCGACAACAAATCCATCAATATAAGGCATTTATTTTTCCCCTAAGCGAAGAGCTGATTAAAAAGAATATTTGCTGCATAGCCATTATGGCAAAGCTTTGCACCTGAGCATAGATAGATATACGCTGCTTTCTTTGGCAGGAAATAAAGCGTCATGTTATAAAAGCACAACTTATTATGCTACTCTTAATAATCTTAGAAGTTATGTAGTTGTTGAGCTACTATATCAAGGCATGGGATGCCCCGCATGACAAGGCATGAGATGCCTCGCATGGCAACGTAGACAGTACACGTAGTACACGGCAAGTTGACATAATGCCGAGAGAGCCAACTTCGTACCTTCTAAATCTAACACCACGCTGTGAAAGCGCTGTGGTAGAAAATAAGTAGATAAAAAATCATCAGAAAACGCTATTTTCATCTACATTAAGGAGTTCCTATGAGTACACTGACTCTACCTGATATTGCAAAAAAAATGCGTGCTATCGATATTACAATGCTATCGACATATGCTGAGAATGGGGCTATTGCTGGTCGCCCAATGAGTAATAATGCTGATGTTGATTATGCGGGAGATTCGTATTATTTCACATGGGAAAAGTCGCACATGGTAGAAGATATCAAGCGTAACCCGCAGGTATCACTGGCCTTTCAAGATAACGGCAACACATCTTTTCAGATTGCTGTAGAAGGTGAAGCAGAGCTAATTCACGATAAGGCAGCCTTCAAAGATCATTGGAAACCTGAGTTCGATAAATGGTTTGAAAAGGGGATTGATACAGAGGGTGTCGTTATGATTAAAGTGCAAGCTTCGCGCATTCACTACTGGGATGGCAAAAATGATGGCGAAATTAAGTTAAAAGCGTAATTGATGTAGGTGCACATACCCAGTGTTAAACGCTGTTATAGATGTTGTTCCGCTTTCATCTTTATAAAGCGGAACACATTTCATACCCTATCGATTAGCTTTCGTTTATAGATTCGAGTTTTTTTAGCCCAGCGATGATATTAAGACAAGCACTAGCTGCTTCAATTCCTTTTTTAATAAAGTGCTCACTAAAAAAGCGATGATGATCAGAGTTCTCGTGAAAATCTTTTGGAGTAAGTACGACAGATAAAATAGGAATGCCAGACTGTATTTGTATACGCATTAGCCCATCAATAACAGCTGCCGCAACAAATTCATGCCTATAAATTCCGCCATCAACAATTAATCCACAAGCGATAATAGCGCTGTATCGGGTAGTTTGAGTAAGCTTTTTTACAAAGAGTGGAATTTCAAAGGCGCCAGGTACTTCAAATTGATCAATTTGATGATTAGGGAATTGATGTCGATCAAATTCAGTAAATAATCCCTCTCTTGCTTTGCTAACAATATCTTGATGCCACATCGCTGAAACAATAGCAATCCGAGTGTTATGGAAAACACTTGAAGAAGCGTTATTATCAGTGGGAAGCATAGTTATAATTTGATTCATGGATTTTTCTTTATAAAAGTGATTACCAGAATCAAGGCACGCAAAAAGTCTGCCATTTAGTGCAAGTTTTAATGGCTAAAATATATTGCGATCTCTTTTATCCGGACTATAACCGTCGGCTCTGGCCTCTCACCAGATCTGCTGACCTCTTTCACCTTATGCCGTGTGGTTGTAGGTGAAATAGCGCTCGCGGGCTTCTACCACTGCGTGTAGATACCGCCGGTGGGGATTTACACCCCGCCCTGAGAATGAAGCCTCTATTTTATTATGATTATTCGATAAATGCTTGCATCAATTCTAATATCGATGTTTAAAATTTTACATATTGAGTTTTTAAGGAATAGAATAGACTTAATCTTTATGTATATCAACGCCTCACTATACTTAATTTGCAAGGTATATATTTTTTCTTGTCTCCCTAGATTATTTACTCAATGGTTGGAGCATTGCTTTTTAGGCAATAATGGCTCTTCGTGCTTTGCCAACTAAATAGATG
The DNA here is from genome assembly GCA_040389065.1 of Pseudomonadota bacterium. Classification (GTDB taxonomy): domain Bacteria; phylum Pseudomonadota; class Gammaproteobacteria; order Burkholderiales; family Casimicrobiaceae; genus JAZKAR01. The sequence goes on along the minus strand of JAZKAR010000025.1, from coordinate 20,153 downwards.
AGCTTTTTATTTTTCAAAGCGATTGAGATGAAGTACTCATTAAGTAAAGTGTTATTTTTTCTTTCATGTCAGGAGCTAGCTCGTATTCTTTATTAATACTTATGTAGAATAACGAAAAATAGATAGCTTTTAATGTGGTGATAAATATTTTTAAAGATTCTCTAATCGACGATACAATAATAATGCCTGCAAATAGGGAAAAATATATAAACCGGGTATTTTTTAGTGATGGGTGTATAGAAAAAATTGGTTGCTCATTTAAAATATGCGGTAAAAACCAAAAGCCAAAAAAAGCACATAAAACAATACCTCTATAGATAAAATTGATAATCGAAGAAATAATTCCACCAAAAATATCTAATCCGAAAACACCTGCTAATGTTGCAGGTAGATTGTGTGTTAACTGCCTTAATTTTCCTGCAGCTTCGCTTAATGGTAAGCGTTCAATAATAATGGCAGGAAGTAAAAAATCTTCTGCTATTTTATAAATACCTTCCAGCGAAAGCATGGCTGCAGAGAGTAGACGATCAATGACTCCTGTTTTTTCTTCAGATTCACGTGTAGAGAGTGCTATTTTTATTTCAAATAATGCAAATAAACGCAAAGGCCACTTTTGTTGGCGAACAATTTCTTTAGAGTCTTCAAGAGTAGTATGTATATGCGTTATTTTATTATAAACGATCCAAATTAATTGAGCTCTTTTCTTAACATGAAATAAAAAACTATAAAGATATAAAGAAAAAGCTGTAATAATAAAAATGATCCAATTTAATCCTGCATGAAAATGAAAGCTAAGATAATAAGCTAAACCTAATAAAACTAAATGATAAGAAAGCATAAATTGAAATCGTGAAACTATTATTGATTTTATTTCTTTTTCACCAAGCATAGAAAAGCTTGAGTAAAGAAGGTTTTTTATATTTTTTGTTTTATTATTAATGATAGAATTCATTTTTAAATGTATTTCTGCATAAAATTTTTTTGAGAGGTAATGGCATCATTAACTTACATTAATAAATGCGTCTGAACATTTCTTTTCTATATTGTCGTTATAGGGTGGAAAATTCACATATTTAATATTATCTAACTAACATGGTACCTTTGAACGTTACTTATTTTTAGGTTGAGGTTGCCATTATTACTACAAATACTAAGTAAGTGCGGGCGTGAGTTTTAGTGTTTGATTGTAAGGTATTTTTTTACTTTAAAGTAGGCTGAATAATGTAAAGTCGGCCAACCAGATTGCTAGACAATACCGAGCGCGCAATGGTTGTGGTGTGCTTAATTGGTCTACATATTCAATTTGAAGCAGTATATATTGAAAAATTAGATAAGCATAAGTTGTTATGGAGGATAATCAGGGCGCCGCTTTTTTTACGAAAACTAATATACAAGTAGATAATTAAGGGAGCACACTGATGACCCGTTCTGAAATACCCAAAAAAAATGCGTTGAAGGTAGGATCTGTCGTGACGTCCAGTCTGGGAAATAAGCAAAAGCTTTTTGATCCGGCTATCATCGGTGATCCAGAGGCCGCGATGGAATTTATCACGAATATCCTGGAATCCTCGACGGAATATTCCATCATTGCCAAAGACCTCAGCGGAACAATCCTCTTATGGAATGAAGGTGCTCGCAGACTTTACGGCTATGAGCCTGAAGAAATGATTGGCAAAGTGAACGCATCTATCCTCTATACTGAGGAGGATGTTGAAGCGGGGTTGCCGCAAAAAATTTTTGACGAAGTGCATGCCCATGGAAAATTTGAAGGGACAGTCTCACGAAAACGTAAAAATGGCGATCGATTCACCTCCCGCTTAGTTATCACATTGCGATGCAATGCAGAGGGAAAACCCCTTGGTTTTCTGCTCATTTCTAAAGACATTTCCGATGAGATTCGGATGTCTCAATATGCTCGTATTTTAATCGAAGCCTCGCTTGACCCTCTCGTTACTATCAACGCCGACGGCAAAATTACTGATGTTAATGAAACGACAACTAAAGTTACCGGCGTGCCTCGGGGTAAGCTTATTGGTACTGATTTTTCAAGTTATTTCACTGAGCCCAAAAAAGCGCAAGAGGCCTACCGCCAGGGGTTTGCTAAGGGCATGGTGACTAATTATCCACTGACAATTTGCCATGTGGATGGACGATTGACCGACGTAATTTACAATGCCTCGGTGTATCGTGATGAACGTGGCAATGTGCTTGGCGTTTTTGCTGCCGCTCGCGATGTTACTGCTCAGAAACAAGCTGAGGCCCAAGTGGCTGATCAGCGTGCGAAGGAACTAGAAAAGCTAGCTGAATTGGAGCGATTTCAGAAGCTGACTATAGGTCGAGAGCTAAAGATGATTGAACTTAAGAAAGAGATAGAGGATTTAAAGAGGCAAGTGAGTTGAACTAACGCCCACATAGAAAGTGCCAAATGACCTTACAATGCACTGCCCCAATCGAAGATTATAAAGAAAAAGAAATAAGTTTTCAGGATTACCAGCGAGCAATGCTGAATATTCTAGAGGATTTCGATGAAGAAAAAAAACGCTTGGAGCAAAGTCAGCGCGCCTTCCTTAACATATTGGAGGATTCGGATAAAGAAAAAACATGGTTGGAGCAAAGCCAGCGCGCTTTCCTTAATATTTTGGAGGATATTTACTTGGAAAGGGTCAAATTGACCAATGCATATTTACAGATTGAAGTGATAAATAAGGAACTGGAGGAGTTTGCTTATATCGCCTCGCATGATTTAAAAGCACCACTGCGTGTTATTGACAATGCTTCAAAATGGTTGGAAGAAGATTTGCAGAAGTATCTAACTTCGGAAACACGGGAAAACATGAACCTACTGCGCGGACGTGTCGCGCGAATGGAGAAACTGTTGGATGACTTGCTGGAATATTCGCGTATTGGGCGGACAATGGATGTTCGTTATGCCGAAATCATTGCCGGGGATGCACTGATGGATAACATTCTTACCCTGCTTTCGCCTCCAAAAGGTTTTATCGTAAGTGTAAGCCCAAGTTTTGCCGTTATCCATGTACGTAGGATGCCATTGCAGCAAATACTAATGAATCTCATCAGTAACGCCATCAAACATCATGACAAGAAAAAAGGATGCATTACAGTGACGGTGGAAGAGGGCGATATGCACTATACTTTTGCGGTTAAAGACAATGGCCCTGGCATCCCTGCGCAATTTCACGATCAGATTTTTAAAATGTTTCAGACTCTGAAACCTAGAGATCAAGTGGAAGGCAGCGGCATGGGGTTAGCGATGGCGCGCAAAAATATTGAGGTTTTTGGCGGAACGCTCAATCTGGAATCTTCCGAAGGCGAGGGTAGTCTTTTCTACTTTACTTGGCCAAAACAACAAATTAAAGGTGAAAATGTATGAATATCACCTCAATGCTGCTTAGCAGCAAACCACTCACTATCTTATTGATTGATGATGATGACGGTGATGCTAAGGCTATCCAGCGTGCTTTCCATAAAGCAAAAGTCGCTAACCACCTTCTGCGAGCAGTAGATGGCATAGAGGCATTTGATATGTTGAGAGGCACAAATGGCGTAGATAAAATATCCCCTCCTTATATATTGCTTGTCGATCTCAATATGCCGAGAATGAACGGCATTCAGTTTATTCAGGCGCTACGTGAGGACAAGGCCCTGAGTAATAGCATCGCATTCATTCTTACGACATCCAAACGGCAGGAGGATACGATGGCTGCTTATAGTTTCAATGTGGCAGGCTATATTAACAAAGCAACAGCCGGGCAGGATTTTTTGAAGTTAGTTAATTTGATAGATAGTTATTGGTGTATTGTAGAAATGCCTTAATGGAAAAAGACTCGTTTATGAACCATAGTATTTTGAATATTCTGGTGATTGATGACGATAGGGGAGACCGTATTGCATGCCAAAGAGTATTAAAAAGCGCATGGAATAATCATGTTCAGTTAATAGAAGCTGATAGCGGTGAGAGCGGGCTAGATGTTATCGAAAAAAATAAGCTCGATTGCGTGCTGCTTGACTATTTTCTCTCTGGTATTAATGGTCTGGAAGTGTTAAAGCGTATACGCCTTAGCTATCCATATTTAGCTGTGATTATGATCGATGGAAAGGGCGACGATGCAAACGCAGTTCAAGCTATGCGGGAGGGCGCACAAGACTATATTTCCAAAGCAAATATTACGGCAGAATCAATCAAGCGCATCATTGAAAATGCTCTAGAAAAAATGACGCTACAACAGAAAGTAGCGCAGCAACGAGAGGAGCTGGAGAATTTTACTAGTGTACTCGTGCATGATCTTCGGGCACCCACGCGCTCTATCATGCACTTATCGAAATTTATCGAAGAAGATCTCCAAGCAGAGAATATCGACATCAATCAAATCATTAACAATTGTCGCCGCACCGTGAAGGTAGCACAGCGCATGGATGCATTGATCGATACATTACGAGAGTATACAAAAGTAAATGAGCAGATCGTGTTTGAGCCAATCGAAATCGGGCGGATGGTGAAGGACACGCTCTCCAATCTCGAACATTTGATTTTGGAACATGGTGCACAGGTGACATATGACACTCTACCCGTCGTTATCGGTAATGCTTCTCAACTCATCCAGCTTTTTCAGAATTTGATCAGTAATAGCATCAAGTATTGTAAAGTAGAAATTCCCTCTATTCACATCACTGCTAAACCGCAAGACGCAAAAAATTGGCTGTTTTGTGTGAAAGATAACGGCATTGGCATTGATCAACAGTATTACAAGCGAGTCTTTGAACCATTTAAGCGCCTGCACAGCGCAAGCACATATGAGGGAACTGGTCTTGGGCTTACTACCTGCAAGAAAATTATCGAACGTCATGGCGGCAGCATCTGGTGTGAATCTGAAAAAGGTCAAGGTACTACGTTTTTCTTTACGTTGAAGGGAGTAGCTGATGTTGTTGAATAAATCTGATCCAGATTGAAAAGGGCAGATTTCAGAGCCACCTTACTGGGCTACTGCTGTTCTACTCTTTGAAAAATTAAGCTAAATGGTTTGAAAGAATCGCTTAATAGCAGTGGTATGGGTAGTAAAGCCTAATTCTTGAGGTACACGAATGTATAAAATCTCTTGAACTTCTTCTGTAATGTGTGGATGTAAATCCTCTTTATTTTTATTGTCACAAATGCCAAAAATTTGAAGATGATATCCTCCTGGAGAACTTATAACATCAAATAATCTGATTTCTTCCAACGAAATAGAAATACATGTTTCTTCAAATAACTCCCTTTGGCATGCCTGTTGCCAACTTTCATTAACTTCAATAAACCCCCCTGGTAGCGCTAAGGCACCTTTTTGCGGTTCTATATTACGCCGGATTACTAAGAGTTCTTCCCTAACCGGCACGAGGATAACGGCTACCGGTAAAGGGTTTTGATAACTAATCTCTTTGCATGCTATGCACGTTCTTGGCCAACTTTGGTTAATTAAAAATGAATGACCGCAAAAGGAGCAAAAAGTAGTTTTAGTTAGCATAAAAAACTCGAGATAATATTATCCTTAAAAGTTACGCAGTTGAGTTCACTCAGGTATAACATGCCCCACATGGCAACGCTTACAGTACAAGGAGTACGGCAAGCTGCCAACTTGCTGAGAGAACCCCACTGTGTAACTTCTAATTCTATAACAATTTATTTAAAAATTTTTGTTCTACTCTTCTCGTATACAGTTTACAAAGTAATCTAGTCTGCCGTCTTCTTGTTCCTTAGCTAGGCCATGAATATCTGTTTCAAAGCCAGGAAATTGAAGGTTAAATTTTCGTGCGAAACGTAAGTATTGCACAATAATTTTATTAAATTTTTCACCAGGTATAAGTAGAGGAATACCTGGCGGATAAGGGGTGAGTAAAACACTGCTAATACGCCCTTCAAGTTCCTCAATAGGCACACGATCAATGTCGTGATGTGCTTTTCGAGCAAAAGCTGTGGCGGGTAACATGGCTGGAATAATCGTTGAAAGATACATATCAGTGGTAAGTTTTGCGATATCGTGGCTCGCATAGTACTCATGAAGCTCGTTACATAAGTCTTTCAAACCCATACGCGCATACCGCGGGTATTTCGCCACGAATTCAGGTAATACACGCCACAAAGGCTGGTTACGATCATAATCTGCTTTAAATTGTTGCAAAGCCGTAACCAAGCTATTCCAGCGCCCTTTTGTAATGCCAATTGTGAACATAACAAAAAAGGAATATAAACCGGTTTTTTCTACAATCACCCCATGTTCAGCCAGATACTTCGTGACAATAGCCGCGGGAATACCTTCTTCACCGAAGCTTCCTTCCATATCTAAACCAGGCGTAATAATCGTTGTCTTAATAGGGTCAAGCATATTGAAATCTTCGGCAATATTACCAAAGCCATGCCAGCCACCGGGTTTAAGCATCCAATCGTTTTGATCGCCGACTCCCTCAGCTTCTTCTACTAAATAAGTAGGCCCCCATACTTTGAACCACCAATCTTTACCAAATTCCCGTTTTACTTTAAACATTGCTCGGCGAAAATTCATGGCTTCAAGTAATGATTCTTCTACAAGAGCCGGGCCGCTTGGAGGTTCCATCATCGCGGCTGCAATATCACAAGAAGCAATAATGGCATATTGAGGGGAGGTTGAAGAGTGCATCAGATAAGCTTCGTTAAACACATCGCGATCTAAGCGACGTGTTGCAGCATCTTGCACAAGAATTTGCGACGCTTGAGATAGCGCTGCCAGAAGTTTATGGGTAGATTGAGTTGAAAAAATCATTGAAGTTTCACAACGCGTGCGGCCTTCACCAATTGCATGGTAATTGCCATAAAACTCGCTAAAAGCGGCATGAGGCAACCAGGCTTCATCAAAATGCAAGGTATCGATTTCGTTATCAAGCAATTCTTTAATGGTTTCTACATTATAAAGTACCCCATCATAGGTTGATTGGGTAATGGTTAAAATGCGTGGTTTTTTATTCGTAGCGTGGCGAGCAAAAGGATGCGCTTCTATTTTTCTCTGAATATTTTCTGGTTTAAATTCTTCGAGGGGAATAGGGCCAATAATACCGTAATGGTTGCGTGTAGGCGTCAGAAAAACAGGGATTGCACCTGTCATAATAATAGAGTGAAGAATCGACTTATGGCAGTTTCTATCTACGACAACAATGTCACCAGGTATAACGGTATGATGCCAAACAATTTTATTGGAGGTAGATGTTCCATTGGTGACAAAAAATAACTGATCGCTATTAAAAATACGTGCAGCATTACGTTCTGAAGCTGCAACTGGCCCACTATGATCAAGTAGCTGCCCAAGTTCTTCTACTGCGTTACATACATCAGCACGAAGCAGGTTTTCACCAAAAAACTGATGAAACATTTGGCCTACGGGGCTTTTAAGAAAAGCGACTCCGCCTGAATGGCCTGGGCAATGCCACGAATATGAACCGTTTTGAGCGTAATTTACTAATGCCCGAAAAAAAGGTGGGGCTAAACTATCCAGATAATCTTTGGCAACGTGAATAATATGGCGAGCCAAAAATTCAGGAGTATCTTCAAACATATGAATAAAGCCTGTAATTTGGCGCAAGATATCATTAGGAATATGCCGTGATGTACGCGTTTCACCATAAATAAAAATAGGAATTTCTGCATTACGAAAGCGTAATTCTTCAACAAAATTACGTAATTCTTCTAACACTTTTTTAACATCTTCCGCTGAGCCAGAACCAAACTCTTCATCGTCAATAGACAGTACAAATGCTGAAGCTCGTGATTGCTGTTGTACAAAAGAGGATAAATCACCATAACGTGTTAATCCTAAAACTTCACTTCCTTCTTTTTCTATGGCTTCAGCAAGAGCGCGGATGCCTAATCCTGAAGTGTTTTCTGAACGAAAATCTTCATCAATGATAATAACGGGAAAACGAAATTTCATAGTTAACCTGAGCTTTATTTAGAGTACAAATATTAAGTGAAATAGTATTCTCTTTAGAATATCAGTAAATTAGCTTGCTCAGAAGTTTTTAGCCCTGTAAAACTTGTTAATATCATTTACATTAATACTATGCCCAATTTAAATTCCAGGGGTGACTACATTGAATTGTATAAAAGTAGCGAAATATTTATTTGGATAATTTTCTTTAGGTAAAAATTTAAACCCTTGATGAATAGGATTTAACAACGACTTATCCATTCACATGTAAATTAAATAGGGCGAACTGCCTCATGCATGTTATGAGTAAAGAATAAAAAAATATTGATTATTTTAAGGGTACTACGCTTTATTTTTATTAAGGTGTGCTCATAACCATTTATAGATGAAGAATAGCCAGAGGGTTATAAAAAAACTTATAGTAAAGCCAATTCAGATTCAGATAAACCTAAAATATCAATGAGTTCTTGCATTTCATAGCCTTTGGCTCTTAATTTTCGGGCAAGTGTAAGCTTAAACTCATGCTCTTCTCTATTTTCTAAGGGGCGATATAAGTCATAAGTTGTAATATAGCGAGGGGATACGTTATCAACATTATTTAAGGTATTCATAAGGTTACTTCTATAATTTTTTCAACAGTTTACTAGAAAGCGAAGTATATCACTTTTATAGCTTACGCCTATAGGAGTAAGCATTATTATTATGGTTTACCCTTATATCTTTAAGCCTGTAAAACTTGAGGGGTTAACGTTTAATTTAAGTGAGTGAATAATGTGTTGTAAGTGTTAAAGAAGTTGTTTTCTTATCACACATTGTGATGTAATTGCCTTTATCAAGAATTTTAAAAAACATATTAGAACCCAACTGACTAACTTCTAAGTATTTAATTTCTTTTTATTGAAAAATCAATCAATGACTACTTTATCAAATCGCCGATTATTTTTGATTGCAATGGCTTCCATTCCTTTTTCAACAGCATGCACCTCTTGGGCAACTAAAAAGCCGAATAGTAACGTGTTGGCGATTGAGTCATTAGAAAAGCTACAAAGAGAGTTTAGGGGAAGTATTGGGCTGTTTGCACTAGATACTCGTACTAATGCAGAGCTGCATCACCATGCTGATGAGAGATTCCCGGTTTGCAGTACGTTTAAAGTAATGTTAGCTGCAGCTATTCTAGCCAAAAGTCAGAAAATGATAGGGTTAATGCAACAGCGTATTTATTATCAGCAAGATGCGCTTTTAGAGTACGCTCCTATTACCAAGCAACATATTGCCGAAGGGATGACAGTTGCTGAATTGTGCGCAGCTGCAATTCAATATAGCGATAATACCGCTGCCAATCTATTGATGACCATGTTGGGTGGCCCTGAAGCTGTTACCGCTTATGCTAGATCAATTGGCGATACTGAGTTTCGCCTTGATCGTTGGGAAACTGCTCTTAATACCGCTACTCCTGGTGATGTTCGAGATACGTCTACACCTCGAGCAATGGGGTACAGCCTGCAAAAACTAGTTCTTGGTCATTCACTAGAGCTTCATCATCGTGAGCAGCTACGTGATTGGTTAAGTGGAAACACAACGGGAGCTGCGCGTATTAAAGCAGGGATTCCATCAGATTGGAAGATTGGTGACAAAACGGGAACTGGTTCTTATGGTATAGCTAACGATATTGCAGTGGTATGGCCTCCTCATCGAGAACCTATTGTCATAGCCATTTATACTAGACAACTGAATAAAGAGGCGAAAGCTCGCAATGATGTTATTGCTTCTGCTGCTAGTATCGTTACTGAATGGGTGAATGCAGCAGTCTAGGATGAAAAATACAGAAAGAGAATGTTAAAAATATAAGCAGGGGCTTGGTGTGGTCATGGAAGAAAGCAATTATGAGCAACCATCGTTTGGTTTATTCGACTGAAACAGGCCGAATAAAAGAAGAAAAAAAAGTGGAAGCATCGCCCAAAGGCGATGGTATTGTACGTATTCGCCGTGAAATTTCAGGGCGAAATGGCAAAGGGGTAACGACCATAAGTGGTATACCTGCTGATGAAAGTGAATTAAAAAGTATTGCAAAAATACTGAAACAAATGTGTGGAGTTGGCGGTTCAGTTAAAAATAACATCATTGAAATTCAAGGCGATCAGCGTGAAAAAATAAAGACAGAGTTAGAAAAACGGGGTTATACCGTTAAGCTCGCAGGTGGTTAATACTATTAAAAGTTACGCAGCTGTTTTTCGGTGTGTTTGCACTTTGTCATATTCTTTGTACTTGTAGTGTTGTCATGCCTTGATAGAGTTCAACTAGGGTAGCTTCCAACTAACTTCTAATTTATTTATGGCAACTTGTTTAAATCAAGCAAAGATCGTTACTAAATCAATGGGTGCAATGCCTAAAAAATAGGTATATTTAATGTTGATGATGGATATAACATGGAAAATGTTCAATTAGATGCTGAGTTTTTAAAAGATTTGGTTTCTACGCCTATGCCTTATGGCAAGTACGAAGGGTACATGCTTGCAGATGTACCAGAGCATTATTTAATGTGGCTATCTAGGCAAGGTTTTCCTAAAGGTAAGCTAGGTCAACTCTTAGCGCTAGCCTATGAAATTAGACTCAATGGGTTAGAGTATCTTTTAAAACCCTTAAAAAAATAATATCTCGCATCCTATTCCTAATCATTCATCTGCTTCATTTCCTTATTTTAAAAATGCTCGACGACTCGTTGTAGAGTTGAATTCAGAAATGTTCATTATCGATATGAGAGCAGTCCTAGAAGGGAGCCTATGTAATGAAACATTATTTTTTGGGGCTCATGCTAAGCTTTTTCCCTTTCGTATGGGTAACCGCAGAAGAGATTAAATATCCTCATGTTTATTTAGCATCTAAGCAACTTGTGGTTGTTATCACAGAACAATGGACTTCTTCTTCAGGTGTTTTACAGCGTTACTTTCGAGAAGATGAGGGTGAAAACTGGCACCCCGTAAATGAAGCAATTAACGTTGTGGTAGGAAAAAATGGATTAGGATGGGGGCGTGGATTGCATGAAAAACAAGAAGATATTGATTCAGTTGGCCCTATTAAGCAAGAGGGTGATCAGAGGGCACCAGCAGGTATTTTTTCTTTAACGCACGCTTTCGGGTATGCACCCAATGCGTTTTCGCAAAAGCTTTTTTATATTCCCTTAACACCTCATATTGAATGTGTTGATGATAGCCATTCAGCTTATTACAACCAGATCTTAGACCGATCTTTAGTGGATCAGCCTGATTGGAAAAGCTCAGAACGTATGTTAAATGAAGCCTTATATCAATGGGGAGTTGTAATAAATCATAATAAAGATCAAGTGTTGCCTGGGGCTGGTTCTTGCTTATTTATGCATCGCTGGAAAGCTCCAAATAGCCCTACAGCAGGATGCACCGCGATGGCAGAAGAAGATCTTAAGCAAGTCATCAATTGGATTGATAACACGTATTCTCCAATTCTTGTTCAATTACCCAAGGCTGAATATGAGCGTTTACGCGCGATGTGGAAGTTACCGTAATTGATAAATGTAAAAAAATGGATACTAGGTATTGTGCTGATCGCTCAAAGTGTTGAGCCTTATTGCGCAGAAATGTCGTCAGAAAAGCTAGCACAAGAGCTGGTACAAGAACCGATACAGTTGGTGGATATTGCTTCTATCAATTCCTTCATTAAATTAGATATTCGCTATGCCACTGTTAATAATTTTATAGGGCGAGCGGTGTACCCTGCTGCTAAATGCCTCTTGCGTAAAGAAGCTGCTGCACAATTGATATACGTACAGAAACTACTTCAACAAAATAATAAACGCTTAATTGTATTTGATTGTTATCGACCTTTTAGTATCCAGCAGACATTTTGGAGACTCGTTCCCGATGCACGCTATGTAGCAAAACCTATTTTAAGTGAAGGTTTACCTATAGCAGGATCACGCCACAATCGAGGAATGGCAGTGGATGTTAGTCTGGCGGATGAAAAAGGTTTGCCGCTTGAGATGCCAACAGATTTCGATGATTTTTCTGAAAAAGCCCATAGAAACTACAAAGGGCATTCTCAGCAAGCTAAAAAACATTTGCAGATATTAGAGCAAGCGATGCATGAGGCAGGTTTTAAAGGTATTGCAACAGAGTGGTGGCATTTTGATGCAATAGGGTGGGAGAAGTATACCTTGCTAGATATTTCATTTTGAACTTTTAAGTGTTTAGACCTTAGGTAGTAGGATATGCTCAGCGTCTTAACAACTTGCTGTATTCTTTAATGCATGTGTTTTTTGCTAGATTGCTGCAAAGTAATACTTTATAAAAATTTATTTAGACATAAATTATTTTTAGAAAATAGTACACTTAAAAGAAAATATTGGTTTTAAAATCATATTCATGAAATTAAACATTAATGCTATTTTGAAATTAAATTGCAAGGTAACCTTCAATTTTGTTAGGGGTGCAAGTATTTTCACCTAATACATTATTATAATTATAAATTTGTTTCATTAAATCAGGTAAGTAACCGGGGTGACCAAGGTTTAAATAAATTTTAACATAACCAGGAAACGTTAGAGATTGAATAGGAATCGATTTCCATAATTCAGGTTTAACAAGATTAATCCAGCCTAAATCACTTTTGAAATTAAAATCTTCTTTTGTTACGGTTTTACCAGATTTTTTTCTTTTATCTAAAAAATCAGATAATACATTTATAATCTGATTAGGGCCGGTATTATAGGCCACATTGGCTAATATGTTTTTTAAGGCCTTATGATTAATATTAGGAATTTTATTTTTTATTTTTTTATAATCATATTCATTTTCAACTAATTTTCTAAGCCATAAAAAATAAGATCCAAACCATAAGAAATTTTTAAATGGGTTTAAAGGCCAGCTGGTTAATTCACAACGGTTTTCTACTGATGCTGAAGTTACTTTTGTTAATTCATCCCAATGATTTTTAATAAACTGGCACGAGGCATTTGTAGGGGCTTTGCGCCAAACATGTTCTTTTAAAACTTTCATATGTCTTTTTGCATCAATAATGGCACCTTTAGTCATTTGACCAATGCCAGCATCGTATCCACGCCCTAAGGCATTATGGAAAAAGCCGCTTTCACCCTTGAGTTTCGGTAAAATTTCTTTAATAGGAAGCTCTAAGCAGTCGCCAATGACTTCAATTGATTTTTGAGTAACATTAACATAGTCTTCTGTTACACATACTGGAACATTAGAAGGTTTAGGAAAACCAGCAGGAGAGCTACAGCTTGAAAAAAACTGATGATCAGTTTTAGCTAAGCTTTTTAATGTAACGTTCATTCCATACTCTACGCAATCCTTAGAAAAAGTATGCGGAGTTGTAACAGCTAATAATTCTTTATGAAAAGAAGTAAGAGGGTAACTTTGGCATGCGCCTGCCATACTTTTTTTTGTTATTGTTATAAAAAATAAATAAGCTAAAAATTGAAATTTAGGCAATAGGGTGCTTTTGTTTTTCATCATAAATAGAATATAAACTTTATTTTAGAAAATAGAGGATTAAAAACTTCTGAGAAGTTTATGTATTTAATTTTTTAAACTAAACTAGTTTTATTTTATTTCGATAGGCGACACTAATAAAAACATAAAATTATTGGTTAGCCATTCACTAGGCATTATTAGATTCATTAAATTTTTATAGTGAAGTGATCTACAAAAGCATTTCATACCCGAATAAAACATTTGATATATAAAAAATAGATAAAAAGATAGACTATATAAAAAAAATAAAGGTTCCATAAGTATTTTTATCTAAATCAATATGTTAGGTGTTGCAATGTAAAGCTTTTTTTGTTGCTTGTCAAGTATATTTTTTGCTAAGTATTTGAAATTAATAATGTTTATTCAAATTTAAACAATGGGAATTCTTTAATTGGTAGTTAAAGTTTAATCTATAGCGCTATGAAAAAGAGCAAAGTACGTGCTGTATAAAAACAAGCCTTAACTTAAGCCTTAGTACCGATAGCGCAGTTTACGCTAGTCGAATCAAGAAAAATTAAGTTGTTTAGATGCGCATTATCGCAGTAGGTAAGTGTATAGGCTATAAGGGTTCATAGATATAAACGCTGAAAATAGGGCAAAGGCTATACATGCTGTAAGGAAGCAATGTTAAAACTATTGATTGATGAGGGCTAAAAAAATCTTAAGGGGCAATTTACTTATGAGGGGTTTGATTGTATCTATAAGAATATAAACAAGTTTTTTGATGTTAAGTGTTTCTTTTGGGGTGAAATTGCTATAAAATTATTTTTTTTGTTAGTGTTTTTTTATGGCTACCGTTCAGCAAACTTATCGTTATATTCGTCGTATTGACCGTGCAGATACTCATAGCTGGCATGTAACCATTCGACGTGCTAATCAAGCGATTACCAAGCATTTTAGCGATACTGTGTATGAAGGAAAGCAAAAAGCATTAGAAGCAGCTATTACGTTTCGGGATGAACTATTAAAACAACTAGATACTGATGATTATGCTTTGTGGAAAAGGCGAGGGTGTCAGCACCGTAATACGTCCGGCACTCCTGGAGTAGGGCGCTATGTTAATAAGTATAAAAATAACCATGGAGTTGTCACTGAGTATCCTAGTTGGCAAGCTTTCTGGAAAGATAAAGAAGGTAAACGGCATATTCGAACATTTGTGGTTAGCACCTATGGTGAAGAAAGGGCACGCCAATTAGCCATTGAAGCGAGATCAAATGCAATGCGTTCACTATTTGGTCGTGAAGATTTGATTAAGAGCCATGATATAAAAAGACCTGAAAAGGCTGCTGAGTACGTATACACATTAGTAAAAACGCATCTTTTGAGTAGCAAACATTTTATTGCCAATGATAAATTTTCCTTGCAACGTTTAGCAAACATTTAGCTTTTAGCAGGCACCCTCCGATTTTAGTAATGATGAATCACTAGCATGTTAGGATTCAGACGCATTACACACGTAAAAGGAGTGCTCAATGGCTGATTGGAAAGTTTGGTTAGTGGTGGCTGCGGCGATGGCAATGCTTGAAATGTTTACGGGTACCTTGTATTTGCTCATGATAGCCATTGGCTGTGCGGTAGGTGGGCTAGCCGCCTGGATGGGGGCAAGTACAATGATTTCGTTACTTGTCTCAGGAGGCATCGCTATTGTCGCAATGTACACCTTAAGTCGCAGCAAGCTAGTGAAAGTACATAAAAAAACTGATGCAGCACATGACCCAAATATAAACCTTGATATTGGTCAAGCGCTTTCTATTAAGCAATGGGATACTAGCGAAGGTGTAGCGAAAGCACGGGTGATGCATCGGGGCGCAATGTGGGATGTTGAATTAGCGCCAGGGGCCACTGCTTTGCCAGGATTATTCACTATTCTTGAAGTTCGTGGCAGCCATTTTATTGTGTCGAATACTGTATCCAGCCATCCTTGAAAGGATTAACAATGGAAATAATCGCTTTAATTCTGTTTGTTCTCGCAGGCGTATTTGTTTTTAAAACGATTAATGTGGTGCCGCAACAACATGCTTGGGTCGTTGAGCGCTTAGGTAAATATCACTCTACCTTAGGGCCTGGGTTAAACATTGTGTTGCCCTTTATTGATCGTATCGCCTATAAACATGTTCTTAAAGAAATTCCTCTTGATGTACCTCCGCAGGTGTGTATCACCCGCGATAATACCCAGCTACAAGTTGATGGCATTTTGTATTTTCAAGTAACAGACCCTATGCGGGCGTCGTATGGATCATCTAATTATATCAGCGCAATTACTCAACTCGCACAAACTACCTTGCGCTCGGTAATAGGGAAAATGGAGCTAGATAAAACATTTGAAGAGCGTGATCACATTAATACGACTATTGTGTCAGCAATTGATGAGTCAGCCGCTAACTGGGGTGTAAAAGTGTTGCGCTATGAAATTAAAGATTTAACGCCTCCTAAAGAAATTTTACATTCTATGCAGGCTCAAATTACTGCTGAACGTGAAAAGCGTGCCCTTATTGCGGCTTCAGAAGGTCGCAAACAAGAACAAATTAATATTGCGACCGGTGAGCGCGAGGCTTCTATTGCTAAGTCTGAGGGAGAGAAACAAGCTGCTATTAACCGAGCGGAAGGGCAAGCGGCTGCTATTTTGGCAATTGCAGAAGCGAGTGCTCAAGCCTTGAGAGTGACTGCGGCAGCAATCAGGGAACCCGGCGGAGAAGATGCAGTGAATTTGAAGGTAGCTGAGCAGTATGTAAATGCTTTCGCACAGTTAGCTAAAACGAATAATTCAATTATTGTTCCTGCTAATTTAAGCGAAATGAGTGGATTGATTGCTAGTGCGTTACAGGTGGCTAGAGCGCAACCTAAAGTTTAAGTATATAAAAAATTTATAAGTGTTTTTGGATAGAAAGAAACTGAATGAGTGGGTTTACTTCCCTGAGTAGGGTGAGCATAGCGGCGGTATCTTTATGCTTGTTTCAATCTCACCCTGCCTCTGCATTAGGCTTATGGGATGCTTATATCGCTGCGTTACAGCATGACCCTGTTTACCATTCAGCGGTTCATGAGAATGAAGCAGGGCAATACTATGCAGGAATAGGGCGCTCAAGCTTATTACCAACGGTTGCTATTAACTATGCAACAGCAAAAGTCAGGGCTGATGTTACAGCCCCTGGCTTTTTTGGTACACCTGTTACAACACATCCTAATTACAGAAGTGAAACGCAATCTATTTCGTTGCGGCAATCCATTATTAATACAGAAGGGGTTGCACGTTACCGTCAGGGATTAGCGCAAACAGAATATAGTGATGCTAAATTTGATGGGCAAAAACAGGAAATCATCATTCGGTTATTTGGTGCCTATGCTGATGCACAATATGCAGAAAAGCAATTAACCCTTGCCCAAGCGCAACGTGATGCATTTGCTGAGCAACTGCAATTAAATACACGCCTATTTAAGCAAGGGGAAGGTACAAAAACTGATATGCTTGAAACGCAGGCAAAACTTGATTTAGCTGACGCTCAGGTAATTGAAGCGCAAGATGCCTTACGAACAGTGCGCCATACACTGGCAGCAATCATTGGCATTGAAGTAGAGTCTCTTGATCCATTATCTGATCATTTTAAAATACAAGCGTCTGCTGCTCAATCATTTGAAGAATGGAAAACAACTGCGCTAAAAAATAATGCTGAAATAACGATGCAACGCAATGTTGTTAAAGCATCGCAGCAGGATGTTGAAAAAAATCGTGCAGGCCATATGCCACGTTTAGATATGATTGCCAGTGTTGGTAAAAATGATTCAGATGCCATCAATACATATAACCAGCGATCTACAGTGCGGAGTATTGGTGTTCAACTAAATATTCCATTATATTCAGGCGGCTATGTAACAGCGGCTACACAACAGGCCGCCGCAAACTCAGAAAAAGCGAATGATGATCTTGAAGCTATAACACTCAAAACACTAGTGGAATTACGAAAACAATATGATTTAGCTTCCAGTAGCCAAGCGCGTATTCATGCACTGATAAAATCAGTGGCATCAGCAAGTGAGTTAATTGAAGCAACACGAAAAAGTGTTAGCGGTGGTATACGTATTAATCTCGATATTCTCAATGCTCAGCAACAACTAACAGCCAGTAAGCGTGATTTAGCTCAAGCGCAATATACCTATTTATCAAGCTATCTTCGATTACGATTTTTAGCTGGAGTCTTAAGTGAAAAAGACTTGAAAGAAATAGCAGCTATCTATTTTGTTGCGAAAATGCATTGAAATTAAACCTCGGCAACACAGAAAAAGAGTTGTGTCTAAACAAGAAATTTAATTCAATTAAAAATCCATAGTTTAAATAATAAATAAAAGTATTACTAAATTTTGTTAAGGTATGTAAACTAGCAAAAGTTTAATAAACCGTATCGTTAACATTCAAATAATAGATAGCAAAATTTGTGCCTTGAGTTGTAAGTAGGCATAGCTTTGCTTCGTAAAGGAAAAAAATGCCTGCTGCTACTCTTCAAGCTCAAAATGATAATTTTTTAACTACAACTACAGGTAATTTAGGTACAGGCATTACCGAAGATAACCTGTCTACCATTGTTACGCTTGATGTTAAAGCCAATGATGATGCAGCAGCTACGGCTACGATATGGTCTTTAGATAGTACCGGTGGATTATTAGTGAATGCTGATGGCACATTGTCAAGCAGCAATAGCCCACTTAAAGCCCAAGATGCCGTAGGAGTTGCTCAATTTAGCAGGTTAGGAGCAACTATAAAGATTACTTCTGCTACTGCTAATACTGCAAAAGTATCTTATGATGCCAGTACAATTGATGCTGCTGTCAAAGCAAGTTTTCAAAAACTTGGAGCAGGCGAGTTTACGACCGACTCTTTTACTTATGCAATAAAGTCTACAGCTGGAACATACAGCTGGGCGACGGCTACAGTTCAAATTTCAGGCGTTAATGATATTCCGGTACTAACGGGAACAAAAGCAACCTTAGCTGCTGGTATAGAAGATACTTCTTATACTATTAGTGCAAGCAATCTTCTCGCTGGTTTTACTGATATAGACGCAAATGATACTGTTTTATCAGTAGCTAATTTGAGCGTTGATCATGGTACGGTAACAACAAATGCGAATGGAACCTGGACATTTACGCCAGCGGCTAATTACAACGGCGCAGTAAGCTTAACTTACAATGTTATAGATAGTCATGGTGGAAGTGCTGCTACTACGCAATCCTTTAACCTAACTGCAGTAAATGATGCACCTCTGTTAACTGGAACTCCTGCAGTGTTGGCGGCAGGGGCAGAAGATAGCTCGTACATTATTCAAGCCGCTAATTTGTTGGCTGGTTTCACAGACGTTGATGGCGATACGCTTTCAATAGCTAACCTAAGTGCTAATCATGGCGCACTTGTAAATAATGGAAATGGTAGCTGGACGTTTACGCCAGCGGCTAATTACAACGGTGCAGTAAGCTTAACTTACAATGTTGTAGATGGTCATGGTGGAAGTGTTGCTACTACGCAATCCTTTAACCTAACTGCAGTAAATGATGCACCTCTGTTAACTGGAACTCCTGCAGTGTTGGCGGCAGGGGCAGAAGATAGCTCGTACATTATTCAAGCCGCTAATTTGTTGGCTGGTTTCACAGACGTTGATGGCGATACGCTTTCAATAGCTAACCTAAGTGCTAATCATGGCGCACTTGTAAATAATGGAAATGGTAGCTGGACGTTTACGCCAGCGGCTAATTACAACGGCGCAGTAAGCTTAACTTACAATGTTGTAGATGGTTACGGTGGTAGTACGGTTGCAACGCAAACCTTTAACTTAACCGCTGTTAATGATGCCCCCATATTAACCGGAACTCCTGCAGTGTTGACAACAGGAACAGAAGATAGCTCATATATTATTCAAGCGGCTAATCTGTTGACTGGTTTCAGTGATATTGATGGCGATACGCTTTCAATAGCTAACTTAAGTGCTAACCATGGAACTGTTGTAGATAACGGCAATGGTACGTTCACAGTAACGCCAGCGGCTGACTACAACGGAGCAGTTAACTTAAGCTACCAAGTTGTAGATGGTCATAGCGGTGAAGTGTCAGCCACGCAATCGTTTACCCTCAACACAGTAAATGATGCCCCTGTATTAACAGGAACAGCAGCGGTATTAGCAGCAGGAACAGAAGATGTTGCCTACACGATTCAAGCAAGTGATTTGCTGGCTGGTTTCAGTGATGTGGATGGCGATACACTGTCAGTCGCTGATTTAAGCGCTAACCACGGTACCGTGATAGATAACGGAAATGGCACGTTTACAGTGACACCTGCACCTAATTACAGCGGTACTGTTAACTTAAGCTACCAAGTTGTAGATGGTCATGGCGGTGAAGTGTCCGCGACCCAATCGTTTACCCTCAACGCAGTAAATGATGCTCCTGTATTAACAGGAACAGCAGCGGTATTAGCAGCCGGAACAGAAGACATTTCCTACACAGTACAAGCGAGTGATTTGTTAGCTGGTTTCAGTGATGTCGATGGTGATACATTATCGGTTGCTGGTTTAAGTGCAAACCATGGCACCGTAGTAGATAACGGCAATGGTACGTTTACAGTAACGCCAGCGGCTGACTACAACGGAGCCGTTAACTTAAGCTACCAAGTTGTAGATGGTCATGGCGGTGAAGTGTC
>JAZKAR010000024.1:0-60980 GCA_040389065.1 Pseudomonadota bacterium | reverse complement strand
TCGTGTTACCCAGTTGTGTCGTGCCATCGGTATCGTAAAGTATAACCGTAGCGTTAGCTTCAGATGTGCCAGTAAACGTTGGCGTAGTGCTTTGAGTAATGTTATCTGTACTCGATGTACCACTATCACTACCAGCAGCTAAATCCGGTGTTGAACCGCTAGGTACTAAAGTATCAAAGGTCAGCGATGGGGTTGTTCCAGCTCCACCGCTATTACCGGCGGTATCGATGTAGGCTGCAGAGGCTACTGTAATGCTAGCCGTGCCGCTATTGGTGCTCGCTGTGGGTGTAAAGGTTGCGGTGCGGGTTAAGCCCGAGCCAGAAATTGCGCCCAGGGTACCGCCGCTGACTACAACATCACCGGCAGAACCATTCCAGGTAAAAGAGGAATTGGGGTTTTCGCTGAACGTAAAGGTAATCGTAGCGGTTTCGCCTGTCTTGAGTTGCGAGACATCGCTGGTAATCGCCAGCGTTGGAGCGGTTGTATCGATTACAATCGCTTTGTTTGCGCCTAAAGATCCGGTCATAGTGGGGGAAGCCAGCGTTCGCGTAGCAGCCGTTGACGTGCCGGTCGCATAAAGGGTGCCGCCATTCAGCGTAAGTGCCCCTGTATCGTGATAATCGAGGTCGGAAGTGGTGTCACCTGCCTGTACTGTGTAGCGGAATGTAAGCGTATCTGTTCCAGTACCGGATAGATAAACGGCATCTTGATCTGTCGCTCCCGTTTCCAGAGTTAAATGCGGCGAGCCGGTCACATCCACCGCAGCGCTGAATTGAACGGTAATATCAATCGTGCTACCCGCTTTGTAAGAATTATTCGAGGTGCTGGCGGAAACATTGCTAACGGTAGGTGCAGAAACGAGTGTGCCAATCGTCCCCAGTGTCTGATTCGATCCCCGTGTTGTACCCGATACGGCGCCGCCGCCATTTGCATAACCTCCTGCACCGCCGCCGCCGACATTGCTTATGCCTGCAATGGAGGTTTGTGTTGCGCTGTCGGCAGATACTGTACCGGTTTTATTCCAGATAGTCGCAACACCATAGCCGCCATTGCCGCCATCACCGGGAAATTGGGCGTATACAGAACCGCCGCCGCCGCCGCCGCCGGCAGCAACATTGTTGGTGAATGTACTACCAGCGATTGAAACGGTACCGCCATTATTGTAGATAGCGGCTACTGCATTGCCGCCGCGTGCGCCTGATGCATAGTTTCCACTACCGCCGCCGCCGCCGCCAATCGATATACCGCTTCCTGCATTAGCGCTACCACCGATGCCCCCACTAGCGCCTCCACTTAAAATGCCAGCCACTCCGCCATTACTGGAACCTCCACTTGTACCACCGCCGCCTCCTATCGTTGGCGTAGAGGTTGTTCCCGCACCGCGCCCTCCAGTTCCGGCTGAAGCAGGGCCTGCAGAGTACATATCATTAACTCCACCTGCGCCGCCATTGGTTGTACCGAATCCGCCGCCGCCGCCACCGCCGCCGCCTTGTCCTCCCGGGCCTGCTCCTGCGCCGCCGCCGCCCGCTGCTTTATTGCCGGTGAAAGTTACGCCAGTAATACTTAATGTTCCTGAGTTGGAAATAGCTGCACCGAGTGCATCGCCTCCCGCTCCTGCACCGGCGGCGGTTGCAGTGCCACCCGATGCAGTAACAAAGCCATTGGAAATGGTTAAATTTTGTAAGGCGATGGCTGAACCGCTGTTGCTGGTACTTGTATTAAATACCCGGGTAACATTGTTGCCGCTAATAAAATGGCTACCACCAACAATGGTTAAGGTATGGCTATCTGAAACTGCAATGGTGATGGCTTGACCCGATGAAAGAGTGATATCGGAGGTTAAGGTGATCGTGTCATCCGATCCATCGGTTATCGCTGTTGCAATCGCCGATATCAGCTCTGTACGATTACTTACACTGGCGGTATGAGCCAAATGATCCCAATCGCTGATCTTTTGACTATCTAAAACAGGAGTAGCCTCAATATGGCCTGTTGATATTTCAAGATCCCAGTCTCCACCATAGCTGACACTGCCCGTAATATTGGTGGAGGCGGCAATATCGGCACCTGTTACATCAGCCAAAGCCTGAATAAATGCTTGCCCCTTTGAGCCCGCACCAACGTCACACCCATACAACTTAATATCCCCTGTTGCAGCTAGTGCATTTCCAATAGTCTTGAGTTCCATACTATAGCGATTGATATCTCCTTGGTGCAAAACGGCATCCCCCAGCAACAGAACGCCTGAATCTCCGTGAGATACGATGCTAATAGAAGCAATATCTGTCCGACCTTTAAGCGCATCGGCCATTTGTTTAACGCCATCATGATTGGGGTCTAATACAACGACCTCAATGCCAGATTCGGCAGCAGCCACAATCTGCTGGTAATCGGGCAACCTGCCATCCACAAACACAATATCGTGTGCACTACGGTTGGCCCCTTGGCTTGGGTTTGATATTGCATTTTGTATCGTCGATGAAGGTTTGCTGTCATTCGCTGCAGTCTTCTGTACAGCATCAGCATCACGTTGCACAACCTCCGCTATCTTCATAATATCTACCGCTGGCATGCTATCAATATGCTTGGACGCAAATTCATTTGCTATGGTCACCGGCATCGCGCCATCAAACATAATTCGAGGCTCTACAGCCATCATCAGTGAGGTTGGTTTGAATTTAAAGGGTGTAGCTTGGGGCACTTTGGTAGTAGGTGTGGCCTGCTTAAAAAACTTCATATCAATGCTCCAAAATACATGTCATAAGATCCAAAGTAAGCGTTCAACCCTCCTAGGAGCCTGTCGGATTTCGGATGCGCGGATTGCAAAAGCGGGAAGAGCAGTCCATTTTTCGCCTTCGCACCTCAAAGTCCGACAGGCTCTTAGAATTTTTTTCTGGATGACGGAAGTGATCCCGTTTAATACCCACAGATGTAGCATCTATGCCACTAAAATAATGCAAAAATTTCTATAGGAAATTGAACGCTTAGGATCCGACATAGTTCTATCGGAACTAAAACTGTAAAATAAAGACTGCGCCCCTTCTCACACTCGTGTAAAAACACCATATACTTTAGTCGTTCATTGGAGAACAACTTTGGGCTAATTCATCATCTGACACTCTTATAAACCGAGGCAGCCATAAAAATATACAACCTTCCGCCTAGCTTAATGGACAATAACCGATGAATCCTCGCTATCATTTTATTTCCGGCTTACCTCGCTCCGGCTCAACCTTACTTGCCGCCTTGCTGCAGCAAAACCCACGCTTTCATGCAAGCATGACCAGCCCTGTAGGTACTCTTTTTACTAACATGCTTCATCAATTCGCTGCCGGCAGCGAATTTGGCTCAGTTATTACAAAGGAACAGCGCCGCCGTCTCGTACGCGGATTATTTGATGCCTATTACGCAGACAAAGCAGATAAAGACATCATTTTTGACACCAATCGTCTATGGTGTTCCAAAATGCCTGTGATCAGAGATCAATTTCCCGATGCAAAAGTAATTGCTTGTGTACGCAATGTGGCGTGGATTATGGATAGCCTGGAACGACGTTACCACTCCAATCCTTATGAAATTACCCGGCTCTTTAATGATGATATCGAACGTAATACGGTTTACAGCCGTGTAGATACTTTAGCGCAACGCAACCGCTTGGTTGGTTTTCCTTGGGCCGCGCTCAAAGAGGCTTTTTATGGTGAGTATGCTGAAGGATTGCTTATTGTTGATTATGATTTACTCGCTCAGGCTCCAAAAAAAGTACTATCGCTCATTTACAAATTTTTAGGTGAAGAACCCTTTGAGCATGACTTCAATAACATTAAATACGATGCCCCCGAATTTGATGAACCCTTGGGTATGCATGGTATGCACAAAGTCCGGTCAAAGGTCGGTTTCGAACCACGCACCACCATATTACCTCCGGATCTATTTGAGCAGTATGCTGCACTTTCATTTTGGAAAGATATTAGCCAAAGTCGCTGCAACGTTATCACATCACGCCCAACAGAAAAAACAGAAGTCTCAATATAGTAGACATCATCCATTTCAGTTTAGAACGGAATCGCTATGAAACTTTCTGTTCTCGATCAATCGCCGATTGCCAACGGAGATACAGCAGCCGCAGCAATTACCGAATCGCTGGCACTAGCACGTCATTGCGATAGACTCGGTTATGAACGCTATTGGCTGGCTGAACACCATAATGTGTTGGCATTGGCAGGCACAGCTCCAGAAGTGTTGATGGCCGCTATTGCTGCTACCACGCAACGTATTCGCGTCGGTAGCGCTGGCGTACTACTGCCCAACTATTCAGCGTATAAAGTGGCAGAACAATTTCGCGTGCTTGAGGCGATAGCGCCTGGGCGTATTGATCTAGGGCTGGGACGCGGATTAAATATTAACGAGGCAACGACGCGGGCTCTTAATCCATATAGCAGCGCCAGCGTGGATGATTTTGCCAATCAGGTGCGTGATGTACAACATTGGCTAGAAAATCGACGCTTGCCAGATGAGCACCCTTACCGCGATATTATTGCCCAGCCGCAAGGCACAGGAAGCCCCACAGTATGGATGCTAGGTACCAACAGCGGTGCTCAACTGGCGGCTCATGCTGGCCTGCCTTACGCCTTTGGCTATTTTCTTACCGACGGTCTGGGAATCGATGAAGCACTCGCGGTGTACCGACAGCAGTTTCAGCCCAATGAACGCTATCCTCGACCTCAGGCTACAATCTGCGTGTGGGCGCTAGCCGCTGATACTCAGGCCGAAGCAGAGCATCTGGCAACGACACGCGAATACTGGCGGCTTGGCCCTGCTCAAGGTATACAACGCCCCCTGATTTCTCCTGCTGAAGCGGCTACTTATCCTTATAGCGAGGTTGAACGGCAGCGTATTACTCAACTTCGTGAGCACGCGCTGGTCGGCTCCGGCACACAAGTAGCTGCGCGCTTGCACGCATTAGCCAGCCGGTATGAGCTTGATGAAATCGTGGTTAATTCGTGGGCTTTCGATTCACAGGCACGTCGTTATTCTTATACTTTGCTGGCGCAGGCATGCGGCTTATAGGAATAGAGCACGTAAAAGTACGAACACTAAAGAGAGTAAACGCAAAGCTGAGCATGACCAAATATTCGATAATCATTTTATTCAACTCGCTCGCCAGGTGTACATAAAAAATGACCAGCGTGCATTGCTTAAACGAGCACTTAGCCTACATTTTGGCAGCGCATTGCTAGAAGAAAAATCGCATCCGACCATATCTGATTTTGTTCCATCGCCTCCGGTAAGCTCTTAAGTTTCAGCCTTAGCTACCTCAGAAAGCCCCTGCCAACTTGCCAGCAACTTAGAAAAAATTAGTGATAACTCATGTGATATTAGTAATATGAAGAATCAATTTATACTAAATATCTCTTTTAAAAAACAATATCTATTCTTGGTTAACCATAAAAATACATAAGCTTTCTTAATCTTCTAAAATTTATTTGATTTTAAACCAAAAAATTTTACATAAATTAACAACCATAATATTTTCAATAAAAACAAATTCATAATAAAAAAAATCCATAATTAGCCTTAAATTAATTACCAAATTTACCGATTACATTGACACAATCAGCAAAATCGGTAATCATTAACCCATGCATCACTTTTTATAGCGAGTCACATTATGGCTAAGCTTACTAGTTTCGAAACAGAAAACCCCAATTACGAACCCCTATTTTTAGATAATGATTTATTTCGAGATCCTTATGATTCATATGATAGTTATGAAGAAAATCAAAATTTCGCGGTGAATTTTGATTCAGCTTCAGATGATGAGCAAATGGAGTTGGGATTTATTCATTATGAAGTAGATAGCTTAATTTAATAGCTTAATTTACTTAACAGCTAATTTAAAATTAATTATCTTCTATTTATTTTAACTAGAGAAATAGCACAGCTAACACACTATAAAGTTAATATTAATTTATAGTTTATTGTCATAAAATGTTACTAAATTAGCAGTTACACAGTTAATGTATATCAAGCTCAATATAGCTGATAAAACTCTATTGCATAACCTCTATCAATAATACTTTTGTCCAAAAGGAAATAATATGACTAATAATGCTAATAATGCCAGCACTCAAGAAAAAGCACGTACTGAAAATGCACGCAATGCAGCAACACATGATAAACCTTCAACTCAATCGGCAGATACTAACCGACAAGCTACCAATGCTCAATCAAACTCAGGGTCTAATTCCTCACAGAATAATGCCCACACCAGTGGTAAATCAGCTGCTACTGCCTCTAAAACAAATGAGGCCTCTACTAATCAGCGTAAAACCGCTGATAAAGATGACGAAAATCAAAAAACTCCTCAAAATGATATTACTCAAGAGCAAAAACCTAAATTGCAACTTGATGCTCGCGAACAATCTGCATCTAAAAAGTTATAATTTGTTTAAATGGGCATTAAAATGATAATAAGGTCTCAATAGACTTCTGTTCTGTTTGACCATACGCTACATGGTACTATAAAAAGTGGAGCATTTACTGTGCTCCACTTTTTACGTTAAGAAAATAAAAACAAAAAAGGTTAATATTTTGGCACATAAAAAAATCAATCTACTCGTCAGACCATTACGTCATAAAGATATTCCAGATGTGATGGCATTAAGTAAAAAAGTTTATGGCGATTTTGGATTAAAAGAAGAAATGATTAGCGGTCAGCTTTCTATTTTTCCTGAAGGGCAATTTGTTTCAACATATAACGGGGAAATTGTTGGTCATTGCGCTACTTTTATTATTTCAGGTGACATCGCTCTTAAACCTCATAATTGGCAACAAATTACCGGCAACGGTTTTGCTTCGCGGCATGATCCCGATGGTGACTATTTGTATGGGCTTGAAGTCTCAGTTGATGAGCGCTTCAGGGGGTTACGCATTGGTCAGCGCTTGTATGATGCTCGTAAACAGCTTTGTCAGGATTTAACATTAAAAGGTATTATTTTCGGTGGAAGAATGCCGGGGCTAGCAAAAAAGATTAAAACTGTTAAGTCGCCTGATAGTTATGTCGAGCAGGTAAAAAATGGCGTCGTACGCGATTTCGTTATCAACTTTCAACTCAGTAATGATTTTGAAATTCTAGGGATACTTAAAGACTATTTACCTTCGGATAAAGCCTCCATGGGCTATGCTACACATATGGTATGGCACAATCCTAAAATTGATCTTGCTATTTCTAAGCAGCCTGCCACCTATCGCAATCGAACCAAGAATTCAGTACGTATCGCTTCAGTTCAATATCAGGCGCGTAGAATTACATCGTTTGAAGACTTTACCAAGCACATGGAATACTTTGTCGATGTAGCGGCTGATTACCGTGCTGACTTTGTAACGTTTCCAGAAATGGTGACCATTCCACTTTTATCTATCGAAAACAAAAAACTTTCACCACAACAAGCGATTGAAAAAATTTCAGGCTATACCGATGCTTTTATCGCGTTTATGCAGAATCTTGCCCTTTCTTACAATATAAATATTATTGGTGGTTCACATCCCACCTTAATGAAAGATGGAAGTCTAGAAAATCATGCGTATATTTTCTTACGTGATGGCGCTGTGTTTACGCAACCTAAACTTCACCCTACCCCCAGTGAACGTTACTGGTGGAATATTAAGGGAGGCAATAAACTTAAAGCGATTCAAACCGATTGCGGCCCTATTGGTGTGCTTATTTGTTACGATTCAGAGTTTCCTGAACCTGCACGTCATTTAACAGATCAGGGTGCTAAGATCATTTTTGTACCATTCTGTACCGATGAGCGGCAAGGCTATTTGCGTGTACGTTATTGTTGCCAGGCACGGGCAATTGAAAATCAGATTTATGTCGTCACATCAGGCATTGTGGGCAACCTTCCCGATGTTGAGAATATGGATGTTCATTATGCTGAAAGCGGCATCTATACCCCCTGCGACTTTCCTTTTGCGCGTGATGGTATTGCTGCATTGGCAGATGCAAATACTGAAACGATTATTTTTGCTGATCTCGATCTTGATCAACTCACGATCAGCCGCAATTCTGGCACCGTACAAAACTTAAAAGATCGGAGATTTGATCTATATAGAGTTGAATGGAACTTAAAATCTGCTAAACAACAGGAAACTGCCACAATTCTTGATACTACCAAACCCTATAATATTGTTGATGGTAAACCTCTTCCTTTACCTATCAGCAACGAAGATAAGGCTTAAATTGTAGCCACTTCAATATTTATAGGTGTATCTGCTGTATGGCACAAAACTCTAGTGGCATGCAGCATCGATGTTTGATATAACTCTATCATCTAAGGTTTTGTTTTTTGAGGCCGCCAGCGCCGTAACAATAAGGTATTTAATACAACGCTCACACTGCTCATTGCCATAGCTGCACCTGCAACAACAGGGTTGAGAAACCCTAATGCTGCAAGTGGAATACCTACTGCGTTATAAATAAACGCCCAGAACAAATTCTGTTTTATCTTACGATAGGTGTGGTAAGAAATATCGAGTGCATCTGCCACCAGATTAGGATCACCCCTCATAAGTGTAATACCCGCTGCATGCATGGCTACATCGGTTCCTGTTGCCATAGCAATACCGATATCAGCGGCTGCCAGAGCGGGAGCATCATTTATGCCATCGCCTACCATCGCTACAATATTATGCTCTCGCTTAAAAGCTTCTACGTATTGGGCTTTATCTTCCGGCAGCACGTCTGCTTTTACCTCATCAATTCCTAATTGTTGCGCAATGAACTTAGCACTTCCCGCATTATCCCCTGTTAACATCACGGTTCGAATATGGTGTCGTTTCAACCGCTCAATTGCTTTCGTAGCAGTTGCTTTCAGCGTATCACCGAAAGCGAGTAATCCTAATAGATGCTTGATTTCATTTGTTTCGCATGCCAGCCAAGAAACCGTTCGCCCTTGTTGCTGCAAAGATAACGCTATGCTTTCATAACGTGGGGGGATATCAATCCCACATTCATGCATCAGCCGGGTATTCCCCAGAAAAAAAGGTTGGCCCTCAATAAGCGCTTGCACTCCACGGCCTAACAGCGCGCGGCTTTCTGTAACAGGCAGAGTAGCTTCCTGATCGTCAGACGCATAGGCAATGACTGCTTTTGCTAACGGATGCTCGCTGCCCTGTTGAAGTGCCGCCGCCCACCGTATCAATTCTTGTTCAGAGCATTCTATTGGCTGTATCGTGACTAATGTGGGGTGGCCTTCGGTTAACGTTCCTGTCTTATCAAAAATCACTACATTCACAGAGCGTGCTACCTCTAAGGCTGTAGCATCTTTAATTAAAATGCCATGTCGCGCAGCAACTCCTGTACCTGCCATAATAGCAGTAGGGGTTGCTAGCCCTAACGCACATGGGCAGGCAATTACCAATACAGCTACCGAATTCAGCAGCGCTAATTCCCAATCACCTTTTGAAATCCCCCATCCCAGAAACGTTGCTATTGCTATCACCAATACAATAGGAACAAATACTGCGCTTACTTTATCTACCAAACGCTGTATAGGGGCTTTTGCACCTTGAGCCTCTTCAACCAAACGAATAATGCGCGAAAGCACGGTTTCAGAACCAACGGCTGTTGTTTTTATAATCAGCAACCCTTCAGTATTTACAGAGCCGCCTGTCACCTTATCATTTACCTGTTTAGAAACGGGTAAGCTTTCGCCAGTAATTAACGATTCATCAACTTCGCTATGCCCCTCCTGAACGAGTCCATCTACTGGTATACGCTGCCCTGGTAGCACCACAACGATATCGCCTATAACGACGGATGAAAGAGCAACTTCTTGGTCAGCACCCTGCCGACGAACACGCGCTAACTCAGGGCGTAGCGCCTGTAATGCACGTATCGCTTCCGTCGTTTGCCACTTTGCTCGCCCTTCCAACCATTTTCCTAGCAGCACCAATGTGATCACAGAGGCTGAAGCCTCAAAGTAAAGATGAGGCATTTCGCTTTGGCTATGAACAAATAATTGATACACCGAAAGGCCATACGCTGCGCTGGTTCCTAACGCGACTAAAAGATCCATGTTTCCCGTAAACGCTTTTAATGCGCTCCACCCTGCCTTATAAAAACGCCCTCCCAATCCAAACTGAATGACGGTAGCCAATATTAATTGACTCCACCCTGGCAACATCCAATGTTGGTGAGCAATACTCCCTAGCATAGGGATGACTAAAGGAAGCGTTAATAACCCAGCGATTAAAACACGCCATTTTTCATTCTGCGCAGAAACTGATATAGACGCTTTCTTTTCTTTATCTTCGGGAAATGTAGCCTGATAACCTGCCTCTTCAATTACCTTTACAATAGAATGCACATCAATATCCGGTTCAGCCAACATCGTAGCTGACTCGGTAGCAAGATTAACACTCGCTTCGTGAATGTTTGGATGCTTGCTAAGCGCCTTTTCTACTCGCATCACACACGATGCACAAGTCATCCCCGTAATACCTAACTCAATTCTGGTTAAAACCTTAGGTTTCGTATCTGAATTAGACATACATTTATCCTTTGCGCTTTTTATATACTTAGGAGTTACGCAGTTGAGCGCTATCAAGGCATGGGATGCCCCGCATGGCAACATAGACAGTACAAGTAGTACGGCAAGTTGCCATAACGCGGGGCGTCCCACGCAGAGAGAGCCAACTACGTAACTTCTAATACTGTATTGATGGCATTTCTTATAATAGGAGGGTTAAGATAGTTAGATAGCATTTGCCTTATTCTAATGGAGCTAACCATGGTAAATCTTACTGTATCAGGCATGAGTTGCGGTCATTGTGTTAACGCCATCACAAAAGCCATTCAATCAGCATACCCTCAGGCACACGTTAACATTGATTTAGAAAAAAAAAGTGTATGCATCGAAGGGGTAGAAGAGAAAAATAACATTGTTAAATTGATTGAAGAAGAAGGTTATAAAGTAAGCTAACCATCTCATACAATCTTTTTGGAGCAAGTATGCGTAGGTGCATTCCTTTAGTAAAAGGCTTCCTCCTCCCAGGAATGTTGGTGTTCTTTTTAAGCGGTTGTACCACCCTCTCGCAAGACAGTGGCTTTTCAGCGGTACAATCGCTTACACCAATTGGCACTAAGCTTAAATGGATTCGATCAGAAAATGATGCAGCAAACACAGAGGCTGCCATTGCCCCATTGCTTACCAAGACACTCACAGTAGATGATACCGAAACGATTGCACTATTAAATAACAAAGGATTGCAAGCTAGTTATGCAGAGTTAGGCATTGCTGAAGCAAATCTGGTACAAGCTGGGCGCATACCTAACCCTACCCTTTCTTTTGGTCACCTAACACGAGGAGGTGAGCAGGAAATTGAACGAACGCTGATGCTACCTATCCTTAACCTGCTGACCATGCCTATTTCCACACGTATTGAAAAACGACGTTTTGAGCAAGCTCAGTTACAAACGGCTATCGAAGTTTTACGCATTGCTGATGAAACGCGCCGCAGTTATTTTTCAGCAGTTGCTGCCGCCGAAACGGTTAAGTATATGGAAAAAGTAACCGCAGCAGCCGAAGCCGGATCACAGCTTGCCCAGCGAATGAATGCTGTAGGTAATTGGAGCGCCTTGCAGCAAGCACGAGAACAATCTTTTTATACCGATGCTACAGTACAGTTGGTTCGCGCTCGCCAAACCTATCAGTCTGAACGAGAAAAACTCATCAGACTCATGGGGCTAGGCAGCAAAACCCTTACTTTTCAGCTTCCTGACAGATTGCCTGAATTACCCAAAAACCCTAAAACCCTGACGGATGCTGAAACAATAGGCCTTCAAAATAGATTAGATATATTAATGGCAAAACGTGAATTGGCAGGCTTAGCTGACTCTTTGCATTTAACCAACACTACACGCTTTATCAATTTGCTTGATGTAAGTTATTTACATAATAGCGTTAACGAATCACCTTCGCGTCAAACTGGCTATAAAATCGAGCTTCAAATTCCTTTGTTTGATTGGGGAAGCGCACGCGTCGCTAAAGCAGAAGCTCTCTATATGCAAGCCGTTAATCGTGCAGCAGAAATAACAATCAATGCTCACTCTGAAATTAGGGAGGCTTATCTTAACTATCATAGTGCTTACAATCTTGCCAAACATTACCGCGATGAAGTTGTCCCTTTAAAAAAACGGATATCTGATGAGCAACTCTTGCGCTACAACGGTATGTTGATCAGTGTTTTTGAACTACTTGCTGATTCACGTGAGCAGGCCATGACGGTAAATGCTTCAATTGAAGCATTACGCGACTACTGGATGGCTGATTCTGCTTTACAAATGGCACTTACTGGGCGCTCGAGTACTTTACGTTCAGAAGGTAGCAACCGTTCGATTGATCAAGGCGATCAACGCTTACCTACAACGCATTAAACGCAAGGTTATGCACCTGAGTTCACTCAAAGCATAGAATCGCAGGCAGCACATGGAATACAGCAAGTTGCCAACATACAGAGAACCCAACTGCGTAACTTCTACATAAAGGCACTTTTTATGGTTTCTCGCCGCGCTTTTTTTCTTAATACAGGCCTTACCATGGCAGCCGCTGCCGTCAGCAAATTTAGTCTAGCTGCGCTTCCCGACCCTGTTGTACACAATGAAACGAAAACACAGCCGCCTAGTATTCCCTCTACAGGGCGTCCTTTTAATCCTGTAGTCACACTAAACGGATGGTCACTGCCATGGCGGATGAAAAATGGCATTA
This sequence comes from Pseudomonadota bacterium, assembly GCA_040389065.1. Lineage (GTDB taxonomy): Bacteria > Pseudomonadota > Gammaproteobacteria > Burkholderiales > Casimicrobiaceae > JAZKAR01. The sequence goes on along the minus strand of JAZKAR010000024.1, from coordinate 48,210 downwards.
AAGAATTTCATCTTGTTGCTGAACCTGTGATACGTGAGATGGCGCCTGGGATGAAAGCTAATTTGTGGGGCTATAACGGGCAATCACCCGGCCCTACAATTGAAGTGGTTGAAGGTGATCGGGTGCGGATATTTGTCACCAACAAACTACCTGAGCATACCAGCATTCACTGGCATGGGCAGCGCCTACCCAATGGAATGGATGGCGTCACTGGCCTCACTCAACCGGGTATACAGCCAGGCAAAACATTCGTGTATGAGTTTGTCGCTAAGCGGGCAGGTACGTTTATGTATCATCCCCATGCCGATGAAATGACACAAATGGCAATGGGAATGATGGGCTTTTGGGTCACACATCCTAAAGACCCACATCAGCACAAAGTAGATCGTGATTTCGTTTTCTTACTTAACGCCTACGATATTGACCCTGGCAGCTTTACGCCCAAGGTAAATACTATGCTGGATTTTAATTTATGGACATTTAACAGCCGTGTGTTTCCAGGAATCGACCCTATTGTATGCCGACAAAACGATCGTGTACGTATTCGCATAGGGAACCTTTCAATGACCAATCATCCCATGCATATTCATGGGCATGAATTAGAAGTAACAGGAACCGATGGAGGGTGGATTCCTACATCAGCCCAATGGCCTGAAGTTACCGTGGATATTGGCGTCGGGCAAATGCGCGCAATGGAATTTGTTGCAGCCGAACCGGGAGACTGGCCATTTCACTGCCATAAATCGCACCATACCATGAATGCGATGGGCCATGATGTACCCACCATGATAGGGGTAGATCAAAAGGGAATAGCCGAAAAAATTAACGCTCTGATACCCGACTATATGGCAATGGGAGAAAGCGGAGGCTCAATGGGTGGCATGGAAATGCCATTACCAGACAATACATTACCTATGATGACTGGCACTGGCCCCTTTGGCGATATTGAAATGGGCGGAATGTTTACCACGATCAAAATTCGCAAAGACGTAGCGCGCAATGATTATAATGATCCGGGTTGGTATAAACACCCTGCTGGCTCTGTTTCCTATGAGTGGAAAGGCGTGCCTCTAGAGTTACCACCTGCCGTTCAGCCACCTGGCACGCGCCCTTCTTTTTTGAAACCCGGTGAAAAAATACTTAACGTTAAAAAACCTAACGGACATCATCAGCACTAAAACATACTAAAATTGAACCATCGAATGAAATAACACGACTCAGTTATATAAATATTATTTATTACAGAGTGATATTAATCCTTTTCACTATTTTAGGAGTTACGCAGTTGAGCGCTATCAAGGCATGGGATGCCCCGCATGGCAACGCAGACAGTATAAGTAGTACGGCAAGTTGCCATAACGCGGGGCGTCCCACGCAGAGAGAGCCAACTGCGTAACTTCTATATTTTTAATTTTTTAATAAACTCTATTATCTTCTACAAGGAGTAACATTATGAATTCAACTCAACGTCACCCTACTACTCACACTTATGCAGCCATATTGTCACTAATAGTTCTTTCACTTGTCTCAACGAGTGTCGCTTCTGCTCCTTTTGTAAACAGTAACAATAGCCGATCATCTGTGAACCAAAAGCAAAGCGGTCTCTTGAATACTCAAAAAGCGAATATTGGAAGTGTTCATGGCAAATCAGGTTCAGTAACATCTGTTAATGTACAGGTTCAAGTGAATCAAGATCAAAGCGGTTTACTTAATTCACAACAAGTGAATATTGGCTCCGTTATGCGTTAAGCCTAATAAATAAGTTGCTTTAAAAAGTCGTATTTATGGTCTATAAGGTAGTAGACCAAGATTCCTATAATTAAAAATTAGACCGCCAATGCTGGCTAAAATTAAACTATTAGAAGTCACGCAGTTACGCTCTATTAAGGCATGGGATGCCCAGCATAGCAACGCATACAGTACACGCAGTACGGCAAGTTGACATAACACGGGGCGTCCCACGCCGAGAGAGCCAACTGCGTTACTTCTAATAGTGTATTGTTGTTCTCAAAGCGCCTCTTTTCTATCCTGCTAATATTTCCACTTGCACAAAAAACATCAAAACACTGATTTTAAAAACAAAAAAAATTTCACTCTATTCGCATTCAATAAAATTGAATAAGATTCGCCCCAGGTTATTTAGGTATGTAATAGAAATTAATTATCCTAAATTCATCCTCTCTCATTCACTACGCTTATTCATACGTGCCTTGAGCCGGTTTCTTGGGTTAAAACACGCCTATTATTTAAGCATTTTGATAGAGCAAAAGGTATTACTAAATGCTCTCTTATATAGAGTGTGATTTCATTACCTAGATCATTTCACCAAAAATGATCTAGAAAAGAAGAAAAAAAGGAAAATTCAGCAAATTTAAGTGCATGATTTAGATATAAATTTAAAACATCCTTTTAAATTTACCATTTTTCTTGAACCTTTTTTTAGAACCACGCTACTTATGTGCAGATAGGACGTAATTCAACTCTCTACTATCAACACTTTCAATACTTTTACTATTTATATCTTGGAGTTAATAACATGAAAAAATTCGCTACTGTTGCTCTTATCCTCGCTACTGTTGCTGCTTCTTCAACCTTCGCTGCTGATGCAGTTGTAAAAAGCAACAACACACGTGCTCAGTTGAAACAAAGCCAAGGCGGGTTATTGAATAACCAACAAGGTTCTATTGGTAGCATTAAAGGTAAAAAAGGCACTGTATCATCAAACAATACAGATGCTAAATTGAGCCAAGACCAAGGTGGTTTGTTAAATAACCAAGCTGGTCATATCGGTTCCATTAACGAGTAATTCGTTAACCATTACGCTTTTTTAAACACTGTCATTCACTATTATTTTTGGAGATTCAAAATGAAAAAAATCGCTACTGCTGCTCTTATCCTCGCTACTATTGCTGCTTCTTCAACCTTCGCTGCTGATGCAGTTGTAAAAAGCAACAACACACGTGCTCAACTGAAACAAAGCCAAGGCGGTTTATTAAATAACCAACAAGGTTCTATTGGTAGCATTAAAGGTAAAAAAGGAACAGTTTCCTCAAATAATACAGATGTTAAAGTGAATCAAGATCAAGGCGGTTTGTTAAATAACCAAGGCGGTCATGTTGGTTCCATTAACGAGTAATTCGTTAACCATTACGCTTTTTCAAACACACTTATTCACAATTACTATTTAAGAGATTCAAAATGAAAAAAATCGCTACTGCTGCCCTTATCCTCGCTACTATTGCTGCTTCTTCAACCTTCGCGGCGGATGCAGTTGTAAAAAGCAACAATACACGTGCTCAGTTGAAACAAAGCCAAGGCGGTTTATTGAATAACCAACAAGGTTCTATTGGTAGCATTAAAGGTAAAAAAGGCACCGTATCATCAAACAATACAGATGTTAAAGTGAACCAAGATCAAGGTGGTTTGTTAAATAACCAAGGCGGTCATGTTGGTTCCATTAACGAGTAATTCGTTAACCATTACGCTTTTTTAAACACTAGTATTCACTATTATTTTTAGGAGATTCAACATGAAAAAAATCGCTACTGCTGCTCTTATCCTCGCTACTATTGCTGCTTCTTCAACCTTCGCTGCTGATGCAGTTGTAAAAAGCAACAACACACGTGCTCAACTGAAACAAAGCCAAGGCGGTTTATTAAATAACCAACAAGGTTCTATTGGTAGCATTAAAGGTAAAAAAGGAACTGTATCCTCAAACAATACAGATGTTAAAGTAAACCAAGATCAAGGCGGTTTGTTAAATAACCAAGGCGGTCATGTTGGTTCGATCAACGAGTAATCGTAAAAATTGTTAGTAGGCTGACTTTAACCAGGATTGTATAAAATGAAAACTGTGACTCGTGCTGTTCTTATCCTCACTATGGTTGTTGCTTCTTCAAGTTTTGCTGCGCCAAATGTCAAAAGCAATAACACGCGTGCAAGCTTGAACCAACAACAAGGCGGCTTGCTCAATAAACAAGTCGGTACCATAGGCTCAGTTAAGGGATCAAACGGCACAGTATCGTCTAACAATACTGATGTAAAGCTCAATCAACAGCAAAGCGGTTTGTTGAATACACAAGAAGCTCATATCGGGTCTATAACAGAATAATCCTGGTGTTATATTCAGGGTGTTAAGTGTGCTGAACCCTCTCGTTTTTTGAGCTTTCAATACGAGAGGGTTATACATTTAGCGCTATTAGATGTTTGCAGTGCTATCTATGTTATCCATGAGGATTTACGCAAAACTACTCAAGCAGTCATGATGACTCAAGCTAAATACGCAGTATGACATTATGCTAAACGCTACTGGAGTATGTTTGCGTAACGCCTTATAACGACTTACCCAAATACCGATTTATCCAAATGCTCCCTTGATATCGAGATTATCATGCTAACTATTCGCACTGCCTTTATTTTTCTTACCTTATTTACTACACTTAGCTGGGCAGGAATTGTGCCTATTGCTAATACTCAACCGACCAACATTGAAGAACACCAATTAGCAAGAATGCGCCGTGAAAAGCTTCGCGGCGCTACCTCTTCTGGCGGTGATAACCAAGGCAGTGGCTCAGATAAGCTCAGCGGGTGCGGTAGCGTTAATATTGGAAACCTTGTCGAAAACAAACGCTCAATCGGCCGCAAAAATATCACCGTAATTGTTCAAGGCCCTGTCGTTAACTCTAATAATCGGTGTCGCTAATATGCATGTTTTTAAAAAATCCTTTTCTTCTTCGCAGTCTGCCTTCCGCCTTTCATTAGTTGCTGGCCTTATGTTGCTTTCAGGCTGCGCCTCTCTCGATGTTAAAAAAGAAACCACTGAAAAAACTGAGGCACTTCGAAAAGGCCCTGAAACAAAACCTCAGCGCAACATGACAAACTTCTCGCAAGGTTTGCGCTGCATGGACAACATGATGATTTTTTACGGCGTAAAAGATGTATCAGTATTGGTAGAAGACCTAGTCGATAACACCAAAAAAGTAAATGCTGGTACACGCGATATGCTTATTTCTGCTACCTCAGACATGACACGGCGCAGTCGTGCCATTCGGCTAATTGCCCATGGTCAAGATATGGGTAATGCCACCTCTTTTATGGCGAATGCAGCAACTCCTAATGCTGCTCCCGCAAGTGGAAGTGCAACGCAAGCCTATTCTGTTATGCCCCAGTATGATATTCGAGGTTCCATTTCTCAGTTAGATGAAGGGTTGATTCAAAACCAAAATGAATCAGGCATTAATATTGCTGGGTTTGGAATCGGTCACGCAAAAACAGCACACTCTTCGATATTGGGTCTTGATTTAAACATGATTTCAATGAAAGATTTGGCTATCATTCCTGGCGTGACTGCACGTAATTCAGTCATTATTTACAAAGAGGGCGATGGTTACGATGGAGAGCTTGAGTATAAAAAATTTGGGGTAAGTTTTGGAATGACACTTGCAAAAAGCGAGGGTCAAACTCAAGCATTACGAAACCTCGTTGAACTTGCTACGGTTGAGCTGTTTGGTAAGCTGCTTAAGCTTCCTTACTGGCAGTGTTTGGGTGCGAGCGATGAGCATGAAAGTGTTAAAAACGAAATTGCTGACTGGTTCTATGCGATGACAGCACAATCTGAGCTTGTTCCTTTTGTTCAAAAACAATTACGCCAGCGCGGTTATTACCAAGGTGTAACAGATGGTTCGGTAAACCCAGCGTTTTTAGCTGCTGTTCAACAGTCACGCCGTGATTTAAACCTGCCAGCAGAAACCACTGTTGATCTCCCCTACTTTAGCGCATTGCTTAATTCAACAAAAGTTGCCACAGCAAACGCCGCACCAACAACATCGTCTGCTCCTAAGCAACCTATAAAAGTTCAAATCACGCATAAAAAGCCCACCGCAATATATAAACCCAATGAACCTGTAAACCTTACTATTTCAGTAAATCAGGATGCTCATTTATATTGCTACATTCAAGATGAAACGCATAAAATTCAGCGCTTTTTCCCTAACCGTTTCACAAAAGACTCTTTCATTAAAGCTGGGCAAAACTTAGAAGTTCCAGGAAAAATGGGCTTCCAATTTATGGCAAATACAAAAAATGTTCAGGAAAACATTGCCTGCTTTGCAAGTGAAAAAGACGTATGGGGCCAATTACCCGCAAGTATTCAAGGTACTGACTTTGAATACTTGTCTATTGGCTCTATTGAGCAGATTCATACACTCTTTAAAAAAATTGGCGACACACGCCTTGGGGAGAATCAATTCCATGTCAAATTTAAATAATCACTCTACATCTTCAATTATTAAGCGTTCAACCCATCGATCGCTTAAAGCCATCATTGCACTTGGCTTCATGCAAACAGCCATCGCATTACCCGTGCATGCTTCGGGGGTTGTAACCGAATCACGCCCTGTTTCTAATGTACGCTCAGTTATTCTAGAAGATGTAGGCGAATTAATTCTGACTGAAAGTGCGCAAGAATCACTGGTGGTAGAAGCTGAAAAATCTGTACTTCCAAAAATGATTACCAAGCTCAGTAATGGTACGCTTACCCTTGCGCTGGCAGGCTCTGTTAATACCAGAGAGCCTATTCGTTACAAGCTGAATGTAAAAAAGCTAGAGCAAATTGAGATAAAGGGCAGCGGTGATATTCAAGCAACTAATTTAAAAAACTCACCTACGCTTAAAGTTACCAGCTCTGGCTCTGGCAACATTACCCTTCATAATTTGAATACCAAGCAATTTACTTTCAATAGCTCAGGAAGCGGCGATATTCATATCGATGGAAAAACCCAAAAACAAACGATAACCCTTGATGGCGCAAATAATTATGATGCAGCCAAATTTGATTCTTCAGAAGCTCACATTGATCTAAGTGGCGCAGGTAACGCTAAACTGGCAGTAAAAGATCGCATATCAGGCAGTATTTCTGGCGCCGGAAATGTAGATTATACGGGGCATCCTAAAGATACTATAAAGCGTGATTAGGCAATAGGCCCTTAACTACCCCTCACTCCTCTTCAAGCTTAACTGTTTAGGCTTGGCGCTTTAGTTTCCAGAAGCCTCTTGCGAACCCATTCTCTTTCGCTAGGAATCGTTTTCAAGAGGTATGGTTTTACCTTTAAGAAAGCTTTCACATCATGAAAACTACCCCTGCACGACTCTCTCTTTTAGTAGCCTTAACACTTTTCGCAAACGGGCTAATGCCTGCATTTGCAGGTAACGTTAAAATGTACCGTGATGGTGAAACACCTAACCCAGGTGATATTGCTGCCATTTTAAAAGGCTCGCCTTCAAGTGCTGATGATGACGCCGATATGCCTAAAATTCGCAGACGTTCAATGCGCGTGATTCCTGCCGATGCACCGCCCCAAAATACCCCAAGCAATATTAATGATGCAAATGCCCAAGATAATATAGAGCCTAGCACAGCCGAAGCCCCTCCCAAAAAAGCAACTAAAACAACAATTCCTGACGACGATGCTGATTTTGCTCCTGCCTCCTCGCGTGCTAGCGCTCACGAATCAACCAAGCCAAAATCATTTGCCCTGCCCATTCAGTTTGAATTTAACTCAGCGCGTTTATTGCCCCAAAATAAACAGCAACTTGATGCCGTAGCAGAAGGCATTAAACTAGCAGGTGCTGGCACAAAGGTCATTATTGAAGGGCATACCGATGCTAAAGGGGCGAGTGATTATAATGAAATACTCTCGTTAAAAAGAGCACTTGCAGTTAAAACCTATATGATTATGAGACACGGTATTAATGGCGATTCTTTACGTGCAGTCGGCATAGGTAAGAATGCACCGTTGAACCCTAACGACCCTTATGCTTCTGAAAATAGACGCGTTGAATTTAAAGCAGATCGGGGATAAAACAGTTCTTTTTGAATTGTTTTGATTAAGCGCTGATTATAGCCATAGGTATATTTATTGGGTATTAGGTAAATCGATTAAAAGCAGGTGCATTGCAAATACATAAAAAACGATGCCGTTTTTATTTTAATTAATTTCATGATTACCTTCTACTCAATAAATATCGTAGCGTATTAGCTGTTTTATTTAACAAAAAGTAAAGTTTAAGTTTTAAACAACTATCGCGCATCTCTCTAAAAAAATAAATTATATAGCGACTAACTATTATTAATTTTACTGAATATGCACGCATGCTTATTTTTAAATAAGATTAGTTTTAAAATCATTTAAAGTATATAAAACCAAAAGTGAGTTGTGCTATTCAGGTGTATAAAATAGTCCATAGCCATTATAGTTATTTATTTTAATAATTTATTTAAAAATTAAATTTTTTATTCATCTTTTTAGATAAATTATGCGTCTATAAATTTAGATGTATATTTAACATTAGAGCTTTCGTACTTAGGGGTTCGTATGAAGAAATATTTGTTCTTTGAGCTACTCGCGGTATCCATATTGGTGGCGATACCACTATTGAGCCATGCCCAATGCGACAGTAACGCGCTAACCGAGAGTCCGGCTTTCAAGGCAACAAAAAAATGGCCGCTACATCCAGAAATAACGATCAACGCCACCGTAACTTTTCAAGAAGGGTCTAGCTATTCGTCTCCCGAAGATAAAATGGGTTTGTATGACATATATCTCGAGTTATCAAATACAAAAGACGGGAAAAAGATCGCTAAGTTGTGTCAAAAAGGTGCTCTGTCATCTGACGCAATAAGCCTAAACAGCATCTCAATTGACACAGCACCGTATGTTTTATCCAAAACTATGCGTGCCTTTGGCGTCAGAGCAAGCTATGCAAATAACTCTAGATCAAACCCCGCAAGTGTCGGAACAATTACGCTGTTTGGTCTCTCGGCAGGGAAAATACGCCCCCTACTGAAAACAACAGACACTGGTGGGCACTTCAACGAAATATCATTGAATGAAGAGTGCCAAGGTACTTACAGCGAAAGCAATCTCACAATTGCCATTTCTGCTAATCAGCATAATGGGCTATCAGATTTACTTCTAACCAAAGTTGAAAACGAAGGCGAACTAATTAAAACGCCCAAGGATTGCGTAGAACAATCGAGCAACAGAAAAATAACGAAGTCCACGCTAACGTTTAATGGGTTTGAATATCATTGAAAGTATTTGTCAAAAATACTTTCGCAGGTTGCGCCCTAACCCGGCGTTCGAGCGGAGCTGCGCAAACAGCCGCGCAGCCCGCTTAACTCTACTACAAGGGCTTCCCAATTTAAGCAAGAGTATTTTAAACGTTAATGTGTTTTCATTAGACTCACCTTTTATTTCCTTTTAACTGCAACACTCAGTATCAGATGAACGACAGACTGCGTTACTACAAACGGTTTTATTGGGCTTTTGCCCGAACCCTGATAAAAGACGCGGTGTGAAAGGCCTCCATCGTTATTCGGTCTTTATTATGACCCTGGAATTAATCAGGCTTTCTTTCACAACGGTCTAACCGTCACCTTATCCAAGGGAATCAAAGGGGTCAGAGTCGATTGATTTAAAGAATTAAAAACAACTAACAATCCTCCTTCTAGCCAAAGGGTGAAATTGAAAATCACTATTTTACAAAATCAATCGAGTCTGACCCCTTTGATTCTGTTTAAATTTAGATGTATATTTAATGTTAGCTTTTTACCAAATGAAAAAATACTATGACTGATTTCAATTGGACATGCCCTCACTGCCAAAGAGCAGTAACAATTTCTGATGAACGTAGCTCTAACGATACTCATACGCTTTATATTAAAAATATTGATGGGCAGCATACCCTAACCTCAAGATTTATTGTTTGCCCTAATCCAGAATGTTGCCGATTTACCCTAACAGCATCCTTGTATGAAAGTACTCAGGCATACAGGGATTTAGAATTTAAAAATAAAAAAGCTCACTGGAATTTAATTCCATCTTCAAAAGTAAAAAGCTTTCCATCTTATATTCCTAAAATTATTATTGATGATTACAATGAAGCTTGCCTTATTAGTGAATTAAGTCCTAAAGCATCTGCAACGCTTTCTAGACGATGCTTGCAAGGCATAATTCGTGATTTTTGGGGAGCAAAACCTGGAAGGCTAGTCGATGAGATAGAGCAAATTAAAGATAAAATAGATCCATTAACGTGGGATGCTATAACCGCTCTTCGCCATTTAGGAAATATTGGTGCCCATATGGAAAAAGACATCAATCTTATTATTGATGTTGATCCACATGAAGCAGATCTCCTCATTAATTTAATTGAAACCTTACTGAATGAATGGTACATAAACAGAGAAGAGCGAAAAATAAGAATGAATGCACTTGTCAATGCAGCCACCTCAAAAAAAAGTTAATACTAATTTTCTCTAGTGCCATTGGGATCACAGTCGATTGATTTAAAGAATTAAAGACAACTAACAATCCTCCTTCTAGCCAAAGGGTGAAATCGAAAATCACTATTTTACAAAATCAATCGACTCTGACCCCTGTGATTGATAAATTTAGATGTATATTTAACGTTAAGTACTCAGGAGTTATATAGTGGAAATTACCGATTTTTTCCCAAAGGATGGACATGTCCAAACACTATATTGCGATAACTGTAATAAACATCTTGATCTGAGTTTTATTGATTTCGATGAATTAATTACAGGTGTACATATAATTATAAATGGGCTACCTGTACTTCATTGCGCTCCTTGTAAAAAAAATCACTTCCCAAATAGATCAAGGTTTGCAATTATTGACTTACATAAACAGGCATTTTCAAAAAATAATAGCTTAGTAAAAGTAACACGAAATAAAACCAATCAGAATTTTGGCTATGGGGTTGCTCCATTTGTTTATGATTCTGATGACTATGAATATATACCTGGTTTAAAGAGATCATGGGATGAAGGCTTTCTTACTCCTGTATTTTTTAATAGAGAAGTTCTTCTAAAATATGACTTATCTCCAACTTATCGATTAAATTTTGCATCAACTACTTACGGGAGTATTAATAGAGGTGATGATTTTTCAATGTCATTTGGGCTAAATAAGAATGGTAAAGTTATTATGTGGCTCGGTGATATTGCAGAATTACCAGAATCTGAACAATATTATCTTCGTTCAGAAAATATTAACTCTGATCACTCTATAGGGTCAGAATTTTATGATGGACAAATAGAGTGTGTGTTTACAGATTTATCAGAAAAAGATGAATTATTTAAAAGCCGCTCTACATTTCTTGAAGCCTGCTTTAATAAATTTGAAGTAAAGATAGCTCATCTTGATGCAGAGGTTTTGGACCTTACGATTTCTTTTAATGCTCCAATCATTGATACTGAACGAGAACGTCGTCACCTAGCAGATACCCTAAATAAAATATATATAGAATCTTTTGACAATAAGATTTTAGCTTTATTAATCAGAAAATTAGGCGGAGATCCTCAGAACTTTGGTAGTATAAAAAGACTTCAGATGCTTTTAGAAATTTCATGTCCGAATAGTATAGATATTTCGTCAATAATGAGTCCGTTTTATACTCTATATGATCTAAGAGTTGCTTATTCACATCTTAGTTCTAAAGAGAAAAGTGATGAAAAGCTTAATTTTGTAATTGAGCGACTAGGTATTCATCAACATTCAAACCTTTTAGATATTTATAAATCTCTAGTTTCTAAACTTATTAATTCATTTGAAATTCTTAGTAAAGAACTTCATTCAAACAGCACAAGTACTTAACAAAGCGTTGAACTAGGACATTTTACAGTGCCGCTTCGCTGTACTATAAAATGCCTGTTAACTTGGCGTTAGAAAATAAGGAAATATTACTTGCGTACTGAACTTTTACTTCTACTTCCAGAAAATGAATCTTTTTGTAACAACAAAAAAGCTTTTATTGAGTTTTTAAAAATAGATGATCTTCTTTCTATATCTGGACAAAGAATCAGTTATCGTAAAACTGCTAAATCTAAAGATTTAGTTTCTGCTCATTTTATTATCGAAACAAATAAAGTCAAATCAAAGCAAGAGCGTTATTTTTTGCTAACGCTTGAATGTGAAAATGACACATTATTAGATGAATTCAGCGAACTATCTGATCGAATAAGAACTATTAGCGAACGCATATCACCTGGGACTATGTCAATAAATATATTATGGGATGATATCGGCCGTATATATGCTGAAAAATCTTACCCTCTTATTAATGAAGTAGAAAACTTATTAAGGCGACTAATAGCAAAATTTATGTTAATCACAGTTGGTATTAACTGGTCAAAAGATGCTATTCATCCAGAACTTTTTAAAAAAATTGAAAATTATGATGACTCAGAACCTTATATTAATGATCTATATAAATTAGATTTTATACATTTAAATCAAGTTCTTTTCGAGAAAAAAAGAGATATTTCATTGGAAGATTTTGATCGCCTACTTTCTAAAACAAATTTCAATGATGAAGATAAAGAAAAAATTAAACGATATATTCCAAAATCCAATTGGGAAAAATATTTTTCCTCTCTCATCAATGATAAAGAGAGTAGCTTAGAAAAAAAATGGGAGTTACTTTATAAATTACGTAATAAAGTTGCTCACAATAGACATATCAAAAAAATAGAACACGAGCAAATTAAAGGATTAACTTCTCGAATAAAAGAAATCATTAATGAAGCCTCAGCAAAGTTAGGAGAAATAAACTTAAATGAAACTGACCGAGAACTAATTATTTACTCATATAATTCAGACTCGCCAGGTGCTATTGGGTATCTTGCAGAAAAAGCTATTGCTGAATTTTATGTAAAAAATGGTTATGAAGTTACACCCACAAAAAATTTTCCATTCGATCCATTTGATTTTATTGCAATCAAGGGAGAATCTAAAATAGCAGTAGAAGTAAAAATAGTTTCATCAAGAAGCTTTTTATGGATCATGAAAAGAACACTAGAAAAGCTAAAACCTGCTATTCAGCAAATCGAAGAAGGTATGTTAACAAAAATTAATATAACATTTATTTTACGAGATGATGATATTGATTACCCTTTAAGCCATATTACTCAATATGTTCAAGACTTAACTAAAGAATTTGGAAAAAATATTGAAATTACTTTTGGAAAAACTAATGAAGAAAACCTATTTATGCCATTAAAATTATCGGAAGTATTTTCGTAGTTTCAACATTGAAGTACAACAGTACTCAAGACAATGCATGGAATAAATTTTTACGTGTTTTATACCCTAATCTTTTACGAGGCCTAACATTAAGAGCTTAATCAAACTAAAATTGTGTCAGGCCGCATTACAAATGCAGCCCGCGAATAAAAGAATGCTCTCCTGATCTCAAACCACTCCCAACATTTTAATACCAATCCCCGCCACAGCACACAACCCCAAAACAGCAATAACCCCCCGTTTAAAATAAAAAACAGCAAGCGCTGCCATACCCAACATCATCAAAGCCCCTACATCCAACCTCCCTTCTTTCAACCAAAACGTATGATAGGCAAAAAACAAGGCCAGATTCAAAATCACCCCAACCACCGCGGCAGTCATGGCAGTTAGAGGCGCTGTTAATTGTGGCTGGTGTTGGCTCGCCTCTACTAATGGAGCGCCCGCTAGAATAAAAACAAATGAAGGTAAAAAAGTAAACCAAGTTACAACACTAGCTGCGAGCGCGCCTGATAAAAATAACGCGTGTGAACCTAATAGTGCTTTTAAGTACCCGCCAATAAACCCTACATAAGCCACTACCATAATTAAAGGGCCTGGCGTTGTTTCCCCTAACGCTAAACCATCCATCATTTGTGTAGGCGTCAGCCATGCGTAATGCTCTACCGCCCCTTGAAACACATAGGGTAATACTGCATAAGCGCCACCAAACGTAAGCAGCGCCGATTTTGTAAAAAACCAACCCATTTGCGTTAAAGTGCCCTGCCAGCTATATAAGTAGCTAAGTAATGATAGGGGAATAGCCCACAGCAAGAGCCCTATACTTCCTGTTTTGATTAACTTAACCACTGAAAAACGTGCATGCTCAGGCACTGGGCTATTATCATCAATGATTGCAGAGCCATACGATTCTGAATGGGCTTTAGCATGAGCTTTATGTTGAGCATCTTTGCTATTGCCCTCGGGGAAAAAATATCCGCCTGCCCACCCTGCTATGGCAGCTCCTAGCAAAATAATAGGAAATGGCATGTTGAAAGCTGCCATTAGCGTAAACGATACACCCGCTACCCCTACTAAAAATGGCGTTTTTAAGGTACGCCTGCCAATTCGGTGCGCTGCCTGTAAAACAATGATAACAATCGCAGGCTTTATGCCATATAAACCTCCGATTAACAGAGAGTTATTTCCAAATACGATATATAGCCACGAAAGTGCTATCAAAATAAAGAGAGAAGGCAGTACAAACAAAACGCCTGCGATGATTCCGCCCCATGTTCCATGCATCAACCAACCTATATAGGTTGCTAGTTGTTGTGCTTCTGGCCCTGGCAATAACATGCAGTAATTTAGCGCGTGCAAAAATCGTTTTTCACTGATCCATCTGCGTTGTTCTACGCATTCTTTGTGCATAATAGAAATTTGACCGGCAGGGCCACCAAAACTGATGAACCCTAGTTTCAGCCAAAATACAAAAGCCTCTCGGAAGCTAATATTTTCAGAAGAATGATGTTTTTTTATCATATGAGATGATTAAACTTTATTAAATACAATTTAAAAAATAACCTCTCATAAATTAGGCTTATAGCACTAGTAGTAGCCTTGAGAGGCAGGCTCCTCTAATGGCTCGAATACTACACTGCTGGCACTCTCTACTCACCTACTATTTGCCATCCATATATAAAGTGAGTATTACCCTGATGCATTAATTGATATAAACTGGTAAAACTTTACTTTTATTTTTCTATTTTTTGCTACAATCAGTTTGACCAGAACCTCAAAGGTATCACTCAATTTACTATGGAAACTCTTCGAAGTTGTCCCTCATTTCATTCAATCCTATTATTTTCATTTCCTCCGCTTAAACTAGCCTTTTTCTACACACGTGGAGATTTCTAATGCAATGGCTGTTGGATCCCTCTATTTGGGTAGGGTTATTTACCCTGGTCATTCTAGAAATTGTTTTAGGGATTGATAATCTCGTTTTTGTTGCCATTCTTTCAGATAAATTACCCCGCCAACTACGCGACAAAGCGCGTCTTACTGGTTTAAGCCTAGCGCTTATCATGCGCTTAGCATTACTTTCAGTGATATCGTGGATTGTATCGCTCACAGCACCTTTATTATCAATCGGCACCCTTGCGATTTCATGGCGTGATTTAATTTTAATTCTAGGCGGATTTTTTCTACTATTCAAAGCCACAACCGAACTTCATGAGCGCCTTGAAAGCCTTCCTCAAGATGGCGATACCGAACGAACGCATGCAAGCTTTTGGACTGTTATTGCCCAGATTGTAGCGCTCGATGCCGTATTCTCGCTCGATGCGATTATTACCGCGGTAGGAATGGTAGAACACTTACCCGTTATGATGGCAGCAGTAGTCATTGCTATGACCATCATGATTCTGGCCTCTAAGCCTTTAACACGTTTTGTAAATGCTCACCCTACTATTGTGGTTTTATGCTTAAGCTTTCTTCTTATGATTGGTTTAAGCCTTGTTGCAGAAGGGTTTGGATTACATATTCCTAAGGGCTATCTTTATGCAGCTATTGGGTTTTCAATTATTATTGAAATGTTTAATCAAATTGCCCGGCGTAATTTTGTTCGCAATCAAGCGCATAAGCCTATGCGAGAACGCACAGCTGAAGCCATTTTAAAATTGATTGGCCATCGCCAATCAATAGAAGAAGATATCGAAGAAGATATTGAACAAAGCATTCCTGCACCAGAAGAAGCTTTTCACGAAGAAGAACGCTATATGATCAGTGGCGTTCTTACCTTAGCTGAGCGTTCTATTCGTACCATCATGACACCCCGTATAGAAATTTCGTGGATTGATTGCAATCTAACAACTGAAGAGGTACGCGCTAAGCTCTTTGAAACCCCGCATAATTTATTTCCTGTATGTCGAGAGTCTCTTGATCAAATTGTAGGCATTATGCGGGCAAAGGATATCTTATTTGCTCTCGAAGAAAACCGCACGCTAGCAGATGTAGCCACCCAATACCCGCCGATTATCGTTCCCGAACGTATGGATGTTATTAAACTCTTAGAAACCCTACGCCGAGCTAAAGGAACGCTTGTTTTGGTAATGGATGAGTTTGGCTCTGTTCAAGGTTTACTTACCCCAGTAGATTTGCTTGAAGCCATTGCAGGTGAGTTCCCTGATGAAGACGAAACACCAGATATTATTCGCGAGGAAGATAGCTGGCTAGTGAAAGGAATGGCTGATCTCCATTTGCTTCAGCAATCACTTGGCTGCGATAACTTAGTCAGCACTAACAATGAATATGCTTCACTTGGCGGGCTGCTGCTGGCGCATAGCGGCTCATTCCCCGCCGTAGGTGACATTATTAGCTTTGATGGATTACAATTTGAGATTATAAAAGTTTCAGAGCGCCGTATTGAGTTGGTGCGCATTCGCTTTAGCCGCTCTGCTCTGGAAAATGAATAATGTAATTGATGGCTACCTGCCATGAGAAATGCGAAATGATTACGATTGAACTTTGTGATAAAAACCCTATTAAGTCTTTATTTTTTGAATTTCCTCAACTAATCAGTATTTGGCCTAACCACTTATCATTACTCGCTCAAGACGCTACACAACAATGGGAAGCCAATAGCGATGAGAATGGCGAAATTTATAAAATAATCGATCATCATCTTGGCTATCATGTAGTCGGCATCACAGGATGGTGGCCTATTTCAGACACTGATGCAGGTCTACGTTGGCATGGCGTTATTCAAGCAGCACGCAGAAACGGTATATCAAAAACAGCGTTACAATTACTTTCTGAGCGCCTGCAAAATAATTACGATTTTTTGCATGAAGTAGCCTATACTCCCAATGCAGCTCATTACTTTGAAAAAAATGGCTTTTTTAGATCACTCGATATCGAAAAAAACAAAAAAATAATTACCTCAGCTGAAGGCGGAGAAATCGTTTTAACTAAGCCTCTTTTAAAAATTTAGCCATCTAGCAATATACACCTACCATGCATCTATGACACTTCTACCTTATGTTCCTGAGCGCAGAAAAATTAGCTCGCCGACCAACAGCACCATTAAAAGTTGGCGTGATCAATTAAAAAATAAAGAGTTTATTTTAATTGAGGGCTTACATCTTATCCAACGCTATCATGAACGTTATGGTGCGCCTAATATTTTAATTCTTCCTTCTTCAGTATCTCCTCAAGCCGAAATTCTTGAATGGATTAACACGACACATCTAGAAGATCATGTTTGGCAATTGAGTGCGGCCCCTCTTAAACAACTCTCGTCTTTAGCGAACCCTGCCCCCATTATAGGAATAGTACCCGCCCCTGGCTCACCTGGAGAACTAAGCTGTTTAAATACATTTTCTTCACTGTGGCTAGATAATATACAAGACCCCGGCAATGTGGGAACTCTGCTACGCACAGCGCTAGGTGCTGGCATTAAACATATTGTTTGTGGTAAAGGCTGTACAGATGTATGGTCACCTAAAGTATTAAGATCAGCACAAGGCGCGCACTTTCATTTAACGCTATGGGAAAACATTTATTTGCCTGAACTTGCCCAAACCTTACCCAATCTTACAAAGTGGGGCGCGGCAGCGCATGGCACGCCTTACACTCAATGCTCATGGCCTTCAGTCACAGCATTGGTATTAGGCAATGAAGGAACAGGCATTTCGCCTCAACTTGCACCTCATCTTGATCAGCATATTGGCATCCCTTTAGATCCCTTATTAGACTCTCTCAATGTCGCCATTGCAGGAGCTATATTGCTCTTTCATCAACAAAGCCTAAAAAGTTAGAAGTTGCCCATATTAAGCTATATCAAAGCATAGCAACGCATACAATTCAAGGAGTAACGGCAAGTTTTCACCAAGCTGATAACATCCAACTACGCAACTTCTAATCTTTTAAAATTACTCCATTTCACTTGAGCAAGGCATAGTACATATGCCATAAAACAATAAGCTATCACGCTGTTAAAATCGCTTTATAGATAATACTCTGCTTATTTTAGTTGTATATAAACAGCGGGTTTGGGATAATTACCCCCTGTACCACTTCCCCAAAGTGCAAAATATGCGCGTTATTCAAAAAGCCCTTACATTCGACGACGTTTTGCTCATTCCTGCCCATTCAAATGTGTTACCACGAGATGTCTCTCTCTCTACTCAACTCACCGCGCAGATCAAGCTAAACCTCCCTCTTTTATCCGCAGCGATGGATACCGTTACCGAAGCTCCTTTAGCCATAGCGATGGCACAAGAAGGCGGTATGGGAATTGTTCATAAAAACCTCACAGCGCAACAACAAGCCTTTCAAGTCTCTAAAGTGAAGCGTTTTGAGAGTGGCCTATTGAAAGATCCGATTACTGTTAAACCTGATATGACTGTACGTGAAATTATTGCGTTAATGCGGCAATATCGTATTTCAGGTTTACCTGTGATGGAAGGCAAAAAGCTTGTCGGTATCGTCACCAATCGTGATGTTCGTTTTGAGCCTGAACTTGACGTTAATATTCGCCAAGTGATGACCCCTGCCGATAAACTTATCACTGTTTATGAAGGTACTAGCTTAGAAGAAGCCCAAGCTTTAATGCATAAGCATCGCCTTGAGCGTGTTTTAGTCATTAACCACGATTTCGAACTAAAAGGCTTAATTACCGTTAAAGATATTCTGAAATCATCTGAGCACCCCAATGCATCAAAAGATGAATTAGGGCGTTTACGCGTAGGCGCAGCTGTAGGCGTAGGTGATGACACAGAAGAACGTGTTACTTTACTGGCAGAAGCAGGTGTAGATGTTATCGTGGTAGATACCGCCCACGGGCACTCACAAGGTGTATTGAATCGTGTTCAATGGGTAAAAAATAACTTTCCTCATATCTCAATCATTGGCGGCAATATTGCAACGGCAGATGCAGCCAAAGCGTTACGCGACCACGGAGCAGACGCTGTAAAAGTAGGTATTGGCCCAGGTTCAATTTGTACCACGCGTATCGTAGCAGGTGTTGGTGTACCTCAAATATCAGCAATTGATAATGTTGCTACCGCGTTAGCTCGCTCAGCAACTAAAGTTTCTCTGATTGCAGATGGTGGCATTCGTTATTCAGGTGATATTGCCAAAGCCATTGCTGCAGGCGCCGATGTCGTAATGCTAGGCGGGCTTTTTGCAGGAACAGAAGAAGCGCCTGGAGAAGTTATCCTGTATCAAGGGCGCTCGTATAAATCTTATCGAGGCATGGGTTCATTAGGTGCCATGCAACAAGGCTCTAAAGATAGATATTTTCAAGATAATGAAAGTAACGCCGACAAACTGGTTCCTGAAGGTATAGAGGGCCGCGTTCCTTATAAAGGCTCAGTGGTTGCTGTTATACATCAATTGATGGGAGGTTTGCGTTCTAGCATGGGGTATTGTGGCTGCTCTTCACTAAAAGACATGCAAGAGCGTGCTGAATTTGTTGAAATTACATCAGCTGGTATTCATGAATCTCATGTGCATGATGTACAAATTACGAAAGAAGCGCCTAATTATCATCGAGATTAATCATTCTTAGATAGTATGGTCACAATTTAGGGCGTGTTATAAATAACACGCCCTAATTATTTTCCTTTTTTTGAATCGAGCTTCCTAGCCCATACTGAGAAGATAATCTGTCTTTCTCACTTAACCATAAATGAATTTCAGGCCCTGGAATAGGTGGGCTCAACAAAAATCCCTGTGCTTCATCACATTCATGTTGCCTTAAAAAAGCAACTTGCTCGGGTGTTTCTACACCCTCAGCTGTCACCTTTAGTTTAAGCGTGTGAGCCAAACTAATAATCGCCTGCGGAATAGGAAGGCTATCTTCAGACCCTAAAATAGTTTGTACAAATGAGCGATCTACTTTTAGCTTATCTAAGGCAAAGCGGCTTAAATAACTGAGCGAAGAATAGCCTGTGCCAAAATCATCAATCGCTAATTTAATACCCATTTTTTTCAATTGCTGCAAAGCATCTACCACATACTCAGCATCATCCATAATCATGCTTTCCGTTAATTCAAGCTGAATAAATGAAGGATCAAGACGGTAGCGCTTCAGCATTTTTGCCAGAATATGAACTAAATCTTGCCTAAATTGCGATGCACAAATATTAATGGCGACAGGAACAGGATCTAACTTCATTTCTTGCCATAAGCAAAGTTGCCTGCATGTATGCTCCAGTACCCAATCACTCATCGGCAGTATTAAACCTGAGCGCTCAGCAATATTAATGAACGTACCTGGCAACATTAACCCATGCTCTGGATGCTGCCAACGGATTAACGCCTCAAGGCTAATTAAGCGCCCTGTTTCCATTTCAAATTGAGGCTGGTAATATAATAAAAACTCTTTATTAGCCAAGGCATGGCGTAAATCTGTTTCTATTTGTCTGCTGGCAATCATTAATTTATGCCGATCAGGATTATAAATAGCAGACTGCCCCCCACCCTTATGCTTAGCTTCTACTAAAGCGTTTTCAGCATGCTGTAATAAACCTTCTTCTGTGCCCCCATGCTCAGGATACACAGCGGCACCAGTTGTTACCGTAAGCATTAATGCCCTACCATCAGGCAACTCAAATGCTGTACTTACTATTGAATGAATTTTAGTTAATACGGCTTGAATATCTTTTGAAGACACCATATCGGTGCTTAAAATCAAAAATTGGTCAGCACTATACCGGCATACGGTATCGCTGGCTCTCATATTAGCCTGTAAGCGCTCTGCAAATGCTTTTAATAAATAATCACCAACCTCATGCCCCAAACTATCATTCATAATTGAAAAATGATCAATATCAACAAAAACTAAGCCCACACATCGATGGTAACGCTCCGCTTTCAGCAGTGCTTGTCTCAAACGATCTTTTAATAATAGCTGATTAGGTAGATGCGTTAATGTATCGCGGTACATTAATTCAACCATTTCACATTTACGCGCCCGCTCTTCTCGTAAGTCGGAAATGAATGCCAAATAATAATAAGAATGTCTTAATACCAAGTTTATTCTATAGAGCGAGAGCACAGCAGGAAATGTACTTCCATCTTTACTGGGGCAATCACGCTCGCCTTGTAAAAAAGATTCTTCTTTTAGAATTAGCTCAAGATCTGGCCAGTTTAACCCTTCTGGAGCTACTAAAGACTGAAAATTATCACCAATCACATCAGAGCTTTCAAAGCCTGTAATTTCGCTAAATGCTTTATTAACTGCCATCACTTTAAGATTCATATCACAAATGGCAATAGCATCTCGACTATGCACAAATACTTGCGCCTCGATGAGCAATCGCTCTAAATTGAAAGGTTGCTGTATAGATGAAGATATAGACATGAACGACACCATAAATTAAGAGGCAGCAAAAAATGATAAGGGTCAATCAACTGCCCATCCAATCAAATATTTGAATCAATTTAACTTAATGATGTACTTAATTTAATGAATGTCTATAGTAAGTTTTGCAATGCGCTCAGAATCTGTCTCTATCAAGGAAGTGCTTCAAACTTTCTTTTATACTCATCTGTCATAGAATCGTCCGTAATTACTCTAGCATTTTTGGGCAGTTTCAGTAGGTGTGGTTGCCAATTCAGGAACCATTGCTTCCATTGCTGCTCAGTTACATGCTGAAACTCAGGATGCTCAACTAAACGCAAACGCGCATGCTTCTGAGAAAGATCAAACGGTTGATCAGAGCCTATGACAGTATTACCTATTATCATATTATTTTTAAAAACATATGCGACGGTTGCCGCCACATTTTCTGAGCTTGTAGTATTAATCAGCACAATTCCTCCCGGTTTTAAGTGTGCTTTGAGCAACTGCACAAATTCTACAGAAGTAATTAATGTTGCTCCTTGGCGCCAATGAAAGCTCGTATTTGATACTATTAAATCAAAATAACGTTCTGGGTGGATACGTAACCAGCGCCGTGCATCATCCACTACAATGTTGACTTTTGGGTCTGTCAGTATTGGTCTGACAATGGGGTACTGTTGTATTAAATCTAGATATCCTGAATTAATTTCTATGCTTGTTAAATGCTTTACCCGTTTATCGAGAGTAATCGCTCGAGCCCACGCGCCTCCTGATAAACCTATCTCCAGTACATTTTCTGGATAATCATGTAAGGCGAGTAATCGGTAGAGTCTTCCCAGCATATTTTCGTCTGGCCAAGCTTTGAAGCTTAACTTGCCATCATAAACTCCTCCTCCTATCACTGTTTTAGGGTCTGTTGGCAATACGGCAATAATACCTGATCGAGTTTCTTTTACCCATTCGAATGGTACTAATTGTTTTTGCATAGAGTTACTTAACATCAACTCTAGCCAAAGCGAGGAAAGCCAGGGCCACAAGCATAATGCAAGTATGATTCCTACCCATTCCAGATAGGCGGTTTTCCAAAAAGTACGTAACGAATTAACATACCGCTCAAGGCATGCAAACACTATAGCCAGCCCCATAGAACCAATGGCTACGCTTATAATCAGAATCTTTAGCGATAGATAATCAGAAGCATAGTTTCCCAGAATATAAGAGCCTAAAACGCATCCAGCAATGTTAGCTGCGAGTACACGTCCAAAATAAGTATGCTCACTTGATCGCATTAAACCCGTTATGATCGGCAGCGTACGCCCTCCCAAGTAACCGCAGGCTGCCAATAGCCCAAATAGTCCTAGAGTGACGATATCCTTCGAAAAATACGTCATATGCAATAAGGCAGGCAGTAAAAAGGGAACACTTGCTAATAGCATTGCTAATCGCAACCAATAACGATAGGCATGCTCAAGAAGAACTGCCTGCGTTAATGCACATTGCTGCCAGCTTCCATAAGCTAAACCTAATAGAAAACATCCTACTGCTTTTCCAAATATGTCAGGCTGGCTGCCTGTCGTCCACATTAATTGTTTGATCAGCAGAATTTCCTGACCTAATGACAGAAACCCTGCAAGACCCGCAAGCAATGCCAAAACAAACCATCCGGGTAAACATAATGTAATTGAAGGCACTCGATGCATTTCAATGACTGCTTCTTTTACATTTGTTTGAGCTTTGCCTACATGGTAAACCAATACTGCAGTCAAAATATTAAAGGCTGCTGCCATCCACGTTACACTCTTTTGTCCCATAAAAACAAAAAGTAATAGTACTGTTAGTAATGCAGCAATAGCAGAGCCTAGCGCATTTATCGCATACAATTTCCCTACATTTTCGTGCATGTCAGGTACGCGATTACGCAGAGCACCTACCAGTAGTGGTAAAGTAGCTCCCATCAACATAGTTGGTAACAATAATAATGCAGCTAATGTTCCTACCAGTTTCCATCCACTAGGTATTTCTATTAACCATCCGATGCTAGGATCCAGCATCGGAATTGAAATAACACCACAAATAGCAATACCTAACTCTACATAAAAAAATGCTTGGATCGCATACTTAGACCAGCGTCGTACAACTATTTCGCTTAGTATGCCGCCTA
This sequence comes from Pseudomonadota bacterium, assembly GCA_040389065.1. Lineage (GTDB taxonomy): Bacteria > Pseudomonadota > Gammaproteobacteria > Burkholderiales > Casimicrobiaceae > JAZKAR01. The sequence continues at coordinate 24,620 of JAZKAR010000024.1, read as the reverse complement.
ATCCTAATCCTCCCATAAAAACAGCAACAATTAACGATATTGATTCGCTGCTTGCTCCAAAAAAAGCCATTAAACGACGTTGCCATACTACTTGATATAATAATGCAGACACACCTGATAAAAAGAAAATGGCACGTAGCCCCTCGACACTCGCTAGATAATTTTTTCGCTCATTCTTTGGATAATGCCACCAACGTACTCCAAGAGCCGCACCCCAATACATTAAGCCAAGCGCGATACCCGTACTCGCATAATTACTCAGGGTCCAAGCTATCCAAGCACCGATACTCCCTATAGCACTTGCCACAATATAGGAGTTTACCGTTCCTCGAATAGAACGCTCGTAGGCAACCATGAGCATTGAACCCCATAACGAACACAGTAAAGTTAATCCATGCACACAATGCTCTGGTGTACATCGTGACCACCAATTTGGCTCTTGCCCTGACCAGTTTGCAATCAAAGCGATCCATACTGGCCCTATGATCAGCCCAATATATCGATCTAAACGAAAAGGAATTCGATGCAGTGTAATCATTTTTTCATTGTCTCGCAGGTGATTAGTTTGTATTTCCTAAGGAGAAAATATATGCAAAATATGATAAAGATAGGATTTATAGCTGGCGACTAACTGTTGATTAGGGCAATCATTGAGTTTGCCTGAGCATAATTCAGACATTCGTTGGTTTGCTGCAAATACAGCATTTTTTTTTAGCCCCGAGATGGTCAATATTTTTGATGGCAAAAAAGAGATATCCAAAACCTGAGAGGTAGAAAAAAGATTTACCTCATTTTTTGTTTGCCTAGTAAAATTATCTTGAATTTTATAGTATGTTACATAGTTAGGTTGAGATAAATTAGGCGAACAAAAACTATTATTGGTAACTGCCGTATCTTGTTGCCAAAAACTTGGATGATGATCACCAAAACTAACAAGAACCACTTTTCTTTTATTTTGTTCTAGCAGTGCTGTTTGAAGTACTTGGTAATTTTTACTTAAGATAGAAATCCTATCCCAATAATCTGTCATACGTGCATTAATAATATTGTTATCTAATCGATTGTTTTTTATTGGAATACGCGATTTTTTATTAGAGTCATAGGGAGCATGCTGCGCAATGGTAAGCCCATAAATAAATAGCGGACGATTTATTTTTCTTTTCATCTGCCATATTTTTATTAGAGAATTGACCACAATAGCATCAGGAATTTTCCATAGATTTGGAAAATTAAGATCATGAGGATTAATAACTTCATCAAAACCAAGATGGTAATAAGCATTCTCAGCATTGTAATGGTTTTTTATTTTTAAAGGGTTAAATGCAATAGTATAATAACCTTGGTTTTTAAGTGCTTTTACTAGTGAATCATTTAATTTTGGTACTACAGAATAAAATACTGAGAAACCTTCCCTATTAAAGTCGAGATGATTTATGCCTGTTAATACAGAAAACTCTGATAACCATGTTCCACCACCGAAAACATGAACACGTAACCAACCCTGTTCTTGTGTATAGCGATCTGCTGAAAAAAGACTGAGCTTCTCAAATGAATTGAATTTACAATAAATATCGGGATTAACGGTTGATTCATGTAACCATAAAAAAATATCAGGTTTTTGCACTGCAGGAAAAGAAACGGAAGGCTGATCATTTGGGTTAGATAAAAACTTAGCAAATAAACCGCTTTGATTTTTAGGGTAGTAATCTAAAGGATTTTCTTGCCTAGGAGAGCAAAGAAAGAGATACATTCCAAGGCCTTGCTTAATTCCATGCGTAAGATTACAAGATTCATTTTTATAAATTTTCATTTCAAGAATGAAAGAAAAGATACTTAATGATAAACATAATAAGAAAAATTTTAATTTTTTAAACGTAATAATCTGTTTTCTTTTATATATATCTATAATAATATAAGGTAATGAGATAAATAATGATACAAATAATAATAAAATACTTAAAAAAAGAAGCTTATATTCAGAAAATATATAAATATTGTCCATGTCAATAAAGTGTATATCATATGGTAACAACGCTGCATCTAAATAATTTATTTTCAGAATATTTAATAAGCAGATGCTAATTGTTAAAAGTAAAGTTTGAAGTATCGCTCTATTTTTATTCCAATTAAGTACGTAACAAAAAGTAAATAACCAAAGTTGTGTAAGCAAATTAACAAATAAAGATCCAACAGTTGAATTTGTTAACTCAATCATGTATAAGAAATAAAGTAAATTTAATACTAGTAATACACATACCCCATTTTCAACATAAAATTTTAATTTTGTCAACCTCCTCCTCCTTTTTGTTTAATAAAGAACTATTATATTTAATTAAAATTGATGAAGAATAAATGTTTTATTTTTAATAATAAGATATGTTATGTAAATTCTTTGACCGTGTTTTGGGCCAGTTCTATCCCAGTTTTATTATTAAATTCGCCGAAGGGAACTGGTGTGACTGTTGGGGAGTGAGTTTTTTTAAGTAAGCAATCACCGTAGTAGCACTAACTCCCAAGACTCGCCTAGTATCCCATATACCTGAACCATTTAAAGCCGTATCAACAATTTTCTCTGCAACACCAAGCTTATTGGCTTCATACAGGTAATCTAACTGGAAACTAACAGTCATGGCAACGATAACGTTGCATACCACTTCGTGCTTTTCCATGTCAGTAGAGCAATTCGCTTTGATAAGAAGGAAACTTTACCTGAATGCTTATCATCGCCTAACGACATTACTACAAAACATTTATTTTAACTCAAACTCTGCCTCAACTTTTCTAAAACACAACCAACTCTTTATCATCATCATTTGAGTAAATAAACTTAAAGTCCTTATCCTTAATTAAATATCTAAAAAGTATCGACATCCTCTTATGTTTTACTTTAATACCCAAGTATTGAAATTTATAAATTAAACGAGGTGGGCAGATTAAACGTTTTCTAACGTTCCAAACAGATAGGATAAACGGGGCTTAAAAAATAGTTGATAGAAAAATTAGACATTATGCGCCAGAATTTTGCGTATCACTTTCGTATTCAAATGTCATTCATCATGATATCTATAAATTTCTATAGCCGCTTTATCGATAATTGATTAAATCCAATTTAATGTGCAGCATCCCAATTATTCCCAGCTCCTACCTCAACTAATAAGGGAACTTTTAATTTTGTCACGCCACACATAATATCTGGCAATGCATCAACTACCTGCTGTACACACAAATCTTTAGCCTCTAACACTAATTCATCATGCACTTGTAATAGCAAAAATGCATCAATCTTAGTTGTATCTAACCATTGCTGAACTTGAATCATCGCAAGCTTAATTAAATCAGCAGCGGTTCCTTGCATAGGAGCATTAATAGCTGCCCGCTCTGCACCAGAGCGCCGAGGTCCTTTAGCATTTATTTCAGGTAAATATAACCTTCTGCCAAACAAAGTTTCTACATACCCCTGCTCTTTAGCTTGTGCTTTTAATTTCGCTAAATAGGTTGCAACACCGGTGTAACGCTGAAAATACTGTTCGATATAACGCTGTGCAGATGAGCGGTCTATACCCAATTGTACTGCTAACCCAAACGCAGACATTCCATACATTAAACCAAAATTAATAGCTTTGGTATAACGGCGCTGTTCAAATGTTACCTGATCAAGCGGTACTGAAAAAATCTCAGCAGCAGTTGCTTTATGAATATCATCACCGCTCTCAAAGGCTGCCAATAATCGAGGATCTTCTGAAAGATGCGCCATTATCCGCAGTTCTATTTGGGAGTAATCGGCTGAAATAAGTGTGTAACCAGGAGCAGCTACAAAAGCTTGCCGAATTTTGCGACCCTCTTCACTGCGAATAGGAATATTTTGAAGGTTAGGCTCACTGCTTGATAAGCGCCCTGTTACTGCTACAGATTGATTGTAATTTGTATGAACACGCCCTGCAGAATCCATCAGTAAAGGAAGTTTGTCAGTATAGGTACTTTTCAACTTTGAAAATGTTCGATGCTCAAGCAGTAATTTGGGTAATGGATAATTTTCCGCTAACTCCTCCAACACTTCTTCATCGGTAGAGGGCTGGCCTTTCGGTGTGCGCTTTAAAACTGGAAGCTTCATTTCATCATATAACACACACTGAATTTGCTTAGGTGAAGATAGGTTAAATTCACGCCCTGCTAATGTATGAGCCTCTAACTCTAACGCATCTAAACGGCGTGATAATGAAGCACTTTGCTCATGCAACACATCAGCATCTAAACATATACCTCGCCGCTCCATTCTCATTAATACTTCATGAGCAGGCAATTCTATTTCACGGTATACATAATTCATTGCGGGTAGTTGCTCTAACTTCTCAGTTAAAATCTGATGAATCAATAATGTCGACTCTGCATCATCACAGGCATAAGCACCTGCAATTTCAATAGGTATAGTTGCAAAAGGCACCTGTTTAGCGCCTTTACCACAGATTTCTTCATAACCGGTTAGTGTCCATCCTAAATAGCGTGATGCCAAGTGATCTAAACCATGCTGAAGATGAGCAGTTAAAATATAAGATTGTAAAAGTGTATCGCCGTGAATGCCTTTTACCTCTATGCCATAATTTGCTAACACATGCTCATCGTATTTAGCATGCTGGCATATTTTTAAATGCTTGCTTGATTCAAACCACGGCTTTAGCACAGCCAATACTTCATCACGCGCTAAGACGACCTCTTCATGACCTACCGGAATATACGCAGCACCAAACCCTTCTACAGCAAATGATAACCCTATTAGTTCTGCTGCCAAGGGGTCTAACGACGTAGTTTCAGTGTCAAACGCTGTATAAGTAGCCTCGTACAAATGTTTTTTCCAACGCTCTAGCGCCTGAAGGTCACGAATAATTTCTCGAGGGCCACGCGGATATGCTGATTGATCAGGTTCACTCGCATGATCCTTACTGTTCTCTTCAGCTTGTTCGCCTGTCACAGAAGGCGCTGTACGACGTGCATCGGCTTGAATGTTTATCTTGGCTTTTGCATACGCGTTAATCAATGATTTAAACTCTAATCGCTTATATTCTTCTAAAATCAGTTCTCGCTCAGCGATTCTGAACATACATTTTTGCCATTCAATCGGCAACTCAATATCACATACAACCGTCACCAAACGTTTTGCTTGCGGTAACCACTCTAGGCTGGCACGCAAAGCCTCACCCGTCGCGCCAGGAAAGCTATCTGCCTGTTGTATAATTGAATCAAGCGACCCATATTGAGCCAACCATTTAGCAGCTGTTTTAGGTCCTACTTTAGGAACGCCGGGGACATTATCAACCGTGTCGCCAACTAACGTTAGATAATCAACAATTTGATTAGGGTGCACGCCAAATTTTTCCATCACCTTTGCTTCATCAAAGGTTTCATTCGTCATGGTATTAATCAACTCAACACCGGGCTGTACCAATTGCGCTAAATCTTTATCTCCTGTAGAAATCACGCAAGGCTCATTCGCTGCTTTTGCTTGCAAGGCAAGCGTTCCGATGACATCATCTGCCTCAACGCCTGAAATTTGTACAATCGGCCATCCATGCCATTCTATAAGCTTCAATAGAACGGGAATTTGCACCGATAAATCTTCAGGCATAGAAGGGCGATGAGCCTTATACTCTTTATACCAGTCATGTCTAAATGTTTTACCTGGCGCATCCATCACGACGGCAAAATGCTGAGGCTGGTAGGTTTCAACAATACGCTCTAGCATCGTGATGACGCCTCGAATGGCTCCTGTAGGAAAACCTGCGGCTGTGCGTAAATCAGGCAAAGCATGAAAAGCACGATATATATATGATGAACCATCAACCAGTAGTAACACAGTATGAATTACCTTTTAAATGTGGGCTTGGGCGCGAACCAGCATCTTTATAACATCTTAGCGATGAGCATTTTATCTGTATCGCCCAACTTTGCTGGAACAATTTAGCAGCATTACCTATAAATGGTGACTAAACCAGGAGCGTATCCTGACATGAATAATATCTATCACTTTACCTTAGCACACGCCATATTTATATTAAACTAACAAATATTTTTTAGAAACCTAGCTGTCTCATCTGTCAAAAATGAATACGCTGCTCCCTTGATTGAATCTTGATGATTGACATCAAAGATAAAAATCTAGATGGAAGCTCATCATCAAAACTAAGGGAATCACACTGCATACTAGGGAGCCTATTGATACATTATCGCTCAAGACTTGACGTAAAACGTGTATTCAGTACCTCCTGAATAACAAGCTATAAAAACAAAACGGAGCTTACTCTCATGAAAAAAGAAAAATTACCCTCATCTCCCAAAGCACAAGGTGTTTCGCGTGAATCATGGCGTGTTCTAGGCATTATGTCTGAATTTGTATCTGCAACTGAACGACTAAAAGATATTCGCCCTGCTGTTAGTATTTTTGGAAGCGCACGTGTTCCTCAAGATCATCCTTATTATGCTTTAGCTGAAAAAATTGCTCGTGTGCTATCTGATGCAGGCTTTAGTGTCATTTCTGGAGGAGGCCCTGGCCTCATGGAGGCTGCCAATAAAGGAGCTTTTGAAGGACGTTCCCCTTCTATTGGACTCAATATTGAACTTCCCTTTGAACAAATGCCAAACCCGTACCAGAATATAGGTATTAACTTTCATTATTTTTTCTCTCGCAAAGTTATGTTTGTTCGTTTTGCGACCGCTTATATCGTAATGCCTGGCGGCCTTGGAACACTTGATGAAGTGATGGAAGTTCTTACCCTTATTCAAACAGGAAAATCTCCTAAAATTCCTGTCATTATGGTAGGAACACAATTCTGGAAAGGTTTTGTCGATTGGATACAAACCCATTTACTAGGTGAAAAAATGATCTCACCTGAAGATATGGATTTATTTTGTGTCATGGATGACCCACAAGAAATTGTAAATGCTATTTTTAAATTTTACGAAAAACGTGGATTTGAGCATACGCAAGAAGAATGGGAATTAATGTTAAGGCTATAGAAATATGCCAAATGTTCACGTTCTTTTGAATTTCAAAAAAAAGTTTAGTAAAAATACGTTTAGTTGCATATTAATAAATAATGGATTATAGCCAATACCAAACTTAAACCATTTTCATTCCAATTATGTATTGATTGATGAATTTAATATCCGAAATCAATTAAAGTAGATGATTCAAAAAAAGTAATCCTATCGCGCTCTGGCTTGTGCTAAAAATTAGGATGAGCCAGAGTTCGACTATGAAGTTTTAGTACCAAAAAAGGATATCAGAAAGAGTCTTCCATGCAATCGAAGTATTCCTCTAAGAAATTTTTATTAATTTGTATCTCGATTATAACGCTGGTGTGTTTAATTCATTATGGTGTTTTAGTTCGTGCACAAAATAATATTATTGAGCATGAAGCTATACGTATTGCTGAAGTTGTTGCCAATCAAGCAAAACTCGCTCGAACTGTTTTTTCTGATCGCGTGGTTGATAAACTTTTTAAAGAAGGTTTTAAAAGTCATCATGACTATACCAACATAGTAGGTGCTGTTCCTATTCCTGCACAATTTTTGCGCTTTATGTCAGAAAAAACTGTGCATGAAAGCAAAGGTTTATATAGTTATCTTTTATTTAGTAAATGGAACCTTCAACACGATCAATTTCCTAAAGATAATTTTCAAAAATATGCCTGGCTTGAGCTTGAAAAACAAGATCACGCGTCGCCCTCAGGCCCTATTAATTGGCATCCGATATCAAAAATTGAGTTAGTGGATGGCGTAAAAACGCTACGCTATATTAAAGCCGATTCTGCTTCCTTGAATAGATGTATACAATGCCACAACCAAATGGAGAAAACTCCCGAAATTACTTATTTACGTAAGTTAAATAATACGCCCTTAGGAAAAGAATTCAAACTACATCAATTAATTGGTGCAATAGAAGTTAGAGTACCCTTAGATAAAGTTGAAGCTGTTGCCGTTTACCAATCGAGAATTTCATTTGCATTGTTATTTTCTACATTGGTCATTGGTTTTTCTATTGCCTTATATTTCGCTTTACGTGAAATAAAATCTCAAAATAATCTTGTTAATTATTTTGAGAAAAAAGCCCAGAAAGATCCTTTAACAGGCCTTAGGAATCGTGACTTCTTTAATGAAATTAGTTCGCTATATATATCTCAAGCAGAAAAAACCACTAACGGATTTTCATTATTTTTTATAGATTTAGATAACTTTAAAAAAATTAATGATTCATTAGGGCATGAAGCAGGTGATTTTATTCTAAAAGCTGTCGCCTCTCGTCTTTCTTCTTGCTTTAGAAAAAATGATTTGATATTCCGTCAAGGCGGTGATGAATTTCTAGTGCTTTGCCAGGAAGAAAGAGAAGAGAAGCTCGCACTATTAGCGCAACGTGTTTTAAAGTCGCTTAGCGTCCCCATTCCTTACAAAAGCCATGAGCTTAACCCATCTGCTAGTATCGGCATTAGTGTATATAAAGAACAAGGGTATACCATTGATCAACTTGTTGAATTTGCTGACAGCGCTATGTATGAATCAAAAAAACAAGGTGGCAATCGGTACACTATACATACTCAACTATAATTATTGGCATATCTATATGAAGGAGTGAGTAGATGAACGATATAAGCTTAAGCTAGAATTTTTTTGAGATTCCGCACCCTACTATATAACGATCTGAGCGATTATTAAGACCTGCGCTTAATCCAATATCTAACTGTAACGTTCTAGAAATTAGCAAAGCCGCTCCTGTATCAAAATAGGCTTGCGTTCCACCATACTGGCTTTTTGCAATTTTAGGTAATGACATTTCAATGTAGGTACGGAATATTTCTGTCCAGCCTTTTGAAAGCGTTACGCCAAAAATACCTTCTAGATGCCGCTGCTCATTTTCATCTTTTTCGTAAGCTACACCAGGCATAATACCAAGCCCTATTTCGCTCGGTAACTCCCATTCAACTACACCTCTTACCGATGGGCGCATGCCTACAGTTCTAAACACCTTAGCTCCAGTCGGTAAGGCAACATCAAATAATAATGCCAGTGCAGGAGATTTATCTGCCTGATCAGCAATGTGCCATTTAACCCCTACCGCTGCATCACTCATACCCGATTGGTTACTCATACCATCTGTTTTATTGAGTAAGTATCCATCGGTTTCAAAACGCATCTCTAAATCTTCATAAATACCATATCGCAATAAAGTAGGTGTTGCCCAAGTGCTTATTGTTTTTTCATGATTTACACTATAGGCAACACTTGTTTCTATTTGAAAATGTTTTTTTCCTACGCTATCGCTTGATTCAACAAAATCAGGGCGATCAGTCACAATTGACTCTTCTTTGGCATAGGCTGGTAACATATTCAATAAAGAAAACATTACTAAAGAAAATTGTCTAACGGTTGATCTAAAATGTATTTTCATAAAGCAATCCTTCTGCCATTTTTATATCAACACGTTAGCTTTAATAAATAATTTTTTCTCTATGAAACATTCCTACATATTAATTAACGAATTGCAAAAAGCTTTTTGAAATTTGCTATCTCTAACACTTGATTAACTGTTCCTTGCACGCTGGTAAGTTCTACTTTTTTACCAACAGCCACCATTTTTTCACGCAAAACCAATAACATGCCAAGTGCCGAACTATCTAAATACTCTACTTTTTCAAAATCCACCTCTATCAATTGCAGCTGAGGGTTTGAAACCAATTCGTGATAAGCATCTTTAAAGGCACGATGAGATGAAAAATCAAAACGCCCACTTAAAGATAATGTGGCTTTAGTATTGCCAGTCACCACCCGAATATCCATAATTTTTCTCCATCAGTTTATATGAGCTCTATTCTTCAACCAATAAAAATATAAATTATTGATCAAGAAATAATTAAACTAAAAACAACTATAATATTAATACCCAATGTTTAACTCTCTGTTGATTAACATCTAAGATCTGTAATCTATACTCTTTAGCTAAAGATTAAAGATAGAGCACTATTGCTAATATACGGCGAGCAAACGACTTTTCTATATACTCCACTATTTATAAGATAAATAAGTTTTAATTTTGTTGATCTTCAATCATTTTTATCATCGCTTATACAGCCTCTTTTGGCCTTCGGAGAATGCACTCTAGAACACGCTTCGCTATATCTTGCAAAGGTAGTATCTCATGTGCAGCCCCCACTGCAACCGCTTCACGAGGCATACCATATACCACGCAGGTATCTTCATCTTGAGCGATATTATAAGCACCAGCTTTACGCATTTCTAACATACCCTCGGCACCATCTTTTCCCATTCCTGTCATAATGATACCTACTGCATTTGCCGCCACTTGCTTCGCTGCTGAATGAAATAGCACATCTACTGACGGGCAATGCCGATTAACAGGCGGATCATTGCGCACTATACATTTGTATCCCTCGGGAATTTTTTTTAGTGACAATTGAAAACCACCTGGCGCTATATAAGCATGCCCTGTTAATATTTTCTCTCCATCCTCTGCTTCTTTAACATGTATTTCACATAAACTATCTAGACGATTGGCAAATGATTTAGTAAAAGCTGCTGGCATGTGTTGAACAATTAGAATTCCTGGACAATCTTTTGGCATCAACATTAAAAATGTTTTAATCGCCTCCGTACCCCCTGTCGATGCTCCTAGAATAATCAACTTGTTCTGATTGTTATGCTCTTTTGAAAAAGAGATGACTGATTTCGATTCTGCTTTTAGAGGCAGGGTGCTAAACGTTACTTTAGCTGCCATTCTAATTTTGAGCGCAATTTCCTCTTCATATTCCGCAAATTTCTCTCTTACATTCACTTGTGGCTTAGATACAAAATCAACAGCTCCTAGCTCTAATGCTTTGAGGGCTTTTTCTGAACCTTTTTCAGTTAACGTAGAAATCATTAAAACAGGCATTGGGCGCAAGCGCATAATTTTTTCTAAAAAATCCAAGCCATCCATTTTGGGCATTTCAATGTCAAGCGTAAGCACATCAGGCTGAAGGTCTTTAATCATTTGACGGGCAGCTAAAGGATCAGGAGCAGCACCTACACAGATCATATCGGGTTGAGCATTAATAATTTCTGTTAATAAATGCCTAATCAGCGCTGAATCATCAACTACCATTACTTTAATTTTTTCTTGCCGCATAGGTTCCTCACTCAATCAAATAGCTCGATATCTCCTGAGCAGTCACTTTCTACGCGAATACGATTACTATAGTCACGCTCCCGACTAACAATCGTATCATTGTGCATACTTTTAAGTTTCTTCACTAATACTTTGCCAGTTTCTGGAAAAAAATAGATTTTTCTAGGATAAATATCTCTCAAGTCTTCAGCAATAACGGGGAGTTTTTCTAAGCGCAAATAGTTCAATACAAACTCAGAATTTCGCTCTCCCACATCTGCCGCACTTACTCCTTTCATAACCCGGGCGCCTCCAAAAACTTTAACTTCTAAATCTGCGCGCCTAGCACCAAGCTTTAATAGCTGATTGATTAATATTTCCATAGCATAGGTGCCGTAGCGTGCTGCATTTGAGGTTATATCATTTGTTTCTTTTGCCATATCAGGCAGCATAAAATGATTCATGCCTGCTATATTAAGACGACGATCTCGTATACAAGCCGATACGCATGACCCTAAAACCGTTACCATTAATGTATTACGCGTTGTCACATAATATTCACCTGGCAATATTTTTACAGCCTCTGTTTGAAAACTAGGGTCATAATATGTTCGAGGAGTTGATTCTAATTCCTGTCGCCCAAAGCTCATGGCAAGTCTCTTTATTAAATCGGTTTATAAACCGTATTACCTAATGACTTAAAACAATCTGTTGCGTAATGTAAGCTTTCTGAATGCCCGACAAAAAGTAATCCATCGGAGTGTAAATAAGTTCTTAAATGGCGCACTAGCTTTTCTTGAGTTTCTCTATCAAAATAAATCATAACGTTTCGACAAAAAATAGCATCGAATTTTTTATTTCCCAACATTTTCCAATCAGCTTCTAACAAATTTATTTGCTCGAATCGAATCAATTTCTGTAATTCTTTTCTAACTTTTACATTATTTTCATTCTCACCATTGCCTTTTAAAAAAAACTTTTTTAATCGCTCCTCACTCATTTTGCTGACACGATCCATAGAATAAATACCAGCTTTTCCAACATTAAGTACATTAGTATCTAAATCACTCGCTAAAAGCTCAAAATTTGGAGTAAGCGTATTAAAATACTCACACACCGTCATAGCAATAGAATAAGGCTCCTCACCTGTAGAGGCTGCCGTGCACCAAATGGAAATGCGATCTTTATGTTGCAATCCATGCTCTAGCCATTCTTTTAAGCGCTCAAAATGATGGTTTTCTCTAAAAAAAGAAGTTAAGTTAGTGGTTAACGAGTTAATAAAACTTTGGCGATCTTTTACAGGCGCACATTCAACTTGATCTAAATATTCACGAAATGAATGTACACTATATAGCCGAATCTGCCTGACTAAACGGCTATAAACCATATCTTTTTTAGCCTCAGAAAGCTTAATACCAGCCCATTGGTATAATAAGCGGCAAACGCGTTCAAAATCGGCCTGTGTATATGAAAACTCACGATCATGCATATTTTTATCCAAATATTTTAGTATTTAATAAGCATTATTCATCGCTAAAATTTACCTTATACACAAACACATGTACGGGCTATGAATATTCTTATAAAACCCTTATTTCAATAAGCGACTAAATCACTTAAAAAGATTCCCAGCTGTCTTCTTGATTATCGGCATTGTTATTTTTACTAGCAGATAGATTACTATTTGATTTTTTTAACGGAGAATGTGTTGCATTGTGCGTTAGCTTTTTTTCTGTTTTAAAGCTGTTTCCATGATTTTCTAATTTAAATAATCGAACCAACGATGCTAATTGATCAGCCTGATCTTCCAAACTTTCTGCCGCTGCTGCTGCTTCTTCTACTAAAGCAGCATTTTGTTGAGTAACATGATCCATTTGTGAAATAGCTTGATTCACTTGCCTGATTCCTCCACTTTGCTCAACTGAGGCAGTAGAAATCTCTGCAATAATTTTTGCTACTTGCTCAACAGAGTGATTAATTTCGTTCATAATCTCTCCTGCTTCATCTACTATTTTTGCACCGAGATCAACGCGCTGAACAGAATCAGAAATTAACGTTTTTATCTCTTTAGCGGCAGCTGCACTTCGCTGAGCTAAATTACGCACTTCGCTAGCTACCACGGCAAACCCTCTACCTTGCTCACCCGCTCTTGCTGCTTCAACGGCGGCATTGAGTGCAAGAATATTTGTCTGAAAAGCAATACTATCAATCACCCCAATAATTTCAGAAATTTTTTGTGAGCTTCCATTAATTTCTTTCATTGTAGAAACCACTTGCGCAACAGATTGAGTACCCCGTTTAGCCACACTAAATGCACTTGTTGCCAATTCATTTGCTAAGGTTGCGTTATTAGCATTTTGCTGTACTGTGCTAGTTAATTCCTCTAACGAAGAAGCTGTTTCTTCAAGCCCACTCGCTTGCTCTTCTGTGCGCTGCGAAAGATCAGTATTTCCTGCCGATATTTCTTTGGCAGCAGTTGAAATAAGATCTACTGCTCCCGTTATTTTTCCTACGATATCGCGCAACTGTTCAATTGTTACATTAGCGCTTGTGGCAAGCTCTCCAAATGCTCCTTCATATTCAGTATCAACAGTAGTACGCAAATCGCCTTGTGCTAATAAACTAAATACATGACCAACATGATGAATGGGGTCGGCAACTGTTTTCAAGGCTTCATTAACGCCACCAATAATTTCAGCATATTCGCCTTGATGATGGCTGGTATCTGCTTGAGTAGTTAAATCGCCTTGTTTCAAAGCATTCACTACAGAATTAATATCTCGAACGACTGTCGCAATCGAAGTAATTGCCTTGTTAAGACTTAGCGTAAGGCGGCTAAAATCTCCTTGATAATTTTTTTCAATTAAAGGTGGCAATACACCCTTTGCTAAATTATCTACATATGAAATTGCAAGCGTTAACGGCTCAATCACAGCATCAAGCGTTGCATTAACCCCTTCAATAATCTTCTTAAAATCACCACGGTGTTTATCGGTTTCAGCGCGATAATTTAACCGCCCAGCCACTGCATTATCAACAAGTGAATTAGCGTCTATTACAAGCAATTGAATAGACGCAGTTGCCTTATTCAAATTGCTTGCTAACACATGGAAAGAACCTTTAAAGGTATTATCAATAGGTGCGGGAATGATTCCATCTGCTACTTTAGCTATTTGCTCAGCAGCTAAATTAAGCGGCACAACAATCGCATTCAACGTTTCATTTAGCCCACCCACTAATCTCTGATATTCGCCATGATGCTTAGACTCATCCGCTCTGATATTTAGGTTTCCCTCACGGCCTGCTGCTGATACTAAATCAACATCTGTTACAACTATTTGTATAGCTTGTCTTATTTTTAATAATAGTTCACCGATAATATGCATTTCATCGCGGCCGATTAATTCAAGTTTGTGATTAAAATCACCTTGTGATAATGCTTCTGCAGAAGCGCGTAAACTTTTAACATCAATAGCGATCATGCGACGAACGCATATAAAAATATACATCAAAAATAAATAGACTAAACCCACAATTTTTAAAATTTGATTACGCTCAGCACGTTGAACTGAAATGCGTTGATCGAATAAAACCATCAATAGGTTATTGGCTTTTTCAAAGACTTCACTGTTTTTCTCTATAAGAGTACTCATTTGATTAAAGAAAACATCAGGATTGACTACTGTTTTTGCAAGCATATCATCAGATACAAGAATTTCTTTATCAATAAAATTCATCATTTCAATAGCATCTTTATGAATGATATTTACTAAAGGTGCCAGTTTTTCTTTAGCATCGCTATTACTAGCTGAAGCTTTTCCAATACCATCCAATAGATTATTTGTTTCTTTCGTCAAAAATGCCTTAATTAATAATAACTGTTCCCGCTGATTATTATTTATTTTTTTATCAATTAATATACTTACACCTAAGCCTCGTATTTGAGCCATATACTCATTCATAATAGGCACTCTAACAACAGCAGCATCCATTACATAATATGAAACCAACTCAGGGTCTAACGTTAATTGCGTTTCATCAGCAATATCTGTTATTAACCCTAACTGTTCATCTATAAAATCACTATGCTTTTTAAAGCTATCTGCTTTTTTAGTATTTAGTTGTATTGCAATAATTTCTTTCCATTGATTTTTTATATTATTTATTCTTTTTTCTATTTTTACTGTTTTCAGATTATTTTCATTTATTAAACCATAAACTTTTTCAAAGGACTTTTCAAAGTCGCTTTCATTAGCTTTTAGTATAGCTACGTTATCATTATTCCCGCTTAATATTTTTTGTAAAATTCCGCGATGCTTTTGAGAGCTTAACATTAGCTCACGCATAGGAGTAATTGCTTTAACTCCTCTTGTTTCTGATTCAGCAAAGTCAATTTTCTCTTGATATTTTGGCACTAACGTATGAATTAATACAACAATCGGAATTGTAAATAAGCCAGCGACTAATAACATTTTTCCCGAAATATTAAGATTTTTAGAAACAAAGTTTCCCAAGGAAAAAAAACTCATATTTATCTCTCTTATAAATTAGTAATACATATTTTTTATTAGGCAGAATGCAATTCGCTGATTGAATCGACAAGTGCCATTTCTTGACTTAGCATTAACTGTTCAATATCAACTAGTATTACCATGCTTTGATCACGTGTTCCTAAACCAATGATATAACCTGTATCTAAAGCTGAAGCAAAATCAGGAGCAGATTTAATATTGCCAGGTAAAAAACTTACTACATCAGAAACGCTATCAACCACAATACCTACCACCCTACTTTGTAAATTAAGAATAATAACTACCGTAAACTCGTTATAATCAGCCTTCGATAAATTGAATTTAATTCTTAAATCTACAATTGGAACAATAACACCACGTAAATTAATAACACCTTTAATAAAATTTGGGGAGTTAGCTATTTTTGTTACCAGTTCGTACCCACGAATTTCTTGTACTTTTAGAATATCTACACCATATTCTTCCATACCTAACGTAAATGTTAAGAATTCACGTCCTAATCCCTCATTTTCATTACTCATTATTTATGCCCCCCAGCATTTAATTTATTATCATTAACTTGATTAACGATTGTTATCACATCAATAATTAATGCAACGCGTCCATCACCCATAATGGTTGCGCCAGAAAATCCTTTTACTTTTTTATAATTAGACTCTAAGCTTTTTATAACGACTTGCGGCTGCCCTAATAAATTGTCTACCCATACCGCTGCCTTTTTACTATTTGCTTCCATGACGACAACAATACCGTCTCTTAACTGATTAAATCCCTCAGGTTTCGGAATCGTAAATACTTCATGCAAATCTAAAACAGGAATATATTCATCACGAACTTTTAATACAGAGCAATTACCCGAAACGGTATGAATACTGCTAGCCTCAGGTCTTAATGATTCAATGACTGAAGCTAAAGGAATAATAAAGGTTTCTCCGCCTACATCTACCGACATACCATCTAAGATAGCGAGAGTAAGAGGCAATCGAATGGTTATGCTGGTTCCTACACCTAATGCGGTATTAATTTCAATACTACCGCCAAGCGCAATAATATTCCGCTTCACAACATCCATTCCTACACCACGGCCTGAGACGTCTGTTACTTGATCAGCGGTTGAAAATCCTGCCTCAAAAATCAATGCCCATATTTCTTGATCAGTAATATCTTTACTAATTGCCATGCCGCGCTCTAGCGCTTTGGCGAGAATCTTATCGCGATTTAATCCTCCCCCGTCGTCACGTACCTCAATAACAATATGGCCTCCTTGATGAGAGGCGGTAAGGGTAAGCGTTCCTTTTTCTGGTTTGCCTCGGCTGCGTCTGACCTCTGGTAATTCAATGCCATGATCTAAACTATTGCGTACTAAATGAGTTAAGGGATCAGCAATTTTTTCAATCAATCCGCGATCAAGTTCAGTTCCCTCTCCCTCAAGCTTTAGCTCAACCTGCTTACCTAAGCGACTTGCAACATCTCTAACTACGCGCGGAAATCTACTAAATACAAAACTGATTGGCATCATCCGAATAGACATCACAGATTCTTGTAAATCACGGGTATTGCGCTCTAATTGGGCCAAGCAATTTGATAAAATTTCAAAAGCAGTAGGATCAACCTGGCTAACTCCCTGCATTAACATCGCCTGAGTAATCACTAACTCACCTACCAGGTTTAGCATTTGGTCTACTTTTTCAACACTTACTCGAATCGATGTGTTGTCTGGTGTCTGAGTTGTAACTTTGTCACTGCTTCTACGCCCTGCTTTAGCTTCTTCCTCAACTTTGTCGCCCTCACGTCTTCCTATTACTTGCGAGTGCCCACCTCGAGAAGTTATAGGAATAGCTTTTTTTTCTTCAATATGCGGTAAATGATTGATAGGTGCTGATATCTTTTCTGTAGGAATATCTGATTTAACTTCTGCTGCTACCTCAGGTAAATCTGTAAAAAACCCATACCCCAGCTCTTCTTTTGGCGGTTGATCTTTGGATATTTGATCTTTAGATGTAATGTTGCTATCTGCACTCGGTGCTGCTGCATGCAATGTTTCTAAAGGAACAAAAAAACCATATCCGGCCTCGACAATTTCAGACTGATAAGTAGCCATTTCAACTGCGCTTTCAATAAGCGCCATTTCCATCTCATCAAACTGAGGTATAGTTTGTTGGGCATTATTAGCCATTTGTTTAGAAGCATTATTTTGCGCATACGCAATTAATACGTGCTCGACCCCTTCAATAGGATCATAATCACTTGAATCCTCATTCGACTTATTAAAATCATTGCTTAACTCATCATCAAAAAAACCATACGATGAGTTATCTGGTGAACTAAGAATGGCATTAATAGCGTACTGTGAAGTTTGTAAAACAAAGGTTAAACACTCATGAATGTCTTCAATTGGTGATTGAGTCTCTAAAAAAAAAGTGTGATGCTCACCCACATGGTCATGCTGAAGTTTTCCTAATCGGCCTACTTCACATTCCAACCCTGGCCAAGAAACACCATGAGGCACATCGAAAAAATCAATACTATATTTTTGAGCGTTGGTTTCTAATTTCGAAGAAAGCTCAGAATGTGATGAATCATTCGATGAGGAATGTTTTTTATTTGGGATTTCATTTAAAATTATAGAATTAACGCTAACATCGCTAAAACTTTGCAATTTATCGCATAGTAGGCGTACAACCTCAGGATCAACAGCAGGATTCAAATTTTGATGTGCACCTAACTGAGCACGCAATACATCGCCCGATGCTAAAAATGCATCTACCATCGCAGAAGTTAACGTTAGCTCTTGATTACGCAATCGATCAAGCAGCGACTCCATCACATGCGTTGCTTCAGTAAGGTCATTAAATCCAAATGTTCCTGCGCCTCCTTTGATAGAGTGTGCTGCCCGAAATATTGCGTGCAGTGATTCGCTATTTGGATTTTCTATATCTAAAGAAAGTAGTAACGATTCCATTACTGCAAGATGTTCAGCCGCCTCTTCGAAAAAAACTTGATAAAATTGGCTGATATCAATAGACATAACGATTATCTCCCTAGACAAACTGGCAGTACGCTATTAGATTGAACCAACTTATCAAAGCAGTCTGCTATATGATTAGCCAAGCAAAACTTATATATTTTTAGAAGTTACGCAGTTGAACTCTTTCAAGGCATGGGATGCCCCGCATGGGATGCCCCGCATGGCAACGCAGACAGTACATAGAGTACGGCAAAGTTGCCATAACGCGGGACGTCCCACGCCGAGAGAGTTCAACTGCGTAACTTCTAATTTTTATAGAAAGTTAATGTAATGCTGGCTCAATAATTCGCTTATTAATAAAAAATTTACCCTATGACCTTTTTCACAACTTCTAGCAGTTTTTGAGGATCAAAAGGTTTTACCAACCACCCCGTTGCACCCGCAGCTTTTCCTTGAGATTTCATGGCATCACTTGATTCTGTCGTTAGCATTAATATAGGAACCGTTTTATAGGCTGGAATCATTCGAATTTGTTTAATCATCGAAATACCATCCATATTTGGCATATTTTGATCGGTTAAAATAAGGCTAAAGGATTGTGTTTTAGCTTTATTTAAACCATCTTGCCCATCTATAGCCTCGATAATTTGATAACCTGCTGATTTCAAGGTAAAAGAAACCATTTGACGAATAGAAGCTGAATCATCAACTGCAAGAATTGTTTTAGCCATACATTACTACCTTTAAAAAAGTTCAATATCGCCGTGTCCCATTGATTGTTGCGACACAGGATTTTTAACTGAAAGTTCACGCAAAGCTTGCGTTTTCTCTTGAACGCTTACTAATGTGTCAGATGTGAACCCAGTGCCTTTTGAAACTACTGCTCTGCCGCTAGAAAACTCCGTTAGCAACCGCTCAACAAGCTCCACCCTATGAATCATATTGTTAGCAAGCTGATTCACCATATCTTGAAACTGTAAGCTCGTAACAGCGCGGTCTACATGCCCAGAAACTTCAGTAGCAATTACACCCTGCTGCACCAATAGACCACCGATATTTTCATTAATCGCTGCTAACCGAAGCAAAGCACCATCTACTTGTACTTTTGCTTCGAGCGCAAAGTTCATATCTTGGCCTGCAATAGAGTGAACAGATGCCTCAGCCTCTTTAATAGCTGCCACCACATCTGCAATTTGGTTACGAATTTGCTGACTAAATTCGTTTGTACGCATCGATAAACTACGTACTTCATCCGCTACCACTGCAAAGCCTCTTCCTGCCTCACCTGCCCTTGCTGCTTCAATCGTTGCATTCAAAGCTAGCAGATTAGTTTGTTTAGAAATAGACTCTATTTCTTTCAAAACTTTTGAAATAGCACTTACTTTGGTATTCGCTGTATCTACTTTATCAACGATATCCATGCCTACTTTGCTGTTTTGAACGGTATAATCGACAAACTTTGCAAGTGTACTTTGAGTTTGATTTACAAAACCCATAAACCCAGATGAGAGAGCATCTCCATCAGGGGAGTCTTGAATACGGCCTGATAATTCTTTTTGAGTGCTAGCGCATTCATGCATGCTTCTAAAGCTAGAAACAAGTGTAGGAATTGCATCATTTAAAATTTGCTGAAAGCGTCTTAAATCGTCAGTGATGATTACGCACTGGCGCTCAGACTCCTTTAAAGAATCTAGCCATATCACTTCACTTGAAACCATTAAATTTGAACTAGGAACGCTAGAAGAAAGTTCTGTATATGTTTCTTCTGCAGTATCGCCTTCAAGTACATAACACGCCATTGATGTTAGTATTAAACCTTGTACTAGCAGCGCTAAACACCCTGATATAGGTAACTCAAAACCTGCCCATGCAATCAGCGTCGAAGCAAGTATTACACTTCCGCCAAAGACAAGAAAAAACCGTCTTGTTGATTGCATACGCTAACTCCAAAGAAGGATAGAACCTTTCCTTTTAACGTCGAAGCCTTACAAAAATTTAGAATAAATAAAATATCTTAGGGGCGTTCTTAACGCTTCTATCTCGTTTCAGCACCGCTTAAAATTCATTACCCAGGATCTTTAATTTCGGGAAAATCATTTACAGAGGTTGAAGCTGCTTGCATAATCGTTACTCCATTCTTACGGAAACTATCATGTCGATTTCTCACCTTACCCGTGACACGCTTCGCAACCTCATTGGTGATCAACTCAGCAATCAGGAAAATGAGTGGATGTGGAGTTGCTTACATATTCCTCATTTATCTTCCCCAGCAAATAATGAAAATACTACTTCTCGCGCCGAAATTGCTTTTGCTTTAGCCTTACGCTTACTAGCAGAACTTGTAAGGCGTGTACCTGAAAGCACTTTATATATCGAACGCATACAAAAACATCAACAAAACCTAATATTTGATCATGGCGCCCTAAGAACGGTTGACTGGTTTTCTGGTCAACTACCCCGCGGAGAAGCTTCTTTCACACGATTTCTTACCGCATTAGGCTATACACATGCAGCCACTTACCCCCTTACGCGCCTTAAAATGACTGGCCGTTCGTATGCTCATGAAGATTTTCCTGAAGATATTCCGCAATATTTTGTTTCAGAATTACACCCTGATCGTTTTTCTTCTGATTTTCAACAAGCGGTTTCTCGCGTGGTTGGTACCTCACGCGATCCTTTATCGCCCGATGATATCGCATTAATAGAGCAACTGCGCCGTGATAAATCATTGCCTATTGAGCAGGCCAAACAGCTGATTGTCAGCCTAGCTGGTTGCTTTGATCGACAACATGAACCCATCACAGTGGAAGATTATGCATTATTAAAAAATGAATCTGCAGAAATGGCCTGGATTGCCACCGAAGGTAACGCATTTAATCACGCCACTGATCGCGTAGAAAATGTGCTTACGCTATCTGAAGAACTACGAAAAGAAGGATTTACAATCAAAGATACCATTGAAATTTCACAAACAAAAAGAGTAAGACAAACAGCCATTAAAGCAACTCAAGTTGAGCGCCCATTTAAACAAAATGAAAACAATATTAATATGACAGTGCCAGGCTCATTTTTTGAATTTATTAGTCGCGATTTTTTTGAAGAAAATGGTATAACAAAACTTGATTTGGCATTTGATGCAAGTAATGCTACAGGTATTTTTAAAATGACTGAAGCCACAGCCTGCTAGCGATAAAAATTGATTTTAGTAACATTACTGTGCGTACACGTTGTATTACATTATGATTATAAATTACCGCTGCCTGTTTACTTATTTTAATATTTCTATAATGCTTCAAAGAAGCTAGCATGCAGCGGTTAATGATATATAAATAATAGCACTTTGCTTTAAAAGTAAATCTTAAAAACTTAACCTAAAGACGCCCATACGTTATCTAGCATTAATTTTTTATTATGAATTGAGCGGTATAAGCGTATATCAAGACTCAGCATCCATGAAGCATTGCCAGCATATACAAGCTCTCCAGCAGCCAGCTCTTTTTCAATAAGACGTTCTGGCAACCAACCCATACCATAACCATCTAAAACCATCCTTTTAATAAAATCAGATAAATTTGATGTATAGCTATATTTAAAAGGAGGAACATAAGGTGCTTTTGATAAAATTAAATCGACTACGCGCCCAAAATAAACATTTCCATAGCCCACCACATCAACAACCTGCTCTTTATCATCATGAATTTTAAAAACTGCTTTTCCCTGTTTATCAGGAATGGATACAGGAATAATTAATTCAGACCCTAAATTAATATAAGGGTATGAATTTGAATCAAATCGAATAGGCAATGCTGCATGATGATAACAAATTAATAAATCACATCCTCCTTCAGCTAATGCTACTGCAGAATCATGAATATTATATGAAGCCACTTGAATGCTTATTTTTTCGTGCGGAATAGGAAGTGTTTTTAACCAGTTTGGAATAAAGTCTAACGATAATGCATGCCCAGTTGCAATCTTTAAGCCATCGCTTATTCTTTTTTTATCTCTCAGCCGCTCTCGAATCTCATTTAATTTAGGGCAAATTTCTTCAGCTAAACTATAAAATTCTTCACCCTCTAAGGTTAATTTTAATGGAAATGAACTGCGATCAATAATATCAAAACCTAACCATGCTTCTAATGATTGAATTCTTCGGCTAAATGTTGACTGAGTAACATTTCTCTCATGCGCAGCACGTGAAAAGTTTTTTGTTTGTGCAAGACAAATGAAATCTTCAATCCATTTAATATCCATATTAATTAGCCACTACTTATTCAGAATTTAAGCACGATTTAACAATCATCCACAAAATAAAATTTACCCCTCTTATTCCCTACATTTATTTAAGAAAATTCTTATGGTTATAAAAAAGGGGCATGAAAAATTAGTCACTCAAACACCCCCAACCAATACTTTAATAATCAACACATTACATCAAAAAAACATAAAGCCGCTAACTTTCATGCGGGGGCGAAATTATGACACAAAAAAAAGAAACTTATAATTTTTATTAGGGTCTACCATAGATTGCCATGAGGGCACCGACTTAAAAACAATTAAAATCAATATGTTAATAAAAAATAATTTTTCATTAACAAAATAAAAGCAAGTTGAGCCAAACATATCCAATATGTATGTTTTTATATGACTTTATTTATTGACGAATATTTAAATCTTAATTTTTTCTATATTTTCAATACAATACAATGATTTTTTAAATATTATTTCACTTTTAGTTAGTTATTTTAACTATCATACTCATGCAGTTCATACATAGTCTCATGCATATAATGCATACGGATAAAAATACACTTCATTTATTCTTGCGCCTTATATAAAGGCTCATATACAATGCGTTCCCTATATTTTTTGTAGTCTTTATCTTACAAAGATAGTAATCATACAAAACCCAGAAAATTACAACCGGCAGCAACCAAATACATTAAAAATAATTCACCTAACCAAGGGAATTATTTTCGAGAGATCTTACCCTCTATCTCATTTAAAGCAAGAAATAATCCAAACTCGCTTTTGCGTTGGTTGATTCTTTGGGCCTTATCCATTGGAGAATTTATGTCGACGACATCAGTAAGGGCATTCAATACGCCCTTCTTTCAAACAAAGGAGTTAGCCGTTCTTGCTTTAGAAGATGGCTCAATTTTTGAGGGCATTTCAATTGGTGCACCGGGTGAAACCCATGGTGAAGTAGTATTTAATACCTCAATGACTGGTTACCAGGAAATCCTGACTGACCCTAGCTATAGTCGCCAAATCGTTACGCTTACGTATCCTCATATAGGAAACACTGGCGTGAATCTTGAAGATATTGAGGCGAATAAAATTCATGCTGCCGGCCTCATTATTAAAGAACTCTCTCAAGTTACTTCTAATTTTCGCTCTAACCAAAGTTTATCAAATTATTTAAAAGCAGAAGGCGTAATTGGTATTGCAGGTATTGATACCCGTCGCCTTACTCGTCTTTTAAGAGAAAAAGGCACATTGCATGGAGCTATTTTAGTTGGAGGTGAAGCTGAGAAAGCCTTAGCTTTATCTAAAGCATTTCCAGGGTTAGTAGGGATGGACTTGGCAAAAATAGCCTCTACACATGAGGCCTATGAGTGGACTGAAACCGAATGGCAGCTTAAAAAAGACGATGGCGAAGCAGGTTATGGTAAGCAGACGAATCCTAAATACCATGTGGCTGTTTATGATTATGGGGTGAAGCGTAACATTCTGCGCATGCTAGCCGAGCGCGGTTGCCGCTTAACCGTATTCCCCGCTCAAACACCCGTAGATGAAGTATTAGCTTTGAATCCTGATGGAGTATTTCTCTCTAATGGCCCTGGCGACCCTGAACCTTGTGACTATGCAATTGATACTGCCACGTCATTAATGGAAAAGAAAATACCTTTATTCGGTATTTGTTTAGGCCATCAGATAATGGCGCATGCCAGCGGTGCTAAAACCCTAA